>JACKFY010000006.1 GCA_020632235.1 Pseudomonadales bacterium | reverse complement strand
AAACGGCAGCTTGCGCACCAAGTCTTCTACAAAGCCATTGACGATCATCTTGCGGGCGGTTTCCTCGGTGACTCCACGACTCATCAGATAAAACAGCTGGTCATCACCTATTTTGGACACTGTTGCCTCGTGCTGAATGGCCACCTGTGAGTTAAAAATTTTATCTACTGGATAGGTGTCAGAGCGCGAGGTACTATCAAGCAACAGCGCGTCGCAGATGACCGTGTTTTGGGCGTTTTGGGCGTTTGGTCCCACATTTACAAGACCTCGATAGCTGGTTCTTCCCCCATCTTTTGAAATTGATTTTGAGATAATACTCGAAGAGGTGTGGGGTGCGAGGTGAATAGCCTTCGACCCTGTGTCCTGGTGCTGGCCTGCTCCTGCCAGCGCCATCGAGAGCGTCTCGCCTCTGGCGCCTCTACCTTTCAAGATAAAACTAGGGTACTTCATCGTTACCTTGGAGCCCATGTTAAAGTCTGTCCAGATCATCTGCGCGTCTTCATCAACACTGGCACGCTTGGTGACCAAGTTGTACACATTCTTGTACCAATTTTGGACCGTTGTGTACTGACATTGTGCCCCTTTTTTGACAAAAATTTCAACCACGGCAGAATGTAGCGAGCCAGAACTAAAATTTGGCGCGGTACATCCCTCAATATAATGCACACGTGCTCCTTCATCTACAATAATCAGAGTACGCTCAAACTGCCCTGCGTTTTCAGCATTGATACGAAAGTAAGCCTGGAGCGGCTGGGTTACTTGCGTATTGGGAGGTACATACACAAACGACCCGCCAGACCAGACGGCAGTATTGAGGGCAGCAAACATGTTGTCACCAGCAGGAATGAGCGTGCCAAAGTACTCCTTGACCAGCTCGGGGTATTGTCGCAAGCCTTCGTCCATCGAGAGAAAGACGACCCCTTGGTCTGCTAGGTTTTTTTGCAAGGAGCCATACACTACCTCACTATCATACTGGGCTTTCACTCCAGCCAGGACACTCCGCTCGGCCTCAGGAATGCCTAGTTTTTCAAAGGTTTCCTTGACCTCGGTTGGTACGTCGTCCCAAGAGTTAGCTTGTTCATCAGTGGGTTTAAGATAGTAATGAATGCGATCAAAGTCGATATCAGAAAGATCGGCTCCCCAACCAGGAAGCTGCATGCCAGTAAAGCGATCGTAGGCCGCCAGACGCTTTTCTTCCATCCATGCCGGTTCTTGCTTTATATGCGAAATTTCAGACACCACGCGGGCGGAGTGGCCTGGCTTTGAGATGTGGGCGTACCCACTCGTGCTATACGAATAACCATGTTCGTACTCCCTGGTTCCAGCAAGATCATCATTAGAGGTGTGTTTGGCTGCAAATCGTGACATCTGGATGTGTAGTATACCCAACTATGCGCAAAATCCCAACTTGACATATTGCTGTCTTGCTGTCAAAATGACACGTACTATGCCACAAAACCTAGTGCGTACAACGGTGAGACTCGACC
>JACKFY010000005.1 GCA_020632235.1 Pseudomonadales bacterium | reverse complement strand
GCAGCTTGATATCGTCTGGTGAGAGTTGCTGACCGAGCGTGTTAGACCAAGTATCGGTATGTTTGCTTTTTTTATTTAAGATAAGCACACCTTTTCCAGCGTGGCCATTGGTCGGTTTGACCACAAAGCTGCCCTCAATGCTTTTCCAGTCAAAGTCTTGTACATCTTCATTGGTGGCTAAGATAGCGTAGATTTTGGGTGTTGGGATGTTGTTATCTTCCAGCAAGATCTTGGTGGCATACTTTGAGCTCGCCACTGATTTTGCCTGGGTGTTATTTTGGGAAATGTACTGACTATTGCGCGCATTCATGCCCAAGATATCGTGTGCTTTTGGCATGATTATTTCTCCATAATTGAGCGAAATCTCACGAACTCAAGCAGTCTCAAGCCCGTATACCTACCCACTACAAAGTTGGCAACTGCCACTAGTAGAATAGTGACTTCTGGGTGGAGCAAGACTGCTTGTTGGACCGTTTCAGAACTAACCAAGAGTGAACACAACACTGCAAGGATAATTGTTTCCACAGTCAAGTTGAATGCTTTTTCTTTACTTACTTTTAGTTGTGTTTCGGTGAAGTTTTCTGTAAGGAGAATGATAATCAAGAGTGGGAAGATGCTCAGACTCAAAAACGACTGTACGTTAAAGAACGAGGCAAGCAGTAAAAGTGCAAGTGTGACGAGTGATACGCCCCACAGCATCATAGCCGTGCGTGGTAGGTACTGCAGTTTTGCGTGCCGCAGCAGCACGCGCATGCCGATTGAGGCAAGGAGCACAATCAGAAATATAATTAAACCTGGGAGAATGCCAGTCGAGACAAATGCCACCGAGAGTACCGCTGGAATGTAGACACCAAACCCTTGCAAGCCAATGATATGTCTGGAGGTGGCAATGATCGAGGCAATAATGGGAAAGAGGATCAAGAGCACGATGATGTTTGCTGAAAGACCATTATTGATGGCGTTGCGTGTGGCGTGCTGCAGCACGTTGTGCCAAGCAAGTGGCCCGATAGGATGTTCATCGAGGTAGGCTGCCAGCTTACTTTTTTCTTTTGAGGCTGGTGTGGTAATATCAGCATCTTTTTTTTCTTGTAGTTCTGCCTCAAGGACTGCGGCTGCTGAGGCTTCAGCACTTTCTGTACTGGTGGCACTCCCCGTACTTTCGACTTGTGTGAGTTCAATTTCCGTGAGGGTAGGGGTAGCGACTTGAGCTTGTATCAGCGAGGTAGATAGGAGGAATGTTCCAAAACACAGGGTGAACAAAGATAGTATAGTAGATATGCGCTTCATACTACTTGTAGTATATCATTTGCATAGCTCACATACCAAAAAATGCGCACAGTATGAAAATCTTCGTTCGAGTGACCCTCTCATTTGTAATTGTGCAGTACACTCCTCTGTTGGGATTTACTGATTGGGTGTCGTTTGCGTTGGCAGTTGGTGTGTACACACTCTCGGTTGTGCTGGTAGAGCCGGTGTTGCGAGTAGTAAGCTTGCCCTTGTCTATCGTGACCTTCGGCCTGTTTCGACTGGTGATTGCGCTGTGTTCGTTATGGCTTGCTCTTTTTCTTGTTCCAGGAGCAACATTGACTCCAGTGCTGTTGTTTGGTGTGCAGTTGGGCTATTTTGGGACCATGGTGCTCACTTCCGTACTACTTCGATTACTTCAAAGAATGATAGCGATGGTTTTTTAGCTCTTTATTTCATGCTTTTTCTGTTAAATTAACTAAATGGATATTACACTACTTATAGTTCCCATCTTAGACAAATATGGAGTGAAAAAAGCGTCTCTGTTTGGATCGTATGCTCGAGAAGAGCAGGTTGAAGGTAGTGATGTAGATATTTTAATTGAACCACCGCCCAATATGGGCATATCGTTTATAACACTCAAACATGAGCTAGAAGATGTTTTACAAAAGAACGTTGATCTTGTTACGTATCGTAGCGTCAACAAACACCTGCAACCGTATATTGATAGTTGAAAACAGGATTTGCTATGAGCAGAGATAACTTGGTCTATGTTCACCACATGAAAGAGGCTCTCGAAAAAGTACTTGCTTTTTCATCGAGTAATACATATGAATTGCTTTGTGAGAGTGAGTGGGATCAAGATGCTTTGGCTAGAAATTTAGAGATTGTAGGGGAAGCGGCAGGCAATACTTCCCCCGTGTTTAGAGAAAAGTACTCCCAGATTCAATGGAGGGAGATTATATTGATTTTAGGAATGTTGTTGTGCATGACTATGCTGATTTAGATCTGGAAATTGTGTGGGAGATTGTTCAAACAAATGTGCCATTGTTACTGCAACAGATCAACGAAATTTTGATTCAAGAGAGCTCTTTAGAGTAACCCGAGCATCTCTTTTTCCCTTCTTTTTGCATGTTGTTTTTTGGAAAAGCGGTGCGCTTCGTCGCGCGTTTGTTGTATCAGGCGCAAGCCTTTATGAGTTTCTGGTAGCGTGAGCTGGTAGTACTCTAGATGCTTGGTGAGGTTTCTTTCCTCTGTGGGTTGAGCAGCAACTGCCGGCCAGTTGAGCTTGGGGATGATAAGTCTATCTGGGTTTTTGGCAATGCTGATGACGGGCGTGTCCCACTGCCAGACGCTGAGTGCTGCCCGCAATTGCCCTTTTCCCCCGTCGATTACTACTAGGTCGGGTATGCCCCACTCTGGGTGGTTTTGCCGCCTCGCGAGCGCTTCTTTCATCATCTGGTAGTCGTTGGGGGTGTTGAGTGTGCGAATATTAAAGAGGCGATACTTCGCCGGTTTCATTATGCCCTCAATAGCAGTGACCATGGCAACTGCCGGGTTGGTGCCGCTGATGTTGCTTACGTCGTATGCCTCGATGCGATGTAGTGGGTAGTGTTTTGGCAAAAAGAGGTGGTCGCGTAGAACGCTGCGCAGTTGCTTGAGGCCATGTTCAGCATCACTGACCAAAGAAGGGGTAGTGAGCTGAGGCTTGAGTTGGTACGAAGGTTGGGTTACCTCTTCAATTAACTGCAGTTGGTCTCGCAGTTGTGCTGCGTGTTCAAACTCTTGAGCCTTGATTGCCTCTCGCAACTCATGTTGTAGTTGGC
Organism: Pseudomonadales bacterium; assembly: GCA_020632235.1. Classification (GTDB taxonomy): domain Bacteria; phylum Patescibacteriota; class Microgenomatia; order UBA1400; family PJMF01; genus JACKFY01. The sequence goes on along the minus strand of JACKFY010000005.1, from coordinate 46,107 downwards.
GAGTGATACTGCGTGTTTTCCCTCGCAGAAATGTGGTCAGGTCTTTGATGTTCTCTTGGTAGCTCTCTTGATCTATGCTGTGAGTGCAAACACCAGGGCAGAGCTCAATGTGACGGTAAAAGCATGCTCGACTGGTATTCCTGGGCGCATTACACCAGGGGAAGATAGGACGAACGATCTTGAGCACCTCGCGCACCCTGTACGCACTTTGAAATGGACCAATACTAGTCCCTTTTTGGTCAATAGTAGGCAACTCTTTTTTTCGTACTTGTAACACTCGAGGAAATGGTTCTTTCGTGATCAAGATGTAGAGCTCGCTCTTGTCGTCTTTTAAGAGAATGTTGTAGTGCGGTTGGTATGAGCGGACAAGCTCGGCCTCTACAAGGAGGGCCTCAAGCTCGTTTTCCAGCACTTGGTACTGCACCTGAGTAGCAGAGGCCACCATCTGTTTGATGCGACTTGAGAGGCGAACTTCGTGGGTGTAGGAGGTGAGGCGTTTTTTGAGGTGCTTGGCCTTACCGACGTAGAGAACGTTTTTTTGATCGTCTAAAAACCAGTACACTCCCGGCGATGATGGTGCCTGCAAGAGCGAGACATGCCACGATCGCGACTGTTTTGTAGCGTGTGAACCAGGTGAGTGGTCCGTAGCGGGGGGTGATGGCGATTGCGTGCTGGACATAGGTGTGTGCTTGGTTGCTTAGAGAGATATGTACTTCACTTACTGGACCGTCGCTTTGCGTGCTTGAAAAGAGGACGGGTAGTTCTCGTGTTTGATACGGTAGTATAGAAAATCTTTCATGGTTCTGCAAAGTGGCGGTGATTGCTGGATTGGGTGCGGCAACATTGAGAGACAGATTATGGATGGCTTGACCGCTCGTGTTGGTCAGAGTAATCAAGTACTCTCCAGGAGAAATTGAGCGCATTTCGTCTATGGTGAGCTGTATAGTGTCTGGAGCTGGAGGAAATGAGTCGGTAAATGAGACAGAAGTCGTCTCACTGAGTGGTGGGGCTGGTGGTAGCTGGCTTGAGATACCATTGATAGCAAAGACAATGTGACCCAGATCGAACGACGAAAAGTAGTGGAGTCCACTGGTATCCTGCCAGGTGGGGTCGACCCTCATCCACTGCTGCTTTACCGTACTAAAGTACTCTACCCAGGCATGCAATGATGTGCCATCTAGGTAGGTGGGCGTGTTGGGGCTGTAGGGATGCGCATAGCCCACTACTCTGCGAGCAGAAATGTCTTGGGCTCTCAGGAGGGTGATGAGTAGATCAGTGTACTCTTGGCAGGTTGCTTGATCTGGTGAGCCAAGCGCTTTGATAGCTCCAAGTCGTTTTTCATCTCCTGTGATGGTTGGTTTGTACTGCAAAGTGTCGAGCACGTAGTGGTAGCTTTGCTCTGCCCCATGGTGTGCTTTTGCCAGTTGTGAAATGGTTGCATCGCTCGTTGGCCAAAATGGCTGGGCGTCTGTGAAAGTATCGGCAGGCGGTGTGGCAGCAATAGTACTATCAGCGGTAAGGCTGGTGCGGACCAAGAGCTCAATAGCAGGCTTGAGTATCTCTTTTGCCTCCAGCGGGTAGGTGGCAATCCAGTTGCCATCTGTGTCGCTTTGTATACTTTCGGGCTGGGGGTCAAGTAGTGTGTACGCAACGCGTTGATGGGGGGTGTCGGGTGGCAGGGCGACTTGGGCAGTGGCAAGGCCAGAGCTGTTGTTTTCGAGTGTTGGTTGTAATGAAAGAGAAAAGATCTGCTCGCTTCCGTATAAAAGTGAAATAGGCTGGCTAGTATTTTCATAGATAGTGGTGAAGGTATCTTTGGTTGTGTCTATTCGTGTTGGCTGTACTGAAGCTTGGGTGGGTTCTCCAAACGAGAGTGGAGTGACTACCTTTGTTTGGAATGTAGTAATGGCAGTGTCAGGAGCAAGTTTGGGGATAGAAATCTGCATGGTTGCGCCAGCAGTCGAGCTTATAGTATCGGTTTGGTAACGTACCAAAAACTGTTGTTCTTTGTCTGCCCCGACTGTTGTAGGTAGTGGAATAGTGATGCGTGTACCATCGTCGGTATTCTCGATGACCGGGCTGACTGATGCACCTCCTGCCTGCGCGGTGATGTTGGTCACAGTGGGGTTGTTGAGCGAGATCTGATAGTTTTTGAGAAACACTTCTGGATTGTGGGTGGTGACGGTGTAGGCCTGCTCAACGCTGGTGAGACCAGTAGCATCTACGGTGTAGGTATAGGTAGCTGTTGCTGAAAAGTCGGTTTGCTCTTGTCCAAATATGCTGCTGGGTAACACCACCACTGATAGTACAAATATGACACTGCTGAGAATGATACAACGCATTGTTTGAGTATAGCGTGTTTTAGCGCACCACTTCAAACTCTGCTTTGAGATACCTGCCAGTAGCAGAGTCTGTATGTTCTGCAAGCTGAGTAGGTGTGCCAACAGCGACTATCTCCCCCCCGCCCTCCCCTCCCTCAGGCCCAAGATCGATGATCCAGTCGGCATTTTTGATGATGTCAAGGTTGTGCTCGATCACAATCACGGTGTTGTCTTGGGCTACTAGTTTATCAAGAACGTTGAGCAGCTTTTGTGTGTCTTCAAAGTGCAGTCCTGTTGTTGGCTCGTCCAGCAAGTACACGGTGTGTTGAAACTGTCTGCCCGAGAGCTCTTTAGCTAGTTTGACGCGTTGCGCCTCACCCCCACTTAAGGTTGGTGCTGGCTGGCCCAACTGCATGTACCCAAGCCCCACTTCTTGGAGCGTCTTGGCTTTTTTAGCGAGCGAAGTGTGGTGTTTGAAAAACGCGACTGCCTCATCAACACTCATCTGGAGCACCTGGTAGATGTTTTTGTCGTGATACTCTACCTCGAGCGTTTCCTCGTTGTAGCGTTTGCCCTCACAGACATCACACGTGACATATACATCAGGTAAAAACTGCATCTCGATCTTGAGTTGCCCGTCTCCCTGGCAGGCTTCGCATCGTCCCCCCTTAACATTAAAGCTAAACCGTCCTGCTGTGTAGCCCCGTAGTCGCGCGTCTTTAGTGCTGGCAAAGAGTTTTCTAATGTAATCAAACATCTTGGTGTAGGTGGCAGGGTTTGATCGGGGCGTTTTACCAATAGGGTTTTGGTCGATCAAACTTACCGAGTAGACTTGATCAGGCACCATGATGCTGTCGATGGGCCCGGGTAGTTCGTCAATGGAGCGCCCCAGATGTTTTGCTAGGTTGGTGTAGAGTGTGTCGTGCAGAAGGGTTGATTTGCCCGAACCCGAGATGCCAGAGATGACGGTCAGCTTTCCTAGCGGAAACGAGACATCAATGTGTTTTAGGTTGTGATGATGTGCGCCAGCAATGCGGATCTCCCCTGCCTGCTGTATGTTTTCGTCTGACACAACTCTTCGGGCGTGTTTTGCTTTACTTGATGGCCTGATGACGTCTTTTTTGCGACTTAGGTACTTGCCGGTGAGTGATTTTGTGTCTTTCATGATCTGCGTCGGGGTGCCCTCTGCCACAATTGCCCCCCCGCCCTCCCCTGCCAGCGGGCCAAAGTCAAAGACGTAGTCAGCCGAGAGCATCACGTCACGGTCATGCTCTACCACGATCACTGAGTTGCCTTTTTCTTGCAAGTTTTTGAGCGTTTCTATGAGGCGATGATTGTCTTGTTGGTGCAAGCCAATGGTGGGTTCATCCAAGATGTAGAGTACGCCCGTGAGGCCAGTGCCAATTTGCGAAGCCAGGCGAATGCGCTGGGCTTCACCGCCAGCCAAGGTTGCGGCCTCTCTATGGAGCGTGAGGTAATTGAGCCCCACCGAGTCGAGAAACGAAAGTCGCTCGCCAATTTCCTTGATGACCGACTCTCCAATTGTTTTTTCTTTATCACTCAGGTCAGTACTACTAGAAAGCTGGGTGATCCACGAGAGCGTGGTGTTGATGGGCAGACTTGTGATCTGGGCGATGTTTTGCCCAGCAATGTGGACGCTGAGCGCTTCGTCGGTCAGTCTGGTACCGTGGCAGTCGGGGCATGTTTGTTTGTGCATGTACTGCTCGATGTCGCGTCGCACCCATTCAGAATCAGTGTTTTCGTAGCGTTTTTCTAGCTCGGGGATGAAGCCGACAAACGGCTCTTGAATGTGGGTGAGCTCTCCCTGCCTATTGGTCCCTTTCACCGTGTAGGTCTTGGTGTTGCCGTACAACAGTAGTGTTTGGAACTCTGCTTTCATCTCGCCAAAGGCGGTCTTTCGAAAGTCATAGGGGGTGTCACTCTCAACCACTGTGCGCACCAGGCGCGCCCACCAGGTATCACCAGACAGTACTTTGGCAAAGGGGATGATAGCGCCTTCACTCAGTGTCAAGGCCGGGGCAACCACAGAAGGCTCGTGAATCTTAAGTAGCGTCCCCAGACCATTACACATAGGGCACGCGCCTTGAGGCGAGTTAAACGAAAACAACCGGGGCTCGATCTCGGCAATTGAGATACCACAGTCGCTGCAGGCTCGCTGCTCGCTGTAGAGTGTGTCGTCAAAGTGTTCTGGATACTCGGGGAAGTCAAGACTTTCATCGAGCACGAACGAGAGGCTGACCAAGCCGTCCGAGAGTTTTAATGCCTCCTCAACTGATTGGGCGATTCTACTACGCAGGCGCTTGCGCTCTTCAGCATCTTTGAGTTGCTGTTTGCTGACGACCAGTCGGTCGATAACTGCAGAGATGGTGTGCTTGTTGGTTTTAATAAGAGAAATATCTTCACCCAGGGTGTGTAGTTGGTTGTCGATGCGCACCCGTTGGTAGCCTTTTTTTTGAATAGTCTCCAGCAAGCTGCTAAACTCCCCCTTCCTGTCACGCACCACGGGTGAGAGCAGGAGTATACGTGCTGGCGCTGTTGTGGCGCGCTCTTTTATTGCCTCCATGATGTGACCGACAATCTGGTCGACACTTTGAGTGCTGATCTCTTTTCCGCAGTTGGGGCAGTGTGGCCGACCTACTCTGGCAAAAAGTAGCCTCAGGTAGTCATAGATCTCGGTGATGGTGCCTACGGTGGAGCGCGGGTTGTGCGAAGTGGTTTTTTGGTCAATTGAGATAGCGGGTGAGAGCCCCTCGATGTGGTCAACATTGGGCTTTTGCATGACACCCAAAAACTGCCGCGCGTACGAGCTGAGGCTTTCCACATACCTGCGCTGCCCTTCGGCATACAACGTATCAAACGCCAGAGAGCTTTTCCCGCTGCCCGAGAGGCCAGTGAAAATGACCAGCTTATTTTTTGGAATAGTCAGACTAATATTTTTGAGGTTGTGTTCTCTGGCCCCCTCGACGATTATGGCTTGTTGCATGAAGGAGTAGTATAGCAGAGATGGGAGAATGTTAGCTCACTTCGTTTAACGCTCCATTTGTTACTGAAACAGCAAGTAGGTATTCTCCCGAGTTAATCGCATTTTTTAAGTTTTCTAGAGCAGTTTCAAAAGTCTCGTCATCATTTAAATCATGACCTAGGGCAGCAGCAGTTTCTTCAATTGGAAGTAGTTCTTGCAGAAACAGCGTCCTTATAGACTCCCAATCACTATTTTTTAGATCTACGCCGATTTCGACAACATGACCATCGTTTCCAGAATAAGACTCAGCAACACTCTTTTGAGAACTCCAGGATAAAAAGCGAGAGTGTTTGGTGTATCCAAAAAGAGCGTGTGCAACTTCACTTCCTTTTAACCCATAATCAATCCCTCCTCCTGTCAGATATGTTCTTTGTGTATAATTATTCTTCTTGGCCTTGCCTCCCACACGGATCGTTTTCTTGTCATAACCCATAATACCTTTATACAAAGTAAGTGTAGAGCCTTTTATTTGTAAGTAAGGATCATATGGCATTGTTTCGACTAAAAGCTGTTGCAATCTATTTTTTTTGTCTTGACTAATTCCCATTTTATCTATAGGAAATTTTTTGTAGGTATCATAATGTCGAAATAGCTCTGGCGTGTCTTTTTGGGTGTCGATATTTCTTGCAGATGATAAGGCTTGTCTTACTAGTTTTTTTTCTTTTCCTGAAAAAAAAGCAAGCAATCCATCTTCTCTAAGAAGTGCTTGCACATCAAGACTTAAAATCTCCGTTAGTTTGTTATCAAACAGCCAGGCGATTATATGCATAAGCACGTATTCTTCTGTTGCTAAGCCAACATGCTCAGCTACGAAATGAGAATCATCGTAAAAAGGAAGTTTTCCATTTTCTGTCTGAAGAAATAGATTCTGTATAAAGTTGGTGTCTGTTAAGTAGTGTGGTAAAGAATCATTCTTAGCAATGTTTGTTTGTGCGCATATATGTTCTAACAACCTTTGTTCGCGATTGTTTTCGCTGGTCACGTCAAATTTTTTGAAAAATGCATGTAAAGCTACAATTGCTACATAACTTGAAAAATAGCCTTCACCAACTCTTTTTGAAGCACTAACATCAACCTGCTTTATAATCAGCATGAACGCCTCTGATATTTTTTTGAGATCAACATCATGCAAGCGAGCAACTTCTTCGTTTATGTTGGAAGCAAGTTGCAAAACACCAGACGGTGAATCTATCAAAGTTGGTTTTAAAGTTTCAGGATTATCTTTGTTTTCTGATTTTTGTTCGTATTTTTTTAAAAGTTCTATTCGACTGATACATTCAGTAATATTTTCTAGTCTTGAAAAACCTATCCAACGAGCAAGTAATTTTAAGTACTGGCCTCCTTTTTTTATATCACCTTTTTCTATCAAAGGCGGCTCTTGGTCATTCCCTGGCTCTATTAGTTGACTAAAGCTATTTGGTACATCACCCGTTTCAAACATGCTGTTAGCATAAAAGAAGATAATAAGAATGAGAAGTGTTAGTGCGTTTTAGATGATAGAAAGAGGTACGATCACCTTTTGAAGTTTGTTCCAGAGAAACTAGGTTGGAAACGACTACTTGCATTAGTTTTCAAAGGTTCGCAAAACAGATCGACGCCTCATATCTCACAGCAAGATATAGCGGAAGCTTTGTACGACGATAACTTGCATGAAGATGTATTTCGTTTATTTCAACCAGCTATATCAAGATAGGTACTCGTTCGTTAGTCGACTGATAGCTGGTTCGTGAGGTATGATGGATGGATGAGTGAGGCAGAAGGGCAAAAACTAGATCATGTTTCAAAAACCAAAAAAGAAGGTAAATGTATTGAGCAGCTTGAGCAACATGCTGGCTGGATAAGTGACATTTTGCATAGGATAGATGAAATTAATACTTTCGCTAGAAAGCATAAAGATTTACCCTTATTTGAAGACAATCCTGACAATTTTCCTGATGATGAGTTGGAAATTTCTTTGAAAGAAAAAGTTTTCCAACAAGTGGTCTCTGCCAGAATAAAATATTGCTTTGATGCAACAAAACTATTAGCTCAATTAGGAGAATCTGTCGCTTCTGATGACGTGATTCTTGATAGAAGTCAGTTAATAGAAATGACTAATAGTGCGGTATTGATGGTGAGTGCTTCAGTAAGTGATTTAAGAAGGACGCAGCAGCCTACACCAGAACACCTTCGTGCATTTTCAGAAATGAACAACTTTTTACAACGTGTTATTAAAGATGTGTCTTTATATTTTTTTGAAAGCCTTATTCTTGAAATAAGAGAAGATTTAAAAGTTGATCTTATTGCTATTTCTGAAAATTTAAATAAATCGGGTGATAAAAATTTGGAAAATATTCTTACACATCTAGATTCTGCATCGAGTTTTACAATTCCAAATCAAAAGCTAATGTTTTTAGTAAAAATTGCTGATCTGTTAGGAGTTTCTTATCAATCTCAATTAGGTTTAAGCTCTGATAATTTGTTAGAGCGAAGAAGACTTATTTTTTCAAACATCCTACTAAGACTGCTTGCTTCACAAGCGCCCTTCCCGCCCGATTTAGCGTCATATATTCTTAAATACCATCTGGTAGATATTGAGTCATTTATTCAGGGTGAGTCATTTGAAGCATCTCATGCAGCAATAACTTTAGAGAAACTTAATGCTCCCCAAAGCCTGCCCGTGCTTTTGGATTATTTCAGCCATAGTCAGGGACAGCATACCTCTCGATTTGTTGCACGTGCTTTTTTTCAGATAGCTCTCAATAATTCAGAAGAAAACACTACTTCGCTTATTCAATTATCTGAGCGAGGCAAAATAGTTAATTTGCTTGTGCACGCTGCAAAAGATGAAACATCACTAGTACATAGATATATAAAAGATGATGGGGAAGGTTATTATGCCAATGATTTTATTTCAGACCCAGAGAAGTATGTGGCCAGAAATGCTGTGGTCGAGCTTCTTACTTCAGAAGGTGTAGATAGCGATTTAATACAAACATATTTTTTACATGGCGATGAAGATGGAAATATTGAAGGAATTTTAAAAAATCATATTCCTGAGCTTGAAGAGTGTGTCATGAATTTTCCGTTCAGCTTTTGGCGACATCATGAATCATTTGTGACTAAAATGCTTGCTTCTCATCAAAACGAAGCAGGTGAATACACATTTCCTTTGAATATTTTTAGCCAATACACAGACGATGAGCATTTGCAAACAAAAATTAATAGTATGTATAAAAAGAAGGACTTAGCTAATGGCCATAGAGCAAGAGTTTCAATGGTTTTTGGTTTTTTATATGGCTTGCGTGGAAAAGAAGAAGCCCGAACTATTACCATGTTGGTTGGCCAAGCTACCGATAGTAAAAACGGCGTGCGTCAACTCAGAAAGATTTTTGAGTTGGTCAATGCATTAGATTCGCTTGGTGCGCAACATATTGATTTAGGAGAAGATATACGCTCTTCAGAAGAAAATATTAAAACCCAGCTTATCACTATGTTGATAGAAATCATGGATATAGGAAATGATGATGCTTATAAAGCATTATTAACAAAAAATATAGAGACTTTAACTCAATCAGTCCTATTGGAAATTGTGGTAAAGTTGTTTTCTTCATTCACTGCTAAGCAAGAATTTGGAGCAATAAAAATTTTTAAAGAAGCTTTTTTTCACCACTTGGAAGGCTCTTTTTCCGATTTTAAGTTTGATAGATCTAGGAGCGCATTTCTTTCAAAAATGACAGCTGATCAATATGAAAGATGGCTAAAGGAAGAAGAAGAGCCATTCTCCTTAGTAGATAGCGTTAGTGATGAGCAAAATGAGCAATTTCGATTAGAGACGGTTAAAAGGTTTGTAGAAGAAATGATTTATCATGCAAAACAATCAGATGACCAAAGTTTTGTTTCTGCTGTAGAAACATTGGGCCGGAACATTGCAGAATCTTCCTCATCCAAAGATGCAAAAGAAAAATTTACTAGTGCAGTTGTAGAATTAAGGGGAGTGCGAGATCGCCAATTTTTAGCAGACAAACAAGCAATAGAGGATATTTTCAATCAGGACAACCTTGCCAAAAATAATGAGTCATACAAAATAGTTGAAACTAAAGGCATGCAAGATAGGCCTTCGGCCAAAAATAATGAGTCATACAAAATAGTTGAAACAACCAATTTTATGGACTTGCTTAATAGTGGCGTCGAGCCAGTGGAGACTTGTCAAAGCTGGAACAATGGGCTATATAGCGAATGCTTGCCCACAACTGTTGAAAACGGTACTATAAAATTAATACAAATAAGGAATGAGAGAAATGAGATAATTGGCAGAGTTATTGTGCGTGTTATGGAATACGCTGAGAACTATGGAGAAGAGCCGCAGCTTTGTTTGTTCATAGAACCAGAATACTTAAGAGAGAAAAACTACCTACTAGCTAAAAAAATGCATGACTACTGTATTTCTTTAGGAAGCAATCTTGAGTTGCCAGTATTTTTTAGTCAAAGAGTATCTTTGATGGCAGGTGAGAATAGTAGTGAAAAAAATCTGTGGGTTAGCTTGCAAGGCGATAATATAGGGCCTTATTATAGTGACTCTCTAGGAGGAAAAATTACAAGAATGTACCATCCAATTTCTACTGCCTGTTTTTCTCTCTCCCCTACTCCAACTCCCGCACCACATCCCTGATCACCGCCGCCAACTCAAAGTCCATTTCTTTCACCGCCGCTGCCATTCTTCGTTTTAATTTAGCCGCAAGCTTTTTTTTGTCATAGGCAGTCAGCGCATTCGGGTCAATCTGCGAGAGGTCTATGCGCTCAGTTTTATTCAGCTGTACCACCATGCCTACCGACTCTGTTGTAGTATGTTGTTCTGCATCGCTCTCTTTTTTCTCTACCATGCGCTCGCGGATGGGTTTGGAGATAGTCTGGGGGGTAATACTGTGCTCCAGGTTATAGGCAATCTGGGCTTGTCTCCTGCGTTGGGTTTCTTCAATGGCGCGCTCCATCGAGCCAGTCAGCCGGTCTGCGTACAAAATAGCATGGCCATCAGCGTGCCGGGCAGCCCTGCCCATAGTTTGGATGAGCGAGGTGCGTGAGCGCAAGAACCCCTCTTTATCAGCATCAAGAATAGCAACCAGTGTCACTTCTGGTAGGTCAAGCCCCTCCCGCAGCAAGTTAATACCCACCACCACGTCGTACTCCCCGCGCCTGAGGTCGTCAAGAATGTCAGAGCGCTCCAACGTCTGGATGTCAGAGTGAAGGTAGGCGACTTTGGGATACTCAAACACCCCCCCCTCACCACTTCGTAGTGAGAGGTGCCCCTCTTTTATAAGAAGGGATGGCTGGAATGACAAGTGATGATAGTACTTTTGTTCAATAGGGCCTATCTCCATTTGTTCTACTGGTAGTGACTCTTGGTTCCACAAGGTTGTTTCTTCATCCACTTCCTCTTTTCTTTCTTCTCGCTTTGCAAGCAACATATCTATTTTTTCGTGGTTGTTAAGGTACTCGGTGAGGGCCTCGGCCATTTTTTTGGTGAGGGTGGTGACAAGCACGCGTTCGCCTCGTTGCTTTCTTTGGACAATTTCTGCCACAAGATCTTCAATCTGCCCATCAATGGGCCGCAGCTCTATAGTCGGGTCAACCAGCCCGGTGGGGCGGATCAACTGCTCTACAACCTTTCCGCCAGCATAGGAAATTTCCAATTCTTCGGGGGTAGCAGAGACATGTGTAAACTGGTCTGATTTTTCTAAAAACTCGTGAAATTGGAGTGGTCTATTGTCCAGCGCGCTGGGCAGGCGAAAGCCGTATTCGATCAATGTTTTTTTTCTGGCCTGGTCACCGTTGTACATACCGCGGATTTGCGGTAGCGTCATGTGGCTTTCATCGATGATGGTCAAGTACGAATCTGCGTCAAACGTTTTGACATTTTCTGTGAAGTAATCAAGGAGGGTAAAGGGTGGGTCATTTGGTTTTCTACCATCAAAGTAACGCGAGTAGTTTTCAATACCATTGACAAAGCCAAACTCACGCATCATCTCAAGATCATACGATACTTTTTGTTTCAGTCGGTAGGCCTCGATCACCTTGTTTTCTTGTTCTAGTGCTGCCACTCGTTTTTGCAGGTCGGCTTCTATTGCTTTGAATGACTCTGTCTGCGACTTGGGGTCCATCATATAGTGCTTGGCAGGGTAAATGATTGTTCTCTTATGCCGCGCGTTTTCAGACTCGGTATTTGATGGTGTCACCGCTGTGCCAGAAATAGGGTCAATCCAGGTAATGGACTGGATGGTGTTGCTCAAGGTGTCGATGTGAATTGCCTTGTCTTCATACGCTGGCCAGACTTGAATGCTGTCACCGCGCACGCGGTAGCTGCCGCGCCTGAGGTCAGTATCCGAGCGGTCGTACTGCAGGTTGGCCAGCTGTAAAAGAATACTCTCACGCTGGATGACCTCGCCTTCGACTAGTTGGAGGAGGTACTTGCCGTACTCTACTGGCGAGCCGAGGTTGTAGATGCACGAGACCGAGGCGATCACGATCACGTCTTTTCGAGTCAAGAGGTTGGTGGTGGCTGCCAGGCGCAGTTTGTCTATTTCGTCATTGATGGTTGCTTCTTTTTCGATGTAGGTGTCGGTGGTGGGGATGTAGGCCTCTGGCTGGTAGTAGTCGTAGTACGAGACAAAGTAGCTCACGGCATTTTCGGGGAAGAAGTCGCGAAACTCTTGGTACAGTTGGGCAGCAAGCGTTTTATTATGGGCTATTACCAGCGTTGGTTTCTGCACCTGTTCTATGACGTTGGCCATGGTAAAAGTTTTGCCCGAGCCTGTGACGCCCAAAAGCACCTGGTGTTCTTGGTTGTTTGTAATGCCTTCTACTAGTTGGCTAATAGCACGCGGCTGGTCGCCTGTAGGCTGGTAGGAAGAGTGGAGCTTGAACTGCATGAAGGGGATTATAGCGCAACCGTCACATCAAGTAGATCTTGGCTGACTGCCCCCAGGCGAAATTTATACTCCTCATTTCCCCGTAGGAATGAGTAGCTCCTTTTCCCCTGTTCTATGGCGTGCCGTATGGTGTAGCTGGTCAGCACCTGGCCAGTGCTGTACTCTCGGTACAGCTGGCTGTTGTAGCCAGAGTTATACAGCTGGTACTCACTTCTAACATCAAAAATGAGCATGCTAGCGACTGGTTGACCTTCAACTTTCAAAAAAAATAACTTGAGGTATCCTGCTTCACCTGCTGTTTGCAACAGTTTTTGAAATAATGCTGTTTTTTCTGCGTCCCAAAACTCAGCTTTGTACGGGGCTGAGAGCTTGTGCAGCGTGATAAACTCTGCGACTGCTTGCGGGTTGTCTTGGGTAGCTGTTATTACCTCAAACGAGTGCTCCAGATTTTGCCTCAGTTTTTTGTACTTGCGTCGCACCTCGTGGCGCTGTTTTCTTTCAAGACTTTCTAGGTACTTTTCCCAAGTATTTGGCAGCTTGATGCTAGAGTACACTTGATGGTACGATTGACTCTCTTTTTCGCTAAAGGCAGGCTGTGGTGTCGCGCTCCAGTTGAGAGAGCTTTTTTCTAGGTATGTGAGAAGTGGTGCGTGTTCCAAGAGCGAAAAGAGGTTGAGAGCGACTCCTTTGTGGTGTTCTGCGAGGTATGAAAACACAGCATCAAAGACTGCTTCTTGGTAGTTGTGGTGAGCAATGATGTCTTGATAGTCGGTGATATCTCGGTCGCCCAGAAAATTGAGTGCTCCCTCTTCATTTTGGTAGAGCGGCGCTAGCCCAACAAGCGTTGTTTCATCCCAAACCGAAATGATGTACAGAGCGTTGCCTTTGCCGTACACATCCCACCATGCAGTATAAAACTCGGGGGTTTGAAAGATAGTGGAGTACCATGTGTTTAGTAGTAGCTCATTCCACTCTCTGTGTAGTTGTAACAAAGTACTTTGATCAGTGTGGGTCTGAATATCGAGCTGCATGCTACAATTATTGTACATGACAAAACAGCGTCTCAAACAACCCATCTCTATCAGCACCAAAACAGGCGATGGTGGCGAGAGTGGTTTGGCAAATGGTGAGCGTCTGGCAAAAAGTGATCCAGTTTTTGAAGTATTGGGCACACTTGATGAGCTTAACTCTTGGGTGGGACTCCTTATCACCCAGCTTGATACCCAGTTCGCAGTGCACAAAGAGTACTTGCTCGAGATCCAAGACACGCTGTTTTACATTGGGGCGGAAGTGGCCCGTTCGCCAAAAGCCCATTTGTCGGGTAAGGCGCTTGAAAAACTAGAAACAAAGGCTGCCGTACTGGAAAACCAACTAGCCGATGACTGGCACACCAAGTTTATCTACCCTGGCGGAACAGAGTTGGGTGCGCATGCCGACCTTGCTCGATCTGTGTGTAGGCGTAGTGAGCGAGTCTTGACCCAGTACATGCAAACCGCCCAGCTCTCCCCCATTCTACTTCAGTACCTGAATCGTCTGTCAGACTACTTGTACCTGCTTCGTTGTTTTTTTAATGATAGTGTGGAGTATGAAGAGAGAGAGTTTAGCACCCAATGAAGTACCTATTTATTTTTGCCCATCCAGATGACGAAAGTGTGGCGTGTGCGGGGACGATCAAGCAGTTGGTAGACGCAGGCGACACTGTCGCATTGTGTATGACTACCGATGCTGCTGCAGGAGAAATCCACCGAGACAAACTCTCAAAAGAAGAGAGAGCGTTTCTGCCCACAGAGATTAGAACAAAAGAATTACACGCAGCTTGCATGCACCTGGGGGTTTCTGACTGTGTCCAACTTGGGTATCCTGACGGAGGTATTTCAAATAACGATGTCTGGGGCCGACTGACAAGCGACATTATCGGCGTGATTGATACTATTACACCAGATGTGCTCGTGACCTTTGATCATGATGGTTGGTACTACCACCTTGACCACGTGGGTACTTCACTGGCAACTACTAAAGCATGCCACCAGGCAGAACACCAGGTTGGCATGTTGCTTTTTGCCTGTTTTCGCCCGAGTCCAGAAGTGGGCAAGCAAAAATGGCAGTATGCATTTGATGGCCATGACGCGAGTACGCACAGAGTGTTGGTTGCCGACACAAGGCACAAACTACAAGCGCTTGACCTTCATGCCTCGCAAAATCTTGCAATCCCCAAGCAGATGGTGAAAGAGATAACACCTCACTATGAGTACTACCGAGTGGGGTTTATGAAGGACGGTTTTAGCCCAGGCAGGTTGTTTGAGAAGATGGCTTAGGTGCAGACCCCTAGGGAGAATACTTGGATAGGATTTCTCCATTCTGCTTTGCTCCAGTCGAAATGACAAAGGGAGACAGCCCATCCACACTTCGTTGCGCTTAATACCGAAACTTCCTGATCAATCCCACCACCCGTCCTTGTACCTGGACATTGGTCGCATAGATAGGGCTCATGGTGGCGTTGGCCGGCTCTAGGCGAATGCGCGTCATCTCTTTGTAAAAGCGTTTGAGCGTAGCCAGGCCATTATCCAAGAGTGCTACCACGATATCGCCGTTATTGACGCTATCTGTTTCTTCTACTACCACGTAGTCACCATCAGCGATGTGATCATCGATCATCGACTGCCCTTTTACCTGCAAGACATATGAGCGTTTTTTGCCACTAATCATCTCGGGGGAAACTTTGAAGGTCGCGTCTTGCTCGGTGTGTGGCTCGATAGGAGCGCCAGCCTGGATAAAGCCCATCAGTGGCAAGTCAATGCTCTCGCTAAACTGCATGAATGATTTGTCGACCAGCTCGATGCCTCTGGTTTGGCCCTCGTGCTTTTTGATGATATTTTTGCGCTCGAGTGCCTGGAGGTGCTCGTGTACCGTGGCTAGTGATGAAACGCCAATACTATCGGCAATTTCGCGCAGCGTGGGGGCGTAGCCGTTTTTCTGGATGTACTGGGCAATAAAATCTACAATTTGTCTCTGTCGTTTATACAAGGTTACAGCCATGCGCCCCTCTTTCTGTGATGCTTCTTGATATACTCTATTCGGGTGAAGCATTTCCGAACTGCATACACCATATCCGAATGCAACCCAAATTTGCAAGTAGATCTTTATATATCAAATAGGAAAGAAGTAAGAATATGCTTTATTTTCAGAAAAAATTGGATTTTTGGGTGTGAAACCCTTCTCCCGCGCTTCGCTCGGGGTCTCCCCTTATGAAAGGGAGTTAAACCCTTCTACCTGGCTTTACCATGTGCCTCAACCTGTCATGTCGACCAACTTCACTTGTCACTTCGAGCGTAGTCGAGAAGTCTGGGCGGGATTTCTCCAATCCCGATATACATCGGGAGTCGAAATGACGTGATTAGATCAGCGCTCGACCAGTCATTGACTCTGGCTTGGCAACGCCCATCAGTTTGAGCATGGTTGGTGCTACATCAGCCAGAATACCACTCGGCAGCACCATGTTTTTGTTTTTAAATTGACTGCCGATGATATAGAGAGGCACGGGAAAGTTGGAGTGCTCGGTGTCTATTTCTCCTGTCTGGGTGTTGATCAGCTCTTCTGCGTTGCCGTGATCGGCAGTGATGAGCACGACGCCGTCTTTGGCAAGCACCTCGGTTACTATCTTCCCTACTACCTTATCTACCATTTCACACGCTACGATGGTTGCCTCTAGGTTGCCCGTGTGCCCTACCATGTCACCGTTGCAGATGTTGGCGATGATGGCATCATACTGGTCTTGGCGCACACGATAAATGATCTCGTGCTGTATTTCTTTGGCACTCATTTCTGGCGCATCATCGTATGATTTGACGCCTTTTGAGTAGACAATCACCCTGTCTTCGCCAGGATAGATATGTTCTTGTTGGCCGTTCATGTAGTAGGTCACAAATCGCTCTTTTTCTGTCTCTGCTACTCGCAGCTGCCTGAGCCCCCTCATTGAGAGAATCTTTCCTAGCGGCATCTTGATGTTTTGTGGAGGAAACGCCACGTCTGTCGGCACATTTTTTTCGTACTGGGTCATGGTCACAAAGTACAGATTGGACAGCTTCACCTGCCTGACAAACGTAGAAACTTCTGCTGACTCCTGAATATTGGTTTTGTTATACTTTTCGTTGTAGGGATCGAATGCTTGGTGGGAAAACCCTTCTTCAAAATTTGGCATCACGAACGCGCGG
Source organism: Pseudomonadales bacterium (assembly GCA_020632235.1). Lineage (GTDB taxonomy): Bacteria > Patescibacteriota > Microgenomatia > UBA1400 > PJMF01 > JACKFY01. The sequence goes on along the minus strand of JACKFY010000005.1, from coordinate 29,627 downwards.
GTCAGCTCTCTTGGTCTGTCGATGCGATAATTGAAAAAAATGACGCCGTCATTACTTTTAATGAGTCGTTTTTCTCCTGATTCATCACAGACGTTAATAGGCTCGATAAACTCATCGGTGGTGCCGGCATCGTACTGTGCTTGCAGTGCAGCAATAGCATCAGTAGTGCAGGCTTGTGGGTTGCCAATGGTCATGGCGTTGTAGGCAGTTTCGATACGGTCCCAGCGCTTGTCTCTGTCCATCGCGTAGTAGCGCCCCATGATGGTTGCAATTTTGCCTAGTCCCAAGTCATTACATTTTTGCTGGATGTGTTGGAGGTAGGTAATGCTAGAGGTAGGCGGTGAGTCTCGCCCGTCGGTAAAGGCATGGATGTAGACCTGCTCTAACCCCTGCGTGGCGCATAGGTTGAGCAGTGCGTACAGATGCTCAATATTGGAGTGTACCCCGCCTGCCCCCACCAACCCCATAATATGGAGCACTGAGTTGTTTTTTCGCACATGACTAACAGCATTTAAAAATGCGTTGTTGGTAGCAAAGGTGCCATCAGCTATCGACATATTGATGCGAGGTAGGTCTTGGTACACAATGTGTCCAGCCCCGATGTTGAGGTGTCCTGTCTCGGTATTACCGTCTTCACCGTGGGGTAAGCCGACCGCTTCACCAGAGGCAGCTAGTTGAGTGTGGGGATAGGTCATCCAGTAGGCATCAAGGTTGGGTGTGTTGGCGCGCGCAATAGCGTTGCCAGGATACGAGGGGCCGATACCCCAGCCGTCAAGAATGAGTAATACCGTTGGCTTTGGTCCGCGATAATCTTGCCTGGTGTAGGGTGCTGTGAAGGGCATGCTTGAAGTAATGGGAGGTTTGGTGGTGGTATCAGTCATTGTTGTTCCACAGTGTTGTTGTTGGCATTGTACTGCAACTCGGTGTAAATCTGTGACAATCTGTTGTACTTTGCGACGCGCTCGCCTCTGTTGGGCGGCCCAAACTTGACGTAGTCTACTCCCACACCCACAGCAAGATCAGCAATGAAGTCATCACAGGTCTCACCACTACGATGCGAGACAATAGTCTGGATGTTGTGCTGCTTTGCTAGTTGGACAAAGGCAATTGTTTCTGAAATGGTGCCTACTTGGTTTGGTTTGACCAGGACACTGTTACACAGCTGTCTGTCAATAACTTGGGCTAGACGCTCGGGGTTGGTGGCAGTCAGGGTGTCGGCGACTACTCGGGTCGTATCGCCCATTTCTTTGACTAGTGACTGCCAGTCATCGATGTCTTCTTCGCGAAAGGGGTCCTCAATATAAAACACATGGTAGAGTGAGCGCAATTTTTTGTAGTAGAGGGCAAGCTCGCCTGCTGTGTAGCCGTGCGCCTTGTCTTTGAGTCGGTACTTTCCCCCTTCAAACAGAGCTGAGGCCTCGGTGTCTATGCCAAAAAATAAGTCTTGGGCAAAGGTGTATTTACTAGCTTTGATGGTCTCAACCAAGATTTCAAACACATCAGAGTTGCTGTAGAGATTGGGCGTGTAGCCACCCACCAGCCCCACTGCGTGAATAGCGCCCTTGATCTCAAGCACGTTTTTGAGGGTGTAGAATAGTTCAGTGGCCATGTTGAGTGAGTTGAGGTAGTCGATGTGACTGGCAGGAATGATCTCAAACTCTTGAATATCAAGGTTGTCGGCTCCTTGATCGCCGCCATTAACCACGGTGTAGATGCAGGTAGGGATAGAAAAGTAATCGGTCAGTTGATAGCGCGACTGAATGTAGTGGTAGAGGGCTTGGTTTTGCACAGCTGCTCCTGCCCGGCAGACTGCTTGTGAGACGGCAAGGGTGGTGTTAGCGCCCAGCTTTTGCTTGTCTTTGGTGCCGTCGAGCTCCAAAAGGAGCTGGTCTATGCCGTGTTGGTCGAGTGGATCGCGGCCAACCAGTTGTGGCGAGATGGTGGTGTTGATGAGGTTGGCGGCTGCCAGCACCCCTTTGCCCAACATGCGGCTTTGATCGTTATCGCGCAGTTCTTTGGCCTCGTACTTGCCCACCGAGGTGCCCGACGGGACGCTGGTGCTCACACTCACACCGGTATCAAGCCAAACAGTACACTCAAGCGTTGGCCAACCGCGCGAGTCAAGTATTTCTCTGGCATACACACCTTGAATACTGGCCATTACTGCCTCTCCTCTTCGTGTTTGAGTAGTGTGCTTGTGAAAGCGAGCGCTTCGTCTGGTACCACAACGCCTGCTAACTTGTTTCTCACACTGTACGAGAGTAACTCTGGTTGTGGCTCTGCCATGCTGAGGACGATGGCGTTTGGTTTTCTTGTCATCTGCAGGAGGTCAAGAAGTCGCTCTACTACTTCACTATCGGTAGTGTGGTGGTCTCCTGGCCGTAGTCCGTGTGCATGCAGTGAAAGAGCATGTGCATCAACCAGTGCTCCTTGTGCCGCGCTCTCTTCTTCGTTGTGATTACCCATTAAACAATCAGCAGGAGCCGTGATGCTGCGCCATAGGGTGTAGCCAGGAGTGTCTTTTTTTACTACTGTGTGCCACGCTGGTAGCGCTTTGCTAGGTAGCGCGTACACGATGGTGTGCGGCAGAGATGTGCCGAGCGCCTGCAATGCCTCATGTTCGGTCGTGATAATCTTACTAAGGGTTTCTACTGGTGTTGTGTGGTCAAGAAGTGAAGTGTAGACGCACTCCCCGCTGGGCAGTTGCTGGCACAGTCGAGAAAAAGCGCTGAGGCGTTCGTGTGCTCTCGCATTACTGATGTGAGCTTGGCAGTTGGGATGAGCAAGCATAATGCCTGTTTGTGTGCTTGTTAGTTTGGTTAGGGAGTCTCTTAGTTTTAATACTGTGTAAAGTTTGGTTTTTGTGCGTAACACCTGAGTTTCTGGTTCAAATGGCACAACTTCTATACACAGCACATCTTGTTTTGTGATGGCCCAGCTCACCTCTATCTCATGGATAAAGAGCTGTTTTATTCGTTTAGTGTAGTGGGCAATTTTCTGAAGTTGGTCTGGATTGCAAGGAAGTACCTGCTCTTTCGCATGCGCAACATGACCGCTTTGTGTGTCAACCACAATGGCATCGGCTGTTTTTCCTTGGTTTGTGTATGAAATTACCACCTCTGTTTTACTCCGAGCACCTTGGTGATGTGAGTATGATTTGAGCCCAGCAGAGTTGGCTGGCAGAGATTGTATCAAGACAGCAACTGGCGCATCATCTTTGTCTTGCGCAGCAATACGTTGGGTTATCACTCCTAGCATCGCCGAGTCTCCTTTGACAACCTGAACATGTTGACGTTGCGGGCTTTCTCTGGTCGAGAGTGAAACAGCGCACACTCCATTTTTGACTTGTTGTTCATACCAGTGAAAGAGCTGTGTCTGGAGTGAGCTGGGTAGCGCTTTATTTTCCACCGAGCTGACAGTCTGGGCAGGGATCACGGCGCACGGGGCGACGGGTAGCTGGCGCTCGATGAGCTTTGATAGCTCTTTGGCTGGCGTTCCTATAGCAAACACAGGGTGGGAAAACAACTGGTCGCTGGTGATAAGGGCAGGCACACTCACAGCATCATGATAGCGCAAAGAGAGATGGAATTGAACAGGGAGTGTGTTGTTTTACACAGGGTACTTCTGCAATTCTTCCTTAAACTGGTCAACGTAGGGAATAGGGCTGGGGTCGATGCCCTCCAGCATACTCAGGTAAAAACTAGAAAAGGCAAAAAGCGTGATCAGCTCAAACACCTGCTGGAGTTTGGTGGGCGCCTGGAGGGTTAGCTCCATTGCCTCGATGTCTTGGCTGGCGACTATTTTTTGGGTGATGGCCATGCGGGCTTGCAGTTTTGGCGCAAACAACCGGGAGTTGACAAAAACAAAAAAATGGCTGGAAGTATTACTTTTGGGAAAACGCAAACCTTCCATCAGGTGGTGGTTGATTTCTGGCACCAGTTTGTAGTCTACCAGCGCTTTTGCATTTTCATTGTGTTGGTTGGAGGCCACGTGGAGTGCGCCTGCTAGAAAATCAGCGCTGACAAGCATGGGGTTTCTGTCTATCATGCTAAAGGCAAGCGCCTTGGCGGGCGCGCTTTCTTGGGGCACCTCGACTGTGTTCTCACTCACTACTTGGTCAATGGTGGCTACCACCCCGTCAATGTCTTCTTTTGAGAGCACCAGCATCCCGGCTGCCGAGAGCAAGCCGATCAAACCAAACACCGCGTAGCCAATGGCCATTCTAGGCTGGTTCGACGGGTTGTGGGTGGGGATGACTTTATAAAATGGGTAGGTGTGTTGTTTAGCAAGTGTCTCAAGGTCGCCAGCTGCCGCGATAATCATAATTTGGGCGTTTTTTTCTTGTGCCTGGGCGGCGCACGAGAGCACTTCTTCTGTTGTGCCGCTGTAGCTGGACAGGATGACCAGCGAGTGTTCATTCACATACTCTGGTAGTGTGTAGCTGTTGACAAAGTCAAACGGGACTGCCAACACTTCCTTAAACAAGTGTTTGATCACATCTGCCCCCAGTGCCGAGCCACCCATGCCAGCTACCACGATATTTTGTATTTCATTCGTTGGTATGTAGGTAACTTTTTGTACATCACTCCAGGCATGAGCCACTTGCTTGCCCAGAGACTCAATAGAGCCAAGCATGTTTTGTGTGTCAAGTTTTGCAATGTCTGTTCTAGAGTCAAGAATGGATGACATATGTTTCTTTCACAGTGTTACTTGGTACTCTGTATGTATGCATCTAGTACTTCTTCCAAAAAAAGAGCCAGCCCGTCTTCGTCGGTGTGCCCGATCACTTTATCGGCTTGCTGTTTGATCTCTGGGTGTGCATTTCCCATAGCTACACTGTAGCCTACGGTGCGTAAAAACTCAAAGTCATTCTGGCCATCACCAATGCCGATAATGTTCTCGGGTGGTATGCTGGTGTGGTTGCTCCACTGCTTGACGCCAGTCCCTTTATTCACTCCAGCTGCCATAATATCGATATTTTGATGGACTCCTTTATCATAATGAATGAAAGAAATTCCTGGTTGTTCTTTGATAACAGAGACGCTTTGTGGTGTTAATTTGTAGACAACGATGGCAGTTGCCACCCAGTCTTCAAGTTGGACAAGTGGCTTTACCGGAATGTGCCATGGATGATGTTGTATATTTGAGTATATTTCTGGCGTAGCATAGACATATTTTGCTCCTGTTACGATAATTTCTGCTTTTTGTTGGAGTAGCACGGTGCAGACTGTTTGTATTGTTTTTTCAGGGATAAGGTGCTGCTCTAGTACTTCCCCAGAGCCCCGCATGATTTGAGCCCCATTTGACAAAACATGTAGTGCTTTTTGGGGGAAAAATTGGCTGGCATAGCTAGCAAACGCTGCGCGATCTCTGGCGGTACAGACGCCAATAGTTATACCTCGCCCATCAAGCATCTGGAGCGCCCTCGCCACTCTAGGTGATATTTCTCTGTTGCTATTGGTCAGGGTGTTATCGATGTCAAAGAGGATGGCCTGGTAGCTCTGTAGATCTGGTTGCATAGATGCATGGTAGCACATCTTCCCTTTCGTCACTCTGGAACGAAGTGATAGAGTCTCTCTACTCAAGCATGCTCGATATTTTTCTCTACTGTTGTACCTGGCAGCACCTGTGCGTGCGCACCAATCAGCACCCCTGGCATAGTGCTCACCCTGATGCCAAGTGCGCTATCTTCCCCCGTAATCACACCCGCTCTGTTTGTACCCATCTCTATCATGGTGCCCTTGAGTTTTGTTTTGATCACCGCCCTGTCGAGGCGCTTGTTGGCAGTGATAAGCCCTGCCCCAACCTTGCTGTTTTGCCCCACAATAGAGTCCGCCAGATAACCATAGTGAATGGTGGCACCACTTAGTAAAATGGAGCGGGCAACCTCGGTGTTTGAGCCAGCCACAGCGCCTTCTTCCAATGACCCTTCGCGTACCAAAGTGTAGTCACCGACGAGCGTGTTTTTCCCTATGTAGCATGGCCCAACCAACTTGGCAAACGAGAGCACGCGTGCACCATCTGCAACGATCACAGGTCCATTACTGTCGTCAATCTCGGCGCTTTCTGCAATCTGGGCGTGCTCGCTGATGTGAGTGGTTTCTGCTTTCATCAATGCCTGAAACATATCAAACAGATGCCATGAGTACTTGAGTGACGGTAGGCTAGCCGTTGTTTCGACGTGTGTATAAAAAGCGGTTTTGCAGTGGGTGTCATAGGCAGCCTCGAGCGAGTACTCCTCTTGGTTTGTTTCTTTAAGTACTTTCAGAAAACTCTGGTCAAACAGGTAGACGCTCCGTACTTTGATCTTTGAAGGCTCGGCGCCTGGGGCTGGTTTCTCAATTACTCCTGTAACCCGATCGCCTTCAATGCTCAAGATGCCTTCAAGCGCTGGATTTTTAGAAGGTGAGGATAACAGCACACAGTCTGCCCCGCTTTCTTGTTTTTTTTGCCATAATTTGGCTGCCAGCTCGCCCATGTTGGTGTAGTAGGGGCTGGCAAGGATAAAGTCGCCATCAATACACTCTGCACCGTGCAGAATAGCGTTGCCCTGGCCGTGGGCCTCTGGCTGCAGCACCAGCCTGATGTCTAGTGTGAGGTCGTACTGCTCTTGCCACTGCCGTATTTTTTTTGGCCTATTGTCTTTTTGCGAGACTACCAAGATTATCTGGGTAAAGCCGTGCTGCTCTAAGTCTTCTAGTGCGCGGACGATGAGTGGTTTGCCCAAAAGCTCGATAAACCCCTTGTGGGTATAGGTGTTGAGTGGGAAAAACCGAGAGTTTTTGCCGCCTGCGATGATGAGAATGGTAGGCTTGGTCATAGTGAGGGTAGTATACCTTAATGAGATGTAATGTTGCTAATCACCCACTTACTATGAATGTCTATCATTTTAGCTCTCAGGCTCAACATATATTCTTTATAATACTGATTATTTCCCCAATCCTCGCCTGAAAACTCTTCTATACTAAGATCATGTTCTAATAAAATAATGTGTGCGGAGTATTCGCGTATTGCCTTCTCCACTACCCTCAAGTAATCATCATTATGAAGGCTAGCAACATAGCGTAAAAAATCACGTATCGCTTGACTTGGATTATATGCTAAGAACGCGCGTCGTATCACTCGATTAATCTGAGGGAATAGAGGCATATCATTCATTTCTTCTAGATATAAGCGAAATCCATCCAGAAAGCTTTTTTCAAGTGCTAGTCGTATTGCTTTTTGTTTCAATATCCGCGCATCAAGTACTTGCTCATCAGGCGAGCTTGATTCGAGGCTTATCTCTCCCACCTGTTCTCCGCCTGGGGTTTGAACGGCAAAGCGCTTGTGTTCGGCGTGACTGGCTCTGAGAATGGCGAGTGAAAACAGTTCTAATTTTTTTCTCGTTTCTTCAAGACTTGCCACTTGATGCGGATCATCGTCGATAACAATAATGGCGCTTTGGTCTCTTGCGGGCTGAATGCCATCGTGTGATTCACTATGTTCGGTGTAGGTTATGCCGACATCTTGAAAAGGATTTCTCTCGATCAAGGCTTCTAGAAATGGACCTTTCTTTGCTTTTGTAAGGAAAATACCCTGCACACTGCCTTTTTTGAGTAGATGAATGGTTTTTTCTAGCTGAAACGCTGGGTCACCATACGTGAGTACAAACATGTTTGACACGATGCCGTCAGAGCCACGCAGTGTAGAGAGTATGGTCTCGGCTGCAGGATACTGCTCTACGCTGAAACGCTCTTCCTGAAATATCTGGTGAATCGTTGGATGTACAGCAACATAGTTTAAGATACCCATCATCGAGTGATGTTGGGTAAGGAGAAATTGTAGATAGCCTTCAATTCTTTGTCTCGACTCTTGGGAATTATCAAGTTCTTTTTCATGCGCAAAAGTGAGGAGGCGCATTTCTAGTTCAGCATAATATTGACTACCATGCTCGTCTGCAAAACGACAACGTGCTATTTTGTCACAAAACTTGACAATTTCTTCATCTAACCCAAGTTGTGAGATAAGTTTTTCTCTGGCGCGCGCCTTGGTCATAGAGCTTCTCCCAATAGTGTCGTCAAAGTCCATCACTATCCAAGGAGCACCAGCTATGATATTAGCTTGTTGTTTTGTATCTTTTGGAAATACTGCATATCCCAGCCCGTGTTCTGCATCTCTAATTTCAAAAATTTGAATGGGAAAACCAAGTTTTTCTGCTACACGCTGCAGTTGACCCAGCTCTTCTTCAGGGCTATAGAGCGAGAGGATGTCTGTGCGCGCTTCTGATAACGAGGGTTTGGTTGCAACTTCAGTTACTTCTGTAGAGGATGACGATGACATTTAGTATTATGATACTATTCACTCACGTTTTTATCAGCATATACATGAATGCAGAAACAATGCGAGCTTCCTTCCTTAAATCTCCGACTGCAAGATCGTGATAATGGTTTCATGCTCAGAACCGTTTGTACCAATGCAATAGTGTTATGTACACTGGTTGTATAGATGACAGAAAACCAACAGCTTCAGACGAGAACCCTGGGAAATGTCAAGCGCCCCTTTTCGTAGACACGGATTGTAAATACTTGGCATGGAATCTGGAGGGTGGCATTTTCAAGGCAGAGTGAATTCTTTCATGGTTGTAGCTCTAAAGGGTGTGGTGTATTGCTTCCAGAAAGTGCCCTTCATCGTCGAAGCGGTCAAACTCAAGGCCTAAGTCAGTTTTAAAGTTGTTGTAAAAGGATTCTTGGTAACCATTTTCCCAGGGAGAAGCCTTGGTACTCATGGAAATTGTAACCCCAAAATTCTTCACTAAGTCAGTGTAATCTTGGGAACAATATTCTGCTCCTTGGTCAGAGTGGATGTATATTGGTTTCTGGAAGTCTCGGTTAACTAAGCCATCTAAAAAGGCTTGCATAACCAATGTTTTGTCATGTCTATCGGATATTTGCCAAGCCACTATCTCTCTGGTAAAAATATCCATGAAAGTAGCTAGGTAGATAAACTTGCCCTTAAATGGCAAGTATGTAAAATCTCCAGCCCAAGTGTGGTTGGGTACTAGTGGACACTGGTTTTTAATCTCGTTTGCAAAAGCTACTGGCTTTCTTTGTTCATCTCTTCTTTTTCGCCATCTGGCTTTTCTTTTGTATGGCCTCAAGCCATATTTCTTCATACATCTGCGAATTCGCTTCTTACCAACTCCTAGTTCAATTGCTAACCTGCGGTAGCCATAACTGGCTTTGCTCTGGTGAGAACTCTACACCTCCTCAATTTGTTGCTTTAACTGCTTGTCTTTTTCTACCTGAATAAAATCTGTTTTGTACAACCACTACCTAGAAATACCAAGAGCATCCGCCAAGAGAGTTTTATCCAGATGTGGCAGTGCTTCCAAAAGTAATGTACTAGTTTCTGTTCTTTTTTTTAACTTCTCTAGTTCGAGTGTGAGAACTCCAAGTATTTGCTTAAGTTGTTGGTTTTCCTTCATTACCCGTTTGTATTCCCGCCAAGACACCTGCTCTTTTACTTGACCTCGCAGCCAGTTATAGATGGTTTTAGTGCTAATTCCATACGCCTTGGCTAAATCCGCCACTTTTTGCCCTGCCTTTACCTTGGCTATGATTTCGGCCTTAATATCTTTAGAAATTCCTGCCACTTTGCCCCCTTTCTGACAACTATTTTAATTACAATTAGTGTCAAGTATAAGGGGAGCGGGTCAGTGGAGGGTTTGTTGCATGATCTTTTCTTACTACCTTTTTTTGTGAAACAAGTTGTTTCACGCTGTTTCACAGTATTTCACAGATCTGCTGCCTGTGAAATGGCATCGTTTCACGGCTAGTATTGTTTTTCTTGTACAATCACGCTATGGCGGGCGGCAACTTCATCAATGAATGCGCGCGCTTTTTCTGGTTTTGTATAGCGCAACAGTCTCTGTCCTGTCTGACTATTAATGACTGTTGTGCAGTACCCAAGTGGTTTTTCACTTAAGCCTTGGGTTATGAATGCAGTATCAACCTGGGAGAGTGGAATGGTTTCTTTTCCAGACTGTTTGATGGTATCAATAGTAAGGGTCAGAGTGGTGTCGCCAAGTGTCATGGAGCTGCCTGCTCCATATTTTTTTGTATCAACAGTCACGAACACCAGGTAGCAGAGCGCTGGGACAAAGAACATGGAAAACGAAAGCAACACGTCTTTGGTAATTACAAACGTTCCTCCACCAATCATGAGGCCAAGAGTGAGTGTTGCCCAAATAATAGTGAACAGGGTTTGATGCTAAAAACAGCAGTGAGGATAACAAGGGGCTAGAGCTCGGTTGGAGTGTCATAAAACAACCTCTACTTTCGTATTACTGCTAGCAACTCCTCTTTTTTCTCCTCCATCAGCTCTGCTGTATCTGCCTCTAGGTTGAGCCTTATGAGTGGCTCGGTGTTAGAGCCGCGCACGTTAAACCGCCAGTCATCAAACTCGCAGGTGATGCCGTCAACCTCGATCACTTCATCTGCCATCGGCGCGTACTTGGTTTTTATTTCTTGTATTTTATCTGGCACACTGGCTACCGAGCTATTGATCTCACCTGAAATATGGTACTGCTGACTCATTGCATCCACAATTTCTGCTAGGGTTTGATCGGTTGATGAAAGGTACTCTAGCACGTACAACATCGAGACAATACCCGTATCCACTAGGAAAAAGTCCTTAAAGTAGTAGTGCCCGGTCACCTCGCCGGCAAATACCGCCCCTGTCTCATCCATGCGTTTTTTAATATGAGAATGTCCTACTTTATTAAACAACGGGGTACCACCTGCTGCAGCGATGGCGGCAGGCACTGCTTTTGAGGCGCGAATATCGTAGATGATGGTTGCACCGGGGTGTTCCTGCAGAAAGTAGGTGCTCAGAATTGAAGTCATAAAATCCCCCGAGACAAACCTTCCTTTACTATCAATGGTAAAAAACCGATCACCATCGGGGTCAAAGGCAAACCCCAGGTCCAGATGTTTTGCAACTACTGTTTCTTCCAGTTCTTGCCTATTTTCTTTTTTGAGAGGGTCTCCGCCGTGATTGGGAAAGGTGCCATCAACGTCCCAGTACATCTCAGTTACTTCTAGTTGGGGAATCTGTGGCAACAGCTTTCTTAGAATTGGCCCCACCATGCCGTTGCCCGTATCGATTGCAATCTTGAACGGTTTGAAGTTACTAGTATCAACGAGTGAGAGAATAAAGGCAACGAACTCATCCATAGTATCCCAGGTAGTGAGTGTACCCTTTGTGCCACTACTACTTGGCAAGTCATCAGTTTGAATAGCTTCAAGCATCTCGCTAATACCATCGTCGCCAGATAGAAGTTGAGGAATTTTGCGCACCATCTTAAAGCCGTTGTACTCTTCTGGGTTGTGGGAGGCCGTTACCATTAGGCCGGGCAGCTCTTTGACAGCACAGGCGTAGTAGTACATGTCGGTGCTGACCTGACCGATGTCAATTATATTCACGCCCAGATCAAGAAAAGTGTTAACCAGGTGTTGTTGTAGTGCTGACCCAGAGACACGCCCGTCTCTGCCGACAATAACTGTGGTGGGTGTGACAACTTTGGTAAAGGCACGCGCTATTTGTTGGGCAGTTTCATTAAACAGGCTTTCGCCGTACACCCCGCGGATGTCGTATGACTTAAAAATAGAAGGGTCGATTCTCATCTAGTCCTTTCTTGAGGTAAGAGCGATTGAAAGCTGCTTTCTCAGAGTTGGTACGAGTGGGCTATTTTTGACTGTACAGTTTGATTTGTAAAAGGTCAAGCTCACTAGAAAGTGGTAGTACGAGTGCGGAAGTCTTGCCTGCAAGGTCAAGCTCTGAAAGTGCGCCGTGTATTTCTAGCAACTGTTTTTTTGAAAAATGAGCAGCTTGTTTGGTTATTTTTGCGACCATAAATGGCGGGCCAGTTATCTTAGCCCCATCTTTTGCCTGAATAAGCAATCGTATTTGCCTGATGAACATGACAAAACAAAAATACTCATCTTCTTGCGACAGCGCTTCGTGGTACTTAGCTAGTGTTGTAGGTAATGGTTTTTGCCCGATCATGTCTAGCCATGAAAAGAGTGCTTTGCTGAGCTTGAATTCTTCCACTTTTGCTGTGGAAAATTGCTTGAGCATGGTGTTGGTGAGGGCGCGTTTTTCCCACAACACAACAGGCACATCTGCCCCTGCAATCATTGTTATCAGCTGTGTTTTTTTCTTTGATCTGGGCAGTGAGTGCAAGCCTTCGATGATACAAAGTGTATTGCCTCCAAAGAGGCTGGTGCTGCCTAAGGCCTGTTCTAGCTCGGCCACCGAGAGTTGCTTTGCCTCAAGACGCTCTAGTGTTGTATTGTTTTTGCGAGCTTGGTCAATCAGCTCTTGGAGCTTTGTTCGCGAGTTGCCAATGTGTTCGCCGTGGAGGATGGTGAGCATAAATATGAGTATACACGCAGAGCTTCCTCACCCAAACCGATACCCTTTCAAATCTCTAACTCTGCTTTTGTATCCTGGGCAGTACTCCCTCACCAACCGCCAGAACGACGGGGAGTGATTCATGTGCGTGAGGTGTGCCAGCTCGTGCACGATTACGTAATCAATAATGGGTGGTGGCAGGTGCACGAGGCGCCAGTTAAAGTTAAGATTACCTTTGCTACTACAACTACCCCATCTGCTGGAAAGATCTTTGAAGACAATGCGTGTGTATGAGGCGTTCATGTTTTCTGCCAACTCTTTTGTTTTGGGCGTGATATAGGCGCTGGCGGTGTGCTTGAGAAAGCGCTGTAATTGTTTTTTTTCTACTCCGCTCCAAGCCTGAGACGTTGGAGGCTCCATTGTGTTGCAGAGTAATGTACTGCCCTGAATGTGTATACCGATAGGCACTTTTTCAAGGTAGGCACGTTTTTTTTGATATGTTCTTCCAAATAGTAAAATAGCATGTTGTGTCTCGAACGGCGTTCGTCTTTGTTGCTTTGCTTGCTGGCGTTGTATCCAGGACTGTTGAGCAGCAACAAACTTTTTGATAGCGTGTTCTGGCGTACGAGGGTGGGCGGTGACTACTACCTCTCCACTGTCGTTGACCTTGAGGCGAATGCTGCGTGAGCGAGTGTTTGTCTGTAGGGTATAGGCTTGCATGTGAGTGGTTGTTATGCGGTATACTATACCTTGCATCTAGATATGCCACGGTGTTGGAATTGGTAGACAAGCACGACTTAGAATCGTGTGTCGCAAGACGTGAGGGTTCGAGTCCCTCCCGTGGCACAATAAAAAAAATCCCTCACCTTTTTATCCAGCTTTTTGGACAGAAAAAAAAGTGAGGGATGTCTCAGAACGTATTCCCGGTGAGGAAAACCTTCTGAGGTAGGAACATAATAACAAAAAGTTATAAGATTGTCAATAGGGGTCAAAGAGAGTATTTATTCTACAAACTCTAACAAATCAGCATTTGTTTTGTGCGTTCTGCCTTTGGTGCGATCATCATAACGCATCTCTGCCATCCATTGGTTGACGCTGCTGGCCCAGCTGCCGTTACTGCTCGGGGTGTACTTGGTCATGATTTGCTCTGGGGTGACCAGGCCAATGTCGATGTAGTTGGCCTTGAGCTCTCTGGCTGCCCGTTCAAACCCTGCTTCGTAGGAGTCAAACCCGAGCGTGCCCTGACTATGGACGCCAAAGCCGAGGCAGTTGTATGAACCTGGAGGAGTAGCTTTACACAGACTGCTTTCTTGCATGGCAATAGCTGGCAGCAGGCGAAAGTCTATGTTGTGTCTGTCGGCAATTTCCACAATGACTGCTCCATAGTGATTGTATGGCCTGAGGGGAGAGTTGTATCGCTCTAGAAAGTTGGCGACAATCAGCGCCCTGGCATCATCGGTTTCAAATGTGGTGCTACTATTTTGCTCTACTTGGCTTTGATGTATGGCAAGTACTTGGGTGGCGGTTTTATCATGAGTGGGAAGGTAGTACAGTGCCAGAGACAAACCAAGTGCGGTGTAGATCGCAGCAATCCACCAAGTAGTGGTGAGTAGGGCATGCTTCATGTTGTTACTTTACCATATGTGCAACTTTGTCGCGTCAAAACAGCTTGGTAAACCAGCATAATTACTATAATAATATTGACAAATCAATCCTTTTTTGTTATACTGCAAAACAGTATGAAACAAAGCGTTGTTGCCCTACTACTTGGCTTTTCTCTTTTCTTTTCTGCTGGCCAGTCGCAGGCTGCCACGCGCTCTGATCTTGGGGTGCATATCTTGCGTACCGATGAACTAGCAAAAGCGGTTGCTTTTATAGATGATGACGACGTGAGTACCTCCAGCTACGTGACTATTCCGTATTCGTATGCTGACATGAAAGATCCTTGGCGTTGGCAGACATTTTTTGAAGAGTGTGGGCGCTTGGGTATCACTCCTATTGTGCGCTTAACCACAGAGTTTCATGATGGCGTATGGGCTGTACCAACACAAAAACAGGTGGCAGATCAGATCTCGTCACTTGATGCGCTTGTGTGGCCAGGTGGTGAGCGCTACATTATCGTGTACAACGAGGTCAATCATGCTGCCGAGTGGGGTGGTACACTCGACCCTGCTGGGTACAGTGATATTTTGGAGTTTGCTACCAACTGGGCACACTCGGAAAGTGCTGACTTTGTGGTGCTCCCAGCTGCGATGGATCTTGATGCGCCAAACAGCGTGGTGACGATGGAGGCGTTTTCTTTTTTGCGCCAAATGCAAGCCTACAACCCCGAGGTACTTCAGCTGATTGATGTGTGGAATTCTCATTCCTACCCCAACCCTGGTTTTACTGCTTCTCCTGAAAGAGTGGGTAAAAATAGTGTGCGAGGGTTTACGGCAGAGTTAGCATTGCTGAAAGAATTGACTGGTAGAGACCTGCACGTGATGATTACCGAGACTGGCTGGCGTGACAATGGTGCTCTTTTCCCCTGGCTAGAGAGCTACTACGAGTACGCCATGCAACACGTGTGGTCTGACAGCCGAGTGATAGCGGTGACGCCATTTATACTGCAGGGTGCGCCAGGGCCGTTTGCAGGCTTTAGCATGCTTGATGAGAGTGGCGAGCTGACCAGCCAGGGCGAGGCGGTGAGAAAGATTGTCGCGCCAGTCTCGGGGGGAGAGAAACTGTAACTTCTGATAGTTGTATATTTCCTGGTATAATCCCTTCTATCTTTAGTGCGCCAGTAGCTCAGCGGATTAGAGCACCGGTCTTCGGAACCGGGTGTCGGGGGTTCGAATCCCTCCTGGCGTACGCTGAGAGAAGTGAGGGCCAGTAGCGCACCTGCTCGCTGATCCGTCAGCTGACGGACAGCTGTTGCAGGCGGGCCTACCCACGAAGTGAGGTAGGTCAGTTTGCTTTTTGGCTACAATGAGTATGGAAAGTAAGAAATAAGGGCCAGTAGCTCAGTTGGTTAGAGCAGTTGCCTCTTAAGCAACGTGTCCTGGGTTCGAGTCCCAGCTGGCTCACCCCGATGCATCGGGGCAGGCTGAGGTGGGGCGAGAAGCCTGTCCCGATTAGTGAATCGGGAAGTCCCAGCTAGCGTTTGCAAATAAATACGATAAACTTATATTGGGGCCTAATACAATTTTTTAGGGTATTTTCCCCTCAAGAGTGTATCTGTAACTTTACGTCTTTGTCGTAATTGTAGACCTTGATGCACTCGGTGCATGGTGCGTACATGACTTATTGATCCATCCAAGCTATTGGTTGTGTTGGGGATTGCTAGGTGTTCTTGATAGGTAAATAGGTGTGGTAGGTTTGTGTGCACACTACGATAGGCACGACGCAATCGTTGGTGCGTATAGCTCCATGCACCACTTGGGTGATACGTGCGTTGCTTGAGTGTAGTGTGCCATTTCTCATACCATGCTAAAAGCTGTGCTTCAAATGATTGTCGGTTAGTGATTGTGAGTAGAGCAACTACTGCTTTTAGTTCTTGAGCTGCTGGTAGTTGAGGCGCCATCGTTAGATACCTACGAATAGTCTGTGCTTGATGAAATTGGCAGTGTTGTACTGCTGCTATCCTGCTCAATGCAGCAATGACGCCTCTGCGACCATCTACAGTAAAACCAGCTATTTCCCAACCTACGTGTTGAAGTACGTCTACGCCTCGCAAATACTCATGTACTGTTTCATAGCGTATGTCAAACCATAGTAAGTTACGACCAATCTCTGGTGAACGAAAGATGAGTGTGCCATCACCACGAGAGCGAAAATAAGCATCAATGACGAGTGTTGTTTGTTGAGGAACTAGCTCTTGATACGGTTGTGTTTGGGGTGGTGCGTACTTATCTAGAAGTGCCTTCACTGTCGTATGACTCACACCAAGAGAATATGCTAGTTGTCTGATAGTTTGTTTGCCCCAGACATATTCATCCCAAAGTGAAGTGATTACTGTTGAGCGTGGATGGCGTTTCTTATGTTGGAAGCGCTTCTTGCAGTCACGGCAGAGGTACTTTCTACGCCCTGATGGAAAACCAATGTTATTAATATGGGTTCCTCTACACCTTGGACATCTTTTTTCATGCAGTCATCATGACAGATTGCCACCCAACGAGTACCCTAGATTTTTTATATAGCCTTAAAAGCACAATAAGTTTAAGATAATCAGCGTTCTCTTTTCTTGTATGTCCTGTCATAGCTTTTTAGTAGTATAGATTGTCTTGTCAAGAAAATACCACAGCACCCCTTTTCTTCCCTTCCCTTTTCCCAAACCTCGGGTATACTAGCACCACATGTCGGTGAGCTACCATCCACTGGTAAATAAAGTACTCACCCGTTTTCGTTTGCAGTCGTCCTCTTTTGTCCGCCCTACCGACCCCGTGAAGCCGTTCGTTACCATCGCTCGTGAGCCGGGTAGTGGTGGGGCGCCAATTGCAAAAGCGGTAGCAGAAAAGCTGGGGTTTGAGTTTGTGGATGATCAAATTATCGATGAAATAGCCAAGTCAACCAAGAAGCGCAAAGCAATCATTCAGGCTGTGGACGAGAAAAGTAGATCAAATATCGAAGACGTCATTCACTCTATTTTAAACAGCGAGTACATCACAGACGAAAGCTATATCTCAGAGCTCATTCGCGTCACATTGAGCTATGCGCATTCTGGTTACTGCGTTATTTTGGGCAGAGGCGCCAACTTCATTACCCCGTTTGCCAAGGGGCTACACGTAAATATCTCTGCTCCCTACGATGTGCGGGTGGGGCGGGCGATGGATTTTGAGGGGCTAAAAAAACCAGCTGCCAAGAAGCTGATTGCCGCAGTGGAAAAAGACAGGGCTGAGTTTGTGCGTCAGTACTTTAACCATGATATTAGCAAGAAAAATGCGTATGACATTACGATCAACACCCAGTACTTTAAGGTAGATGAGGCGCGCGATGTGATCATCGAGGCGTTGTATCGAAAGTTTTCAAAGTCACTGCCTTATAGCTTTGTGAGGAAGTAATCTGTGCCAGAGAAGGGACTCGAACCCTTACACCCTTGCGGACACTAGTACCTGAAACTAGCCTGTCTACCAATTCCAGCACTCTGGCACTTATCTTCCTACCATCATTTTGACCATATTTTGCATGAACTTCACACCTTCGGTCACAGCATAGGAAACTACACCAAATACTTTCTTCAAAACAGTATCGGTTGCTTGGCTTCGCGCACGCCGAAAATCTGAGGATTGTAGGTAGTTTTCGCTCATGCTGATGCAGGTAGTATACAAACCTGACAGCGTCTTGTCTAAAGCAGTCTGAGTGCGTACAATACGAACTCTGGTTTACGCGAGAATAGCTCAGCTGGCTAGAGCGCTTCCTTGCCAAGGAAGAGGTCGCGGGTTCGAATCCCGTTTCTCGCTCAGTGCTTTGTTGCTACTTAAAAAAACATCGATGCATTTCTAATGCCCAGGTGGTGGAACTGGTAGACACGCAGTCTTGAGGGGGCTGTGCGAATATCGCGTGGAGGTTCGAGCCCTCTCCTGGGCACAATGTGCAATAAAAAAGGCGAGAAGTGTATGCCCCGATACGATTGAGGTGGACCCTCATCTTGGCGCACTATAATGTGCATATGTGTAGTAGAATACGAAAAAAGGACGCTTAGCTCAGTTGGTTTAGAGCGCCTCGTTTACACCGAGGAAGTCGGGGGTTCGAGTCCCTCAGCGTCCACAGACGATGAGGGCGAGAAGCCTGCCCCGATCAGCACGTCGGGGAGTCCCTCAGCGTCCACAGACGATGAGGGCGAGAAGCCTGCCCCGATCAGCACGTCGGGGAGTCCCTCAGCGTCCACAGACGATGAGGACGAGAAGTATATGCCAAGCTAGCCAAGGTGGTCACGGCGCGTGTCTGAAAAACATGAGATTGAGGTTCGACTCCTCAGCTTGGCACAATCTCTATTCACACTCATGCTACAATAGACCCAGCATGAAGCGATTACTTTTTATTCTTTTCCTGATAATTTTGATTGTTGCTGGGGTGTGGTTGTATCGGTATCTGGCGGTTGGTCAGAGTAATGATGCTCTCTCGCCTCTTCCTTCACCCGATGTTACCCTTTCAACTCCAGACTCTCCTAGTGCCACGAGTAGTGGCGAGCGCTTGACGAGCGTTGCAGCCGAGTATTCTTGGGAAGTAGTTGCCAAAAACCTTACTGTGCCGTGGAGCGTTGTGTTTATCCCAGATGAGACAGAGACGATCTTGGTGGCAGAACGCCCTGGCAGTATTCGGGCTATTCGGGGTGGTAGTGTCAGCGAGCCACTCATAACACTGCCCGTAACAAGTGAGAGCGAGTCTGGCCTGATGGGCATGACGATCGACCCTGACTTCACGCAAAATAGTATGTTGTATGCGTGCTATACCTACCAAGACGGCGAAAACTTGCGCAATCGCATTGTTTCACTGCGTTACTCTGCAGAAAGCCTGACGATAGAGCGAACACTACTTGAGAATGCGCCAGCTGCCATGTATCACTCTGGGTGTGAGCTGGGATTTGGTCCCGATGGCATGCTGTATGCCTCATTTGGTGATGCACGAGAAAAAACACTCGCCCAAGACACAACATCATTGGCTGGTAAAATTATTCGTATCACTGCAGATGGGAGTATTCCTAGTGATAATCCTGACTCTACTTCCCCAGTCTGGAGCTATGGTCATCGAAACCCCCAGGGGTTTGACTGGACGTCACTTGGGCAAATGTACTCAGTTGAGCACGGCCCTTCGGGTAATGATGGTCCGTTGGGCGGCGATGAGCTGAACCACATCGTGAAAGGTGAAAATTACGGCTGGCCAGTCGTCTCTCACACCAGCTCGCAAAATGGCATGCGAGACCCACTTCTTGTCTTTACTCCGGCGGTAGCCCCTGCTTCGCTTATTATCTACACGGGTGATGTCTATGCAGAGCTGAAAGACGAGGTGTTATTTGCCAACCTGAAAGGGAGTCAGATCATCAAAGCAACGCTTGAGCTTGATAATCCAGATAGTGTGGTAGAACATGCAACTCTGCTCACGCCAGCAGTGGGGCGTCTGCGTGAGATTGTCCAGGGTCCTGATGGCTTTATCTACGTAACTACCAGCAACACTGATGGCAGAGGTGAGGCAAGCTCTAGCGATGACATGCTGTTAAAGCTCTTGCCAAAGCAGTAATACTGCGCTACTTTGAGTAGTAATGTCGCAGATATCACTTGAACAGGCTTTGGGCGGCGAAGTTTCTGGGTACGTTGTTATTACAGCTCTTGATGGTAGTCGGTTAGATCAAAATAAGGTTGACGCTAGTGGATTTCAAAACTGGGTACGAAATGAGATACTCACAGCCCTTGAGGCAGAAAGTCTCTCTTGGGTTGTTCTTCATTCAGGCATTCTGACGGCAGAAGATGATGAAAAGTTGCATACGGTTCTTTCTCATGCAGGGGCGCTACTTTTAACAGGCGGTCATGATTGGCATAATGGGGAACCACTTCACCTTGCCCGGACACAACTTGAGGAACGACTGATTGCGACAGCTTTGAAGATTGACATACCTATTTTTGCTATTTGCCGGGGTGCGCAGGGGTTGGGGCAGGAGTTGTTTGGTGGCACGATATACAACATTAGCGACGTGGACGGACTGGATAAAAAATTACACAACCAAGAACCCCAAAAATGGGAAGATCTTCAGAAAAAATTTCACTGGGTGGACGTCTTGCCGAACACCCACTTTACTACATGGCTGGTTGAGAATGCAGTGAAGTATGATGCAGAGTGGATTAGAAAAAGAGAAAATGGTGAGTTGCAAATGAATGTTAATAGTATGCACAGGCAGACCGTGACGAATTTGAGAGATGATGCAGAGCAGTTTCTTGTTGCTGAAGATGGCTTGGTAGAAGGCTACACAAGTGTTGTTCCTGACAGTGATGATTTGAGAGTACTGGCTGTTCAGTGTCACCCAGAGGCGTTGCCGGATAGGCATCCGCTGAAGGTGTATTTTTTTGGTCAGCTGGGGAGAGTGGTACAGACGTCTGTGTCTAACCTAGATATCTCCCCGTCGGCTGACGGGTCGATATGACAGGTTAGACTGTATGTTGCGTGGAGAAGTTTGTTAAACCTATACCCGTGTTTCACGGTGAAACAATGTAATGATCTGGTAGGAAGTTGTGTGAAATGAACGTGAAACAATGCGAACGGTCCCCTCGCAGACTCTATCGCTTTACTCCAGAGTGACGCTCGGTGAGGGTTTTTTTGGAGACTCTGTCGTTTTACTCCCTGCGTGCATCCCGACTTTCAGTCGAGGAAGCATTTCGGGCGGGCTTTCTTACAAGGGGAATGCTAAACACCCCTCCCCTCACCACTTTATGGTGAGGGATGCCCCTCTTAAAAAGAGGGGATGAAAACTAGAGAATAGTGCTCTCTTTTTCGCTCTCTTTGAAGGGCAGTATAAAGATATCTTGGTTAAAGTCATTGACGCCTACTTTTTCCCCCTCCCCTTTTAAAATCCGCTCAAAGGGCGTGCAGTGTCTGCAGCCGTTTGTCGGGCACTTGAAGTGACCCAGCTTGCGGGCTAGTTTCATTTTTTTAGCGTGTTCAAGAATGGTTTCGTGGGCTTGCTCTGGGTTGGGGAGGTGTTTTTCTGTTGGCGCGTCATCACTATCTAGATACCAATAGCTAGCTTTGGCAACACTGCGCTGTTGGGTGTTTTGGGCGAGTAGTAGATAGATGGGTAGCTGGAGTGAGCTCTCATTTTCTTTTGACCTCCCTGTTTTAAAGTCGATAATGTGCACGTTGTCTGTTTCTTCGAGGTACTCCAGCCAGTCGATCTTACCACACAAAATAATTTCGTCTTCTTCACTCAGCCAGTACCAGGGCAAATCTTCTTTAATCTTGACTGCTTTGCGCTTGAGTGGCCCGGGATGCCCTGTCACACGCCTAATCATTGCCTCACCGCGCTCTTGGTAGGTTTGCTCTTGGGATTCAGAAGTAAAACCTCCTTTTTTGCCGCTTACTTTTTTCCATGAGTTTTCAAATTTTTCTAGCAAAGGCACGGCAAAACGTTGCTGGACGGGCAGAATAGACAGTCTCTCAACTGTATCGTGTACTGCTTGGCCGAGCGCCAGCGCCGGTGACATAATCTGCATTTTTCTGTTGGTGTCAGGGTTCTTATAAACGTTTTTCAAAAAATAGGCGCGCGGGCAGTGTAAAAAGTCGCTCAGTGAGGTGTGGGAAACCCAGGTGGCTTGAAATTTATCTGGCATTGTTGCTCTCTATCCTACCTAAGGAAGGTGTATCTGCAAAGCCATAGAATACTGTGATGTACAATTATCACTGTGTTATCACTATTTCGCCCTATAGAGTATAGATCGCTCAATATTATTCAGGTTTCTGCATCTGCACTACAAGAGAACTACACAGCTCTTTCTTCATATAAAGCAGGAGTTGCCATTGCTCCTGTGCTCAAGAGTAATGCGTATGGACATGGACTCAAAGAAGTTGGCGGTGTGCTTGATGCTGCAGCTCCACCTTTTTTTGTGGTTGATAGTTTGTACGAGGCGTACGAGTTACAAAATGCTGGTATTACGACTAGACCACTCATCAGTGGCTACACTAACCCAGAAAATTTTCAGACAAAGCCTATTCAGGCAGACGTGATGGTCTGGGATATTGAGACCATCAAGGCACTACAGAAGTACCAACCCCAGATGGGGCTACATCTTTTTGTTGATACAGGCATGCATCGTGAGGGTGTGTTGCTCAAAGATCTATCTCGTTTTCTTGAAGGGCTAGGAAAGCTCGAGGAGTACAACATCGCTGGCATATGTACTCATTTTTCAGATGCAGATGACACTAAAAGCAATAAAACTACCCAGCAGATAAAGAAATTTCAAGAGGCTCAAGACATTCTTGCCCAGCACAACATTCACCCGCGATGGAGGCATATCGCGGCCTCAGCAGGCCTCACTCACGTTTCTGGTGCTGTTTGCAACCTTGCTCGAGTGGGCTTGGCAAGCTATGGCATTCCCCCGGCGGCTGATTATCCAATCAAATTAAAGCCAGCACTCGAATTGTTTAGTACTATCGCACAAGTAAAAACATTATCTGCTGGTGAGGCAGTGGGCTACAACAGCACCTATGTGTGTACAAACAAAACCACAATCGCTGTTTTGCCGATTGGCTATTACGATGGTGTTGATAGACGGCTGTCAAACAAGGGGTTCGTCAAGATTGGTGATTCGTTCTGCCCTATCGTGGGCAGAGTCTCGATGAACATTACGACAGTTGATGTGAGTAGCGTGCCGGACGTCACGGTTGGCCAGAGGGTGTGTGTGATCTCTGGCAATCCAGCTGACAAAAACTCTTTGGTGTCTCTGGCAGAGATGGCTGATGATATTCCTTACAATTTGCTCGCAGCAGGGTTGTCGCAGTCAACACGCAGAGTGGTGGTGGAGTGATGCCCCGCTTGGATTCGAACCAAGATTAACGGCTTCAAAGGCCGCTGTCCTGCCATTAGACGACGGGGCATTACAAGATGGTTATTGTAACAAAAAAGGTGTCTTCTGTGAACTTGGGCGCAACCCTGCTATGATATCCTCACATGAAACTTCATCCTAGTCTTGTCAAAGCAATGGTGTATGGTGCCAATGATGGCATTATCACTACCTTTGCGGTAGCTGCAGGGGCGGCGGGGGTGGGGTTGAGTGCTTCGGTAGTGGTGATCTTGGGCATCTCCAACATGTTGGCTGATGGCTTGACAATGGGCTTGGGTGACTATGCAGGTGAGATTTCCGAGAAGGCTTACATCGAGAGACAAACCGGAAAAACGGATGATCGTCAGTTGTGGAAGACAGGAGTGGCTACGTTTGTCTCGTTTGTGGTGGCAGGCTCGTTTCCTCTTGTACCCTACGTAGCGCTGTTTTTGGGCGCACCTATTGTCGATACTGTGTTTACACTCTCGATCATTGCTACGGGTATTGTGCTCTTTCTTGTTGGCAGTGCACGAACGATCTTTATCGGCGGAAATTGGTTTAAAAATGGTATCGTTATTCTTGGCATTGGCTCGGTGGCAGCACTGGTGGCGTACTTTGTGGGCGATGTGATTGAGCAACTGGTATTGTAATTAGTTTTTTATCTTGATAAACAAAGGTTGATCTCACCCACCACTTGCGGTCCGTTATAGATCATCCCAGTAATTAACTGCACAAGGTCTGCTCCAGCGCCTAGTTTTTCTTGGGCATCTTGTGGGGTAAAGACACCACCCGTTCCCACAACAACCAGTTTTCCTTGGCAGTAGTCTTTGGCTAACTTAACAAGCTGAGTTGAGCGTTGCCACGTAGGTTTTCCACTCAAGTTTCCCTGGTGTTTTTTCCATATAGCTGTATCTTTTTGTGTGACAGCAGGGTTCGTTTTATCTTTTGAAAGATTGCCAAAGATGACGCCTTTTACTTGGTCGTGATCCAAGCAGACATCGAGAAGTTTTCTAGCCTCGCTGTTTGTGAGTTCTATCGGCATCTTGATAAATATGGGTTTTGTGATCTGGTAGCGATTAAGTACATCAAGAAGAAGACCAAGGCGCTCTGGTGTGGTAAATGGCTCTCCGGCAAAAGTGTTAGGACAACTGATGTTGAGCTCGTAGTACTGGTGCTGCACATGCGATGTTTCAAAGACATGAAAGCAGCAGAGAATGTCAAGTAATTGCTCTGTAGTGGTGCTGTATGCTGTGTTGGTGGCAGCAATGCTGATGCCTGTGGGTATGGTGAGTGTTTTTTTCTCTAGTGTTTGGGCAATGCGTACTGCACCCCAGTTTTTGAGTCCTTTGTTGACTAAAATTGAGCGCGAGTGCGGCAAGCGGATGAGTTGAGGGCGTTGGTTTCCTTTATATGGTTGGTAGGTCACGGTGCCGATAGTGTGCCAGCCAAACCCGAGTGAAGGTAGAATGTCAGTCAGTTGTCCGTTATAGTCAAAGCCCGCCGAGAGACCAACAGGATTTTCAAAGACTATGTTTGCGTGCGTGTGTTGAAGAGATGGATGGTGATAGGCAAACACCCAGGAAGTTATCTTTTTGAGTGAGTTGTGATTACCCAGAAAAACTCCTATTTTGATCATGGTGTTATGTACGGACTCAGGGTCAAAAAGAAACAAAATAGGTTTGAGTAGATGACGATAGAGAACACCAATTATTGTAAATTTGTATGAGGTGAGTGACATACTACCTTTGTTTTTGCAGCACTACATAGTAATTTAGCTTCTCATTTTTCCCGTCTGCATACCATGTCTTTACTACTTTGCTGTGCGGGATATCTCTTGTCAACTCGCTTGTCTCATTTTCACCTACCCAGTGAGCGTAGCGAACAGCGCCTTCATCTCCCCAGCCCAAAAAATAATCATGTTCTTCTAGCTCGCTTTTTCTAAAACTAGCTTGCTCTGGAGTGATAAGTTTGTTTTGAAAACGCTCAAACCGGGCAAACTGCCAGAAAGAGACAACCATGATCCCGCCAGGAAGCAGATGTGTGAAAGCCTCTGTCAGCAGTTGTTTTCTCAGCTCAAACGACGGAATGTGATGCATAATGCCAAAAAGCGCCACTACGTCATACTTTTCCCCTACTCCGAGACTAGCTTCATCGACCAACATAGCTACAATGTCTTTTTTTTGCAACTCGAGGGAGTAGTTAGTGTCTTGCATGTCTTGATTTGCCTCAAGCAATAGTGTTTCGTTTGTGTCGATACCAACATATCTGCTGATAGTATTTTCTTTTGTAGTAAGCCAAGACAAAAACCGCCCATTGCCGCAGCCAATGTCCAAGACAGAGATGCACGATTGATTGAGCGCGCTTTTTATACAATCGGTCAAAGTGACCCACCCTGCCCAGTGTTTTTTTCTCGTTTGGCTGAAATCACTCCCAACTGTTTGATAAAAATTCTGATTGAGCTGGTTGAGTCGCTCTACCGTGTGTCTAGTCATACTGGGTAGTATACCGTTTTCTAGCCTGGGGTATACTAGTGCTCATGAAACAGAAATTAACACCAGATGAGCAGCAGGGTGTTGCGCTGCTTGAAAAGTTGATCGAGTCTCCACCAAAAAATGAAAAAGCATTTTTTGCACTGCTCAAGAAGTTTCCCAAAGAAAATGGCGACATGTTTGCCAAAGACGCATTGGTTGGGTTCTACCGCAAGTACGCTGGTCAGTTTGGTCTACCAGAGTTTAGCCAGTACGTAGTAGCGGCTCTTCGGATGAAACCGACGCGCACCATTTCTGGAGTAGCACCGGTGACCGTGCTCACCAAGCCATTTCCCTGCCCTGGCAAGTGTATTTTTTGTCCCAACGACATCAGAATGCCCAAGAGCTACTTGAGTGACGAGCCAGGCGCGCAGCGGGCAGAGAGAAACTACTTTGACCCCTACCTACAAACCTACAATCGGCTACAAGCACTCCACAATATTGGGCACAGAGTAGACAAAACAGAGATCATTATCTTGGGTGGGACGTGGTCGTACTATCCAGAACAGTACCAAATTTGGTTTGTGAAAGAGTGCTTTCGCGCGCTTAATGAGTTTGGTTTTGCAGATGGTAGAAAAACTATTGAAAAAAAATACCAAAAAATACAAAAAAAATATTCTGACGCAAAAAAATATGCTGCTAGTAGCAATCCGAAGCACAACAAATCACAACTAGAAGATATTGCTATTCATGGGAGTAACTTGCACAAATCATACAATCGCGTTGTTTCAGAACTGTATGTTGCCCCTGAAAAATTGAGCGGTGTTGATGCTTTACAATCTGCCTCTTGGCAAGAGCTAGAAGCAGAGCAGAAAAAAAATGAGATGGCGGATGTGCGATGTGTGGGACTAGTGATCGAAACACGCCCCGACAATATTTCAGAGGAAGAGGTGCTGCGCATTCGTAGGCTAGGTTGTACCAAGACGCAGATTGGCGTGCAGAGCCTGCAAGACGAGGTGCTGACAAAAAACAAACGAGGTCACGACGTGGCGGCCACTCGTCGGGCATTCCGCTTGTTGCGTCAAGCGGGGCTCAAGATTCACGCTCACTGGATGGCAAATCTCTACGGCTCGAGCGTCACGCAAGATAAAGACGATTTTGCAGTCCTCTTTTCTGACCCCGATTTTAAGCCAGATGAGCTCAAGCTGTACCCGTGTTCTTTGGTGGAGAGCGCCGAGCTGATGGGCTATCACCAGAAAAACCTATGGCGTCCCTATACCCACGATGAGCTGAGCGATGTAGTGTCATTTGGTATTGCCCAGACCCCGTACTACTGTAGATTGAGCAGAGTGATCCGCGACATTCCCTCCCAAGATATCGTGGTGGGTAACAAGCTAACCAACTTTCGCCAGATTGCAGAGCAAGAACTGGAGAAACAAAAAATACAGCCTGCAAACATTAGAGCCCGGGAGATCCGAAATGAAGTGTTCGGCCAGCAGACTCTTGATCTTCGCGTCTCTGAGTACGAAACGAGTGTGTCCCAAGAATACTTCTTGGAGTATGTTGCTCAAAACGAGCTGGGGAAAGAGAAACTACTGGGATTTTTACGCCTGAGCGCCCCAAGTATTGCAGGTTTTATTTCGGAGCTAGAAAAAGCCGCTGTTATTCGAGAAATTCATGTGTATGGACAGCTGGTGCCGCTGGGCAAAAAAAATACTGGCAACGCCCAGCATCTAGGGTTAGGTACACGGCTGATAGAGAAAGCAGCTGAGATAGCTCGGGAGTGTAGGTTTGAGAAACTAAGTGTCATCTCGGCTGTGGGCACGCGAGAGTACTATCGTAAAAAAGGCTTTGCTGATGGCGAGCTGTATCAGCACCAGGTGCTTTGATCTACAAATTCTTCCCTTTATAAGGGAAGAATTCAAGCGATAGCATGAGAGATGGGTTTCACTACTCCATCTCAAAGCGGTCTCTGGTGTAGGCAATTTTTCTCTGCATGACTTCGGCAATGTCAATCTCAAGCTCTGCTGCCAAAAGTACGAGCGAACCTAACACATCGGCAAATTCGTCTTCGATGTTTTCTCTGCTAAAGTTGGCGATCTTGGTGTCTCGTTGCAGGTTCATGCTGGTCAAGATCTCATCTGAGAGCTCGCCTAATTCTTCAACAATCTTCATGGTGCGAGCAAATATACGGTGGTCTTTGTCAGCGAGCGACCATTTTTCATTCAAGAAAGCACTAATTTTTTGGTACTCGTCTTCAAGCTGCCTGATAGTAGTAAGCTGGGTGGGTGTTGTCTGTGTTGACATACTCTTCTCCTTTGTGTTCTCTGTGTGCCAAAACAGCATTGTACCACTCTTTCTCCCAGCCTGTTCCTAGGGCAGGAACTGCTCTTGTTACCTCTTTAGTGCGTGGTTGCAAAAGGGCAAGAAAGACAAGTGAGAGGCTGGGCAGCACATACTCTGAAGGAACACCTCTTTCTTGGCTGAGTGCGCACTTTATTTGGTTCAGCTGTTGTTTGTTGTGCTCGATTTCTCGTTGTATCTGTAGGGTGTGAGGATGACTACCTCTGCAGCTAGAGCAGATAAGGCAGCATGACGGGTGCGCTATTTCTTTGCTAAAGTATTGACGAATGACCTGTGTTTTACACCGCTTTGTGTGCAGTAGGTCGTGCAGTTGTTGGTGTTTTTTGCTTTCTTTACTTTGCACCTGTTTGTCTTTGATAGCAGAGATAAAGCTGTGATGAATGCGTGCGTCTTTTTTCAGATACAACACCGTGCAGATACTAGGATTCCCATCTCTACCCGCCCGACCCACCTCTTGATAGTACTGCTCAATGCTGCCTGGTGTTTGAAAGTGAACTACGTATCTGACATCTGGTTTGTCTACCCCCATGCCAAAGGCGTTGGTGGCAGTTAGCACCCTTACTTTGTTGCTCAAAAACTGCTGCATAACCAGCTCTTTTTCTTGGTTGGTTCTCCCTGCGTGAAAGTACTCTACTGTAGTGTCTTTCTCTGTTAGTAGCGTGCGCAGAGTGGCGCTCAACTGCTGGGTTTTTTTTCTGGTAGCACAGTAGATGATGCCTGTTTCTCTAGGGTGACTTACAATAATGCTCAGGAGCTGAAATAACTTGTGGCTATGTGATCTGCACTCGACCACCTCTAGATACAAGTTATTGCGAACGGCAGTATGTCGAAAGATACTTGGGTGTTGCAGCTGCAGGCTCTTTGTAATAGCTGTTTCAACCATGGGTGTGGCAGTGGCGGTGACGGCGATGATGGGTGGTCTGTTTTTCAATCTTGAAAGGGAGTTGGCTATCTGGGCGTAGCTAGGCCGAAAAGTGTCACCCCACTGGGCGATGCAGTGCGCCTCGTCTACCACTACCAATGAGATGGGTAGTTTTGTTAGCTGTGTTTGAAATGCGTTTGTTGCTAGTTTTTCTGGTGAAAGGTAGAGAAACGATGGTGTGTTATTTCTCACACGTTTGATGGCTTTGTTTTGCTCTGCGTTGCTTTTCGTGTGGGAAAGGTATTCAGCAATCACTCCTTTTTTTTGCAGTGCCCCAACTTGATCAGCCATGAGTGCAATCAGCGGGGTGATGACCAGTGTAACACCGTCCAGTACGAGCCCTGGCAGTTGGTAGCAGAGTGATTTCCCTCCACCCGTAGGAATTATGGCCAGGGTGTCACTGCCTGCCAAGATTGATTCTACGACATCGACTTGATGGTGCCGTAAACTATTAAAGCCAAACACCTCTTTAAGTACGTGCTGGTACTGCATGCCCAGTAGTATGCAGGCTGATGGTTACAGGAAGATTACAACATATCGCTGTAATGCCGAAGGCTTCGTATATCATCTTCCATTTCTTGAAACAATCGGTATTGCGCCCTCAGTTTATCAGGAGGATTGTCCATAAAATATCTACGTAATAACGTTGCTCTCCTATTGATGAGAGGTGTGGCCCTATCGTTATACCAGTGTGAAAAATCACCAATAGCTTGTCGTATTTGCTCTGAGTCATCATTTTCTATGGCGTCGGTTACAGTTTGCAACTGACCCTGAAAAACACGTCGCTCGTCTCTACCATCTTGTTCTCGCAGTAGGCTGTACATTGGTCTTCTATCTATTACGTCAGATGAGAGTTGAATAAGTCTTTGTACTTTTTGCGTGAGTTCATTCAATACAGTTTGTATATTTCTTAGTTGTTCTTGTGAGCTGTCTTCCTTAGGCTGTTGAGTTACGTCATGTCCAATCGCTGCAGCA
>JACKFY010000004.1 GCA_020632235.1 Pseudomonadales bacterium | reverse complement strand
ATGCCATGTTATCTCTGGTTGACGGGGTGATAGGCAGAATGCAACAGCGTTTTGGTGACTCAGAAAGTTTTGATAATTTTCTTTTACTCAGTCCAGAAGGAGTGATGAAAGCACTGCAAGAAAAAAATTTTGCAGAGCTTGTCCGATGCTTGTCAAACCCGAAAGATATAACTACACTATCACTATGATCAAATCCCGAACTGCCTTTTTAGTATCGTACTCAACTCTCTAGTTTTTGCTGGTAGGTATAGTACAAGAGCAGCAGAAGAGATTAAAACACTTCAAACAACTCTAGTTTTTGCTGGTAGGTATAGTACAAGAGCAGTACTCCCCAGAGTGGAGTGTAAAGAAAGGCAGTAATGACAGACCGTATTTTTTCACTCATAGACCAAGAAAAACAGCGACAAACAGAGATGGTTGGCTTGATTCCTTCAGAGAACAATACATCTCCTGAGGTTTCTCGTGTTTTGTCTTCGTGTTTATCCAACAAGTACTCTGAGGGGTACGCTGGACGCAGGTACTACGAGGGAAATGAGATCATCGATGAGATTGAAAGCTTGGCGGTAGAGCGAGTCAAGTCACTGTTTGGTGTAGCGTACGCCAATGTTCAGCCGTACTCTGGCTCACCGGCCAACTTGGCCATTTATTTTGCCCTGATGGACCCAGGCGATACCATTTTGGGACTAAAACTGGCCCATGGAGGGCACTTAACGCATGGACACCCCAAGGTAACAGCCTCGGGAACGTTTTATACTTCGGTTCAGTACGGAGTTGATGAGAGTGCGCGGATTGATTTTGATGAGGTGCGCTCCCTTGCCCGCAAGCATAAGCCAAAGGTGATTGTTGCCGGCAACACTGCCTATCCATTTGAGCTTGATTTCAAAACATTTCGTGACATTGCCGACGAGGTGGGTGCGTGGTTGGTAGCAGACATCTCTCACGTGACGGGGCTAGTCATTGGCGGCCAACACAGCTCGCCTGTGCCTCATGCAGACGTGATCATGAGCACCACCCACAAGACATTTCGTGGTCCACGAGGGGCAATGATACTGGTTACAGAGCGTGGAGTAAAAAAAGACTCAAAACTACCACAAAAAATTGACTCAGCCATTATACCTGGTTTGCAAGGAGGGCCACACAATGCCACTACAGCGGCCATAGCAATCGCAGCAGAAGAGGCAACAAAACCCGAATACAAACAATACACGAAGCGTATTCGCGCCAATGCTACTGCACTGGCTGAAAGCTTGTTATCAGCGGGCATTCAGTTGGTGGGGGGTGGCACACAGACGCACTTGATGGTGCTTGACTTTTCGAGCATTCGTCCCGAGTTGGGTAGTCAGATAGCTATAGCTTTGAACGCTGCCGGCATCTATGCAAATAAAAACACTGTGCCCACCGAGCAAGGCTCGCCGTTTTACCCCTCAGGGGTGCGCATCGGCACGCCATTGGTGACGACCAGAGGTATGGGAGTAGTCCAGATGCACCAGATAGCAGATTGGATAGCTCGGGTTGTAGAGTGGGTGGCTACTGGCTCCACACTTCCAGAAGAAAAGCAACAAAGAGCTTCATTTTTGAATGACTATAGAGCGCACACAGCCGCAGACACCACTTTGCAGGCAGTTCGTCAAGAAGTCAAAGAGGTGGCTACCCAATTTCCCTTGTTTTCTTGGGAAGAGATAGGGTAGTACACAATGAGTAGTACGCTGCTTGATCGCTATCAAAACCTAGTGCACGATATCTATGCCACTAGTGGTAGTAAGGTGTTTGCCGACGGCACGAGCCTCAAGCTCGAGCGCATACAGCTACTTCTTGAAAAACTAGGGCATCCAGAAAAGAACTACCGCAGCATTCATGTGGCTGGCACCTCTGGCAAAGGCTCTGTAGTAGTGGGTATCGGGCAGATGTTGAAGTGTGCTGGGTACACGGTAGGGGTGCACACCTCTCCTCATCTCCAGATACTCAATGAGCGAATGAAGGTGAACGGCGCGTGTATCTCGACTACTCAACTAGAAAAACTGTGGCTTGAGGTGCGACCTCTAGTACTCGAGGTCGGGGCGGAGCTGCCGGAGTTTGGTACGCCCAGTTTTTTTGAAATACAAGTGGCGTTAGCACTAGAGTGGTTTTCCCGCCAAGGTGTAGACGTTGCTGTAGTAGAGGTAGGGCTAGGGGGGCGACTGGATGCAACGAATGTGCTACCTGCTGAAGTTGCGGTGATTACCCGTATTGGACTAGATCACACCGAAGTCCTCGGAGAGACGCTAGAAGAGATTGCGCTGGAAAAAGCAGGCATCATCAAAGCAGGTCAAAAAGTGTTGATTGCGCCCAATCAGCCGTCGGTTGTGTCTGTGATTACTACCAAAGCCAGAGAGGTTGGGGCAGAGTACACTCTTGTGCAAGCAGAACAAAATATCACTTCATTCCAAAATCAAAATAACACCATTGCGCAGGCTGCTGCAGTGTTGTTTGATGAGAGTATTCCCAACAGCTGTAGAGTACAGCCGCCGCAGGTATTTCCAGGTAGGCTAGAAGTAGTACAAGAAAATCCTCTTGTGTTGCTCGATGGCGCCCATAACCCACAGAAAATGGCAGCACTTGTTTCAGCACTTCAGCACACTAAAGTGCATAAAAATAAAGAATGGACAGTGATATTTGCAGCCAAAGAAAAAAAAGATGCTACCTCAATACTTGAGGAACTATCACCGCTCAATGTAGAAACACTTATCTTGACAGAGTTTTTGGCAGGGGACAATTTTTTTCACCCACAGCCAGCAGAACAGCTAAGAAATATAGCAGAAACAGTAGGTTTTACACAAATAATTGTTATTCCAAATGCTCACCAAGCAGTAGAAAAAGCACTTCAGTACGGTAAAGCGGTGCTGGTGACAGGCTCGCTCTACTTGGTGGGCGAGGTGCGTTCGCGATGGTTTCCTACCCAGAGCTTACTTTTACAAGCAGAGCAAGACTGGGAGTAGAGCATCTTTTTTCGCGTGCTCATGCTATAGTAGTGTCATACAGCGTATGAAAAAAAAGTACTTTCTGTGGGTGTTTGTGATTGTGGTTATTTTTTTCAGTTCCGTGGTGAGTGTTGTTTTATATGATAGCGCAGTGCGGCCTCAGCGTCTTGAGTCAGCAGCAGCATCGCTCTACACCCCCTTTCCTTCTCTTGATGCTACACATACAGCAGTGATAGATGATTATTTGAGTGGATACTCTGCCAACTCTGCGGACGCGGCGACACATGTGCTTGAAAGAACAGAGCAGTTACTTACTCAGGCAGAAGCACAACAAGATGTAGCAGCGAGTGCGCTTGCACCGCCCTATGCACCAGAGCTTGCTCCTTTGCACACAGCACTGTCCCAGTACCTAGAGGTAGCTAGGGAAGTCACCCAAAGCGCTAGAGATGGCCTTTATTTGTACCAAGAGTATGCCAAAATTATGACAGAGTACGAAGGTATTGTAGCAGGTGCAGAGGGTGTGTCCGAGCTTATCTATACTGACCCTGAGGCATACATAGTACACACCAAAGAGCTTGAAGAAAAAACCAAAACTGCTGCCGACAGTCTTGCAAGCATTCCTGTTTCGCCAGAATATGTACAGGTGCGAGACAAACTAGCAGAGGTTATTCGCGCAGAGTCTGTGTTGCTCTCAAACATTGCCAGCGCAGTAGAGAGTAAAGACACTGATGCAATCAAGGCAGAGCAAGAAGCATACGAACAAGAAGTGCAACAACTACAAGAGGCTATTTTTACCCAAACAGAAACACTCAACACCGTGATGCAGCAGCGCGGTCAAACCCTGCAAGAACACGCAGCAACAGTAGAGCAAGAATATGCTGTGCTCCAAACCACCTACTCATTGTAAGTCAAACATACTGCGTCTCTATTCTTTATTTTTTGCCAACGATGCGTGTCAGACCTCGCGTTGCATGGTTGTGATGGACTTGTTTTCCGTGTTGGAAAAGTTCTAGAGAAAACTGCTTTTCAAGTAGCGCTACGCATTCATGCAGGGTGTTGTCAGGGCGAAAGTGGTGCTCAACAATGATGTGTTCAATATTTTTCAAAAAAGGCTCTGATTCAGATAAAACTATGTTCTCATATCCTTCAATATCAAGCTTGACAAGTGTCACGGGATGGCGAAGAAAACCAGAAAGGGTTTGGGTGGGCACTGTGAGCGGTTTGGTGCTCTGTTTTCTGTCCCACGCACCTTCATACAGACTGTCGGTGCTCAGCCACTCATCATCTGCATCACTCCACAGTGCGGTTTCTCCATCTCCATTTGAGAGCGCTGCATGTACAGTAGTCACTGTATCGCAGTTGTTGTCCCACATATTTTTTTCAAGCAGCGCAAAGCTAGTGGGGTTAGGCTCAATGGCAGTGATCTGTGCGTGTGGGTAGAGCTTTACAAAATAGAGGGTAGCCAGCCCGATGTGAGCTCCAGCATCAATGATGACCGGGGCAGGGTTACTGGTTTCAAAATAGTAGGTATGCTCATTGAAGATCTCTTTTTTCAACTGGTGGTACTCAGTTTTGTTGTGATAGGTAACATGAAATTGACCGAGTCTTGTCTGCATAGATGTATAGTATACTCTGCAGAGAGTTATGATAAAACAAACGACGCAAAAACACAGTCGCTACGTTGGTGGTCACGTTTCGTGCGCTGGTGGTATTCCCACCTCAATCGGTAGGGCAGTGGGCATTGGGGCAAACTGTCTGCAGATTTTTTCTGCCAGCCCTCGCACTTGGGCAAAAAAACCACTTGAAGAACTGCCGATTGATGAGTTTCTTATAGCACACAAAGAGGCCAATATGGGGCCAACATTCACCCATGCGGTGTACTTGGTGAATTTTGCGAGTGAAAGCCGTGCAGCACGAAAAAAATCAGTTGACACACTTATCTACGACCTACAGTTTGATGCAGCCATTGGGGGAAGTGGTGTGGTAGTGCATCTTGGCAGCCATCAGGGCAGAGGGTGGGAGGCAGTCCGCACCCAAGTAGCCCAGGAAATTACTACTATTCTTGAAAACACTCCAGAACACTCCACGTTTTTGATCGAAAACTCTGCAGGGCAAAAAGGAAAGCTGAGTAGTGATCTGTCTGAAATCCGTTGGCTCCTTGACGCCGTTGCTTCACCCAGGCTGGGGTGGTGTCTTGATACCTGTCATGCGTTTGCTGCAGGCTACAGCTTTGGTAGTGAGGACATTCCACCAGATAACATAGGCAAAAACGAACCCAGAGGTGATTTGTTTACCCAGCTAGAAACATACGATCTCTTTAGCACATTGCAGTGCATTCACGTAAATGACAGTAAAGACTTGTTTGCTAGTGGCCGAGACAGACATCAAAACATAGGGGAGGGGAGCATTCCAAAAGAGTGGTTTGAAACGCTACTACAGCGTCCAGAGTTGAAGAGTATGTCGCTGATCACCGAGGCGCCAGGGTTTGATGGCAAGGGGCCTGATAGGGAGAATATTGAGAGGATTAGAAACCTTGCTAGATAAAAAATTAGATTTTTAATATTCTGCAAATACACAAGTGTGTCCATTTGAGGTAAGCAGAGTATTGAGGGAGTCCTCAAAATCAGTATCTCTAAAAAAAGCTACATTAGTTTTGAAAAAGATGCTCGTCCCAGCTGACCATATACGACATGTATTGTTGGGTTTATCTTGGTCTGGAGTTTTGACATTGAGTCTTGGCTGTTTTACGTCTCTTATCAATTTTACTTCAAAAACATCAGCGACATTAAATCCGTTATTTTCAAGTCAGGTGCGAACTTCAGTCAGCAATTCTTTTCTCCTTGCCATCTTATTCATCATTTCTTGGTCTTCAGTCAACTTTTGGTTTTTTCCATGACTTAGCTCCTTTCCATTCCAAGAGTCTAAAATATTATGTATATCAAATTTCTTGCACAGCTGCTTCGAGATCTTGTTTTAACTTGCGAACTTCATTTCGCGCATTCTTAATTATGCGCTTACCATCTTGAGAACTTTCCCACCCTAGCTGTCCTAGGTGATGCGCTGACTTACCAGTTTGTCTTTCGTATATTTCTATCTCTTCTGTGCGAGTGCGTGCTTTATAAGCGCGCCACTCGCCACTGTTTTCATCTGCGATTTTTTGAATAGTACGCACCTTATTAAGTAAAAAAATCAGTCTGTCGACAAGCATCTCATCAGTCATTTTGGCGATATTTTCTCGTCCTATAGCGCGGGGGTGAAAAACAAGTTGTGCTGGTGTTGGGGTAGGTGGTGGTCCCTCAATTGATCTCATATAAGGTAATTATCTTCTTCTTCTTCTTTGTCAAGTAGTTTATAATCTGCTACCTATGATTGTGTTTGACGGTGAGGCAGCAGCAGCAGAGATACTTCAGCGTGTTAAAGTATCGGTAGATGCACTGCAAAAAAAAGGCATCGTGCCCCATGTGGCTGCGGTGTTATTTCAAGAAGATATAGGCAGTCAACTTTACTCCCAAAAAAAAAGTGTGGCAGCCCAGAGCGTGAGCATTGAGTACTCTCTTCACTCATTTTCTTTTAGCGACGATGTTGACCTAGTGTTGTCGACACTCGAAAAGCTTAACCAAGACTCTTGTGTAACCGGCATTATCATTCAAAAACCTACCAGGAAGACTTGGGAGCATAACCTAACAGAGCAGGGGAGTAATGCATTTTCGCAGTGGTGGCATGGTTTGTACAGCAAGGTAGAGCAGAGCAAAGACGTAGATGGTTTGCATCCAGAGACACTTCAGCGCATTAAAGCGGGAAAATATGAGAATAGTGTGAAGCCAGCCACGGTCAGGGCGGTGGAGTATATATTAGAAAAATATAATATATACGGTAAAAATAAAAAAATAATAATTGTAGGAAAATCAGATTTATTGGGATATCCGCTTTTTTATATTTTGCGTAACGCTCAAGAAAATGTAGAGTTAATCGGGAAAAAAGAGATGAAAGAGCGTCAAAAAAGCGGGTTGGACATGAGAGACGCAGATGTGGTCGTGAGCGCAACAGGGGTGCAGCACCTCGTGACCGCCTCGATGCTCAAAGACGGCGTGTCGCTGATAGATGTGGGGGAGCCACGTGCTGATATTGACCCGTATGGACTAGAGGGCAAGGCAGCGTTTCTCTCGCCCGTACCTGGTGGAGTAGGGCCAGTCACCATTGCCTGCCTCATGGAAAATGTGATCCAGTTGTGCTACAATCATTTCCAGTAATTGAAATAGTATAGTTGCAGAGCTCAAGATACGTCCTGATTTTACTTGAGAACTGCAGCCTGGATGTATATACCCCAGGCAGAAAAGGACAGTATGGTAGATACCGCTTCACTTCCGCACAAAGCACCTGAGTACGACCTCGAGCACCTGTTTGAGCTTGGTTGTCACTTTGGCCATCAAAAAGCCAAGTGGCATCCCCGGATGGCGCAGTATATTTACACCGAGAAGAACGGTGTTCATATTTTTGACTTAGCCCAGACTGCTAGTGAACTGCAAACTGCGTATAATTATCTTTTTCAACTAGGCGCGCAGGGTAAGCAAGTGATTTTTGTTGGCACAAAAAAACACGCAGCTGGTGCTGTATCTACCCATGCTAGTCAAGCAGGCGCAATGTATATCACGTCTCGTTGGCTGGGTGGGTTGTTTACTAATTGGAGTCAGGTAAAACAGTCTATTACCCGCATGAAGTCCTTGGAAAGTGGTTTAGAAAAAGGTGAGTTTAACAAACTCACCAAGTACGAGCGTGTGCAGCTCCAGAAAGAACTTGATAGACTGCAGCGCTTTTTTGAGGGCTTGCGCGAGATGAGGGGTATTCCTGACGCTATAGTGGTGGTTGACCCGATGCGTGAGCACAACGCGGTTAAAGAGGCGGTGAGCGCTGGCGTTGCTGTGGTGGCGCTCACAGACAGCAATGCAGACCCTACCGGAGTCGATATTGTTATCCCAACCAATGATGATACAGCTAAAGGGATAGAGTTCATGGTAGGCGAACTGGCGTCTGCGTATAGTGCTGGCAAAACGTCGGTAAAGTAACACAAGAAGGAGATATATGGCTATTTCAGCAGCAGATGTGAAGAAACTTCGTGAGGAAACAGGAGCAGGAATGCTTGATTGCAAAAAGGCGCTTGATGAAGCCGGTGGTGATTTTGTGCAGGCAAAAGAAGTGCTGCGTAAGCAAGGTCTTGCGAGAGCCGAGAAAAAAGCAGATCGTGAGACAAAAGAAGGCTACATAGCGAGCTATGTCCATGCAAATAACAAAGTGGCCGCGCTTGTTGAGTTGTTGTGTGAGACAGACTTTGTGGCACGAAATGAAGAGTTTCAGGCACTTGCAAACAACATTGCCCTCCACGTGACAGCACTTGCCCCAGAGACAGTCGAAGAACTACTCGCGCAAGAGTACGTCAAAGACCCTTCTACTACGGTAGAAGAACTCATCAAAGGTTTGAGTGGCAAAATTGGTGAAAAATTTGTACTTCACCGCTTTGTACGCTACGCTGTAGGTGAGTAATTGTTTAAACACCAATTATGAAGAAAAGAAAGCGAGAAAGCCTGGCTCGCGGCAGGGTACTTTATCTCACTAAAGTAGTGCTATTTTCAGTAGTAATAGGCGGATTGTTGTTGTTTTTAGTGATAGGCCAGTTGTTGCCAGCAGCGATTCAGTACCGAGTGTCTCGCAGCGTTGTGTTTGTAAGCCAAGATGACACTACCTCTGTCCTTCTCGTGCATTTAGCAAGGGATAGCACTGTTTCTCATGCTGCCCGCATACATCTTTCGTACGCACTCCCTCAAGAGATAAAAGAACAGAGGGTAGAGCTAACTTCAGTTTTGGGAGTTCCTGTGCACGATGTATTTACTACTTCCAAAGAAAAGGGGATTCGCTCGTCACTCGCCAGTGCCGTTGTGGCGCCAGATAGAACCTTTTCTCAAAGAAAGCAGAGTCTGCTTGACGTACTTTACAGCTTAAAGCAGTCAATATATGAACAGACCTACGACAGTCCAGCAGAGTACCAAACTATCTTTACTACTCGCTATGCGAGTATTGACCCCTCACTGGCCGAGCGCTGTCCTGTGGCAGTTGTCAACACTACCGCAACAAGTGGATTGGCGAGTAAGCACGCAGCAGCTCTCGAGAGAGTTGGGGTGTTTGTGGTGCGAGTTATCAATCAAAAGCCAGAAGTACCCGCAAGTAGGGTGGTGGTGGGCAAAGAGGAGTGTTGGTCGGTTGCAGAACTACTTGTGCCGTTTTTTACCACTCCAAAAAGCGAGTTAGTTACACTTGACGGGCAAGGCGGAGACCCGTATAGAGCGAGTGTTGTGGTGCTGTTGGGGAGTGATGCTCGCTAACGACGTTTTTCAATCCACGTCATCATCCCCAGAGTCATCTTTGACGATGGGTGTTTCTTCATCATCAGCGCGAATATTCCGTTCGGCTGACTCAATCAGCCGTTCGTCATCGTCATCACTGCGGTGTGCTTTTCCAGATATCGGAAAGGAGTGTGTGTCACTATTTTTTTCTGAGCGATGCGTCTCTCTAATATGAACAGTGCAGCTAGCATATGAGCACGAGCGAATGCTGCATGAGTAGGTATTGCCCGACTGCATGAGCTTGGTGAGGCGAAAGGAGATGTCCTCTGGCAGTGCACCAACATACTGACCATCAACTTCAATTGATATAAAGCGATTTTTTGGTTTGAATGTACATGCTTGACCCACCGAGAGCTCACTGAGAGTTTTCTTACCAGCCAAGCGACACAGCTCGATGGTCTTTGTGGTACCTGGTTCTTCAATAAAGTGATTGGTAGTAAATGACGGCATGTTGTTGGTCTGATTTGCCTTGAGTCGTTGCAGGTTTTTTTGCGCCAGTACGTCAGAAGGG
Source organism: Pseudomonadales bacterium (assembly GCA_020632235.1). Lineage (GTDB taxonomy): Bacteria > Patescibacteriota > Microgenomatia > UBA1400 > PJMF01 > JACKFY01. The sequence continues at coordinate 71,817 of JACKFY010000004.1, read as the reverse complement.
TCGAGCTCTAGACTTTTTGCAAAGTACTCTTTTGCTTGTTTTTTCTTTCCTAGTTGGAGATACGCAACGCCCACTCTGTTGAGCGCGCCGTTATTGATGGGGTCTGATTCGAGGATGGCTTTGTTTACGCTGATTGCCACTTCCCAATCTTGATTTTTAGCAGCTTCAATCGCTTGTTTTCTCAGTTGTGATTGGTTAAACATGCACCCTTCCTGTATTGATCGAGGCAGGATACAAGCATAGCCGGATGTTGTCAAGATTGATCTTTCTTGACAAACCAAGGTGGGTACGACACAATCCTTCTTGAGAGAGGAGGGTTGTATGGCAGGTCATAGCAAATGGAACAATATCAAGAATAAAAAGCAGGCGGCTGATGCCAAGAGAGGCAAGGTGTTTAGCCAGGTAGCCAAGCAAATACGAGTCGCTACTAAAGAAGGGGCTTCTGGGGACCCACAGCACAACCCAGCATTGCGCACAGCACTTGAGAAGGCGAGAGCTGCCAACATGCCGAAAGACAAAATTGCAGCGGCAATTGATAAAGGCTTGGGTAAAACAAAAAGTGGTGTCAGTATTGCTCGAAACGTCTATGAGGGGTTTGGGCCGGGTGGGGTGGGGGTTATTGTCACAGCCTCGACAGATAATGCGCAGCGCACAAGTGCTGACGTCAAGTTTGTGTTTTCTCGTGCTGGTGGATCCTTGGCGGGACCAGGCAGTGCGGCATATCTCTTTACCATCAGTGCAGATAACGAGACCTACACACCAAAGCAGCCTATGCAGGCAGAGCCAGATGTACAGTCGCGCATATCTCAGATGATCGATGCGTTCCTCGAACTCGATGATGTTGACGATGTATTTGTCTCCATTGCTTTGGAAGAAGGGGAGTAGCGTTGTATGAGAAGGCGAGAGCGATTTGTAATTGCGGCACTTGTGTTGGGGTTTTTGTTGATTGTGGTGCAGTACATTCCCTTGGAGTTGCGCTACCTTGCCATTGGAGTGTTCACGGTGGTGACGTACTTTGTGTCTGCTTGGGCGCTCAAAGACGACTTACAGCTTCATGAGTGGCTGACCATCCTGCCTTTTCCCGCGTTGTATGCCAGCTCTGTGGGGTTGTTTTATTTTTTACTACCCAATCATTTTCTTACTCGTTTTATTATTTTTGCTTTGTTTAGCGTGGGGATGTATGCGGTACTCTTAGCATCTAATATTTTTTCGGTGGCAAAGGGGAGGACCATTCAGCTTCTTCATGCAGCCCAGGCTATAAGCCTGCTGTTTACGCTGCTCATTTCACTGTTTTTTTCAAACACTATTTTTTCTCTTCATTTGCCGTTTTACTGGACAACACTGTTGATAGCAGTCACTCACTTTCCTTTAGTGTATCTATCGCTGTGGTCGGTTGAGCTATCAACTACCTTTAAGAGAGAAGTGTTGGTACTTGCCCTGCTGTGCACACTGTTGGTAGCCGAGCTGGCTTTGATTCTAACATTTATACCTTTTTCATTGTGGTATCAATCTTTATTTATAATGTCATTTTTATATATTGGTTTGGGGATACTCGGCAGCCATCTGCGAGAACGCTTGTTTTTTAAGACCCTTCGAGAGTATGGGCTTGTGGCTGGGTTTGTGGTGTTTTTATTTTTATTTTTATTTCCGCTCAAGTAATCTGGCGCAGTGGCACCTGTGCAAGTATAAAAAACTAATGAGGTGTTTGTGAGCATCATCACTTTTACAGAGAGTAGAGAGCAGGGGAGCAGTACATAGTTCCAGGCTAGATAACTAATAATGATATAGTTTGTACTACTTTGATAATAAATAAGTTATAGTGACGTTAAATGGGGAAAACTATTACTTTTCCAGGCTATTTTACTACAAAAAAGTGATAAAAATGTTTGTTTTTCATGTATATGCGGGAATTATCTACCACGAACCTCTCCCCGAGGAGTAGCCTGGGAGTGTGTAGAAAACGTATAAAACCCGAATAGGTTTCTGCACAGATGCGTCAAATGGTGTGAAATATCCTGATATCAAGACAAACGACGCTCCCAGAGAGAGATCATAGACAGCAAAAAACTACTTTTTTTGATTGCGAAGAATACGTTTTGCATGCCTACAAAGAGAAGAGGTGTTGTTCGTTGCTCTATTTGCACATATGTCGTATTTCTTTTATGTCGCACAATATTACTTTTACGACACTAACCATATATTCAATTCTATAATTAACATTTTTAACTTACTTTAATCTCTCCACTTTGATTGCCATAAATATACTTACTTTAAAGCTGAGATTTCATTGTATCTCTCACTCCACTACTTCTGGCTTCACAAGTTTTCTTTGTGAATTTATTTCTTTTATCACCAGTCATCATCAATATATACATATGGATAAATACTAGTCATTTTGTATCAATAAGGTACTAGCAAGATGATATATACATCGTCTTTTAAATAAAAAGCCCGTTTTGAGGCTCTAGTGAGCTCATAACCTGGTTGTGAGACTTGTATACGAGTAGAATGCACATGTCTCTTGACTAATGCTACATTTGTGAGTTTGAGTGGCACTGCGTACTGTTTAAAGTTAGTATCTCCGCTTAGAGCAAGCTTATGAGTTCTTGCCTACATACGCAGTATTCCTTGCTCGTGATATAGTGCATATATGGCAGTTTCTCTTGATCCTAGGTTGGCACTGATTACATTTCTTGAGCATCTTGATGTTGAGCGAAATGTAAGTCAGCTGACTATTCGCAATTACTCGCATTACCTGAGGAGATTCTGTGATTGGTTTGAAGCAAGAGGGGAGAGCTCGCTAAAGAACTTAGACCAAGACTTAGTCAGAAAGTACCGAGTGTACTTATCAAAGCTTGAGGGAAGAGCCGACACTGGTGAGACCTTATCTAAAAAAACACAGAGCTACCATATTATTGCTCTCAGATCGTGGCTGAAATGGCTCGTTAAAAATGATCTACCTGTTCTCCATCCAGAAAAAATAGATCTACCAAAGGCAGAATCCCAGCACATGCAGTATCTTCCCCTTGAAAAAGTAGAGCTGCTACTGAGCCAACCAAGTCTTAGTACGCCGATAGGCCTTAGAGACAAGGCAATTTTAGAAGTCTTCTTCTCTACTGGTCTGAGAGTGAGTGAGTTGGTAAGCCTTAATAGAGACCAGCTAAATTTTAATACAAAAGAGTTCGGAGTTATTGGTAAAGGTAGACGACAGCGTGTAGTTTTTTTGAGTGATAGAGCCTGCAAGTGGCTGCAGAAGTGGCTTGATGCAAGAGATGATAATTGGCAGCCAGTTTTTATTCGCTTTAGTGGTAAGAAGCCAGGAATAACTGATTCAGGAGAAAGCATGAGGCTCAGTGCAAGAAGTGTGCAAAGAATTGTAGATAAGTATTCAAGAAAAGCACACTTACCCATCAAGATTAGCCCCCATGGTCTCAGGCATAGCTTTGCTACCGACTTACTGAGTAATGGAGCGGGCCTGAGGGATGTGCAAGAAATGCTGGGTCACAAAAACATAGCTACTACTCAAATTTACACCCATATTACAAAGCCTCAATTAAAAAAGGTGCACCAAACGTATCACTCAAAGTCATGATGACTCTCTAAAATCTTAAATTACTATAGGATTTTAGCAGTCTAATTACTACTCTGCTAATTTTACTATTATACCAATAATTACCTGTATATCAATTAAAATTATGTTGCTCTTCTCTGCTCTACCCCAACAACATACTAAGGCTTTTACTTAAAAGAGGATGTATAAGTATATAGATACTCATACTACGAGACACTTTGCACTTTATTGAAATACAGATATATATTTAGGCTTAAAAAAAGTGTTTTTGTACCAGCCTTATTTGCACTATGGCAAGGTTGGCAGTGTATCACAGATGATGCTAATATGTAAAGAATGCGTATGCATACTAAAATAACTTTGTGAAAATTACTATATTGTATGATTTTTGTTTATCAGTGTTCAAAAACTGCATTAGCATTTCTATACAAGATACATAAAATATCTTGTAGTCTGCCCAGTGAGTTGCCTCTCACTCAATGCTGCGCAGCTTATTACATTCTGATGTATACTATACCTAAAATGGGCCGGTAGCTCAGTTGGCTAGAGCGCCTGCATGGCATGCAGGAGGTCAGGGGTTCGAGTCCCCTTCGGTCCACCCTAAATTATTTAGATTGCGTTTTAATGTTATTAGTGCAGTCAACACTTGAGATTCCATATCACCATACTGTTCTTCATAACTAGAAACACTTCTGAGTAGGTCATTAATTTTATCTGTCTCGCCATTTGTTAAGTTTGCAATGTCAACTGCGTGTGAAACTATATCATTAGCGTTTCTTCCTCCTAGTGACTCATTTAAATATAAGAGCATTTGAAATAAAAATGAGGCCTCATTATCATTAAGTTTGTGGCTGTCTATTTGCGCCTCAGCTATTTTGATAATGTTGCTCATTTTACCAAAACCATATTTTTCCTCCAACTTCTCTACAAGTTGGGGTAGGTTGGGAAATTGATTGAGTGTTTCCAAGCTGGGAAATTGGGGAATAACTATTTCTGAAGCAATCTTGAAAGTACGGTTATTGGAAGATACTGTATCAGAGCTAGGAGTGATTGTAACATTGGTCATATTTACTCCATTATAGCCTTCCAGGAAATCACTGAAGGGAATTGATTTACCACTTGGCAATACAATCACCGTATTGCCCCCAACCGCATAGTGAGAAGCAGCACCTTTTTGAACGAGAATCATAAACTGATTGTCATTAATGTTAGTAGAGATAGTATCGTCGACGTCAATTCTTATAGCTTGCAGCTTTTCTACTGTCTGCATGACTTCTGCTGTTGATTCTCCACTACTTTGCTGGGAGTGTGTTTCTGTATCTTCAATTACTTCAAAAAGTGTTTGCAGTGATGCCAGTATCCCGCTGAGTTGATCTTCTGTTGTGTCAGGGCTCATTATTTGATTTATGAGCTCATTTGCCGCCTCATTTTGACCTCGCACCTTGATCGCTCGGGCAAGTAACTGTAAGTGATCAGTGAGAAGGCTGATTTTATACCCTGGGGGACGCTCAGTTGCTCTATCAACCGGCCAGTTATTGCGTATAGCATCTATTTGGGCTAGTAGGTTTATGAATTGATCTTTTTCTTGCTCAGAGAGTGACTCAGCAGCTTCTGCAGTGCTAGTAAGACCAGCATTCTCACTTGAGTTTCCTTCATTTACAGCACGGGTAAGCACTCCCATAACATCTTCTCCAGGTGCTAGTGCATATGCTTCTTGTGATCCTACATTAGGTGCTGTGTCAGTGGGAGTTGTAAGCTCTTGGACGTTATTGGTTTTATTTTCTCCTTGTGTGGGTAGAGTTGTTTTTGGTTGTTCCTCAGGAGAGGTGTTTTCATCTGGGGGAAGAGGTCCTATTAATGCTTCAGTTTTGGTACCTATTGTTCCAAAATCGACTTGATTATCTCTATCAGTAACTACTCCTAACAGCAGTAATATTGGGAGTAAGAGCGCTACTAGCCTCATAAATCTTAGCTTGTCGTTTCCAAAGAACTCTGCGTGTTTTGCAGCTGATTTTAGAGCTCTCATGCGGTTAGTGGTGCCATCAAAAATACTCATCAACCTATCAAGTACACGCGGGTCTTTTGCAAACTCTCTCTCATATGGTTTGAGCTTCCCTTCATCTACAAGCAGATTAATATAACTTTCTAAGCCAGAAGTGCTTTGTTCAGGTTGAGGGCTCAAGTTATCTATCCATCCCGGAGCCGCATTTCTAACAAAATGCAAGATTGCGCCTACCAGCTTTGAGACATCCTCACTACTTCTATGTTGTTGTATGTCTGCTGAGGGTGGCTCTCCTTTATTACTAGTGTGTGTATCATTTGTTTGGTATTTTTTAATTCTTTCTCTAAGAACTTCAGATAGCGTGTGTGGGTTTATTGTTCTCTGCTCACCCATTAAGTAGATAATAATTGAAAGTAGTTCTAACTTCAGCTGGCTGTGTACTCCAACTGTTTCTAAATATTCAGATAGTCCTTGTTTGAGGTTGCGCACGACTTCATTTCGGCTTGCTTCTGCTCGTGCATCAGCCTTTGGGTCATAACGATAGGGTTCAGTAATTCTTTCTAAAGCATCTTGCTTTTCTTTAATTTTATCTTTTTGTGTCTGCTGCGCGGTAGTAGGCTGGTCAAGGTTCTCTTGTTGTATCCAGTCAGGGAACAATTCCACAAGCACCTGTGTTATTGGTGTAATCACTTGGTCAAAATCTTCAAAATCAAGTGGCAAGTCTTGAGAGTCCAGACCAGACTCTTGCATATGTTTATGCAGCTTCTTGTGTAGCTCTCTATCTAAAATAGATTGTGTTTTAGCTTTTAGTGTGACAATAAAGTTTAATAGTTTATCAATGTAGATAGGCTGAATATTATATTCTGCTAGTGATTCTAGCATTCTATTTCTCAGCTCTGTATTGTCTTTATTTCTGTCTAATATTTCGTCAAGCTGTATGAGTTTTTCTTTTCTTGCTTTTCCTTTTCTTGCTGCGCATGTTTGCTAGATCCTCTTTTATTTTTCCACTCTGCGAGTTTAAGTCTGCCCATCGTTCTAAAGATGTTAAATACTGCAATCAGACAGCCTGGTCTTGGTTGTTCTCGCAGCTCAGCAAATTCTTTTGAGTGATCTACAATTGGATCTCTAGCACTACTTGGATTTTCTGGTTGAGGAATGTCGCTAGTGCTATTCTCTGGAAGCTCATTAGCTATAATTTTGACACTGGCGTCAGCTCTTTTAAGAGCAGCAAGTACCTCTTGTGGAAGAAACAGTATTACACTTCCGTCTTCTCCATTTGCAAGTCTGGTTTCACCATCCAATGATGCGTGCAACTGAAGATCGCCTCCGCCGTCCAATGCTCTTTGCACTAGATCAATTGCTGCTTGACTTCCCTCTTCAGTTACTGGTGGCATAGTTTCGTGAATATCTTGTATTCCTCTTGTTTCTATATCATCATCACGAGGTAGGGAGTCTGTTGTTTCATTTATACTTCTCTACTATGAAGATTCAACAGTATCTTGTCAATATTACTAGAGCATTGAAGTGGTACACTAACTGTAGTAAAAAGTGAAAAGAGCTCTATGGATTACTGTGCATTGTAAAAATCACTACAAGAACTTATAGAGGAAGAATTGTCTCGCGCTGAATCTGGGAGGAGTGAACTTCCGGAAGTCTACCCCAAGCTTGTAGTGTGTCGTGAGTTCTTTAGCTACATAAGAGGTGAATTTTTTCATAGCACTAGGCCAGTGGATGCACAGTGTCAAAGTGAAATGTATCGTTTTGAACACGAACTTGATAAAAGATTAAGAGATCTCAGGAGCAAGCTTAATACTGAAGATAGTAAAACTTCTCATTTTTTAAAAATTTCAAAAGCGCTCTTTGATTAGTCTATACAATTAGTATTTATTCTTTAAAGCTCTATTGTGTGTCAGCAGTAGTACTCCAGCTACGGCAAGAGGTACTGCTACCAGCTGTACTTTGGTGGGAGTTTCTCCGAGTATTAGGTAGGCAAAAACGAGTGTGAGTACTGGAGCAACACTGCTAAGAGAGATTGCCTTGGTGACACTAATTCTAAAAATACCTTCTATCCATAGCATTTTTGAGATACCAAACAAGACTACGCCACTAAATATCACAAGTAAAAGTGTGTTGCCCGTGGGAAGCACTACTTGCTCACCTAGCATTATAGCCATTAAAAACAAGAAGGGTACTGAGATTATAGTTCTAAAAGCTAGAATTTGCTCAGTTTTTAGATGAGTCCTCACTTGTTTTTGAAAATGATTGCCCATTGGCGCAACAGCAGCAGCTAGTAAGATAAAAAAGTCGCCTTTTTGGAGGGATAAATCTGTAGGAAAAAAGATTATTATGGCACTTATTACCATACATATCATTCCTAAAACATGTGATGGAGTTAGTGCTTCTTTTTGCAGTACATTAAACAACAAAAAGCTAAAGAATACTTCAAATGTCGCTACAATAGCGGCATTACCAGGAGAAGTGAGTGTTAATCCTAAAAAGTAAAAAAAATAAAATCCTATTCCGTTGAAAAGTGCAATGAATAGTAGTGGCAGCAGTACTTTCTTTGAGCGTATCGCTGTCCACGATTGTTTAGCAATTATTACTAAAAAAAAGAAAAAACATGAAAATAACGTTGTCCATGCTAAAGATATGATGGGTTGCAGCCCACTATATGAGAGAACAGTAATGATGGGAAACAATGACCACAGTGCTGCCTGAATTAAAATTGATGCCTCTCCTATTCTCTCAGAAGAGGGGTGTTTTTTACGTATCATCGCTTTCAGCATCAGTGTTTTTGTACGTCAGTGCTACGGCAGAAACAGCATCAGAAGCTTTAAGTCTCATCAAGATGACTCCTTGCGTGGCTCTACCGAGAATAGGTATAGATTTTTTAGTAAGTGGCAATTTGATGGTTTGCCCTTCTCTACTACTAATAACAATTTCTTTGTGCTTTGTGCTTGAGACAAGCTTGGCAGATGCAACATTGCCAGTTTTTTTTGTGATTGTAGACACTTTCACACCAACACCAGATCTTTTTTGTACAGGGTATTGGTCAAGTGCAGTGCGCTTTCCTAGGCCTTTTTCTGTAATTACGAGGAGCTGGTATTTTGAGGACGAGCTTTCTTGAGCGCTCAGTGCTTCTACGCCTATTACATAATCACCTCTCTTGAGAGTAATACCTTTAACACCCTTTGTGTCTCTGTTAGATGACTTCACTTCTGTTTCGGAAAATCGTATAGATTTGCCAGCATGTGTAATGAGCATAATATCGTCTTCTCCAGATGAAAGTTTGCCCCATACAACTTCATCACCTTCATTGAGAGTGATAGCTATAATGCCGTTTTGGCGAATGTTATTAAACAGCTTAACTGCAGTCTTTTTGACTAAGCCGTGTTTGGTAGCAAGGCTGATGTAGCTGTCTTTGTCATCTGTTTCGTCTAGGATGAGGAGTGACTGAATGGTTTCGTCTTGTTTGAGGCTCAAAAGATTGACAATAGCTGTGCCTTTGGCCTGGCGTTTGACGTCGGGTATTTCGTGGGCTTTCATGCTAAAGACGCGACCTTGGTTGGTAAACATTAAAAGCGTGTCGTGCGTTTGGGCAGTCAGGAGTGCCTTGACCACATCTTCGTCTTTCATCTGCACGCCTTTTGAGCCTTTACCACCGCGCGACTGTACACGGAACGCATTTGGTTTGCTGCGCTTGATGTAGCCGGTCTCGGTGAGCGTGATCACCGCTGGCTCGTTGGGGATGAGATCTTCTTCACTAAACTCGCCGATTTTGCCCTTGACGAGCTTGGTACGACGCTCATCACCATAAGTTTCTTTCAGGCCCGCCACCTCGTCACCAATCACCGAGAGAATCTTCCCAGGGTTTTGCAGAAGAGCGATGAGCGACTTGATGGTAGTTTGGATCTCTTTGTACTCGTCTTCTATTTTTTTGCGCTCGAGGGCAGCCAGGCGCTTGAGTTGCATCTCAAGAATGGCCAGAGACTGTACCTCAGAGAGGCCAAATTTGGACATCAGAGCAGTTTTGGCAGCATCAGTGTCGGCTGACTCACGAATGGTTTGTATCACCTCGTCCAAGTTGCCCAGAGCAATCAAGAGCCCTTCCAAGATATGTGCTCGGTCGCGGGCAGATCGCAACTCATACTGTGAACGACGCACCACGATAGCTTGTCTGTGAGCGATGTACTCCATCAAGATGTGCCTGATGTTCATCAGCTGTGGTGTGCCGTCACTGCGCAGCGCCACCATGTTCATGGGGAATGATGTTTGCAGCTCTGAGTAGCGAAACAGTTTGTTGAGCACTACCTTTGGTCGAGCATCACGCTTGAGGTCAATGGTGATCTGCATACCATTTCTATCTGAGTCGTCGTTTAGATCACGAATGCCTTGGATTTTTTTGTTTTTGACTAGATCGGCGATTTTCATCAATAACTTAGCTTTGTTGACCTGGAATGGCAACTCGGTCACGATAATTTGAAAGCCGCCTTTTTTGGTTTCTTCAATGCTTGCTTTCGCCCGGATAACCACTCTGCCTTTGCCCGTACGATACCCTTCTTTGATAGCGTTAAAGTCGTACATGATGCCCCCTGTGGGGAAGTCTGGGCCTTGCACATGTGTCATGATGTCATCAATCGTGCTGTCGGTTTCAAATGTACCTGCCAACGTCTGGGGGTTGGCGGCAAGCAGCGCATCTATTGTTTTGTTTTGAGCCTGAATTTCCTTGGAGAGTACCGCTCCTGTAGCGTTACTTGTCTGAGTTTCTACTTCTTCTTTGGTTGGTGTTTTTGTCTCTTGCTTGAGTCCCTTCTCTTCTTTTATAGCACCGCCCGCATCAAGCATGGCAATGATGGCATCACAGACTTCATGCAAGTTGTGGGGTGGGATTTTGGTAGCCATGCCGACTGCGATACCCTCCGAACCCATGAGTAGTAGGTTGGGCAGCTTGGCTGGTAACACCGTTGGCTCTTGGACCGAGCCGTCAAAGTTGTCAGTGAATGGGACTGTTTCTTTGTCAATATCTATCAAAAGTTCGGCAGTGATCTTGGCTAGCCTGGCCTCGGTATAGCGCATAGCAGCAGGACTATCGCCATCAATCGAGCCAAAGTTGCCCTGGCCATCCACGAGTAGGTAACGCATGTTAAAGTCTTGAGCTAGGCGCACCAGCGCCCCGTATACAGGCGCGTCACCATGAGGATGGTACTTACCCAAGACATCACCTACAATACGAGCCGATTTTTTGTACGAGCTGGTGTGGTGAATGCCACTTTTATACATCGAGTACAAAATGCGTCGATGAACTGGCTTTAAACCATCACGAACATCGGGTAGTGCGCGCGAGACAATCACGCTCATCGCGTAGTCAAGGTATGATTTTTCCATCTCTTGCTTGATCGAGACGTGTTTGAGCTTGCCGTACTTGGTTTCTTCTATCTGCCCCACCACGCTTTCAGTCTCTTCAACTACTTGGTTTTGAATGTCTGGTGTTTCTGGTTGTGTATCGGTCATGGTTTTTAGAATGTAGAATAGAGAATGTGGGTTGTAGAATGGAGGGTTATACTCTTCCTTTTGCTAGTACTCCCAGTGCAGTGGCGCTGTCCTGCCAGTTATTGAGTTTGACCCACTTACCTTCTTCCAAGTCTTTGTAGTGTTCAAAAAAGTGTCTGATTTGGGTTTTTTTCCACTCTGGCACATCGTCTAAAGACTCCCAAGCACCGCACGCAGGGTCAATCTTGGTGGTAGCGGGCACGCAGACCAGCTTGTGATCGATGCCTGCCTCGTCTTCCATTTCGAGCATGCCGATGACTTTACACTTGATGCGCACCCCTGGTACTACTGGGGCGCCCAAGAAAACAAGTGCGTCGAGTGCGTCTCCATCTTCACCTTTGGTGTCATCGATCAAGCCATAGTTGACAGGATACCCCATCGCGACCGGCATGATGCGGTCTACCTCCATTTGGTGCGTGTCCTCATTTAGCTCGTACTTGACCTGAGAGCCCTCTGGAATCTCGATTAAAACGGTAACGGTGTTGCTCATAGTTCCTTTCTTGCAGTCAGACTCTATCGTTTCGGTCCAGAGTGAAGACTGCGGGTTTTATTTTTATACATCTAGGTTTGCCAGTTGCGCGTGGGTTTGGATAAATCGCTTTCTGGGTGCTACGTCGTCTCCCATCAAGGTTGAAAAGATGGTGTCAGCTGCCTCGGCGTCCTCTATGGTTACTTTTTTAAGCATGCGTGTTTCTGGATCCATAGTGGTGTTCCAGAGTTGATCGGGGTTCATCTCGCCGAGACCTTTATAACGCTGGACGGTGATATTTGCCCGCTCATTACCCTGGCGAATGTGGGCGATATACTCGTCTCGCTCGTTCTCTGAGTAGGCATACTGCTCCGTTTTGCCGTGACTGACTTTGTAGAGGGGTGGCATGGCGATGTAGAGGTAGCCTTGCTCAACAACTTCTGGCAAGTGGCGAAAGAAAAAGGTAAGCCCGAGTGTCGTGATGTGCTCACCATCAACGTCAGCATCATTCATGAGAATAATGCGATGATAACGCAATTTTTCTGGGTCGAATGTCTCACCAATACCCGCACCCAACGCGATAACAAGGTTTTTGAGCTCTTCAAAGGCAACAATCTTGTCTAGTCGTGCTCTCTCGGTGTTCAAGATCTTACCACGCAGAGGAAAGATAGCTTGAAACTTACGATCTCTGCCTTGCTTGGCCGAGCCACCAGCTGAGTCTCCCTCGACGATGTAGATCTCTGACTCTGCTGCGTTTCTACTTTGGCAGTCGGCGAGTTTTCCTGGCAGTGAACTGCCTTCAAACACTCCTTTTCGAATCACTGCGTCTTTGGCAGCCCGTGCCGCCATTCGCGCCCGTGCCGAGAGCATAATTTTTTCGATAATAGCTTTACCTGCACTGGGGTTTTCTTCCAAAAAGGTGGTAAAGCCATCCTTAAAAATTTGATACACAGCTGATTGGGCCTCGGAATTATTAAGCTTTGTTTTGGTTTGTGACTCAAACTGGAGGTCATTTGATGGCATCTTGACAAACACCACGGCAGTAATGCCTTCGCGCATGTCATCGGCAACAAATGACTCTTTTTCTTTGAGCAGCCCATGTTTGTCAGCATAGTCGCGCAGCACTTTGCCCAGAGCGTTTCGAAAGCCGTTGATGTGAGCTCCGCCATCTGGAGTGCGAATCACATTGACGTACGACTCCATCCGTTCTTTGTATGAGTCGTTGTACTGAAGGGCTACCTCAACCCCAATTTTTTTACCTGTACTGTCATCTGTCCAAAACCCTTCGGTATACATCACGTCGTGGAGGGGTTTTTTCTGCATGTTGATGTGCTCGACCAGGGAGCGAATACCACCTTCAAAGTAGTAGTCTTCCTCGGTTTGTTCAACCTGGTCAACAAAGGTAAAGTAGATTCCTGCCATCAGGTAGGCACGGTCTTTGACTACATCAATGAGTGTTTTGTGGTTAAACTGGGTGGTCGAGAAAATAGTAGGGTCTGGTACAAACTGAATGAGCGTGCCTGTTTCATGAGAGAGTAACTGCTCTACCGCACGAGGAAACAGCGCTTGTGCCTCTGCCTCTGAAATTGTTGTGACAGGAGCTTTCGGCACGCCCTGTGAGTAGTGCTGGTAATGCAGCGCCCCGTCACGCTTAACGATCACTTGTAGGAGCGATGAGAGCGCGTTGACTGCCGAAGAGCCAACGCCATGCAGACCTCCAGAGGCTTGGTAGGCTGTTTCTTCAAACTTGCCGCCAGCGTGTAGTTTGGTCAGCACTACTTCGAGTGCCGAGAGGCCAGTTTGGGGATGCACATCAACAGGAATGCCTCGCCCGCTATCGACTACTGTGATGGCTTCGTCGGCAATAGTAACGTCTTTTCCTGCTTTTTTTTGATGCTCATCGGTAGTGGGCGTGCGGTACAAGGTAATAGTTTTGCCGTATCCAGCGATGGCCTCGTCAACTGCGTTGTCTAAAATTTCTTTTGCTAGGTGGTGCAGGCCTCTAGCGTCCGTTGAGCCGATGTACATGCCTGGCCGCTTGCGAACAGGCTCAAGACCTTCCAAGACCTTAATGTCCCCTGCCCCATACTGATTTGTTGTGTGTTGGTCGGTCATAGTATGCTTTGAAGAGCTACTTATATCACACCCCACACCCAGTTGCAAAGCTAGGGGGCATCAATCATAGAAAAAAAACACGATTCTAGTGTCAATAAGACGTTTGTGTTCGCATCAAGTTTGGAGCAAGCAGCATCAAGAGCTTGACTCTGCTTGATTAGTTGCTTGGTTTCACCCGTAGTTTTTTCCAGTTGGTGTACAACATACGATAGCAGATCATTCACCACTGTGCGCGCTGCGTCTCTTTCTTTGTACTGGGCTGCGAGTAGTACCAATTGGCCATGTGAAGACTGCATGATGTCTTGGTAGAGTGTGGTTGCGGGCGCCCCATTATCTTTTTTTTGTGAAGTATCTATAGCAATGGTGTGAGTTATGCAGCGCGACTGGAGGGTGGGTAAAACGTCCGAGCGCTTGGTGGCAGTCAAGACAAGGTAGACATGGGGGGGTGGTTCTTCTACTAGTTTGAGAAGGGCGTTTTGGGCAGGCAGAGACGCGGCATCGATGTTGTGGAGCACCATAACATGCGGTTGGTTTGCTTGGGCGCTGTACGAGCTGGCTTGTTGAAGCTCTCGCACGTGTTTGATCTTGATTGTGTCGTCTGCTCCATACCAAGAAGTATGCGCGCGCGCAGGTATGCACTGTGAGAGAAGTGTTTGTTTTTGTTGCTCTGTGTTGCTGGTGTCATACACGCACAGCATGCTTTGTGTAAGGGGTATCATACGGTTTCTAGCATGCAGTATATCAGCACTTCATCTCTTGGAGTGTTTGTGCTAATAATAGTGGTGCTTTGTGATGAATCAACCTGCCCAATCATCCTCACCAGCTGCCCCTGGAGCCTACTCCTCAATCTTGGATGTATTGGTTGCACAGGGCGTGATAACTGCTGATGACGTTAACTTGATTACGCTTGAAACGATCCAGACAGGCAAAAAACCAGATGATGTGCTCAGAGAGAAATCTCTTGCCAGCGAAGAAGACATCGCCAGAGCCAAGAGTACCTTTCACAACGTGCCGTTTGTGGCGATTGCAAGCACCGGTGTTTCGCCAGAGGCGCTTTCGGCTTTACCCGAGTCAGTTGCCCAGCAGTACCAGATGCTGCCGTTTGCTGTTGACGGTGAGAAAAAACAACTATCGGTGGCGATGGTTGATCCGCTTGACGTACTGGCTATCGATTTTGCCGAGCAAAAAAGTGGGTTTCGCATTCTTGCTCACTATGCAAGTAAATCAGAGATAGAGCGTTTGATAGCCGAGCGGTACTCTCAAAATTTGTCAAATGAAGTTTCTGCCGCACTTGAACAAACCAGTCAAATACAAGAAACAAAAAAACAAGAGCAAAACTTCTCGTCACTGTCTGGCGAAACAATTCGTCAGGCACCAATCACCAAGATTGTCGAGACCATTGTAGAGTTTGCTATCAAAGCCCGCGCGTCTGACATTCATATCGAGCCACAAGAAGAAAAAACGAGAGTGCGCTACCGCATTGATGGCATTCTGGCAGAAAAACTTATTCTGCCCGCGAGTGTGCACGAGGCGGTGGTGTCACGCATCAAGATTTTGTCTGGTTTAAAAATAGATGAAAAGCGCGTGCCGCAAGACGGCAGGTTTACCTTTACTGCTGGCGATCAAGAAGTTGACCTTCGCGTCTCGACGTTGCCCACTGTTGATGGAGAGAAAATCGTAATGCGTCTGTTGAAAAAAGATGCAACGGTGCCGTCTCTTGAGCAACTTGGGCTTACTGGGTTGGCACTCAACCACGTACAAGATGCCATCAAGGTGCCGCACGGCATTATCCTGGTGACCGGCCCAACTGGTTCTGGAAAAACGACCACACTCTACTCTGTTTTGCACACCATCAACTCGCCAAAAGTGAATATCATGACGCTTGAAGACCCTGTTGAGTACCAAATGGTAGGTATCAACCAGGTGCAGACCAACCCACAAGCAGGCCTGACGTTTGCCTCTGGCCTGCGCTCGTTCTTGCGCCAAGACCCCAACATTATCATGGTAGGAGAGATCCGTGACAGTGAAACAGCAGAGCTGGCTATTCAAGCCTCACTGACTGGCCACTTGGTGTTCTCGACCCTTCATACCTCATCTGCTGCGGGCGCTATTCCTCGCCTGATGGATATGGGCGCCGAGCCATTTTTACTTGCGTCTTCGATGACATTGACCATGGCGCAGCGTGTTTTACGACGTATTAACCCCGAGTACACAGAGCAGTACACACCAGAGAAAGCAGTGGTTGATGACATTCGCTCGGTACTGGGAGAGAGACTTGGCTTATGGTGTCAGCAGCACAACGTGACACCAGACGCTATTAAACTGTACCGGGCCAAAAAGGAGCGACCAGAAACAGAGCCAGAGTACAAAGGTCGAGTAGCTATTTTTGAGGTCATGAATATTACCGAAGAGATAGGCAAGTGTATCATGCAACAAAAGCCTGCCAGCGAACTAGAAGAACTTGCAATAAAAGATGGTATGTTGTTGATGAAGCAAGACGGGTATCTCAAAGCACTTGAAGGCATTACCACAATAGAGGAAGTACTCAGGGTAGCACAAATTTAGATAGGTGTATCAAGAACAGCAAGAAAGCCCACGATGAACACATTTGACATACTCCAACAACTGATCGATAGCGAAGGCTCTGACATTCATATTGTGCCTGGGAGTCCGCCTACTATTCGAGTAGAGGGTGTTCTCAAGCCAGTCGATGGGGCACCTGTTTTGACAGAAAAGCAGAGTGAGACGCTCATTCACCCTTTGTTAACCCAAGAGCAAAAAGACTATGTGGAGGTCAACAAAGAGCTTGATTTTGCCTACCAGTACTTGGATAAGGGAAGATTTCGCGTTAATGTGTATTTGTCGCAAGGGGGACTCTCTGCTGCTTTGCGCCTCATTCCCAATAGAATAAAGACACTCGAAGAGTTACACCTACCCAAAGTGTTTCATGACTTTACTCAGTACAAACAAGGTATTATCTTGATCACTGGCCCTACGGGTGAAGGAAAGTCGACCAGTTTGGCGGCGATCATCAACGAGATTAATCATGCGCGTGCTGAGCATATCTTGACCATTGAAGACCCAATTGAGTTTGTGTACGAGCCACAAAAAAGTGTTATTTCTCAGCGGGAGATAACCCAAGATACTCACGGGTGGGATATTGCACTCAAATCTGCTCTGCGCGAAGACCCCGATGTGGTGTTGGTGGGCGAAATGCGTGATTTTGAAACAATTGCCTCTGCCATCACGGTGGCAGAAACGGGCCACCTGGTGTTTGCCACGCTTCACACGGCCACTGCAGCCCAGACCATAGACCGTATCATCGATGTCTTTCCTGCTGCCCAGCAGTCTCAGGTGCGCCAGCAGCTTGCCTCTACTGTACAAGCCATTGTGTCACAACGGCTGGTGCCGACCTTGAATGGCAAGCGTACTGCAGCCCTCGAAGTTATGTTGGGAACGCCTGCTATTCGCAACTTAATCCGCGAGGCAAAGACCTACCAAATTGATAATGTTATCCAGACGTCTGCCAGCAAGCAGATGATGCTTTTGGAAACCCACCTGCAGACACTAGTGCAGCAGGGTAGTATTTCGTCGCTGGTTGCCCAAGAGTACTCATTTCGTAAAGACGATATGGATAGATTGCTTAACAAAACAAGTCAAGTGAAAGAGTAGGTAATGCCATTTTTTAACTACACTGCCAAAAATACCTTTGGCAACATAGTCAAGGGAAAGGTAGAAGCCCAGACAGAGCGTCATGCGGCCATTGAGATTACCAATAGGGGCCTGCTGCTTATCAAGCTGACTCCCCTCACCTCTTCTTCGTTTGCTTTCTTGAAAAATATTAGTGGTGGCATCAAGACAGCAGAAGTGGTGCGCTTTACCAGGCAACTTTCAACAATGATCACGGCAGGATTGCCCCTGGCGAGTGCGCTTTCTATCTTGGTGCGCCAAAACAAAGGTGAGTTTGCCGCCCTCATTGCTACTATTTTGCAAGATGTTGAGGGCGGCATGACCTTTAGCGAGGCGCTGGGCAAGCATCCAAAAGTATTTTCTCGGCTGTATGTGCAACTAGTAAATGCAGGTGAGACGGGCGGTGTGATGGACCAGGTGCTTGATAGGCTTGCCATCAATCTAGAAAAGTCACATGAATTTCGCTCAAAAACCAAGGGAGCGATGATCTATCCTGCTATTGTGGTGATAGCGATGATAGTGGTGGGGTTTATCATGATGATTTTTGTTATCCCGCAGATGACCGCTATGTATGAAGACTTTGGTGCTGAGCTCCCCCTTCCTACCAAAATATTGATTGGCTCTTCCAACTTTTTAGTACAGTATAAATGGATCTTTCTTGCGCTTTTGGCTATAGGAATAGGGTTTTTTACCCGCTGGAAAAATACCGAGGCAGGCCAGAGACTGATAGCCCAGACAGTGCTCCGTCTCCCTATTTTTGGTGACTTGATGAAAAAAATTATCCTCACCGAGTTTGCACGCACGATTGCGCTGTTGTTAGGAGCAGGTATTTCACTGCTCAAAGCACTTGATATCGTAACGGAAGGCATCAACAACGTGCTGTATCGTGAGGCGTTGGGGCAAGCGGCAGATGAGGTAGAAAAGGGTGTGGCACTCAGTACCGCTCTTGAGCGATTTGAGCTCTTCCCTCCCATTTTGTACCAGATGATCCGCGTGGGTGAAGAAACAGGCAAGCTTGACGAGATCTTGACCAAAGTATCTGAATACTTTGAGTCGGAAAGTGAGCAGGCAGTGCGTAACATGACTGCTGCTATCGAGCCAATGATCATGATCGTGCTGGGCATTGGGGTGGGGCTGATGGTGATTGCAGTCATTATGCCTATCTACAGCCTGACCTCGCAGTTTTAGACTATTTTTAGCTCTTGCATTACTCTTGAAGAATGCTGTAGAGTGAAGTATGTATTAGTAACAATACAAAAGGAAACGAGTATGAAATTTCTTCAGAAACTGAGAAAACAAGCAGGTTTTACCATGATTGAGCTTTTGATCGTGATCTCTATCTTAGGTATTTTGGCAGTTGCCGTCTTGGCAGCTATCAATCCAGTCGAGCAGATCAACAGAGGTCGTGACACCAGCTCTCAGTCTGATGCAGAGCAACTTATTAGTGCTGTGGATAGGTATAATGCCTTCAAAGGCTACTACCCTTGGCTAGAAGATGCAAATGATACGGCCAACCCTGTGTCAGCTCTTGTTGAAATTGAGAATGTTGATGATGGTGCTGGGTGTAGCATACTTGAAAAATTGGCTGGTGGTGATGGAGCATCCTGTGATGGCACAGATGAGCTAAAATCAACGTTTATAACGAGGGTAAGTGATCCTGACGCTCGACCTCTCTATGTGTACAATGAAGGTGGCACAGGTGACGCTACCTATGTATGTTTTGAGCCACAGTCACAAGCATTTAAGACGCAAGCTATAGAGCGGTGTGATGCAGGTTTACCAGGAGACGTAGGGCAAACTGCAGAAAGTATGATCTGCGATGATGGCAATGAGCTTATTTGCTTGCCATAGTTACTTCCCCTCACCTTGTGGTCTGGCCGACTGGACCAGAAAGCAAGGTGAGGGGTTTTTTTGTTGCTCTCCCCTCCTCCACTACTGTATGCTACGACTATGCTAACTATGTTGTTTGTCTGTGTATTGTTATTTTTTCTGGGTGCTGCTATCGGGAGTTTTTTAAACGTAGTGGTGTACCGAACACTGAGTGGCGAAAGCTGGAAAGTGGGGCGTTCGCACTGCGAGCACTGTAACCATACTATTACTTGGTACGAAAACATTCCCCTACTCTCTTTTGTGATGCTTGGCGGCAGATGCAGCGTGTGTAAAAAGCCTATAGACATAACCCACCCCGTGGTAGAGGTCTTGATGGGTTCGCTTTTTGTGTGGTGGTACTTGGTTGGCTCGTTGTTTTTTCAGCTATCGCAAAACCCATTCCAGGTGGTCCAGCCGTTATTTTGGCTGTGCGTGGGGGTAGTGCTGTGCTTGATTGTGGTGATAGATATGCAGCACTACATTATTCCTGACGTCTTGAGTGCTCTTCTCTTGGTACTGGCGCTGTGCTATCGCACCGCTTTGACCGCAGCTGGTATTATGCAGCCAACAGACTACATACAACTGGCTTTGGCAGCACTGGTAGGCAGCGGTTTTCTTTTTATCTTGTGGCACGCAACTCGTGGCAAAGGTATTGGTTTTGGTGACGTTAAGTTGATGGTGCCTCTGGCCTTACTTGTTGGTTGGCCACAGGTGGTGGCGCTCCTCTTTGTAGCATTTGTGAGCGGTGCAGTTGTTGGTGTGTTATTGATGGTTTGTGGCAAGAAAACGATGAAGTATGCAGTACCGTTTGGGCCATTTCTTATTGCTGGGGCAGTGTTTTCTCTACTATGGGGTGACACGCTGTTGGGGTGGTATCTTTCACAGCTTGGTATGTAGGGCACATACTTGACGACCCTGGCTTTCTTTTGCATACTTTTGACATGCGTGTACTGCGATATGTTTTGTTTTGGATAGCGTGTCTTAGCGTTGGTAGTATTGTCGTATTTTTTCTGACACAGCAAGTAATTTTTTCTTTTGGCATCCGCTCATTTATAGATAGTATTACGACTGCCCAAAGCAGTGGTGTGGAGTCTTGCTCTGAGTACCTGCGAGACCTGACCACTAACTCTGAGTACACCTTTAGCCCTGTGTCAACACAGTACTCGGTTGTGTTTGAAGACGAGCGCCAGTTTTTGATCCAGGCAGAGTGCTATCCGTATGCACAAAACAGACAAACAGTGTATGAGGGTGAGTTGCCTCCCAGCCTTTTTGCTGTGTTAGACTCCGATTCTCTCGTACTTGGTGACGAGCCATCCTTTCTAGAGCTTGTCTCATTTGAAACGCTCTACAAAAACCTGCCGCAATGGACTCGTTTTTTTCAAAAACATATCTTTATTGTGTGGGATGGTTCAGAGCTTTCTTCCTCCCGTGATGCTTTGACGGAGTGAGTTTTTCTGGTGCTAGTTGCGCGACGGAAACCAGTAGTCTATGCTGGTTTATATGCATAAAAAATTACTCTCATCCATGCGTGGTTTTACCCTGATTGAGCTATTGGTAGTGGTGTCTATCATCGGTATCTTGATGGCGATGGGAATGGCGGCCTACACCAATGCCCAAAAGGGCACCAGAGACGCCAAGCGCCGGGCTGACATGAAGGCTATCCAAACTGCCCAAGAGCAGTACTACGCGGTGAATGGTGAGTATGCTCGTGATTGCTCTGCGTCCGTGCTTTCCGAAGAATTGCCGGCAAACCCTCAAGATCCAAAGAATACAGGGGTATTTGTGTACAGCTGCGCGAGTACAGGTACTGGTGCAGCATATGACTACTGCGCATGTGCTGCGTTAGAAAACAGAAATGGAAATGCAGATGCTGGTTGTAGCTTTACAAGTGGGAGTGACGGCTCTGCATTTTGTGTCAAAAACTTGCAGTAGTAGGTAGCGTAGGGCATCGGTATGAAACAACAACGTGGTTTTACCCTGATTGAGCTACTCGTGACCGTGACCATCATTGCCGTACTGATGGGCATCGGCTTTGTGTCATACAGCAACGCGAGTAAAGCCAGTCGTGACAGCAAGCGCATGGCAGACATCGAAGCAGTACGCCAGGCGTTAGCACTGTATCGATCTGAAGAAGGAGGGTACCCTATTGCTATAAATAATGGGTATGTCAATATGGTTGTACAACTTGTAAGTGGTGGGTATCTCAGTAATCCCTATCCTGTTGACCCAGGAGCAACAACTCCCTATCATTACTCTTATTCTGTTGGTGGTGTGTACTGTCTCTGCGCTGATCTAGAAAATGATGACAAAAGCAACAGCAATAATGTTTGCAATATGGCAGGTAGCGGAGGGTACTACTGTGCGACCAGCCAGTAATGTTTTTTCTTTACATCGAGGGGGCTTTACTCTTATCGAACTGATGGTGGTCATAGCCATCTCTGCTGTTTTGATAGGTGGAGGGTTGGTGGGGTACATTTCATTTAACGAGCGTAGGAAAGTAGGGGCTGTTGGGGAAGAGGTGCGAGGGCTGTTTCTTGAGGCACAGCGCAGAGTGCAAGCGATGGATACGCCTAGAGACTGCCTTGATGTAGGCGACCAACTACTTGGGTATGAAGTAAGTCTTTCGGGAAGTAGTGCAGCACTGCATGCGTCTTGTGTGGAAGGCGGCGCTGTTGTGTTATACGATAATTTGGTTTTTGTAGATTTTGATGGACTGGCAACACTGCATACTACAGGAAATGTGCAGTACCTTGTTGACGGTCTAGATGTTGTTATCAACCTACCTGGTTCTGGTGGTGTTGTGCGTCTGCAGTCTGACACGCTTGAGTACTCATTTGCGGTAGGAAGTAGAGGTGTTACTTCTGAGGGGAATCTCCATGATCTTTAAAGACCGTGTTGCTCGACTAAAACGCCACTCAGCTGGCATCGGCCTGATAGAAGTATTGGTGGCGGTGGCTATTTCTGGCATTATGTTGACAGGTATTGCTATGGTGCTCACCCAAAGTGTGCGGAACTCGGCCGAGGCGCGCATGCGCGAGGTAGCAACTGCCAAGTCACAACACGTGATGGAGTATCTACAGCGATCGCGTGCCGTGTATGGTTGGCAGGCATTTTCAGATGAACTACCAGAAAGTCAAACTATTTGTTTGACAGATGATGGCTCTTTACAAGAAGATGCATTTATTAATTGGACGTCACCATTTGGTCAACAGGCATACACCTGTTCATTTTTGATGGATGATGACCTGCGAGCAGAGTTTACCCGAGAGCTAGAAGTTGAAGAAAATACTGGCAGCACTATCACGGTGTTGGTGACAACCACCTGGCGCATTGGTACGCAGGAGCGTGAAGTAACGCTACGCCGAGAGTTTGCGCAGTATTAGGGCAGTCAGACTCTATCGTTTTACTCCAGAGTGACGACTGCAAGTCAATGCTCTCCACTAATCCCACCTGTCATACCGACCATTCCTCCCCGTCATTTCGAGCGTAGTCGAGAAATCTGGGTGTGATTTCTCTCCGTCAGCTGGTGGATCTAAATGACAGAAACCCTTTTCGCTCGAGTTTTCCCCTTACAAGGGGAATGTTTAAACCTATCTATCACGCTCACGCTTGATGTCCCTGTCCCCCGATGTTTCATCGGGGGTTCCCTTATGAAGGGAAGAGCTAAGCACCTCGCCCTTTCACCTGAAAGGTGAAGGGTGCTCCTCTTGCAAAGACGAGATGCTAAACCTTTTTGTTTTGACTAAACACTAGTCTGTCACTTCGACCGCAAGTGGAGAAGTCTGGGTGAGGGGGCTACTGGCCGATGGTGTTGCGGATGAGCACACCAGAGCGAAATAACTCATAGATCTCGCCCGCTCCACCACTTGCATCTTTGTTATGCACCTGGAACGTGGTGGTGATGTAGACGTCGCTACCACCGCCCACTTGAGTTCTGTCTGTTCGCGCGTTTTCACAGCGAAATGAAAGATCGGTGATGGTCACCGCATCTGACACAAGAATGTCGTTGTCATAATAAATGGCGTCTATTGGAGTGCCTACCGCAGCTAGCGGCTGATGGGAAAACTGGTGCGCTTCGCCTGCAGAGTTGTAAAAGAGAATGGTGGAGGCGACACCTGTTTCTTCATCTGTAATGCAGGTGATGGGTGCTTTGGCACTACGCAGGGCTGTGTCTACTTGGTTTTGGACAAACTGCCCCTCTGCCTTGAGTGTCTGCCTGACTGCCGTTTTGCCGCGAGCGCTGAGTGTTGAGACCAGTAGGTACGATGCAGAAACCATGATAAATGCGGTTAATGCTGTGGCGATGAGTAGCTCAATGAGAGTAAACCCAGCAGAGTGGTGCTGTTTCATTTATTTTCCCCATTCCAGGCGAGTACTTTTGAAAAAATCTGGGGCGTTTTGTACCAAGAGTGAGTCGTGGATAAAGTAGCTGGCAGGGTACTCATCACCACCGGCAGAAAGTTTGCGCTGCAGCATAATGTCGTTCACAGCTGCAAACACACCTTTGCCCACAAACTGTCCGTTTCCTGTAGGTTCGCCATCTATAGTAATGGAGTCTGCCAGAAAAACAGCGTGTACGGTGGGCGTGGGGGTGAGTGTGTTGGGTTGTTGAGAGGTGGTATTGCCCATATCTTCCTCAAACGTAATGGTGCCACCTGCTATAAAGCCCAAGAACCCACCAGGTGTAATAGTGTTCAGGGGCGCTGTGCCACTAAATACAATGTCGCCTTTTGCTACGATGATGAGGTTTTCGTCTGCGTCAATGCTCCACGTGGTTGGATTGGAGATAGTGAGGTCTCCGTCAACATAACAAATACTTGTCTCAGTGGCGGCTGCCCCCTCTGTTTCACCACCCTCGCTTGCACCAGACGTTGTGCCCGGAATTGGGGTGCAGGAGGGCTTTTCAGACATGGGGGTAGAGTGGGCGTTAGAGCCTACGAGCTCCTCTGCTTTTTTGAGCAGTGCGTTTTTGGCTTTTGAAATCTCTGCGTGA
This sequence comes from Pseudomonadales bacterium, assembly GCA_020632235.1. Lineage (GTDB taxonomy): Bacteria > Patescibacteriota > Microgenomatia > UBA1400 > PJMF01 > JACKFY01. The sequence goes on along the minus strand of JACKFY010000004.1, from coordinate 47,558 downwards.
GGGTTGGCGCCAGTGGTAGCTGCTTGGTATGGTTTTTCTCTCTGGGTGGGTTCATTATTGACGTCGATATCAAAACCGTTTGGAGCAATGGGGATGCCAGCAGTTAGTTCGTTGGATGGGTCTGTGGCTATCATTAAAAATCGCAAGACTGAAGACGCAATTGGATTTGTAAAATTATCATTGCTCAAAAGAAGCCCTCCCCTCACCTGCCACCAGCCGTCTATAACCGGGCCGGTAGGAGGAGTAGGTGTTGGGGTGGGTGGATTGGTAAAGGTGGGGCAAGAGTTCCCTGTGCACATTCCACCTACGCACGATAGCCCTGTCGCGCAGTCATCGTCAATACTACATGATTGATTACACTGTTGAGGCGCTGTGGGGTCTGTGGCGATATTAAACTGGAGGTCAAATTGTTTGTTCCCTGTAAGGTTGGTAGCACTACATGTTGTGCCAGAGTAGTTTGTAGTATCCCCTAGCACAAACCAGTCTACATCAGTGCTACACTGAATGCCTGGGGGTACGTTCTGCACAGTGATGCTCTCAGCATCGGTGTAGGGATGACTATACATATCGACAAATATTTTCCCATCTGCTTTACAACTCCACTGCACGGAGTCCATAGATGTTGTAAAAGTAGCCTCTCCCCCATAGTTTGGGTTAGATACGTTTGCACACGAGAGTGATGAGGGGCCATAGTACTTTCCCACGTCATCAACCACAGAGCCGATAGCGTAGGTTTCCAGCGTACAGTCACTATGACAGCTATCCCAATCAGTCGTGTTGCCGTCATCGCAGTCTTCATACACGCCGTTGCTGTTGGGTGACTGGATGGTGCCATCGCCACAGATGCCGGTGTTGCTGGGGTTTGGCTGCACATCTAGTACCAGTGTGCTGTTAAGATTAGCCGCAGGGGAAAGAGTAGATGGTCCACATCCAGGTCCTGATTGAGTGCCGTTATTATCGGTGTAGCGCCAGCCATTACAAGAAAAGTTGGGCGGCGGGGTGGCTTGGATAGATATATTTTCATTTACATCTGTGGTGATTTTACTAAATAACAGACCATCACCACCACACATCCACTGGCCCATCGGATTTCCAGTACCACTATAAAATATACTTCCTCCTTGCACATTGAGATTGGTATTGCAGGCTGCGCCAGGAGGAATGAAGCCATAGCGATAGGTGTTGTCTGTCAGAATAGTGTTTATTTCTGCTTTTTGCCTCACTTTTAGTACGAGCAATCTATTCACCCCGTGCTGCATGGTGTAGTTTTCAGGCCCGCAGTCTCCTGGTCCCCCAAAGGCAATTTGATTATACCCATTGCTTGCATCAAGCATCTCCCACCCATCACAAACATACCCGTTGGGGGGTTGGGTCTGGGCGCTGATGTTTCTGTTTGATTCGGTAGTAAGGCGGGCGTAGACCTTACCGTCACCCCCACACAGCCACTCTTGGCTGCTATAGGGTGCATAAAACTGGATGTCACCTATGCCCGAGTTCTGCGCCGTACTGCAGCTGCTGCTGGGGGGGATTTGGCCATGGCGCAAGTCTCCACCCACTATTATGGCATCAAACGAGGTGTACTCTATGCATTGTTGCTCGTAGACGTCCTGGTAGTTGAACTCTATCGTCCCTGCTGACCCAAAGGTAGTATCGGTGGCGCCATGCACCCAAAAGTGATAGTTTCTATTTTCAGTACTGCCGATGGTATAGTTAGTGTCGTAGTATTGGTTGTTGCAGATGTCTCTGTTGTTGGGGTTGCTACAGTCTCCATTCCAAGAAGAAGGGTCTGTATCTAGACGAATATGGTAGAACGGCGTGCCTACATTACTCCAGTTGACCACCACTTGGTCGTTGCTGTTGCATGAGAGGGAGAGTGTGGGTGTGGGGATGGGTTCAATTTGGAAGTGCACCTCTATGTCGTGGTCGTTATCACCTACATTGACAGCGCTTGTTTGACAATTTGTCGTACTTTGGCCAGCAACCCATGCACCAGGGTTTGTACCGTTCACGCCTTGCACCACTTCCCAGCCAGTGCACATGAAGCCTGTGGGGAATTGTGACATGGTAAAGGTAGCATCAGTGTTTTCTTCTGCCTTTCCTGAAAAGTGACCCTCTGGCATGCCAGCCTGGGTGGTGTCGCATTTTGCCTCAATAGATGCATCAGAGCCACTCACACTTATGTTAGCTCCATTGCCCCCGCCGTTACAACTGTCTACCGTGTAGTACTGCCCGTTTTGATCGGTGATTGTGGCGTTGAAGTGAGAGTGGACGATGCCACCTCCACTTCCACCGCAGGAGCAAAAACTCCCGTAACCACTGTAGTGATAATGCCTATATCCCCAATTACCATTGCCATCTAGTTCGCAAATAAATTCATTTTTACTTGAGCCTGGAGGCGAGCTGTCTACACACCCTGCATAAGCATGACAGTTTGCAGGAGCGCCGGGATGAAAGTCATCATATACTAAGTAACACTCTGCGTGCACAGGACTTGGAGTAATTGTTAAAACAATAAAAATTGATATAGAGGTAAATATTTTTTTTAATGACTTACTTATCATATGCAGCATTAATAAAAATTGCTTCTTTTTGATTCACATCATTTGTATCATTTTCTTTATACACAATCGATACAAATAAAGGTTGAGTATTTAAAATTTTATTTTCAAAATCACGCATGCTTATATCTTTGTTCTCTATGAGATCACCACTTAGTCCATCACTATGATCTACATGAGAAATAAAAAACTTTGTTTTAGAAGTAACATTTAAAAAGTATTTTTGGTTATTAATTGAAACTATAATTAGTTCAGGAATAAAGCTTATTAGTTTTCCTCTCGCAATATATTGACCATTTTGATTGGTTGGTTCTTGGTCTTTAACTATTTTATCGCCGGCGATTTGATTTTTACCATAGTTCTTATTAGGAATAATCTGAGAAAAACTTACATACGCCCCACCTATTCCAACACAAAAAATAACGAGAAAAACTACACCTATTTTTATATAACGCCACATGACTACACTATACGCCAGCCAAGAGGAAGAAGACAAGTAGAAGAAGTTATTTTTAGCTTATTCTCTTACCTGACAAATCTACATTGGATTTGCGAGCAACTTTGGAGCGAGGAATGCGTGGTGATTGTTCAACTTGTGATGTTTTTTGTTGAAGAAATGTTTCATCGTAAGTTTGAAACCAAACATCAAGGTAGTTTTCTATAGTTCCTCTATACTGAATTCTATAGATATCTCGACCACCTAGAGGACCAATTTTTCGCAAAAACACATGTTGACCATCAGTTGCTATACGCTTCATCGTAAGCCAAGAAACATAAGCTATGACCTCATTTCCCCCACTTCTATTTGAGGTATAATCTAGTTGGCCAAGATCAACTTTGATAAACCCTCCTTCTTGAGTATATGTACCTTCTGGTTTGAGATAAAAGTCTGCAATGCCCAGGCTTTGATTGCTATATTCCCCCACATTGTGTCCATGCTCAAGTCCAAATATATGACCGATTTCATGCCGAACGGCTTGGCCTAATTGAAATAAAAAAGCCTCATTTGTATATGAAGCATAGTTATTTCTTCCCTCATATCCACGGTCAACCTGCACAGCTACAACATTATTTTCTTGGTAAGCTGAACCCATCACCAAATCATCTTGAGAAAAATTATTTGCACCAGCGAGTGAAATAGTGATGATAATTGTTTCCCTTGTTGGATGAACGTCTCCATCATATTTTTTACCAGCCTGCATGATTAAGTCGGGTCGTTGCAAGGCAGGCTGCCCGTTATCATAGGTTCCCCAGACTCCAATATTTAAACCAGTAAAACCATGTCTGAAGTAAGGTAGGGATGATTGTAGTTGAGTAAGCCACGTACTTTCGAAGAGTTCTCTTAGCTTAGCCTTTTCTTCACTTGTTCCAGTAGGCACATAGATGATATCGGCGATCCCGTTATTTTGTCGTGCCCAGGTAATATTTTCTGGGTTGATTGTCGGAGCTACAGTGATTTCAGTCCCACGCTGTCTTTCTGGAGAAATATACTGGGGACCAAATGGTAATTCCAAGGGCGGAATAGCTGATTGCTGATTTTCTGCTTCAAACACAGCTGCCTCCCCTCCTTGGGTAGCAGTGTTGCCACTGGAAGGAGCTAGAGTAATTGGAGCTCGTTGTAGTTCCGCAATTATGGCATGAGGCAACGCTTGTTCAGCTACTATCTGTGGTTGACCAGCAGCGAGCTCGTCAGGGTTTACTGGTTTAACACCTTCCGCTTCAAAAAAAAATGGGAACAGCATGGTTTGTTTTCTGTGTGTTGTTTGTTTATACCGCTACTACAACACACTATCTCTCATAATATACTATGAGACGTTGGAATGCAATAGGGAAACCCCTCTCCCCCGACTAAAGTCGGGATGTCCCTGTCCCCTTACGAAAGGGAGTGCTAAACACCTCACCCTCTCACCTTTCAGGTGAAGGATGCCCCTCTTGAAAAGAGGAGATGCTAAACACCCCTTCCGTCAATTGACGGACACCCCTCTTGAAAAGAGGGGATACAAACAAAACCCCTCACCAGCTGGTGAGGGGTTGATTGGTTTCCATTGGTATGAAATAACCGCGTCTACGAATTGACATTCATTTTACTCTGCTTTCTCTGTATTTCAAGTAGTAAACAGTTTTTCCTGTGGAGACGACGAGAATCGAACTCGCAAACCAAGTTCCGTAGACACGGTTCCACAGCCAGTGGCGTCCCCACAAGGGCGCAGTGTACATTACGAGCATTACAGGAAGCTTGCATCCCATCTGCCCCGACTAAAGTCGGGACGTCTCCCCTTACAAGGGGAATAGCCCTACGGCTGCCACTCCACCGAACCCTCCAAGAAGAAATCAGGAGCATTGAGTAACAGCTGGGGGTTGTAGACAAATAGACTAGCAGGGTGGGTGTTGCCATCAAAGGCTAATGAGCGCTGCAGCTGTATGTTCCCGCCTGCGGCAAAGACGCCGTTTCCTACGAACTGTTTGTCGGTGTCTTGGCTGGTTTGCTCTATTACGATGTTGTGGCCCGCCAGGTACACGCCACCAGCAGTGTAGTTGTCTGTTTGGGGGACGTCTGGCTGACCCGGCTGGTGGTCGGTGCTGCCCAGCTCACCGCCAAAGGTGATGGTGCCGCTGGCAATCAGGGCAAAAAAGCCACCGTCTTGTAGCCAGATAGCTTGCTTTCTACTGCCCGCAAAGCGTACATCACCCCCGACAACGATAATAAGCTTTTCCCCTGGGTTTACGATCCAGCGTTCGCCATCAATGGTCAGGAGGCCTGTTGCTGTGCAGACAGTCGCACCATCAAGTGGTGTGCAGTCTGTGGGCTTTTGGGTGAGGGTGCTAGGAAGGCTACGAGCAGCGCTACTGTTAGCAAGTATGGTAGAAATAGTGGTGGTGAGACTAGGCGGAGAGAGAGCATCGCTACCACTTGCCATTTGTTGAGATCGTACTCGCTGGGTGGGCTGGGCGTTGCCAAAAGTGACAATAGTGCTGCCTACACGGGCGATACCACTGGAGTTCGGATTGACGCTACCTATGTATGATCTTGCTAGCAGACCAAAGAGTGGGTTGGCGTCTTGGTGAACTTCGTTGGTCAGTGCGAGGGCGCTGTAGACAAGTCCTCCTCTACTCTGCCACCAGCCGTCGTAGTAGGTGGGGGTGGGTGCGATGTTGCAGCTGGCGTTCGTTGGATCGGCAATGAGTCTGCAGCGGTACTCGGTGCCCACAGGCATGCAGGCATACTCTGACCCCAGTGCTTGGACACACTCATCAGTAATTGGCGCACCTATTTCTTCACTACTTGCTGGAGTGTTGGGTGGCGTGCAGACAGAGTCACACTGCACTCCAGGCGTAGTATTGGCAGGGCAGTAGCCCAAATTGAAATCTAGGGTATCGAGTGGCAGCGCTCTGCCGCAGCTGCCAGCAGCCCGCTCAACAACCGCAGTATTGTTTTGTGTGAGCTCTGGCCCCTCAATATTACTATCTGGGCAAGAAATACCGCTTACACCAGTTGTCATAACGTCAGAAGCGTAGGGAAAGTCACTGTTACCAAACGGACGAATGGCATAGTTGTCAGGGTTTATTTCAGCTGCTGGTCGTGTCACGCTCCACCTGCCGTTTGCATCGGTGGTCACGCTCCAGTGCTCGCTAGCTCTCTCCCCTATCTGTACTCCCTGTTGGTACTGTTTGTTGCCGGTTGCTTGGTCTATGCAGTAGGCTTGACCACCCAGCGTCACGGGCTCTTCTGTTATGGTGATGGTGGTACTGCAAGAAGGGTCGCTGATCCCTGCTGCATTGACGGACACAGTGGGTGTCCAGCTAGCAGGCCTGCCGAGTCCACCACAGGTTTCGCAGGGCAAGAGCTCTACTTGATTGGTAAGGGTTTGACCAGGCAGGGAGGGGCTGGGCGATATAGGTGGAGCGAGCTGTAGGTAGGTGGTCATGCTGCCACCTGGAATGGCCGTGAGCCAGTTACAGCGATAGACAAAGGGATCGGTGTGGGGAAACTCTGGCGCTGTACATTCTGGGCTGTAGAGTGGGGGTGAAATGGTGTAGCCTGCAGCCAAGAAATCGTGGAGATAGTCGTCTACAATAATAGGTAGTGGACCTCTAGTCTGCTCTACTGTAATAGCAAAAATAATAGGTTCACTTGGATCAAAGATAGTAGTAGGAACAAGGTTTGTGCCGGTTTGAGCGTACGAAGCAATGCTGCAGGTAGTGCCATCAATTTCTGATGCTTTTTGCCTGTTTTCTTGATTTTGCTGCACTACAATTAACGCCGAGACAGCGGTTACCATGAGTATGAGCAAAAAAAAGCCAGAAATGAGAGCCTTTATTCGCTTTCGCATGCTCATGTACTGCCATCTGGTACGCAGAGTATTCAACATAGTGTACTCAGTGTAGGGTATTTTTTGTGTATCAGCAACATGACCTACCTACCCATTGCAATTGCATGGCAATACAGGATAGTATAGATGGTATGGTGATCCGTCAGAAACACTCGCAGCGTGGGCAAATTGCGGTAATAGTACTACTTTTAATGGCAGTAGTGCTGACTGTAGGGCTGTCTGTAGCGGTGCGCACCAGTGATGACTTGGGCAGAGCCACTCAGCAAAGCGAGTCAACCAAGGTGCTAAATGCAGCCGAGACGGGGATAGAACGAGCACTGCAGAGTGGTAATTTTTCTGTTGGTGCAGGGCCCCAAACAGTTTCATTTTCCGATGATGGTCAAAACACAGCTGGCTCATACACCATTACGCCCACTGATACCTTGGAAGTATCGTTGCTTGAGGGCGAGGTAGCCGAGGTGCAACTTGAGGGCTTTACGAGTGATCGACTGGACATTGAGTGGGCAAAGGAAGGAGATATAAACCAGAGAGCGTCTCTTATTGCAGCGGTGTACTACAGCAATGGTTTGGTGGAGTATCACGCGATTGGCCAACCCAATAATAACAATGGAAATGCTCGAGGCGATGATTTTGACGGCTCTACTACTATTTCATCAGGAGAGTACAAAAATAGCTACAGTGTGCCTTTGCAGTCAACGCTCACGCCACTCAAGATGCGACTGCACCCCGTGTACGCGGGTACCGACTTGGTTACGACAGTGATCGGCACTGTACAGGCACATGATATCGTTTCTACTGCCAGGAATACTGCAAATGAGGGTGCAGACAGCACCGAGCAGCACAGCGTGTCTGCCCAGCGGATACTACCTGCTGTTCCTGCATTTATGGACTACTCACTGTATGCAGAAGGAGAGATACAACAAGTTAATTAAACCTATGTAGCAAGTAATACAAACAATACACCATGCCTGCCGTTGCCATAGATATTGGTTCATACACCATCAAAACCATCCACGCCAAACCCGGCAAACAGCCAGTTGTTGAGCGAGTGATAGAGACATTCAACAGCGTGGGTAGCGCAGTGCCCGCCGATGAGCCGACGCTGGAGCGTTTGACCCAAGTTCTCTCTTCACTGTGGTCTGACAACAGGTTTCCCACCAATGATGTGCGCCTGACAATCCCCGAGACTGTGGTCTCGACCAAGGTGATCGCCATACCGCCACTCAACGATGCTGAGCTGGCATCCGCCATTCAGTGGCAGGCTGAAAAACACATTCCCATCCCGCCCGATGAGCTGACGCTAGAGTACCAAGTGCTGTATAGGCCAGAAAAAAGTAGTAAAGAAAACATGCGCGTGCTCTTGGTGGGAGCGCGAAAAAACAACATTGAACGCTACGTTGAGATGTTTAATGCGATTGGTATTGAGCCCACGCTTGTAGAAACACAGGCACTTTCGCTGGTGCGCTCACTGGGGTTTACTCCAGAAGACCCGCCAACTTTGATCATGCATTTGGGCGCCCAGACCATGACGCTTGTGGTCATGCGTGGCGACGAGCTGCAGTTTGTGGTGTCTCATCTGAACGGTGGACAGTTGCTGACCAAGTCTATCTCTCAATCATTTTCTTTGACCGCAGAGCAAGCCGAGCAGTACAAGCGCACGTATGGGCTTGACCCGTCACAGTTTCAGGGGAAGGTGCGTGAGGCTATCTTGACCACGATGCAGGTGCTCACAGGAGAGGTGCAAAAATCTATGCAGTTTTATGCCAACCAAGCAGGTGGCCAGACTATTAGTCGTGTTATTTTGTCTGGCGGTTCGGCGGTGATGCCTGGGCTGGTAGAGCATATCACTGAGGTGCTGGGTGTCGAGACACTAGTGGCAGCGCCATTTGCCAGCGCCAAGGGAGCACTACCCACTGTTCTTACGACCGCTAGCTTTGGACCAGCCATGGGACTACTCATGAGAGAGGTGTAGCATGGCGCGAAACATCAACTTTGTTCACACTGCCAGAAAACGATTTGCCGCAGTGGCAGAGAAAGACAAAAAAAAGCAAGTCATTGCTATTGGCGTGCTGCTTGTGTGTGTAGCATTGAGTGTGGGGAGTATTTTGGCACACGTGTGGTTTCGCCAGTCTGTGACTGCTCTAGAAGAGCGTGAGATAGCGGTGCGCGAAGAGCTTCTCTCACAGAGTGAGGCAGAATATTCTTACGCAGTCTTTGCCCAAAAAGTAGCGGTATTGTCAGAGCTTTTTGGTGAGCGGAAAAACAAGCAAGAAGCTATCGATTACTTTAGTAACGCGTTTGGCAGAGATGTAAGTATTAGCGAGATTCGCTACTCATCGCAAGATCAATTTATCTCGTTTGGTTTGCAGGCAAAAGACGTGTTTGTATTAGAAGAGGTATATAACACACTCTCCAATCAGCGAAGCTCTCTGGTGCGTCAAGTACAAAAGGATGGACTCAGGAGAACTGCTGATGGTGGGTACATTATGGACTTAACTGTCTACCTGACTACAGAAACATAAAAAAGATAGATATGGCTGCAGCAAAGAAAAAAATTCACTACAAATTACTCCTTTCACGCAGACGGTACTTGTTTACTGCTGTTGCTCTATTGGCTGGATCAGCACTACTAATCTTTGTGGTGGCTATTCCCCAAGCAAACATGGCGTATGAAAAACAGCAACAGACGACTGCGTTACGAAAAGAGATTGCTGTACTAGAAAAGAAGCGAGATCAATTACAGCTGGTCCAGCAGCAAACACAAGAGCAGTCGGAAGTGGCTGATGCCGCTCTTCCCTCAAAAAAACCTTTGCTCGAGCTACTTTCTAGTTTACGCTCTGCTGCCAATCAGTCTGGTGTGACATTGAGCACATTTGAGGTGAGCCCCGGAGAGCTTGCTACTGCCAGCGCCCAAACAAAACGATCAAGTCAGGTAGAAGACTACGATGCGCTTGATTTATATGTAGAGTTGGAGGGTGACTTTACCTCTATTCAGAGCTTTCTGCAGATCATCGAGCAGTTTGCGCCGTTTACTTCCTTTACCAAGGTCACACTACAAAAAAAATCAAACGACCAAACAGCCAACTTTCGTTCGGCTGGGGTGCTTCGAGCGGAGCTGGAAACCCGCACCTACTACTTTATCAAAGACGTGACAACCTCTGTTGATACTCCCCTACCAGAGATTGCGAGTGACCAAGAAGAAGTGTTAGTCAAGCTTGATCAACTCAACCGCATAGTAGTGCCTACGCAAACTCAGATCGAAGGTGGCGGCTCGCAAGATTTCTTTGTGGTGCCCGGGCAAAACACTGGACTGTAGGTTGTGTGACGTCAACTGAAACCTAGTATGTCATCTCGACCGTAAGTGGAGAGATCTGAGCGGGATTTCTCCATTCCACTTTGTTCCAGTCGAAATGACAGAAACCCCTCTCATGTTTCACTTGAGTTCCCGTCCCGATTTCACATCGGGGCTCCCTCACAAGGGGAAGGAAGTATTACTCGGCAATAGTGACGTAGGCGCGAATGTGTTCTTTGACTGCGCGAATCTTGGCAATGCTGCGAATAGCATGAATGACCGAGCCTCTCTTGCCGATAACTCTGCCAATGTCATCATCGTGCACGTTGATGGTGTAGGTGTAGCCATGCTCGTCCTGTTCTTCAACGACCAAAACATCTTCTGGATGTTGCGTAATGTGAATAAGGAGAAACTCGATTAAATTTTTCATGTATGAAGCTAGTATGACGCACGTTTCTGTTTTTATCTACTCTACTTTTTCTTCTGTTGTTTCTTCTTTTATCTCTTTTTGTTCGTTTTTTGTCTCAGCTTGCTTTGTTTGTTCTTCACTACCTTCACTACCTTTATCAGTGGTAGTTTCTGTTTCTGCTACTTTTTCTTCAGCTTTGTTTGCCGCTTTTGCCAGGGCTTTTCTTGATGGCTTTTTTGGTTTTTCAGGAAAGGGATTTCCCGAGGCTACGCGTTTGGCCAGACCTGCGACTGTGTCGGTAGGCTGTGCCCCTTTTTTCAACCACTCGTCGTACTTTTCTAGATCAAGAACAAGTACCTTGGGGTTTTGTGTCGGTGCGTAGTGACCGATACTTTCTATGTAGTTGCTATCTCGCTTGCTGCGATCTTTGGTGATGACAAATCGATAGTGAGGTTGGCCACGTTTACCAAAGCGTGCGAGTTTTATTTTCAACATATATCTTTGAGTACTTACTTTCTTAGCTTTTACAACCCCGAGATTATACACCTCGTCAGGAAAAATGACAATCTATCTTTTTTGTACTACAGAAAGTGCTTTTGTAGCCGCGCTGCGCTGCGCCTCTTGCTTGCTTTTCCCCGTTCCTTTTCCTGTTAGCTCACCGTCAACATACACTCCGACTATAAATTGTTTGTCGTGGTCAGGACCTGTTTCTTTGAGCACTTCGTAGGTGGGGGTCTCTAGTCCTTCTGCCTGCACAACTTCTTGCAGATTACTTTTTGGGTCTTTGTACAGTTTTTTATTAATAATCTCATCAATCCGCCACAACACGTGTTCTTGTATGAATGAAACACACGCATTGTACCCTTGGTCAAGGTACAGCGCGCCAATAAGTGCCTCCATGGTATTGGCAAGAAGTCCTATACTTTCTCTGCCTCCCGTGGTCTCTTCACCCTTACTCATATGAAGCATACTCCCTAGTTTGAGCCCAGTTGCAGCTTGGGCTAGGGTGGTGGTTTTGACCAAAGCACTGCGGTAGGCGGTGAGCTCCCCCTCTGGTTCGTCTGGATAGGTTGTAAACAAGTACTCGGTAGTGACAAGCTCAAGCACAGCATCACCCAAGAACTCAAGTCGCTCATTTGACTCTGGTGAAAGACCGGGGTTTTCATTCAAGGCGCTGCGGTGTGTGAGAGCGGTGGTGAGCAGTTGCTGGTTGGTAAACGTAGGTAGCATGACTATCCCAACTCCACTTCTTCGCTCACCAGCTCGGCTAGTTGTGCAACGGTCTCCGCCTCTTGGTAGAGCACGGTGTCATCCAGATGGTCGAGACGTAGTTTTTTTTCCAAAATACTACGCAGTACCTTCAAGTCTTGTGGAGCAATGCCGAGATCTTCTTCCAAGCTGTCTTCAGGACGAACTTCAAAGCTCTCCAGCCCGCACAGCTCTGCAATGGTTTCGGTTACAACATCATGAATGCTGGTGTAGGTGTGCATCGGTATGTGTGTTCTTTTACTGTTTATTTTGTACTATCAATGAGCAGTTTTGCCAACACACCATTGACAAACTTGGAAGACGCATCGCTCCCGTATGCTTTGGCGAGCTCTATGCCTTCGTTGACCAGTACTTTTGGCGGTGTGTTGTGATGTCTTGATTCAAACATAATCACCCGTAGTATGGCAAGGTCCACTTTGTTGATCTCTGAGAGTGGTCGTTCTGGGGCAGCTGATTGAATGAGCGCATCAATGCTTTCTCGTTCTGATAGCACCGCTTGTATGTACTCACTATCTATTGGATTACTGGCGTGCTGCTGCGTTGGTGAAAAACCAGCCGCAAATAAGAGCTGCATGCGGTGGATTCGTTTCTGGTGGCGATCGTCAGACATAGAGCAGGAGCAAGAGCATTACGTACTAGTCTTTGCGCTCGCTGTAGTGGTTGGTTTTTTTGTTGGTTTAGCTGGTTTCTTTGTAGTTTTGGTAGTTTTTTTCTTGGAAGCGTTTGTTTTTTTTACCGTGCTAGCGGTTTTTTTCTTGGCAGTGGTTGGTTTTTTTGTTGTTTTGCTGGCCGCTTTCTTTGTGCGCCCTGTCTCTACTTTTTTTGTGGTCTTGGGAGTAGTAACCTGTGTTGATTGTTGCGCAGTATCTTGCTTTGTGCTATCCGTGCTTTTCAAGCCCATGCTGGCTAGTATCTGTGCCACAAATCCTCGCTTGTGACGTGGTACGGAGTGATGAGCGGTTTGTTTGGTGATACTGGGTGTGTTGCCACTGCGACGTTTGCCTCGCTCGGCTCTGGTAATTTTATTTTTTGGTAGTGCTCCCATGGTGATGCTCCTTTGTTATGTTTTCCAAACGATGGCGATTGTAACCTAACCCAAGAGGAATGGTCAAGGGCTCTTGGCGTGTTGCTAATTTGCTACTACCTGAGTATCTGCACTAGGAGCAATTGATATGATCTCTGAACTCCATTGCTTTGGGAGGACTTCGTCAGCGTGTTGCGCCAACTTGAGTAGCTCGATATTACTCCACGAGGCAAACCTGAGGCCAGCAAACCCACTTTGTTCTGTACCAAACAAGCTCCCCGCCCCTCGCATCTCTAGGTCTTTTTGGGCCAGTTCACTCCCATTGTGATGGGTGGTAATGTATCGCAACCTCTTGGTTGCCTCTCCACTTTTTTTTGAAACAAACAGGAGGCAGTAGCTTTCACTCCCCGCCCGCCCCACCCTTCCTCGTAGTTGGTGAAGACTCGCCAGTCCAAAGCGCTCGGCTGATTCGATAATGATAATAGAAGCTTGTGGTAGATCGACCCCTACCTCCACAATAGGTGTGGTGACGAGGATTTGAGTGTCTTTTTGAAACATGGCGGTAATGCTTGTTTTTTGCTCTTTTTTGGTTTGCTGGCCGTGTAGTAACCCTACGGTATAGCCTGGAAAGGCACTTTGTATGTGCTTGTGCGTTTCGACCGCGTTGGCAACATGGGCGGTGTGTTCTGCCTCTGATGGGTTGACAAACGGGCAGACGATGAGCACCTGCCAGTCTGGGTTTGTTTTCAGTTGGTTTTTGATCCACTGGTATGAGTCGGCTCGTTTTTGTTCTGGCACGACCCAGGTGGTGGTGGGTTTTCTCCCACGGGGTAGCTCATCAACATGAGAAACAGAAAGGTGCGAAAAGAGCGTGAGCATCATGCTGCGGGGAATGGGAGTGGCAGTCATAGTCAAGGTGTGGGGGATAGTTTTTTTATCCATCACTGTGCTACGGTGCAGTACTCCAAAGCGATGTTGTTCGTCGTATATAACCAGAGCAGGGCTGATCGTCTCCAGCTGGTTAATGACACTGTGAGTGCCCACTACGAGTCTCGGGGTGCTTGCCTCTTTGAGTGCCCGCGTACTTGTCAGCACTGCTACCTCCATATCGGGAAACAGGGAGCGGAGTGTTTCTGTGTGTTGGGTTGCGAGCAGTTTGGTGGGTGCAATAAGGGCTACCGAGTGGCCAGCGCGCACCAGGTGGTAGGCAGCAGTGCCAGCTACCACTGTTTTGCCAGAGCCTACATCACCAATCAACAGTCTATTCATGGGCGTGGTTCTACCCAAATCATGCATAATTTCTTGTATCGATCTTTCTTGGGCGTTTGTGGGGGCAAATGGAATACTTGCTGGAACAATCGGTTGTGGTTGGGTGTGTATCTGTCCTACGCTTGCCTTATCGCTCCACTCTTCTTTTCCCACCCGCCCTTGCCTGGCAATCTGGACAAACTCTTCGAGCGCAATGCGTTTTTTTGCCTCACTCACGTCATTTTCTTGGTCTGGAAAATGAAGTATCTTGAGCGCTGTGAGTAGATCGGGGAGCGTACTGTGTTGGGTGTGCAAGTACTCGTCGAGTGGTTGTGTTTCTACCGCCAGCTGTTTGAGGATGTGATGTGCTAGTCGGCGAGTTGTCCCTTGGGGCATTCTGGTAGTACTCGTGTAGAAAGGGACGATGCGCCCCGTGTGAATGCCTTCTTGGCCCACCTTTTCAATGGTTGGCTGCACCAGTGTTTGATACTTGCCCACCTTACCGCTGATGGTGTAGAGCACTTCAGGTTGTACCTGAGAAATAATGTAGGGATTGTTAAACCACTGCAGCTTGATACTACCTGTTTCGTCATGAGCGGTGGCTGATTGAAAGGTGCGCTTGCCTTTGCGAAACTGTTTGGCATCGGTAATGTAGCCAGTAATGGTTGCTACTTCACCCAATGGCAGGCTGTCGATAGCCGTGTGCTGTGAGCGGTCGTCGTAGCGCAAAGGAAGAATGAGTAGAAAATCACTCACTGTATGAATATCAATCGATGCTAATTTTTTGGCAGTTACTGCGCCGATACCCTGAACGTCAGTGAGCGGAGTAGAAAGATAGTACACAACCTCACTATAGCATTGTTAAAAGCCCACCAGCGAAGGTAGAGAGAATCATAAAAATAATAAACAGTACGGCAAAAAACTTGATGATACGATCTTGATTTTTTTTGGTCATACTATCTGTACGTATACTCTCTTGCCTAGTTTTATCACCGTTGTTTTGACAGGGTCAATCATGGTTGCTACGCCTCTTGGTTTTTCTTCATCTGGGAACACGGTTACTCCGCCTTCCTCTATGAGTCGTCGTAGCTGACTACTACTTTTATCTGGCGCGATGATTTTGAGCGCCTCTAGTATGGTGAGGGGTGTTTTACCCAGTGAAACCTGCGGCATCGTTTCTGGCAGCTGATTGTCTTGGACTGTTTTTTCAAAGTGTTCTTGCGCCTCGTCTGCTTTTTTTACCCCGTGATACATCTGGGTAATAGTATGAGCAAGCTGTTTTTTGGTTGTAATGGGGTTTTTGCCTGCTTGCAGCGCATCTTGGGTTGCTCTCAAGTCTTCATTTGATGTATCGGTTAGTACTTCAAAGTAGGGCATGATGCTCTCGTCGCGTATACTCATGAGCTTACCGTACATACTGCCAGGCTCATCAGTGAGTGCCACAAAGTTGCCGTACGACTTACTCATCTTCCTACCATCAGTGCCTACAATGAGCGGGGTGGTGAGCACCCATTTTTCTTTGTTGTTGTACTCTTTTTGTAGAGTCCTCCCCATCATCATGTTAAATAGCTGGTCACTGCCACCAATTTCTAGATCAACATCCATCGCGACCGAGTCGTATCCTTGCAGCAGTGGGTAGATAATTTCGTGGCCGTGAATGGGTTTTTCCTCTGTCACTCGTTTTTGAAACATGTCACGCTCCATGAGCTGTCCCACGGTTGTTTTTGCCAGCAACTTGACAATATCAGCATAGGTCAGTGCGTCAAGCCAATCGCCATTTTTCTTGATCTTGATGCTTGTAAAATCAAGTACTTTGCTGGCTTGCTCTTTCCAGTTTTGAAAGTTGATGGAAATCTCTTCATCGGTGAGCTCTGGTCTGCTGGCGTCTTTGCCTGTGGGGTCACCAATACGCACTGTGCCGTTACCGATGAGCAAGATGGCCTCGTGCCCCAGGCTAGCAAACTGCTGCAGCTTGCGCAGCACCACCGAGTGACCGAGGGTGAGTGCTGCGCCTGTAGGGTCTATCCCGAGGTAGACACGCAGCTTTTTTTCTTCCATTACCTTTGCGAGTGTCTGTTTGGAGGGTAGAATCTCCGCCACCCCTCTATCAAGCACGGTGTCTGTAGTGGTGTTTGACATAGCTGTTTTTATTGTAGCGGAGTGTTGTGCTCTCGTCATGGCTGGTTTTCTTTTGGTTTTTCTGCTGCTTCATTAGTGCAGTAGATGCAGTAGCACTCACCAGCATCCCAACTGCCAGCTGTGCATATTTCTTGCCTCTTCTGCCAGCGTTGCCAATTGCCATCCTTTGTTTCTTTGCTCATAGAGCCTTTCTCTATTTTTTTGTATTTACTTTACCCATAACAAAAAACCCCTCACCTTTTTTGAAAAGTGAGAGGGGTTGTATTTTTTTGAAGTACTACGCGAAACTACCCATCACCTTTCTGTGCTGAGTAGAAAAAACAAAATGTAGTGGCATTTGTTAGTGGTGCATACATGTGCGTTACGCATTATATCACAGATGATTTCCTCAAGAACAGAGTTGTTCACTACCTCACGCGAAGGTGCTACAATGCACGATACCTATGATAGATGCTCTCAAGAACATTACAAAGCAGACTGCAAGAAAGACGCGCTCACGCAGAAAAGCAGTAAGCACTTCTTCTCGATCTAGTTCTCGCACCTCGCCTAGCACTCGGTCTTCTGCAGGAAAAACGGGCAAAATCCGCTCGTGGTTTCAATCTATAGACAAAGTAAAAGTGCTCAAGATACTCGCCCTTCTCTCTTTGATAGGGGTGGTGGTGGGGATTATTGTCTTTTTTATTGCGTTCGCCTGGTACTCGCGTGATCTTCCCAGGCCCGGCGAGGTCGTGCGCAAAGACGGCTTTAGTACCAGAATTTTTGATAGAAATGGCCATCTTTTGTACGACGTACATGGTGATGAGCGACGCACCTACGTACCAGCTAATCAAATCCCCGATACGGTTAAGCAGGCAACAATTGCTATTGAAGATAAAGATTTTTATAAGCACAGTGGGTTTGATGTGATGACGGTTATTAGAATCCCGTACAATCTTGTTGCTCGCCAGCGAGTGGTGGGTGGCTCGACCCTGACCCAGCAGTTGGTTAAAAAAGCACTGCTCACAGACGAGCGTAGTATCGAGCGTAAGTTTAAAGAGTTGGTGTTATCACTCCAAATAGAGCGCACCTTTACCAAAGACCAAATCCTCGAGATGTACCTGAATGAAATACCCTACGGGGGCAACACTGCTGGAGTGGGTGCGGCAGCCGAGATGTACTTTGATAAATCAGTCGGAGAGCTCAACCTTATTGAGTCGGCCATCTTAGCAGGACTCCCGCAGCGCCCTAGCACTTACTATCCCTACAGCAACAAGACTGATCCAGACGGCAATATCTATTGGCAGGAGCGTACCAAGGGGGTGCTCAGGCGTATGCGTGAAGACGAGTACATCACCGAGATAGCGTATCAAGACGCACTTGCTCAGCTGCCAGACGTGCAGTTCTCCGATCCCAGCACGCAGCTTGATGCACCTCACTTTGTATTTTATGTGCGTGACCAGTTGTCTGAGATGTATGGTGAGAGCGCAGTGCTGTCTGGTGGGCTGCAGGTAACTACTACACTCGATCTGGATCTACAAAAAAAAGCCCAAGCTATTGTCACAGAAGAGGTAGGAAAGGTGACCAACCTCAACATTAGCAACGGGGCAGCGGTAGTAGTGGAGCCAGATACAGGCGAGATCTTGAGCATGGTAGGCAGCAGAGACTATAATAATAAAGACATCGGTGGTGAGTTTAATGTGGTGGCCGATGGTTTTCGCCAGCCAGGCAGCTCGATCAAGCCCATTACCTACCTTACTCTTTTGAGAAAAGGTTACACCCCAGCGAGTATTTTAGTAGACGTACCAACCACGTTTGCTTCGAGTGCTTCTGACAACCCGTACACGCCCAAAAACTACGACGGTACGTTTCGCGGGCCTGTCTCACTTCGCACCAGCCTTGGTAGTTCGCTCAATATCCCTGCAGTCAAAGCCTTGGCTATCGTTGGTCTTGATGATTTTTTGGGTCAGGCGTATGACATGGGACTTGAAACCCTAGAGCCAACAGCCGAGAACAAACGCACCTTTGGTCTGGCAGTCACCCTTGGTGGTGCTGAGGTGCATATGCTCGATATGGCCCAGGCCTACTCTTCATTTGCCACAGGTGGTGAGCGAAACGATGTGGTCTCTATTCTTTCTGTCAAAGACAAGGACGGAAATACGCTCTTTGAGCACAAACAGCTGCCTGGAAAAAGAGTGATGAGTACTGGTGAGGCTTTTCTGATCAACCATATTTTGTCTGACAACAGCGCACGCATTCCTGCGTTTGGTGCCAACTCGCTTTTGAATGTAGGGAGTGGTGTGGCAGTTAAGACTGGTACCACCAACAATCAAAAAGATAACTGGGCGATTGGGTGGAGCTCGTCAGCGCTGGTTGCTGCCTGGGTAGGCAACAACGATGGGAGTGCTATGACCTCGGTTGCCTCTGGTGTCTCGGGCGCCTCACCTATTTGGCGCAGGATCATGGGCGTTTTGATAGAGAAAGGGTATGCAGCCCCCACTTGGCAACCTCCTAGTGATGTTGAGCAGGTGACAGTGGATGCTATTTCTGGGTATCCTGCCCATGATGAGTTTGCCAGCAAGACCGAGTATGTGCTTAAAAACTCCCTCCCTCCTCTCCCTGACCCCATTCACACAAAACTTAAGGTTTGCAAGGGACAGGAAGACAAGCTGGCGAATGACGCCCGCATTGCGGCTGGTGATTTTGATGAAAAAGAGTTCGTGGTGCTTGAAGAGCGAGATCCGCTCTCGGTTGATGGCACCAACCGGTGGCAGTTTGGCATCGATGCCTGGATTGCAGCTGGTGATAACGCACTCTACAAAGTTCCGACAGAGCTGTGTGGCGAGCAGGGCGACGTGTACGTAGAGCTCAAACAGCCAGAAGACAAGAAAAATTACGAAAACGAGCAGATTGATATCGAGGTAGCAGCTGACGCCCACAACGGCATTGAGAAAATAGAGATCTTTGTCAATGACTCTTTGCGTGAAACTATTCAAAATAGAGAGTACAAAGGCTCGCTTAACTTGCCAGAAGGAAAGTATCGCATCTACGCTAAAGCGTACGTGCGAGACGGCGGTGGAGAGAAAATCTCTGATACTGTGCGTATTGGCACGGGTGGGGTTGAGTGGGATGAGGAAGACAAGCCGTCTCCTACCCCGTCACCCAGCCCAAGCCCTACCCCCTCCCCCAGCCCTTCGGCCGATCCAGAAGATGATGGGTAATCACTCATTCATGCTGTTTGGCACTCATGCTTGTAAGTGCGAGGTAGATGCATAAAAGCGCCACTCCAGACTCCATGCTGAGTAGGTAGTGATCCCATAGTAATAGTGGCAAAAGAGTAGCCGAGTAAGCAGAAAAATATCGACGGTGCTTGTAGATCAGCCAGAAAACAAACACTCCTATGACTACTCCCCATTCTTCAAGAAATAAGACAAACACGTTGTGCACGGGCTGCACAAATCGAGCAATCTCGGTACTCATAAGAGTGGGTGAAGTAAAGAGCGTGCTCTGCCCTATGCCGGTTCCGAGCGGATGATTCCAAGTAGTACGAGCTGCATTTTCTAGCAGCAGTGCTCTTCTGCTGATGCTTTGATTGTCTGTGTAGTTTGATACGAGTAGCGGTAAGCATAGGGAGATAAGTATGAGTACTACTACTCGCTTGGTGGTGATGTAGCGCTGAACGTTTGGTCTAAAGTACGCAACGAGTGTTATAAGCAGTGCTGCTGCTCCACTTACAGAGAGCGTGAATAGGCATAACCAGCTTGCAACTGCGATAGCAAGCATACTTTCTTTTTTTGTTGGAGTATGTGCCACAATAATACCAGAGAACAGCGCCCCCATACCTGCCAAGATATTAGGGTGCGCAGTAGAGCCATAGGCAAGAATGGTTTCTACTCCAAAAAAATGAGCAGAGCTGAGTCCGATAGTAGGAATGCTTGGTTCGCCCAATAGTGCGTAACCCATGAGCGAAGACTGTGTCAAAACCTGGTAGGTGCCGAGCGCTGTTTGAAAGAGAAGTGTTACCCACACGGCTGCTTTGATAGTATCCCAGTGGGTATTTTTTTGTTTGAACAGCAGTATGCTTGCCAGAGCAATCAAGATAATCTGCGTCAAGTGAAACACAGAAACGAGTGGTACCAGACTCAACAGTTGGGTGAGTACACACAGTATCAGCACTATGCCGTACTGCCAGCGCAGGTGTTTATTTAGTACTGCAAGTAGTGTGTGTCTTCCCAAAAAAACTAAAATTAATGCGGGTAGTACCACTGCCCATACTCTCAGCAGTAGGTAGTCAGAACGCAGGCCAGCAGTGTAGGCATACGTGTCGCTGACAACATAAAAAAAATTGATTGGTGCACAAAATATAAAACTAAATAGAGCGCTCTGTAGAACAAGTGCCCGCATGTCTCTCACACGGTACCAACCAGGGTTGCGTGGTACTTTTTTTCGATACTCTCGGCGAGAAGTTTTCGCGTTGGCTCTAGTTCTTCAGACGATAGATTGCGATGTGGATCGTTAAACTGTAGCCGAACGCTTATGTTGTTGTGGTAGATACTACTCAGCTCCACCCCAGAAATACGTGGTGTGAGTGACGCTATAAACGCCAACAGCGGCCCAATTTCTGGCAGCTTTGTAAAAGAGAACGTCATATCTTCGATAATCTCGGCGGTAGCCGGTGGGGGGGTGTAGGTGGGGTGGGTGCGCGCAACGCGCGCTAACTGGTCAATGACGATCTGTGCTGCGTAGTAGTTGTTTTTTAGCACCTGGATGGTACCGATGACGTGCTCCAATCCGTTTTGGTGTACTGCTATTTCTCCTGCTTGGAGTACGGTAGTATTGTTTGCTGTTGCCTCTGTTACTTCGATTGTTTGGAAGTACTCTCGCAGGAGTGCCTCGATAGAGCCTTTGAACCCGAGATATGAAGTAGTGGTGAGCATGCACAACGTCATAACCTCATGTGGCAGTCCCTCTTTTTGTGGATGATAGACATTGGCTACTTCAAAAAACTCTAGTTGTGTACGAGTGGAGTTTTGTTCTGCTGCCTCTAGAAGTGACGGAATGAGAGAACGACGTAGGTAGACATGATCGGTGTCGAGTGGGTTTTGGAGGGCGAGATGATCGGTGAGTGCATACCCTGATTGCTCTGCCAGCTCGCTGCTTACCGTTGAGTAGGTATAGAGCTCTTGCCAGCCTGTGTGGGCCAGAAATTCTTTGAGTGTTCTCTCAATCTTAAAATGCACACCTTCTTGTTTTTTGGTGGGAATAGACCCGTCCATCAGCACACTTGGGATGGTGTGATAGCCGTAAATGCGGGCAATTTCTTCGACAATATCGGCGGGAATGGTAAGGTCGCTGCGAAAGGTGGGCGGGGTGATGCTGTAGTGTTGTGTTTGCGCATTAAACACTACACTACACTCTAACTGCCGCAAGATTGTTTGCACCTGTTTTGGAGAAAGTGTAATACCTAGGTAGCGCGCAAACATAGCATGATTCATCTTAACGCTTGGTTGGGTTGTTTTTCCTGGAAAAAGGTCAAGGACAGGCGAGGCTACTCGTGCATGACAGAGTGATTGGTATAGCTCGACTGCCTTGAGTAGCGTGGGGAGGGCGAGGTGGGGGTCAACATGTTTTTCATTCAGTTGCGCAGCAGTGGTACGAATGGCGTGTGTCATCGAGGCAAACCGTACATCCGCGGCAGAGAGGTTTTCTGTCCACAGTAGTATGCGCTTGGTATCTTTGTGTATTGAGGTGTTGTTTGTACCTTTAATAGCCGGCAGGTCGATGATCTCGCCTGACTCGTTTTCAAACACAACTTCTCCGCCAACAGTGGTGTATGCTTGACCATCAAGCGTCACAAACTGTTTTCCTGCATCAGCTTTTTTGATGATAATCTCGCCACCCAGAGCCATAATAGCATCATAGTCAAAGGCGTGAATGGGATGGCCTATCTCGTGGGTGACGTAGTTGGTAATGTCCACAGCGCTGTCGTGAGTTTGAATATCGACTAACCCCAGTCGCTCTGCCATCCAGTCCGGTGTTGGCGTTCTCTCTAGTTGATCGAGCACTACACACACAATACGGTTGCATAGCTGGCTCTCATCTGTGATCGTTGGGAGTGGTAGTTCGCCTGAGTTATCTGGCATGTGTGGCTCAAATGCTTTCAGCGATGAAGAACTCCCTGCTTGGTGTAAGATAACTGCCGCTTCTCTGGCGATGCCGCGAACAGACATGCTGTCTACCCTGTTGGTGGTGACCTCGATGTCGTACACAGACTCGACTCCCGCTTTTGTTGTGACAGGGGCTGGTTTCTCATAGATCATCTCAACTGAAGGGCCAGAGAGTGATAGGAGTGTTTGTATCTCTGCTGGTGTGGCAGTTGTATCGAGGTGTTCAAGGAGCCAGTGGTGTGGAATGAGGATGTTCATGCTTGCTTTTTATGCCTTTATTTGTTACAATTTTCGTCAACACCCACGGCCAGATACGCCTAAGGTTTCGACCGAAGGCCGAGTCTGACCATTTTTTTCTTTATTGACTCTTTTATTTTTTCTAAGTGTGTGATGTACCGCACCTAGGGTAGTAAAAGTTGAGAATAATTTTTTGTTGGAGTGAGAACATGCAGTAGTTTGTTTCTTTGCATCAACATTCCCTTTTCTCATCACTTTTCCATTTTGTATATATGAAATTGTTGGTTTAAACATGAGTTCATATCCATAATTCTCTAGTTGTTGATATAGGTACTTATTTTCTTCAACATATCCTATAAATAAATATGCTTTTATAATCTCAAACTTATGCTTTAAGTAAAGGAGAAGTTTTTTATAATCAAGTTTCCATCCAGAGGCTTTGACTCCAAGGTAGAGATTTTGGGCATCAATAAAGGCGGAGTTGTGATTGGTTTTTGACATACCTAAAACTGCTCCAAAAACTGTATGTTACTGCTGTATAGCAATCGAATATCATCAATGTTGAGCCCTGGTTTGAGCGTATAGGTGCGCTCTACCCCCCAGCCAAAGGCAAAGCCGGTGTATATGTCGGGGTCGATACCGCCGGCTTTCAGTACATTGGGGTGCACCATGCCTGCTCCACCTACTTCATGCCAGCCAGATTTGCAAAATTTACATTTTTCGCCGTTTACTACCCCTGTGCCGTCACAAATATGGCATGAAAAATCAACCTCAAATGATGGCTCGGTAAACTGAAAGTGAAACGGTCTAATTCTACTTTTGACCGTTGGTCCGTAAAAATGCTGGGCAAAGTGGTCGAGTGTGCCCTTTAAGTGCTGAATGGTGATGTGTTTGTCTATCACCAGTCCCTCAAACTGATGAAACATTTGCGTGTGGGTGGCGTCTTGTTGTCTGCGGTAGCACCGCGCAATGTTGATAAAGCGAATAGGTGGGGTGCTGTCCATGCGCTCCATCTCGCGTACTTGGCCGTTTGAGGTGTGCGTGGTCAGCACCACCTTGCCCCCTACTAAACTGGGGTGTCGTTTACGCGGGTTGTTTGAGTCATACGCTACATCTTTGGTGGTATCTGGCACGTCAACAAAAAACGTCTCCCACTCGTCTCGGGCGGGATGGTGGGGGGGCATGTTGAGGCTTTCAAAGACGTACCAGTCCCAGTCTACCTCTGGGTAGCGCACGCGGGTAAAGCCAATTTGCTCAAAAATATCGGTGATCTCGCGCATTGCCTGCGTCACGGGGTGCAGATGCCCCACATGTGGGGCTGTTCCTGGCATGGTCAGGTCGATGGCGCTATGTTGTTGCTTGGTTGTTGTTTGTTTTAGTGCTGCGGTAATCTTTGCTTTTACCTGATTGAGCAGCATCCCTGCTTGTTTTCGCTCTGCTGGGCCAATATCTTTGATTGTTTTTGCTAGCTGGTTAAACAGACCGTTTTTCCCCAGGTACTTGGTGTGGAGGTCTGGTGATCCTTCATCCACGTCGGCCTTAACCTCTTGTTCAAGTCGAGTGGCGTGAACTTTAAGCTCTTCTAAAGATACTAGTGGTAGGTGCTCCTCTTTTTTCTTTTTAATACTTTCTGGTGATTTCTTGTGTTGTGGATGTTTTACCGAGTACTGTACTCTCCAAAGATTCTTTTTCTCTTGTACAGAATCGACGGAAATAGGCCAGCACTCACCTGTATTTTTTAGCTGTGTGCCTCCGTCAGGCATTGCGGGGTATGAACCAATACTCATGATGCGCAGGTCTTTATTTTTTGGCAAATCAAATGGCAGGTGTATGCCCATTGCTTTAATCTCTGCATGGGTAACCATCTGTGTTGTGATGTCCTCTCCCGCAGCACAGATGTTCTCTATTTCTTTTTGAATTTGGGGAAGTTGATCTGGTTTGATTTCTTCGTTAAACTCTATGTAGTTTTTTCCTTGAATGCCGTGTGTGCCATCTACCCCATACACATTTGGAATGATATTTTTAACAGCTTGGTCCAAAACGTGTCCTGCTGTGTGGAGTTGCATGTTTTCATAGCGTTTTTTCCAGTCGATGGTGAGTGTAACCACATCATTCTCCTCAAGAGTTCCAGAAAGCATACCTTTATGTTGTATTTTGCCGTTGTTGTATGAAACATGAGAAACGGTTAGCGTCCCATTTTTTCCTGCAATAATACCTATATCAGCCGGTTGCCCCCCACCTTGGGCATAAAAAATAGTCTGATCAAGATACACAACAGTAATTTTTTCATTCTGCTCTATTTCAGCTACCTTTGCATCAGCCTGCTTAAGATATGAATCAGATAGATAGAGTTGTTTTGTTTTCATAGCTTCTAGCCTTCAGTATATCAAAAACCCCTCACCATTGCTTTCTGGTCCAGTCGGCCAGACCGCAAGGTGAGGGGTTTGTTTTTTTCGTTGGTGTGTGTTTTACCCCATCACCTTTCGAACCACGCTGGTAAAGGCGGTAAAGTCAGTGGCAGCCAGCTGGGCTAACATCTTTCGGTTGAGGCCTACATCAGACTTGTTGAGCTTGCCAATAAATTCTGAGTAACTATAGTTCTCATCTATTTGCCTGAGTCCCGCGTTGATGCGGATAATCCAGAGTTTTCTCATGTCGCGCTTGCGTAGTTTTCGGCCGATGTAGGCATAGGCTCCAGCGTGAAGGTATGCTTCGTGCGCGCGTTTGTATAACCTGCTGTTAGCACCGCGATAGCCCTTGGTGGCTTTGAGTACTTTTTTATGACGACGTCTTCTGGTAACTCCTGTTTTTACTCTTGGCATAGCATCCTCTGTTTGTTAGTTTAAGCCAGTCCCATCATGCGTTTTACCTTTCGTGACCACACGCCTTTGACCTCAACTGGCACGCGGTACGCCCGAATAGCTTTTTTACTCTTAATTCGTCTGCGATGGCGCATGTTTTGTGATCTGCGCAACACTTTGCCCGTAGCGGTAATTTTAAAGCGCTTTGCTACCCCAGATCGTGTTTTTTGTTTTATCTTTTTCATAGATTATTTTTTTGTTGGTTGCAGCTGCGCGAGTAGTTTTTTGCCCATTAGTTTTGGCTCTATCTCGACTGTTGCTATATCGTCAGTCTGGGCAATGACTTTGTCAAATACTTCGTAGCCAAACTCTTTTTTGGTGATGGCTCTGCCCTTAAACAAGAGCGACAGGCGTACTTTATCACCTTTTTGCAAAAAACCAATCACTTTTTTGAGTCGCGATTGGTAGTCGCCCTCGCCCATAAACGGGGTAAAGCGTACTTCTTTGATGTCTTGGCTTTTTGATTTCTTTCTGCTTTCTGCTGCTTTTTGCTGTTGCTGGTACTTATATTTTGCCAAATCTATAATTTTGACGACCGGTGGCTTTGCTTGGTCGGTCACGAGCACCAAGTCTTTACCCGCATCCTGCGCAGCA
The DNA here is from genome assembly GCA_020632235.1 of Pseudomonadales bacterium. Lineage (GTDB taxonomy): Bacteria > Patescibacteriota > Microgenomatia > UBA1400 > PJMF01 > JACKFY01. Next base: position 21,453 of record JACKFY010000004.1, on the reverse strand, counting down.
CTCAAGGCCTCTGCTATGGGCAACACTCCCAGCGCATCACCAGTGTCTGAGACTACGCGGACTGTGGGAAAACGAATGCGGTGGTTGGCCACCACACTACTTTGTCTATTACTGTTGTATCGTTTTCTCATTCAGCTTTAAGTAGTCATTTCTGCATGTTGGCATGGGTACGTTGTGCCCGACATGCTTTCTGTTCGAACGGCGATTATAGCATTACTTCTGCTTGTATTGCAAACCCTGGTAGTAATCTGGCGCGCGAGCCTCTTTGGGTGATGGTATACTAGTTTTTGCCTTAGATCACTTAGCTCAGTTGGCTAGAGCGCTTCGTTGACATCGAAGAGGTCACTGGTTCGAGTCCAGTAGTGATCACCGCTTTTTATTTTTGAGAAAGAAGAAATGCCACGAGCGCTTGCTCATTCAGAACCAATGGCATCTCTAGGTTGACTCACAACTTCAATAGTGTCATCGGGAATTTGCTGGACAGCATGTTCGCCTACTTGAGTAAAATAACGTATTTTACCTTCATGGTTGCTCCTGCCATATGCGAGGGCTTCGTCTCTTTCCTCAAATACCTCCACCAACACTCCATCAACAAGCAACACCCATTTTCCCATGTTTTCGTTGCGCCATTCCTCATCTGCATGTATTTGCCTGTATGCTGCAAGGTTTTGGTCGGCGATGGCTTTTAATGCTTCGTACCCCCCCCATTGTTTCTTTCCGTCATATTTTCCTTTCTTTATTTTTTACTCATTGTCTCTGGTAGTCTTCTAGCAGCTTCGGCAAGTCGTTTGGTATCTGCTCCCCGCTGCGCAAGTTCTACTAGACTGATGTGTCCGTGCTGTATAGATTACTCCTTTAGCTCATCTTTCTTTGGCAATCTTCTAGCAGTTGAATCTACGACATTGTCATTATCATCACCGCTATCTTTCCCCTCACTTCCTCTTGAAGTATATAAGTAAGGTTTTCGCCTTCTACTAGTTCCTAAATCTTCTGGTTCAAAATCCCACTGATTTGGCTCTACAGGTGGTTGGTCAGGATCTACTACCCACTCTCTTCGAACATAGCCATATGGACCGGTTCGCATAGCACTGCTCGTGGCATCAGCACCTTCTGTTTCAAAGTCAACATTGAGCGGTTCAGCTGGTTCGCCATTGTCATTTGGAATTACGATGTAGGGTTTTTTTTTGAATCTGAAACAAGTTCAGATTGACAACCGCTTGGCTTGTGACTGTAGACTCTATCGCTTCGCTCCAGAGTGACAACCAGCTAGCATGACAGTCAACTACCCACCACTCCTGGCATTGCTCACCTCGTGGTGCATCATGTCAAAAATGGCCTTACCTTGCTCATTGCTGCTTTTGCCCTCCATGATAAATGCGCTGCCGCGCTTTTTCTTTTTCTTTTTGCCATTTGACTGGTTTGCCCAAGTGCTCGCACTTTTTATTTTTTGCCTGAGCAGCATGATAAAGGAGCGCAACTTTTGGAAAAACGAGACGTAGTAGGTGCCGTCAGTACCTGGTTCTGTGACCTCTTGAAACGTGGCAACACCAATGTCTTTGCGAAACTTCTCGATGTCTTTGGCCAGCATGGCCAGCTCTTGTCTGGTTTTTTCTAGCTCTTCTTTGACGCGTTTTTCTTTGGCGTTAAAGACACTTTCTTGATTGACTGGGTTTATCTGGTCGTGGAGTTTTTTCTTGCGCGCTTTGAGCTCTTGTTGACGCATTAGCTCTTCTTGTTGACGTTGTAACATATCTTGGTCATTGCCAGGTATGCTGTCGGTTGGGAAGTTGCCGCCGCTTTGGGCGAGCGCGTCACGCAGAAATGAGGTATCCATGCCGCCAGGCTTTTGGGCGCTTTGATACGCACCTTGCTCTGTCTCGGCGAGCGCTCTGGCAAACGGGTTGCTGTTCTGCCCGGTCTGTCCACTGCTTTTTGTTGGTGATTTGGTGTTCACTGGTTTCATTATTGTAAAGTGGGGTAGTATAGCCAATCCAGAGTCAAAACACAATATCCTTTGATCTAGTTCGATATGCCGAGTAACACTTCAGTATACATCCTATAACAAAAAAAGTCAAGATTAAACCCATCTGTCACTTCGACCATTCTTCTCTGTTCCGTCATTTCGAGCGTAGCACAACCCGTCATGCCGATTAAAATCGGGGGGAATACTATAAAGCCAGTAGCCATTTTTCTACTGCCTCGCGCTGCAGCATCTGGCGAATGTAGGCACGGTACTCTGGGTTGTTTTTGTTTTTGCTAGCAAAGTCTTTGTCTGCCTGTTCTGCAATATATGTGTCAATCTGTTTTTCTGACGGCACAAGTTTTTCTGTTTCTGCTAGTTCTTGCAAGATAAAGGTGAGCTGCAGCCTGCCCAATGCCTGCCCAGCCAGTCCCGACGTAAAGGTGGTGAAGTCCGTACCTCTTCGACTCAAAAAGTCCTCTAGCGTCATGTTCATTTGCTTGAGTTGATTGGTGTAGCTTTTCAGCTCATGCTCTACCTCATCTTTGATGAGTAGGTCGGGAATATGGGGGCTGACGGTGGTTATAAGCGCTGTATAGATAGCTTGTAGCACTGCTTGGTTGGGGTCAGCTGGTGGCTGCTCTCTTTCTGGAGCACTTTTTTTTGCGTCTGCTTTTTTCTTTTTATTTTCAGCATCTTTCCTTTTTTGTTCTGCTTGGTGCTGTTTTTTAGCGTCTGTGATGATTTTTTTGTGGTTTTTGAGCGTCACCGTTGGCTTTTGGGCAAACTGGGCTGTTACTTCCCAGTCTTTTCCTTCTTCACTACTGACAATGGAAAACTGGGGGTAGGTCAGCGGGGTGTATGCGCCTTTTTTGAGTGCTGTTTGGTAGTGTTCTGGCAAGAGATCGCCGAGTGCTTTTTCTACCACGTAGGGTCTACCCAGCTGCTCTTGTGCAATGTGTGCTGGCACTTTTCCTAGGCGAAAGCCGTGCACGCGTACTTGTTGTGCCAGCTTGGCAAGGGTTTTTTTGTAGGCGGTAGTTGCCTGTTTGGCAGGAATAGTGAGGGTAATGCTGGTGTTTGGGGCGATAGGAGCTTGCGTTGAAGGCGCATCAGTCTTTGTTTGCTTTGTTGTTTTGGTTTTTTTTGGTTTTTTTGTAGGCATAGGGCTTTGATTATACCACCGCTTGGCAATAGCACCGATGACAGATACAATCACTACTTTGCAAGTACTTTTTAGACGAGAGGATGTTATGCCGCGCGTATTACTTCACAATGTACATGACTATAAAGCTGGGGGGCTAGAGTTTGGCGAGATTATCACCCGACTTCTCGACAATCTAGAAGATAGTAGTCAGGTGCACATTCATCATACCGAGGTGCCGCCACTTGATACCGTAGCGCTTGGATTTGTGACTGCCCAGCTCGCATTGGCCGAGTGCAAATTAAGAAAAGTGATCTATGGTAATGCTGCGCCGCGTCGTACCTCTGACAAAGCCCGCAAGAACAACAAAGATCATGGCATCAAGTACGCCAGGCTTGATACCGGTACCGAGGTGATCAATGTCAACTCGCCGTATGCCTTTGGTTTTCTCAAGTCTCGCATTGTTGAGTTTCGCACTATTGACTCACCCGATAGTGGCTCGCAGTTTCGCTCGCGTGATTTTTTCCCCAAGCGGGTGGCGCAGCTGGTCAATGGTGATACCTCTATTTTGACCGATGAGCTTTCTATTGACGACATTCCCGAGATCCCTAACAACATCGTGACCTGGACTGATGGCTTTGGAAACATCAAGACTAGCATGCGCAAGTCCGATCTTGCATCAATGGGGCTGGAAGATGGTCAAAAGGTGCAGGTTATCCTCAACGACGTGAGTATGCTGGGTGTTGTCTCGACTGGTGGGTTTGCGGTGGACCGTGGCATGCTGGCAGTCAATATTGGCTCTTCAGGCTATGACAACCCATTTGTAGAGCTTTTCCTTCGTGTGCATCACATGGGTGAAAAAACGGCTGCGGTGCGCTTTGATTATCCTGAAGGCGGGGCAGAGTTTGAGCTGAAGGCGTTGTAGTTGAGGCTCAAACAGTGGTCTCTAGAGATTGTACGTATTTTTTCACTGCTTGCTTGATGTCTTTTTTGATGTCTGGCCAATGTACATCGGTGAGCATTTTGGGCGACGGTTGGACATCCGCTTCTTCAAAGTAGGTGAGTGATTTTACAATGTGGACGGTGTTATAGTGAACATCCTGATATTTTTTTCCAGTGCTTTACAAAGTTCTTGTAGCGTGTACCCCTCTTGCAGTACGCGCCAAAGATCAATAAAGTCTTTTTTGCTTCCCCTGGCACTAATGGTGTGCAGTTTGGTCGCAGCTACATCAAGCACGCCACTTACATTGAGTCCACTCCATGACACTGTAGGTTGAAGTAGTGGATAGCGATACTCAAGAAATTGTAGCTGCACCCCACGTACAAAACAATTAAGCGTGCCGTGACTCATTGCAACGCCAGTTGGGCGACCAAATGACTGTAATTGTGCGAGTACTGCTTCGGGGGAAAACGGATTGTGTGAAAAACAATCTAGATGGATGGATTCTCGGTGACGCAGTTGTAATGCAAGTGCTGTGCCGCCAGATAGGTAGAATGGTTGTAAGAAATCAGCACCTACTTGTTGAAAGTTGTTGACGAGCTGACTTGTTTTTTTCGGTAAAACGGCAGGGTGCATCATAAAACAGAGCTCCAAAATTGGTGGGTTTTTTCTGACAAACGAAGTGTGGGCAGGTGTGCTCCTAGTGTGTGAGAAGGTGTGAGTGATAGTAGCCACTCAACAGCTACTTCGTTACCCTGCTCCAAGATGGTTTGTGTGATGTAGCGCTGGTGTTTTTCCCAGCTGAGTTCTTGCAGGTCGTCACCCCAAAATAATTTTGTTACATCGGGGATTAAGGTACCATCCATACACTTGATTGTATCAAAAATAACGAGAAAGGGTAGTTTTCGACTAAAATTCAAACAAAGCGTGGTACGATATAGGAGTAGTCTGGGCGCGATACCAGAGTGGTCTAATGGCGAGGACTGCAAATCCTTCGATTCGCGGGTTCGAATCCCGCTCGCGCCTCACTTTTTTTGCACACAGAAAATACTCAATACCGTTTTACGGTGGTTTCACCGCCATTTCACGACTGCTACTTCCAGGTCATTACATTGTTTCACGCGTGAAACAAACTTGTAGCAGCATTTTTACTTTCCTTAGCCTATACTAGGGTTTGATGCGCGTTACTCGCTGGCTGATCACCCTGTTTGTTTGCTGTGTTGCAGGCCTTACTTTGCTTGCCCTGCCCCCTCCTCTGTTTGCCAAGTCGTACGATATTTCTGAAGTTTCTATTTCAGCCCAGCTTGATGACTCGGGCGTGATGAGCGTGAGCGAAGAGCGCACATATCATTTTGATGGCAATTTTTCATTTGTGTATCAGTACATTCCAAAAGAATCAAACTACTCTGGTAGATCGAAAACTTATCAAATTGAGAACATTCAGCTGTGTGAGGGAACAACATGCTATCAAGAGCTACCAGGTGCACGCGCTAGCGAGCTGGATGTACTGCGAGAGCCAGGCACGTTTTATGTGATAGATGGAGGTGATGAGTACTACGTGCGGTGGTTTTACCGCGCCCAGGATGAAGAGCGACGCTTTACTCTCTCGTACGACGTTGTAGGTGCAGTCACTGCCCACCAAGATGTCCAAGAGTTGTACTGGCAGTGGGTGGGGGGCGGGTGGGAGGTGCCTCAAAACAACATCTCGGTACGCTTGCGAGTGCCAGAACAGCTTTCCTCTGCCGTTATGCAGGCGTGGTCACATGGCCCGCTTGATGGAGTAGTGGCGCGTCCAGAAGACGAGCTGGTTACCTTTACTACCCCCTTTCTTCCTCCCGGCGAGTTTGTTGAGGGTAGAGTGTTGTTTGCCCCAAAGACGTTTACAAACACAGCATCAGGCACACTCAGTGAATCTGAAATTCGTGCAGAAGAACAGCGTTTCCAAGACGAAACACAGCGCCAACAACAAGCAAGCTATACCCAGCAACTTTTCTTTAGCATGCTATTTTTTGGTGCGTTGGTGATCCAGATGGCGCTGATCTGGAAAACGATCACTCATTTTTGGAAGACAGGCAAAGAGGTACCGCTGCCTGCGGCCAACCTAGCAGATCGACTGTGGGAGCCACCAAGTGATCTTGAACCAGCTATTGTTGAGCAAGTCATTCGCATTAGCCAGAATCTGACACCCAAAGCTTTTACTGCTACTGTGTTGACGTTGGTCAGAGACGGCTTTGTGCGTGTGCACCGCAGTGCTAAAAAAACAGGCACAATCTTTAAAAACTATGAATACTTTTTGGAGTTTGTTACGAGAGAAAATGATCCATCCGAGCTACAGCAGTCAGTCTTGTCGTTTTTACACACAGTGCCTCTCAAAAAATCAGCGCATGTTGAAAGCACCGCCCCTCTTCTTTCTCTCAAAGAGTTGCCAAAATATATAAAGAAAGATCCAAAATATGCTTCTGCATTCTTTCCTGGATTTGGCATGCTCTCTCATAGACAAGCTGTTGCGCAAGGATTTCTCACTGGATCATCGCTCAAAGATGGGTGGTATGCTGGGCTTCTTATTTTTTCTATTTTCTCGGTTGCTTTCTTTACCTCGTTGTTTGCCGATAGACTGGAACAAGAGTTACCTATTATGCCGTTTTCGCTCGAAGTGTCAGTAATTGCTCTGTTCGGACTGGTGGGACTTGCCGTGTGTGGCATCATTACTGCCTCTTTGGCGCTTGCGTTCGCCGAAAAGAGAACAAAAAAAGGGGCAGAGACTGCAGCCGAGTGGCTGGCATTCAAAAAACACATTGAGGAATACCGCGTGACAGCAGATGCACCGATAGACTCGCTGGTGATGTGGGAAAACTACCTGGTGTACGGCACAGTGTTGGGTGTATCAGAGCAAGTGCTCAAAGACCTACCAGTCCAGTTTTCAAGTACTCAGGCAGAGCGTGCACAAGCTACCTGGGGTTCTGGATCTGGTGGCTCGTTTCACTCGCTTGCTGCACTTGATGGTATTAGTAGTATTAGCGCGGCCACTACCGCTAGCTATGGTGCGAGTAGCACGGGCAGTTCTGGTGGTTCTTCTGGAGGAGGCGGCGGAGGTGGGGGCGGGGGTGGAGGGGGTGCTGGGTAGCTGTGATACACTATAGCTACTTAAAGAAAAGGAGGCACAACACATGTTTTCATTTTTTTTTGGGCTGGTCATTATCGCTTGCGTGGTTGCAGGTGGGATAAAGATTCTCCAGCTGATGTTTGGTGGCCCAAAAGAAACACCTCCAAACACCCAGGTAGAACCTACAACAACAGTTTTGTTTCCTCCACGCTCTGTATGGCTACTTCTTTCTGCAATATTAGCGTGGAATATTTTATTGTTTGGTACGTCAAGCCAGTTTCCCCCACTAGGATTTGCTTTATTTAACTTTGTGTTGCAGTTAGGGATTCTTTGGCTGCTGTACACCAAACAATTGCTTGGTCGTAGCGTACTTATCCTCTCTTTCTTGAGTGTAGTATTTGGTTTTTTCTCTGTGTACCGAGCAAATGGATTTGTGCAAGGAGTGAATACACTTACAACTATGTTACTCTCTTTGTCTCTTTTGATGCTGTATGCCACTCATACTATGTATCCTCAAATTGCTTGGTTTGTGCGGTGGGCAGTTCAGACGGGAGTGGGTTGGGTAGCCCAAGTGTTTAAGGTGCTCCAGCCCCAGTCGTACAACACTAAAAATGGCAAAAACATTCGTCAACTTATTGTGTCTCTCGGATTAACGTTGTGTGTAGTAGTGTTTTTTGCACTTTTATTGATGAACGCTGACCCTATTTTTGCGAAAAAGGTAGAAGAAATCTTTGAAAGCATTGTAGAGCGCGGTATTACGAGCGCACTAGTGCTATTGGTTAGTGCAAGTGTGATTTCCTTTCAGTACGTTCGTGTACAGAAAAAACCTATTCAATTTTCTCTTTTTTCTGCCAGTGATATTGTCTTACCGCTCGCAGCCCTTGTGGTGTTGTTTGGAGCATTTTTAGCAGTGCAAGCAGAGTACCTATTTGCAAACCAAGATGTATTTACGTCACTTGGTGTAACCTACAGTGAGTATGTACGAAAAGGTTTTGTAGAGTTGCTTGTTGCTACAGGCGTTGGTAGTGTGTTGCTGTATACTAGCCTAGTTGTTTCTCGGACTTCTCAAACCTCCGTTAGTCTTTTAACCCGTGTGTTTTCAAGCGCGCTCTTGGTGGAGCTCTTTTTTGTGTTGCTCTCAGCACTGAAGCGAGACATACTATATGTTGATGCATATGGCTTAACGAGAGTGCGTATTATTGGCGGTCTGTTTGCGCTGTGGCTAGCACTTGTGCTTCTTGGCTTGTTGGCATCCTTTGTTTGGAGCAAAGTGCGTGAATCGGCCTTATTTACCTGGATTGTCGTGATCAGCTGTTTGGTTGTATTACTATTGAATGTAATCAATATTGACGCGCGAGTGGTAGCGGGGGTACCGGGTCATCACGAATACACTGACTACTTTTATCTCAGCCAACTGTCTGAAGATGCGGTGAGTGGATGGGAGCCCAACATCCATGCAATGGAAAGTGAGCTCGAAACACTTTTGGCAAAAGAAACACTCTCTGACAAAGAAAAATCACAGCTCGCTGGTATTAAACTTGCATTACTTAGTATCCAGCAAAATGTTGAAAAAAATATGCTTCAACACGCCCCAGAGCAGTTTTTGTGGGAGAATCAAGAGCTCCGCAAGGAAGCATTTGAAAATGATGATACTCACACATTGTGGCCAGAGGTGCTTTCTGTACGAACCTGGAGATACTTCAACTATAGTAGTGGGCAAGCCTATCAGCACATCATGAATAACCAAGCGCTGTACCTTGAAACACTTCCCGCACTTTCCGGTAGAATTGTCAGCTATCAAATGAAATATGATGTTGCTTTGTATGAACAAGTGTACACACTCACCGATGATCTACAGTATCCGTTTTTAGACACGAGTCTTGACTACAACGCATATGATGAGCACGACTTTGATCAGTCGGGGACAAAGCCAAGTCCTTCTCCTGGAGTGTCAGTGTTGCAAGTAGATGAGCTGAGTGTTGCTGCCTACGATCGGTTGCTTTGCGAGCAGAAACAACAAGAAGTGCAGTTGGTGCGTGCCTACGTGCGATACGACTCTGACTTTAACCAGTACACATTATCTGACACTACAAGTCTGGGCGAATCATTTCTAGAAATAGCTGAAACTAATGGTGGATCATTTGATGAAAGTTACTTTCAACAGTCGCTTCCTGCCTGGAGAGGAGTAGCGCTTTCAGCTGATAAAAACTGTCGTTTGCAGATTGTGGATTGGATCTACTAAATACTTACGTAGTCTTTCTGGCTGTGTTGGACCTTGCAGGTGATACAATGATGGCCTTAGTATGTCAAGTTACTACATTCACACGTTTGGGTGCCAATCCAACAAAAGCGATTCTGAGCGCATTGCTGGTGACTATGAGGCGCGAGGCTACATAGAGGCTACCACTTGGAGGGAGTGTGACGAGCTGATTGTCAATACATGTGCCATTCGTCAGCGCGCTGAGCATCGAGCGCGTGGGTTTTTGCATAATGTGGGCGCGTACTTCAACAGTTCCGGAAAGCGTCGGCCAAAAATTATTCTCACTGGCTGCATGACGCACCACGGAAATGAGCGGCTTTATGCCATGTTGCCTATTATTGATGAAATTTTACCTATCAACGAAGTGGGTTTTAATCAGGCAGCGGTGCGCAAGGACACCACGCACGCTTGGGTACCGATCTCGACGGGTTGTAACTCGTTTTGCACCTACTGTATTGTCCCCTACTCTCGGGGGCGTGAACAATCTCGCTCGCTTGAAGATATTTTGCAAGAGGTAGCAAAATTGGTACACAAAGGGTACAAAGAAGTGACACTACTAGGCATGAATGTCAACTCATGGGGGCTGGAAAAAGTGGGTATTGGATTTCGCAAGTTGATGATGGAGAACAAAAACTTCACACGCTCTGATCTGCCAGAAAATAGCTCGCAGTACCTCTCTTCTACTGAAACTCCTCCCTTTGTTCGTCTTCTCCAGGCTATCTCAAAATTTGATCAAATCACCACCATTCGGTTTATGACCAGTAACCCTTGGGATTTTCATGATGAGTTGATAGCCGAGATTGGCCAAAATAAAAAAATAGATAGATTTGTGCACTTGCCCGTCCAGTCTGGTAGTAATAGCGTTCTGTATCGTATGAACAGAGGCTATACCAGAGAGCGATACATCGAGGTAGTAGAAAAGCTGCGCTCGGCTGACCCTGACATAGTCATAGGTACCGATATTGTGGTGGGGTTTCCGGGCGAAACAGACGCGGAGTTTGCAGAGACCGTCTCTCTTGCCCGGCAGATGGACTGGAAGGTGGGTTTTATTGCTCAGTACTCACCTCGTCCTGGTACTGCTAGCTGGCGTATCTATTCAGACGATATTCCCCATAGTATCAAAAAGAAACGCTGGGAAGTGCTAGACAACATTATCAATAAAAACAACCTTCCCCACAGGCCGGTTGTTATCTAGTGTATATGCCACTACTTCAGCACACTAAAGTACCAAAAGTGCTATCGATAATGGGCATGACCAGCAGTGGTAAAACATCATTTTCTTTTTCTTTTGCCCGTTATCTCCTTCAACACACTGCAGTAGAGTCAGTCCATATTATTTCTGCCGACTCTCGACAGGTGTACGAAGATATCCCTATTCTTTCTGGCGCTGATGTACCAGAAGGGTTTTCTTTAACTCAGCGCCAAGACTTCGATGATCCTGTGTATGTTGCAAGTGACTCGCGTATTTGTCTCCACCTTAGCGGGGTGCTTGGATTTGACGAGCAGTGGTCGTTAGGATTATTTCAAAAAAAATGCCACAAAATTATAGCCACTACTTTAACCAGCAAAAGTTTCGTGATGATTGTTGGCGGAACAGGACTCTATCACTCAAAAATATCTACTCCCTCCCCTGATCTGCGCGTGCCGCCCAACCCAAATGTTCGCTCGCGTGCCGAAAGGTTGTCACTGGCAGAGTTGCAAGCATGGGCAGCTAGATCTGATGCTGGTTCTTTTTCTCGTCTCAACAACTCTGATCGCAATAACCCGCGTAGGCTGGTGCGAGTTATCGAGCGGTCGCTGGGTAATTGGTCAGGTGACTCGTCCTCAGATCAACCTCACTTTGATCACTACGGTATTGGACTACAAACAGACATTTTTAATTTAGAAAAATTGTGTCAAGCGCGGGTCAAGGAAAGAATACAATCTGGTGTGATTCCAGAGGTAGCTCGACTGCTTGACCAGCCCATCTCTGATAGTTTGGGCAGTACGATTGGGTTTGCTGACATTGCGCTGCATCTTGAAGGTGCATTTACTCAGGATCAACTTATCACCAGATGGACAGCGCAAGAGCTACAGTACGCCAAGCGCCAGCGTACTTGGCTTAAGAAGTACCCGCCAGACGATTGGCTGGCACCCTTTGAAGAAGAAGCATTTCCCACCCTGTACGCACGTTGTGCGTGATATACTTTTTTGAGTAGTAGATAGACTGATGGGAATACGCACAGTATATGCTTGAAAAACTCAAGCCAAAACATGCAGTAGTGATAGCTCCAGAAAGTATCTTACTGGTGTTAGGCATACTTTTGGGTGGTTATTTTTTATACAGCATTCGCGCCATTGTGGCCTTGGTCTTACTTTCGTTTATCTTGATGGTAGCGTTGCGACCCGTCGTACTTTTTTTGCAAAACAAGGTGCGACTCTCTCCACTCGTGAGTATTTTTACCACCTACGTAGTGATCATCATTGTCTGTATCTTGCTGGCTATCGTACTGCTACCACCACTCATTTCTCAGGGATATGGATTGATCAGAGAAGTAGAGGTGCCAGGGCTTGATCTTCACTTTGAAAACTATAGCTTTACGCTCACCGATATCAGCAATATTGCCGACCGACTTTCTGGTTCTGCTGCCACCTTATTCTCTATTGTGAACTCGACGTTTAGCAGCATCTTGATGTTTTTTACGCTGATAGTGCTGTCTATGTACATGATGCTGGGGAGGCAAAAACTCTACATGAAGTTTTACTGGATTACGAGAAATGTAGATACTATAGTTACCATTCGAGGCTTAATAGATGACATTGAAGAGCAACTGGGCGGATGGGTGCGCGGTCAGCTGATTTTGATGTTTGTCATAGGCATTGCCAACTTTATTGTACTCAGTCTTTTGGGCGTACCGTACGCTCTTGCACTTGCATTGGTGGCTGGAGCACTTGAGATACTTCCCAATCTTGGACCTACGTTGGCTGCTGTGCCAAGTGTGGTTGTTGCCTACGTTAGTGGTGGGCCGGTACTGGCCATCGCGGTGTTGGTGGGGGTGATCATCATTCAACAAGTAGAAAATAATATTTTGGTTCCTAAAATTATGAGTGATAATGCAAACGTAAACCCGTTAGCTTCTATCATCATCATCCTCATTGGTCTCACACTGGGTGGTGTGGTGGGAGCTTTGCTGTGTATACCTATCTATATAATTATCCGAGCTCTCTACAGCACCTTTGTGCTGTCCCAACATGTGCAACATGACAATCTGAACGTAGATAAAACATAGAGGTTTGTTACCACACCGCATGACAGGATGTGGTATGTTTGCTATACTAGTAGATATCTATGATGGAAGCGTTCATAACACTACTGAATCAAGCGCTTGTATCAGTTACCTCTGCGGTAAGCGTGTACTCACCTCGATTGTTAGTAGCGATCATAACAGCATTGGTTGGCTACCTTATTGCTCGTCTTGTGCGTTCGTTTGTCATCTCTCTTCTTGAGAAAACTCGTGTCTCTCTAGCTGGGAGCAAGACACCGCTTGAACACTTGTTTGAAAATGAAACACTTGGTCATAGAATAGAAGCGTTGGTGGGTTCTGTTTGCTACTGGCTCATCCTACTGCTTACCGCCCATGCTGTAGTTTCTCTGTTTCACATTCCTTCATTGACCGCAGTGTTTAGTACGCTGCTTGTATTTGTTTCGAGGGTGTCGAGTGCTGTATTTGTCTTTATTGTTGGGGTGCTGTTGGCTGGATTGGTTGAAACAGTGGTGAAAAAAGCGGTGCAGTCACTCAATCACTCTAATGGACGAGTTATTGCCAAGATAAGTAGTTATGGGGTGACGGCCTTGGCACTATTGGCGGCTATTGCTGAACTGGGTATTGCGAGTCAGTTTATCTTAATTTTATTTGCCGGACTTGTCTTTTCTTTTTCGTTGGCGCTTGGTCTTGCTCTTGGACTGGGCAGCAAAAACTTGGCCCAACAAGTGATCGAGAGTTGGTTTTCTACCCAGTTACAGCAACCACCTGCTAAAACCAAAAAGAGCTAGACATGTCGGTTTTCCAGGCTATTCTCTTGGGTGCAGTGCAGGGAATAACCGAGTTTTTACCCATTTCAAGCACTGGTCATTTGCTGATTGCGCAGCGATTATTGGGGTTTTCTCAGTCACTAATGAGTTTTGATATTGCACTGCATTTTGCCTCGCTCTTGGCGATTGTGTACTATTTTCGCTCTACCCTACTCTCTCTGCGTCTGAAAGATATACGGCTTCTTGTTATCGGCACAGTACCTGTTGTAATTGTTGGGCTGTTGGTCAAAGATCTTGTCGAGCAGCTTTCACTTATTACTTGGTACATTGCCATAGAGCTGATTATAACGGGTAGTATAAACATTATGATTGACAGGTTGCTCGTCAAACAACAAGAAAACCCCGCATCTATCAGCCCTTTATCAAGTAGGTCCGCATGGTGGACGGGTGTGGGCCAAGTATTTGGTATTTCTCCTGCTATTTCTCGGTCTGGATCAACCGTTCTTGCAGCCTTATCTCAAGGCATAGAGCGCACCGAGGCCTTTCGATTTGCGTTTTTACTTGCTATACCATCCCTTTTAGGAGCTACTATGTTGGAGCTTTTTGACGGGGTGCGTGACCCTACAGCCCTTTCGAATATTTCACTCCCTGTCTTGGGTGCCGGTATGATTACTTCTTTTCTTGTCGGTCTGGGTAGTCTGCGAGTCTTTGAGTACGTCATGCAGTCTGCCAAACTGCGCTACTTTGGGTATTACTGCATTGTGCTTGGCGTGCTGCTTTTTGTTGGAAGTGTTGGTGGAAGTGGGTTAGTTGCGAAACTGTAATGACTCGGCAATGTGCGCTTCTGTGACAGAGTCTGCTTGCTCAAGATCGGCAATGGTGAGTGCTACCTTCATCATCTTGAAGTAACTTCTGGCTGAAAGGGAGAGTGTTTCGGCTGCTGCCGCCAGCATGGTCAGCGCGCTTTCTTCAAATGAACCGAGTGTGTGAATGTCTTTTGATATTATCTCTGCGTTTCTGGTGTATGGGGTGTTTGACAGTCTCTTTTTTTGTCGCTCAAGAGCAATAGAGATTGATTCTTCAAACTTTTTTTGTTCTTTTTTATTGGTCTTTGTAGCGCGCAGTGTTTTGATCTCTACTGGTCTGACAGCTATGTGGAGATCAATTCTATCCAAAATAGGGCCAGAGAGCTTGCGTTGATACTGGGCGCGAGAGTGATCAGAGCAGGTGCAGGGTTTTGCCCCCGATCCATACCAGCCGCACGGACACGGGTTGGCAGCAGCGACCAAGGTAAACTTGGCGGGGTAAGTGGTGCTACCCACCGAGCGAGATATCGTGACATTACCATCTTCGAGTGGTTGGCGAAGCGACTCGAGCGCTGATCTACTAAATTCGGGGAACTCGTCCAAAAATAACACTCCACGATGCGCTAGTGAAATCTCGCCTGGCTTGAGCTTGCTACCTCCACCAATGAGCCCTACATCTGATGTTGTGTGGTGGGGTGAGCGAAAGGGTCGATGGGTGACGAGCGAGCCCCTATTTGCCCCCGTGATGGAGTGAATAGCAGTCACAGCAAGCACCTCTGTTTTTTCAAGTGGTGGGAGGAGTGAGCGAAACGCGCGCGCCAACATGCTTTTGCCAGACCCTGGAGCGCCGTTCAAAAATACATTGTGGCCACCTGCTGCGGCTATGACGAGCGCACGCTTGGCCAGCTCTTGACCTTTGACATCAGATATGAGCACCTCGTGCGTGATGTTTTCTCTGTTTAGCTGGGTGGGGGTGAGTGGCGAGATGTTGGTTGTGTTATTAAAAAACGCTACAACCTCGGCTACACTACCCGCAGGAATAATCTCTACCCCCTCTACTAGCGCTACCTCCCGTGCGTTCTCTGCTGGTATGATTGCTTGTTTGAGTCCCATGTCGCGGGCGGCAAGCACGAGTGGGAGTGCCCCACGCACTGCCTTGAGACTACCGTCAAGTGACAACTCGCCAAAAAACATAGTGTCATCGGTGTTTTTTGTAATGTAGCCATAGAGCTTGAGCAAGCCCACGGCAATGGCTAGCTCAAACGCACTGCCGTCTTTTCTGATGTCGGCGGGCGCTAGGTTTACGACGGTTCGCTTTGATTGTAGATAAAACCCGTTGTTGAGTAGTGCCGCGGTGATGCGCTCTTTTGACTCATCGACTGCTTTTGATGGCAAGCCAATCAAGACCAGGTTTGGCGCGCCGCGCACGGCGTCTACCTCTACCTCTATCTTGAGGGGGTCAAAGCCGAGGGTGGTAGCGGTGTAGGTTCGTGAGAGCACGAGGGCGAGTGTAGCAAGGGAAGCTTACAGGAAGGTTGCACAAAAACCCTAAGTGCTTTTTTTTCTTGGATTTCTTGCCTCTAGATAGCTTAGTTGTTCCTTATAATAACTAGAAATATGTACGTTAAGAATCATTCCTACAGCACTCTCTTTAAATTGCGAGTCTTCTTCAATTATTGTTTTGAGTTCCCGCAACATTCTAAGTGAAAAAGCAGTGGCTCTTCTTTCTCCTATATCAGAATTATAAATATGGTTTTGCTTTCCTTTTTGAGCAGTAGCTGAGATTGATGCAGTAAAAATTTCTGGTCTAAATCTACCTTCTCTTTCATGAAATAATTCATGAGCAATGGTTGTTATTATTTGCATAAGAATATTCGCTATTATTTTTTTATGCTTGGGCAAACACTGGGTAAATATTTCTTTTTAAGCTTTGCAGCTTATTAATTTTATTTTTAAGTTGATAAAGATGTCTATCTGCAATGCAAATGACAATGTCTCCAGTTGATGATGTTTCAATCAATCCGCCAGTGAGATTCGAGAGTGTTTTTTTTACTACCCGAACGTGGGGGGGGGTTTAGCACAAGTCTCATTTTTTTCTCAAGTAAATCTAGTAGAGCTTCACATTGACTCATCAAATTTTCATCTCCTTTTTCCTCTTTTTTATTGAATTGAGACCTGTCTGGTGTTGAAAATGAGCGCAATGCACTCCAATCAATTCCGGATGTTTCACTCCTTCCGCTCAGCGATCGACCAAGCTCGTCCCTACCTGTTCCGGTCATATTGGTTTTTCATCCTGTTTGGCCTATTTGCTCCACCAGCCTATTGCAGTATCCCCACTCGTTATCATACCAGCTGACAATTTTTACCAGGTCACCGCCAATCACTTGCGTTAAGTTGAGGTCAACAATGGAAGACTCTCGCCTGCCTACGATATCAGACGACACCAGCGCCTCGTTGGTGACGGCTAAAATACCGCGCCATCTGTTGTTTGCACTCGCCTCCGTTAGTGCTTTGTTTACCTCTTCCACCGTTGTTTTTTTACTCAAGACAAACACCATGTCTGAAATAGAGCCGGTAGGCACGGGTACGCGCATAGCAATGCCGTCAAACATACCTTTTAGCTCTGGTATAACCTCGGTTACTGCTATAGCCGCGCCCGTACTAGTGGGCACAATGTTTTGTGGGGCAGAGCGCGCACGCCTCATGTCACGGTGCGAGTTGTCGTGTAAGTTTTGATCGTCAGTGTAGGCGTGCACAGTGGTCATGGTTGCTTTTTTGATGCCAAAAACACGGTGGATGACGGCTGCCACAGGAGCCACACAGTTGGTGGTGCACGAGGCGTTGGAGTGAATGCCGCTATGTACCTCCGCTGTGCTACCCACGCCAATCACCGAGGTTTGAATTGCACCACCCTTACCAGGGGCTGATAAAATAACTTGCTGTGCCCCACCCTGTAGGTGTAGCGCTGTTTTTTCTTCAGTGGTGAATACGCCAGTAGACTCTATGACTGTCTGCACTCCATTTTTGCCCCAGGGGATTTTGGCTGGGTCGCGCTGGGCAGTCACGATGATCTCTCTGCCGCCAAGAGAAATAGTTCCCAGCACAGGGTTTTCATCAGTCACATCATTTTTATTTTGTTGCCTGACGACCGTGAGTGGTTCTGAAAACACACCGTAGTTGCTGTCATACTTGACCAGGTGAGCCCAGTCTTCCAGCTCCATTGAACCAGAGGTATTGATGACTTTGAGGTCTAGTTGGTCACGATGAAACTGCCACCAAACGCGAAAGCTGGTGCGGCCGATGCGGCCAAAGCCGTTGATGCCAAAGGTTTTTTGTGCTTCGCTCATGGGTTCCTTTCCTGAAAATACTGTGCGTAGAGGTTGCATACAGACATGATACGCTGGTTTTGAGTGGTGGGGCAAGTAACAACATTATGATGCAATTACCTGAAAAGGAGCACCTTCTATTGGTTGTTGGATTTGAAGTGATCTATAGTATGGTGTTTTAAGTGAGTATCTTTGTACCATACTCAAAATATTTTCCTGCCCTCCCTCCATCTTTTTTACCAGCTCAACTTGAACATCAGAATCCCTTTCGTTATCAAGCAGCTCAGAAATGTTCTCCAACCTCTGCCCTCCCTCCATCTTTTTTACCAGCTCAACTCGAACATCAGAATCGCTTTCGTTATCAAGCAGCTTAGAAATGTTCTCCAGAGTTATGAGGGGTGTGGCAACACCCTTTTGTTTAAAGTGATTTCTCCAAAATGAGTAATTAAAATGCCTTTTCCAGCAATGTGTTTCGTCATCAAATTGTGGATTTTTTTCATCTACAAAATCTATAACTCCTAATATGAGTTCAAAAAAGTTGTTATCTATATCACTCCAAGGTCGATTCCCAAGTTTTTGCTGGTAGTGTTGTAAATTAAAGCGTAGTTCAACGACAGTTGTCTCATCTTTCAATTTCTTCCGAATAGAGTCATTATCATTCCCCATGATAGTGGTGAATTTGTGGCGCAGACGCCCATCGGGATCATCAAGTGTTAAGTGAATAGACTGACCATGAAATTTTTCCATCTTGAAAAGATACCAAAGCTCATAGAGTGCGAATTGATAGTTTGTGTCGAGTGTAATAGCCTCTTTATTTCTTCTGTACTCTGGTGTTTTTCCGTCTCCATCTACTCCTTTTGTAAATCCGGGGCTAGTTTGGTTTGTGAGCACAACAGAATGTCCCTCTATCTCAATGCCAAGGTTGGGAGTACTATATTTTTGAAAGAAATTACTTCCTATTGCAGCCTCTGTCCCATAGTAGAGTGGGTGGTAAGTGCAGTTATTTTTTTTTGAAAATTGCGGGATGCATGCTTGCGCAGCATCTGTGTCAACGATATCAAATCTCGACATGAGTGATAATACTGCTTCAGCTACTTGAGGGGAAAAACTCTTGTTTTGCAAGCTATAAAGATATTGTTCCAAATGTTCATTCATAGGAAATCTATATATAGAGTACCTGATTTGAAATGCCTCTAAAATAACTTCAGCAGTTTTTGAGAATCGCAGCACATTAGCTCCAGTGAGCTCGTTTAAGAATGAAAAAATAAACCCAAAAAGTTTGTCAAAGTTGGGCACTTGTTCTTTAGAATTTGATTCTTTACAAAAAATAGTTTGTGTTGCATCACATAGTTGAAATTCTTCTCCATTAATAATATATGCTAGATATCGCTCGCGATCTTCATCGAGAGACTCAATGCCTCGACTTACTTTGGCATGCGATTTTTTTTCCCTCACCTGTTTTGCTAGTTCTTGCACAAAACTATGTGGTAATCCTAATTTTTGCAGCTCTTTTGTAAAAAGCGATAAAGGACTACTTATGAAGACTGTTTTTTCTTGACAGAAATGATCACGACCTATCCTAGGTGGATGTTCTGCTTGATCGGGAAGACTATCTGTTATTACTATACCTCCTTCCCCCTTGGGATTAGGAGTCAATATGCCCGTATTAGTGAGTGTATATTCAGGTGGCGCACTGGGTCTCTGCACTATTGTCGGACTTTTTAAAACTAGTGATGTAGCGTCTTCATCCATTGTATTGTCATGATACGCTGTTTGCTATTTAGAGGGCAAGGGATAAAAGGAAGTGTTCCCACCCCCATACTGTTTCACGACTGCTACTTCCAGGTCATTACATTGTTTCACGCGTGAAACAATTACCCCGCTAACTTCGTCTCGACATCATTACTGACATAGGTGCCGATCTCGACCCCCTCGACGGCTTTTAGTAGGTTGTCGCCCTTAAACAGCTCAAACACCATGACCGGCATGTTGTTTTCACTCGACATAGCCAACGCCGCAGTGTCCATAACCTCGATGGCCTCGTTCTCGATAGCATCTTTGAAGGTAAGTGTGGAGTAGCGCTTTGCATTGGGGTGCTTGGCTGGGTCTTTGTCGTAGATGCCGTCTACCTTGGTGGCTTTCATCAAGACGTCGCACTTCAGCTCGAGTGCGTGGAGCGACGCGCCGGTATCGGTGGTGACGTAGGGCACGCCTGTTCCGGCAGCCAAGATCACCACTCTCCCCTTTTCCATGTGACGCATGGCTTTGCGGCGGATAAAGCTCTCTGCCACCGCAGGCATCTGCAGGGCTGACTGGACGCGAGTGGGCACGCCCACCTTTTCTAGGGCATCCTGGAGTGCCAACCCATTCATGACGGTAGCTAGCATACCGATATAATCTGCTGTCGCTCGCTCGATACCATTTTTAGAGCCAGCAATCCCGCGAAAGATATTGCCCCCACCAATCACCACGGCAACCTCGACGTGCTTGACATACACCTGTTTGATGTGCTCGGCAACGTTCATGGCAGCGGTTGGGTCGATCCCGTAGGGTCGATCGCCAATCAGCGATTCACCACCTATTTTGAGCAAAATTCTCTTAAATCGTGTGTGTGACATAGTAGCCTTTCGTTCGTATTTACTAGCTTTTATTTTTTCTAAAACGGTAGTTTTTTTCTGAGTCGCAAGTACTGCCAGCGGAGTGCCTCTCCCCTTCTGTACCAGGGGTAGAGCTGATGGTTTAAGACCAAATCATAGGTACCTATAAACTCTCTGAGTTCTCCGCCGTACCCTTTTTTAAAGCGATGAAAGCCGTACCATGCATCAGTTTTATCTGGTTTTGGACCAAGCGACCCCCACATATCAAAGCTAGTACAGCCTTCTTTTTTCCCGAGCACAATCATCTCCCACATAAGTAGATTGCTCGCCATCACGTCGCGGTGCACACTACGAGATGAGCCGTAGGGGTAGTAGAGCGTGTCGTTTGTCACAAACACGATCCAGGAGGCCAGCACGGTGTCTTGGTAGACGGCGTTAAAGATGCGTATCATGCCAGATTTCCCGAGTGTCTTCCACATATCGCGAAAGTATGAGGGCGAGTGGGCATAAAATGCCTGTCTCTGGGTTGTTTCTTGCAAAATAGCTATAAATTGCTCCACACCTTCAATAGAAGTATTCTCAAAAATCTCGACACCTTTTTTGAGTGCCAGTCGTACGTTGTAGCGGGTTTTACTATTTAGATTTTCAAACAGCGTTTCTTGAGTGGGTGAGAGGTCAAGCACAAATGAGTACTTGGTGAACAATGGCTTGCCCCTGACTGCACCATTTTCTGTGAGAAAATCGGTGATACTTTGATGCGCTGAAGTGGCTGTAATAGGCCGAGAGACATTTGGTTCTAGTTTGACAAACACGGCGTTATGTTTTGCACCCAGCTGGCGAATGGCAGCTAGCTGGTCTTCGTCAGGCATAGGGCCTTTTGGGAGGTAGCCAATCGTTTTGCCGGCAAAAAGGGGGATGTTGGGTAGTGGATGAAAGGTGACTTGCAGTGCACTTTTGAGGGTGTTATTTTGGTAAAATCCTACCCGCTCGACTGCCACGCCGGTTCGTTTGCGAAACTCACCCCATTCCCAACGCTGGAGCGGGTGCCCTACCACGCTGTTGTAGCGGTCTTTTTCGTCTTCTCTGATTGGTCTAATGATCATGGCAAGTGGTCATTATAGAGGAAAGTAGAGCGTGTGTCTGCGGGGAATGCTAAAACCCCTCTATCACGCTATTGCTTGATGTCTCCCCTTACGAAAGGGAGAGGTGTTATGAGCGAATGAAGGTTTCCAGGTCCATCTCGCCACTCAACACCCCTTCTAGGTCTTCATCAGGAATGAAGCGACGCTTGGGTAGTATTACATC
>JACKFY010000003.1 GCA_020632235.1 Pseudomonadales bacterium | reverse complement strand
CTGGGCGGTTCTTCAAGGAGCTTCAGGAGTGCGTTAAAGGCCTCGGTGGTCAACATGTGCGCCTCATCAAGAATAAAGACAGAGACCATGCCGTGAGAGGGTGGGAGGTGGGCAGTTTCTTTCAGCTGCCTGATCTCATCAATGCCGCGGTTGCTAGCAGCATCAAGTTCTCTAACGACAAATGAGTTGCCCGTAAAGATGGCGTGTGCCAGGTCACTTTCTGTTTCATCAAGAAACGGTGTGTGTGTTCCCTGGCCAAAAAAACTCGCGTTGACCGATGCTTTGTTATTGGGAGTGTTGACCACTGCCCCCAAAATGCGTGCTGCTGAGGTTTTGCCCGTTCCTTTCGGACCCGCAAACAAGAGTACTTGCGGCATACTACCTGATTGTAGGATCTGCTCGAGTTCTGCTCGCACTCGTTCTAGATGTAGTTCTTTTATAGTTTGGGGGCGATAGGTGCGATTCCAGTTCATACGGCTTGTGTACTATACGACAAAGCTACTCGTGATGGTAGCCCAAGAGATGCATCAGTCCGTGTTGGACATAAAAACAGAGTTGGTCGTCGACGCGTTTGCCGTACTTTTTTGCCTGAGTGACTGCTTCAGGAAAACTAACAACGATGTCTCCCAAGTGGGTGAGTGTGCCGTCAGGCTGAGGGAAGGTGTTGCGCTCGTTTCGCTCGTGTTGGGGAAAGGAAAGTACGTCGGTAGGACCCTGGTGATGGAGATGTGTTTCATTCAGTTGCTTGATCTTGCGCTTGCCCACAATGCTGACGTCCACCCTGGTGTTATCTACGTTG
Source organism: Pseudomonadales bacterium (assembly GCA_020632235.1). Lineage (GTDB taxonomy): Bacteria > Patescibacteriota > Microgenomatia > UBA1400 > PJMF01 > JACKFY01. Next base: position 220,809 of record JACKFY010000003.1, on the reverse strand, counting down.
TGTTTGGCTAGTACGCGCTCCACACAGGCTGTAATGGTACTGGTGGCAACAGGGTAGCGAGAGCCGATCGATACAGAGACATAATTCATATGAGATCCTATTGTATACTGCTGATGCTGTTTTCTAGGCCAAGAAGTGTGCGTTGTAGTGATTCTGTTACAACGGGTTGTAGTTCTGGTACCAACTGCAGGCAGAGCTCAAGTGCGTCTTTCTTGGTATATCCGCCATTGATAGCTGCGAGTACTTGCTGATGATGTTCTGATGGGGTAAGGGTAAAGATATAGTGAAACATCACGCTGTCACAGGCATCAAGGATCAACTGCAGACCTTCTGTTTGTTCATGCTCTGGTAGGTAGGAGAGAACCCCCAAGAGCATTTCCTGGTCAAGTAGGGTATCGTAAAACGTGGAAAAATGAATGTTCATACTGTGTGGTTATTCTAAAAACCCTACGCTTGCCTCTGGGTTTTCTACTACAAACAGGCAGGCAGAGCCATGTGTTGTGGGCTGCCACAACTGCAAGAAACGCATAGTCTCTGGTGTACATCCCAGTCCATACCTGGCAGCAGATCCTGAAAGAATGCCAGCAACTGGCGCAATCACCGCCCGCTTGCTGTGAGGAGCAATGACCAACACTTTGCTTTGGGCTAGTAACGAGAGGGTGCGCTCGAGTGTTTGATCGGGCTGTTTACACAGCGAAAGGGGAAGGAACACCCCGTAGAGTTCGTGTTCGTTGCTTTGAGTGGTAGTCGACCAAGAAAAAATACCTCGTTTGGAAGAGTACCCAGCTTCAAGTACGCTGTGGTGGTCAGCGAGAGTATCGGCAGCATGCCGACTCATGTGTGGCAAGCCGCACACAGTAACCCCAACAGTAGGGAGTGGGACACCAAGGAGTGTGCGTGAAATGGAGTGACCGTACATATCGGCCAACTGTTGTTCAAGATACAGCAGGTCATCGTGTGAAAGCGTAGTGGGACTGTGCACCACCTGGGTGAGTTTTTCAAAGATCATCGCCTGTTCTTCATCTGAAATACTTGTTGCTTGCCCCGCCAGAGTCTCATCAAGGTTGTGGAGGGTTTCTTCTATTTGTGTATTTGCAGCCGTGTCTTGATCAGACCAGACACGTGTGTTTCTTTGGGTCTGTCTGGTGGCGGTAGAAAGTAATTGGGCTGCAACAACGTCATGTTCTGATTGGAAATCGAGTTGTTTGGAAAGTGAGGCTTCACGCAGAGCCTGCAGCTGGGCAGAAGTCCTAGGCATAGAGACTCATTGTAGCCAGAATCTTGAGCACTGTCAGGAGGGAATTAGGCAGCTTGGGCTAGCTGTTGGGCGCTTTGGAGTCGTTCAAGCACTGCTTGTTTTCCGATCACCTCCATTGTCTCAAAGAGTGGTGGTGTTTGGGTGCTGCCCGTGACGGCAACCCGAATCATCATAAAAAACTGTTTTTTGTGATAGTTATGTGTCTCGCCTAGCGAGCGAATACGCCTTTCAATCTCTGCTGCTTCCCAAGTTCCAACCTGATCAAGTGTTGTTATCAATAATTTGAGCTGTTCTGCCACCAATGACCCATCAGCTCGCTTTAAAAGGAGGTTTGCTGGCACTTCTGGGGTGCGGTAGAAAAATGCAGTCAGACCCTCGACATCAGCAAGTGTGACTAAGCGCTCGGTCACCAGGGGAATAATAGCGTGGTATTGATCGAGAGGAAAATCACGGGGTAAAAATGGGACGAGTCGTGTGTGCAGTTCCTCTTTTGAGAGTGAGCGAATGTACTGGCCGTTCATCCAGTCAAGCTTTTTAGTATCAAAAATAGGCCCTGTTGTCTGCACGCGGTCGAGTGAGACCACTTTCAAAAATTCTTCTAGAGAAAATATTTCTTTTCCCTCTGGATGTGACCAACCCAAGAGCACTATAAAGTTGACGAGCGCCTCGGGCAAGTAGCCTTTTTCTTTATAACTCATGATAGAGACATCGTTTTTACGCTTCGAGAGTTTACTTTTATCAGCATTTCGAATCAGCGGCATGTGGGCAAAGATGGGCGGCTCCCACTCCAAGTATCGGTAGAGCAATAGGTGCTTGGGTCCACTGCTGATCCATTCCTCGCCGCGCAACACGTGGGTGATCTCCATCAGGTGATCGTCAATGACTACGGCAAAGTGATAAGTGGGAAAGCCATCAGACTTGATCATCACTGCATCATCAATGTGCGCTAGATCAAACGAGATCTGACCTCTAATAGCGTCGTTCCAAGAAATTGTTCCTGCTGTTGGTGTTTTGAGTCGCAAGACGTATGATTCACCCGCATCTTTGTTGGCTATAATCTCTTCTTGTGTTAACGCTCGACACAACCCATCATAGCCAGGTGGTGTGCCATTTTTTTGCTGGGTGTCTCGCATTTCTTTAAGGCGATCGCTACTACAAAAACAAGGGTAGAGGTGTCCCTCTTCTTCTAGTTGCGTGGCATAGTTTTGGTAGATATCGAGTCGTTTTGACTGGTGGTAGGGGGCGTGTGGGCCGCTTTTTTGCCCACCTTCATCATACGTAATTCCCAGCCACTCAAACGCACGGTAGATTTCACTTTCTGCCTCTGCTATAAAGCGCCGCCGATCGGTGTCTTCGATTCTGACTACAAACGCACCGTCGGTCTGCTGTGCCAGCCCCCAATCAAACAGTGACATCCAGGCAGTCCCCACGTGAGCGATGCCGGTAGGACTAGGAGCAATGCGAGTGCGACGTTTCATAAGCGATAGTATACCCGAGCTTTGTGTGTGAGTCCAAAATAGGCTACTGTTGGAGCGAGAGCGTGGCAGCAGGCACGTAGCCTAAAAAGTTATTGTCACCGCGAAAAACATAGATGGGTTGGAGGTACGCCTGATACTCAAAGTCGTCGTAGTACCCCAACTCTACCGAGCGAATAGTCACAGCGTTAGCGCTCCCTGTGTATTGGGCTATATATCCTGAGCCCGAGCGTAGTTCTTGATATGCTTGGTCTGTTGTCTTGAGTGGATAGGTATGCGACTGGGTGTAGTCAACCGGATGGTAGCGACGAGACAACTCGAGCACGCCGTTTTGTGACGAAGTACCACTGGTCAAGACCGCGTGTACAACACCAACTTCTCCTTCTGGAGTGAAGAGCGAGTAGGTGTCATCAATTGGTGTGCGATTGATATCAACAGCTACAAAGTCTGCATCAGAGACCGAGACAGCGTCTACTAGCTCGCCTGCAAGTGATTTTTTATACACAACGCTGCCCGAGCTTGTTGCCATATCTGGTGGTAAGAGCTCTGCTTTTTGCAAAAATCGTTTAGTTTGCTCGAGTGCGTTAAAGCCGCTGAGCACATCCGTCTGGAGGAGTAACTCTGGTTTAGCCAGGTAGTCGGTGCTGTAGGTAATGTTATCTGTGTCGATGGCTACGTCAAGTGTTTCTAAAAATTGCCCTGTTTTACTCCAGCGGTACTCAGTGGAGGTTAGGATGGTGGGTGGGCTGGTAAACCCGTACGAGCTGGCAACTTCACTCGCATCTTCACTTGAAAAGAGGCCGATGCTGGCTGGTGGCATGAAAAAGACGCTTGCTCTGTCACCAAACACAGGTAGTGAGCCGGTGGGCAGCTCGAGCGTGTACTCATAGCTCGTAGCGCTCGTTATTTCAGGAAAACGAAGTTCTGGCAGTTGGCCAAAGCCCATGGTGGGTGGGGGGGTGGGTCGGGGGTGGGTAGCCTCCCAGTAGCTCCAGAAACTTCCCCACAAGAGTCTGCCTGTCATGAGTAAGACTAGACCAATCAAGCCAAACTGGACCACCTTTCTCCCGCCACGAGTGACGTTGGTAAGTGAGTTGGGGGCAGTGGTGTAGGTTTCCATACGCAGGTTATCTCGTACGTTGTAGTGTAGCGAATACTGTATCTGTGTGTAAAGGCGCGCGGTCTTTTTTGTTTTTTACTTCCAGCTTACCGATGAGGAAAGCCACGATAGAATACGCTCTGTATCACCACCTCTATCAGGGCTATCAAGGAGCGTAATCAGCACTTGGTGTCCATCAATGATGGCTAGAGTAATGAGCGTTTCACGCGCACCATCAGTGGTGCCTGTTTTAAGCCCCACCACGCGTGGATCACTTCTCAACAAGGGGTTTGTGTTGTGCAGTCTAATAACTTGTTTGGTGTTAGTACTGGTAAGATCAAGCACCCGAGTACCTCCTGCTGACGCAATCAGAGGTTGTTTAATAGCCTGAGTACTCAAGATGGTCAAGTCGCGAGCCGTTGACTGCGTGTACTCGGTATCAAACCCAACAGGAGTATCGGTGTGTGTTGCAGTCAGCCCTAGAGACTCAAAGAGTTCGTTTGTATCGCGCACAAATCCTTCATAACCCCCTGGATGATTATAGGCTAGGGTAAGTGCGGCAGCATTGACTGACTGGACTACGGCTGCCTGAATCAGATCGTTTGCATAGTACTGTGCGCCTACAGGCAAAATAACGCGCTCACCTTGGCCGACCGCTTGGGCAGGTACAGAGAGGAGGGGATTATGCGAATAGGTGTGCAGTGCTGTCAAGGCAGTTGCTAGCTTGATGGTTGAGGCGGGAAAGACCTGGGTAGTGGGCGCTTTACGTGCTAGGTCACTACCAGAAGCAACATCGCGCACCAAGTATGAGCTAGCCTGCACACCCTCGATCGTTGGGCGCCCACGTACTGTGGGAAGAGGCGCTGTGTCTATTTGATAGAGCTCATACATGTGTATCGGGGGAGTAGCAGCGTGTTGGAGAGATCGCACCCACACAACGTAGCCAAACGTAACAAGAAATAGCGCAAGCGGGGCAAGCAGGGTTTGTTTCACATCTATCAGTCTAACACGCCATACATCCTGTTTCTGTTTAGGGTGTGATCAAGACAAGGCGAGTAGTTGCTTTTTTGGCATAGTATGATATACTCCATGTCGCTTGCTCGACTATGTTACAGATGCTACTCACCAAGCTCCTCGGTCTTCAGCCAGGTCAATTTCGTGTAGCACCTCATGATTCCTACGACTTTTATATTTGTCCTGCGCTCCAACACGCAGTGGGTACTCCACTCAGTGTGTTGAAAAGCACCACCAACCAAGCGCTCAGAGAGGGAAGCATGACGCACGCACAACTTCTTCAGACAACGTCTGCCATTCAACACATTATGGAGCTTTTGACTGCTGATAGCAAAGACACGCAGTTTTGTATAAAAAGTAAGCTAGAAGCAGTGGTTCGGTTGGCCGAGTCGTTATATGGCGCGCCTATCCACACTTCGCTTGCTATCTCCAATGACGTACTTCATGGTGACGCGGTGATATTTGAACAAGCGATTTTATGTGTGTTAAAAAACAGCATTGATGCATCCCCAGTGGGGAGTGCTGCGCCCGTTTCTCTTTCACTAGAGTACTCAAAAAGCGCTGCAGTTATTACCATCCAAGATTTTGGCAAAGGTATGAATAAGCTTGCAACCCTTTTGGCTCTCAAGAAAGGGGTTAGTTTCAAGTACGCGGGGAAAGGATTGGGGCTGCCGTTTGCCAGACAGGTATTTCGTTCAATGGGTGGTTCAATGCGTATGTACAGCAAGCCATCACTGGGCACAAAAACAACAATTATACTTCCACTGGGCTGACCAGTTTGTAGCCATACCCCCTACTTGTCTGCAAAAGGTAGGCATACTCACCTAGCTGTATACGCAATCTGCGCATGTAGACGTCGAGCGATGTCTGCAGCGGCGCTGTTTCTTCAGGCCATCCCTCAGCTAGAATAGTCTGTCTTGAGACAGTATAGTTGCGGTGTCTCAGGAGGGTGTAAAAAATAGCTGCCTCCTTTTTGCGCAATTGAATGGTGCGATCTGGTGTTTGTAGGCGTCCTGTTTCAGGAAAAAATGCACATGGACCAAACGAAATCGCTTCTCTTTGTGGTTTTCTCTCTAGCTCTAGGATTCGTTCAACTTTCAAGACAAGTTCTTGTACACAGAGTGGTTTGGGAAGATAATCATCAGCTCCAGAATAGAGTCCCTCGATACGCTCATTGCTTTTTGAAAGTTTTGATATGCAGATAACTTTGGTAGTGGGAGACATTTCTCGCACGTACTCTATGAGGGCTAGGCTGTCACCATCAATCAGCAGTCTATCTGTTACTACGACGTCGTAGAGATGTTTTTGGATGAGAGCAAACCCTTCATCCATTCTGCCTGAATCATGCACTTGGTACTTCGCTCCCAGCACGCTTGTCAATTGTTTTCTTAAAACTCCATCATCTTCGAGTAATAAAATGGTGTTCATAGTGTATATCTAGCTAGTATACAGTATAGTTTTTTTATATACAGTTTGATGTACTATACAGGGGCTTTCTTACAAACACCTTACGCGGCTTTTGAAAGGGGATGGGATAGCCTGCTTTGTCTATCAACTCTCTGTGCGGTATACTACGTCTAGTCGATCACTCCCAGGTAGTGAAATGGCATCACAACAGGTTCTGACCCTGTTATTCTAGGTTCGAATCCTAGCCTGGGATCAAGCACTACGCCTTTCCCCATGCACACCACCATCATCTGTGTCATAGTAACCGCATGCGGATAATTTTTTATAAAAATAAGCTGAGTAAAAACTATAGACTTCTGACAGGGCCAAAAGTTGGCGCTTGGATTCATACGAGCGAGCCGAGCAAAAAAGAACTACTCCAGCTAGCAACAGAGTTTGCACTCGAAACCCCTATTTTATCTGACGCGCTTGACCCGTTCGAGATCCCTCGCATAGAGCTGGACGAAGAAACAACGTACTTGATCACTCGTTTTCCTCGTTTTATTGGTGATACCATTCGCACAGCGCCACTACTGCTCATTCGCACACCAGCACACGTCCTGACGGTTAGTCCTGAAAAATTGGATAGGGTCACCACCCTACTTGAGCAAAACAAGGCTATCTACACTACCCAAAAATCGCGCCTCATCATCAATATTTTGCTTGAGATAGACAATGAGTACGAGGCTATTATTCACACACGCGCAAAGCAAGTGCTTACCCTGAGCAAAAACTTTACCTCGCTTTCAGACAGTGATATCGAGTCGCTGGTGCTTTTGGAGTCAACATTTAATGAGTTGTTATTTTCACTCGAGCCTATCAGCTTGATGCTTGAGCAGTTGATGTCTGGTAAGTACCTAAAGCTCTACGAACATGACGCTGATCTTTTAGAAGACCTTTTGCAGAACAACAACCAGCTGATCCGCATGTGCGAGACGCACATCAAGGGCATCATCAACATTCGTGACTCCTACACCACCATTGCCACCAATAGACTGAATAAAAACATGAAGTTGTTGACGGTCATGACAGCAATCTTGACAGTACCCACGATGATTGCTAGCTTTTTTGGGATGAATGTTGTCTTGCCGTTTGCCCAGCACTCTAGCTCGTTTATCGCTATTGGTCTTTTGGCGGTCAGCTTGACTGGCTTGCTGGTTTTCTTGCTCAAAAAACGAGACGTATTGTGATATAGTTGTCTTGCTTGCCGCATTGTATAGAAAGGAAAAAGTATATGACTTCAGATCAAGAACGAGCATCAGAAAGTGGAGAACAACAAGAGGGAGGTAGTAGAAAAAGAGATCAGAGTTGATCCTTATGGTTCAGCTTTGGCTGTACTATTAGTTATAGACAGAATAAGACAAACTGGTGAGAAATTTAGTTTCCCCTCAGTAGGAGTGAGTGTTGGTCTTGAAGATCTTGAAGAGCCAGCGGAGGGTGAAGGTAGCTAAGTCGTTTGATTACGACAGTATGCTCTCCAGTTCCCTTACATGCTTATTCTTCCTGCGCGTATACGCTTTTTCTTCAAAGCCAAGACTCTCGATGATTTGAGTGAGATGATCTGCACCCACGTGGTGGGGTAGCACGACATAGGTGGCCCCAGCTTGGTAAAGCTCGTGGGCATCCTCTTGTGTGTGAGCAAAGAGAATAATGGTGGCAGTAGGGTTGGCGGTCCGTACTGTTTTGGTCAGCAACAGTGTTGTTTCTGTTTTGGTAATGGTAGAGATGATGAGTTTTGCCTCCGAGAGCGGCAGGCTTTCTAAAAACTCTATGTTTTCTATATCACCGTGAAAGAGCGGTGCGCGTTTTCCTGGCAGCTTGTCTGCAGTAGCAGGATCAAGGTCAACCACACCTACTCGGTAGTCTTGTTTTTTCAAGAAGGTGAGGAGTTGGAGTCCCACTCGGTTGTATCCAAATAGCAATACATCAATCTTTTTTATTTTTTTCTGTTTTTCGCTAGTTTTTTTTCTCAGTTGGAAAAACTTCAATATCTTTCTGAGTGGAGGGTAGATGCGCTCGGCGTAGATAATAAAGTAGCTAGAGATAGAGATGGTGATGAGTCCCACCAGCGTGATAATTGTCATGACTTCTTTTGAGATGTGGCCGAGTTGTAAGCCAAGTGTAGCCAATATCAATGAAAACTCGCTGATTTGGGCCACGGTCAAGCCTGCCATAAAGCCAGTGCGCTGTTTGTAGCCCAAAAGATTCATGATCACGATCATGATGATGGGGTTTCCTATCAACACAAAGAGAGAGAGGGCAAGTGCCGAGAGTAGAATTTGAGGGGTAAAATCAAGGATCATCTCTGCTCCTAGGAGTACAAAAAAGAGAATGATAAAAAAGTCACGAAGGGGGCGTAGTCTGGCGGCTATTTCCTCAACGTAATCACTTGTAGAAAGAGTGATGCCTGCAATGAGTGCGCCAATCTCGAGTGAAAGACCGAGTGTTTGAAACAGTACTGCAACTAGTAGTCCCCAGCTGAGCGAGAGTAAGAACAGTAGTTCGCTACTACCAGCAGCAAAGGTGATCAGTTTGGGCAGTACATACTTACTGACTGCGTAGAGAAAACAGAACAACAATAGGCCTTTTACCACCAGGAGCGTGATGGTGAGAGGAAGGGGTTGATTGGCAGCTGTGCCAAAAGAGGAAAACGCCATCAAGATGATGCTTGCCACGATGTCTTGGACCAAGAGAAACCCGACCGCAATCTTGCCGTAGAGTGACTGAATATCACCTTTGTCCGACAGCAGTTTTAAGATAATAATAGTACTGCTAAAGGTAAGGGCAATAGAGCAGTACAGGGCTGCAATTACGTTAAGACCAATCAGTAAAGAAATGAGAAAACCCACAAGCGAAGTAAAAAGAACTTGTCCCAGACCAGTAACCAGAGAGACTTTTCCCACCTCTCTGATCACCAGAGGGTTGAGGTGCAGGCCAACAATGAAGAGTAAGATAGTAATACCAAAGGTAGAAAATAACTCGATGCTGTGGGTATCAGTCAAAATACCCAACATGTACGGGCCAGCGAGCACTCCAGCCAAGATGTATCCAATGATCAGGGGTTGGCGGATGAGTTTCATCACCAACGAAATGCCAGCAGTAAGCGCTAGGAGTAGTGTGATCTCGCCAAAGGCAGTCATGTTTGAAACGTTGAGGTAACTCCTACCAACTCGATGTGGGAAAATCGCTGCTTAATCTCGTTCCAAAACTTTTCAGAGACTCCACGCGAGTACTGGGCGTGTTTACCTCGCTCCATGCCAGCGCACAGTCGCTGCTCCCACTCGCGCATGATCGCCACTACCTCTCCACCAATGGCATGAAACGCCTCCGCCTCACTGCGGTCGGCTTTATACGCATCATGAATGGGCTCAAAGCGGTCGAACAGCTCTTGATGCTCTGTCTCCATCTTTTGGTAGTAGGCTTTGTACTTAGTCATGTGGTGTGTAGAAGTGTGTTTTGTACTGTTCAAGCATGCGGTCGGTCCCAAACTGCTCACCTATCTTCATGCTTTCCCTCATGCGCGCGAGCCACTCGGTAGGTACTCCAGCCCCATCTCTTTGGTAGTAGAGTGGAGCGATCACGTCTTCAAGTGTGGTGTAGAGAGATGCTTGCAGATCTGTGTGGTCAAGCACCCACCCGGCCGTGGTCAAATCTACCTCGGCCACCCACCCGTCAGCCACACTTGCCTGAATAACGCCGTTGGCAGCTGCCTTCATACCAGAGGTGCCGCAGGCCTCCAGACCAAAGACTGGTGTGTTGAGCCAAACGTCACTGCCGGTTACTAGCATCTTGGCAACACCCAGCGAGTAACCAGGAATGTAGAGAGCATGGCCTGGCAGTGTGTCTCGCATGTAGCCAATAATAGTCTGGAGTAGCTCTTTACCAGCCCTGTCACCTTGGTGAGCTTTACCAGACATGAGGAGCATCACTGGTCGCTCAGCATTGGTGAGGATAGCGCGCAGTCTTTCTACATCAGAAAAAAGCAGCTCTGGCTGCTTGTAGCTTGCTAGTCGGCGCGCCCATGACACAACCAACCATTCTGGATTGTAGCGGTAGCCTGTTTTTTGTTGAATGTACTCTACTGTTTCTCGTTTTAGCTGTAGGTGCGCGTCCCAGAGCTCTTGGTCACTTTGATCTGCGCGTATGCGTGTATCTTTCCAGGTAGGCATGTGTACGCCGTTGGTGATGGCTACCCAGTTGTAGTCAGGCCATGTTTTTTCAGATATAGCAGTGTGGAGCATGCATACGCCATTGGCTGCACGAGAGGTGTTGAGTGCCATCACGGTAGGGCTAAATGAATCTTGGTCACCAGGTACTCCTAGCGAAACCAGTTCTTGCACACTCACATCAGCCCGCTCTGCGTAGGGGAGTGCGAGGCTTTCTACTTTTGGCAGGTCGTACTGCTTGTTGCCAGCTGCCACCAGTGTGTGGTTGGTGTAGACCACTTGAGAGCGAACAAGTGCTACTGCATCTGCAAAGCTCATTTCTTCACGTTCTGTATAGCGAGCCAGCAGCTCCCAGACAGCAAAGATGGGGCGTCCCTCGTTGCAGTGATAGACACTGGGAGTGATGCGTAGCTCCTCGAGCAGTCGTACGCCACCCACACCCAAGATGATTTGTTTTTGTAGCTGGAGTGTGTCACTGCCAGCATAGAGCTCTTCTGTGAGTGAGCGAACTTCCAGCGGGTTTTGATCGGTATTTGTGTCAAGCAAGTAGAGGGGCAGGCTGTTTGGTAAGATGTACTGCCAAACACGCAGCCACACTGGAAGCTCACCTAGTTGTACCGTGATAAAGAGCGGGTCGCCTTGGGCGTCGTAGACATGTTGTAGACCGCGCTGGAGTGGGTCGTAGGCATCATCAGTTTCATACTGCATGCCTGTCTCGTCAACATGCTGGAGCGCATTTTTCCCTCGGTACAGTAAGCCAATACCAATCATGGGGTACTGTTCATCATCAGCTTGCTTGAGGGTATCACCAGCTAGCACACCAAGACCTCCTGCATACCAGGGGAGGGCGTCAGACAGCGCGTACTCAGCGCACAGGTAGGCAACAGGATGGGCGGGTGAAATACTGGGTGAAGACATGCGTTCTTGTGTGTTTGTTTTGGCTTCTGCTATAGTGAGTACACGTAAAAATAACATATTTTGCTAGCGCTTGGCTAGCGTATCTCTCTGCCTATGCAACAATCCGATATTTTTTCAATTCTTGGTGATGAAGCAGAGTCACTGCTCAATCATCGTTGTCAGAAGGTACCTCGAGAGCGTGTGCAGACACCTTCGATTGAGGCTGCCCAGCACACGTTTGCCCGCTCTGATCGTTCAAAAGCAGTGCAGCACTCACTCATGAGCATGTACCATCACGGCGCACTTGCTGGCACTGGGTATCTCTCCATTTTCCCGGTAGACCAAGCTTTAGAGCACACGGCTGGTTATTCGTTTTACACCAACCCCAGTCTGTTTGACCCCGAGAACATTATCAAGCTAGCCATAGCAGGGGGGTGTAGTGCTGTTGCCTCTAGTTATGGTGCGCTGGCGCTTGTTTCTGGGCAGTATGCCAGTGAAATCCCCTTTATTGTCAAGCTTAATCACAGTGAACATTTGACGTTACCCGAGAAAACAAATCAGATATTGTTTGCTACCGCTGCCCAGGCCTACCAGCTGGGTGCAAAAGGGGTGGGGGCAACTATTTACTTTGGCTCACCAGAGTCTCATCGACAAATAACCGAAATTGCAAGCCAATTTGCCGCCGCACACCAACTGGGTATGTTCACGGTACTATGGTGCTACCCCAGAAATGACCAGTACACCAAAGACGGCTCCAATCACGAGCGGTCGGTTGATATCACCTCGCAGGCTATTCACATTGGCGCCACGCTGGGAGCTGACATTGTCAAACAAAAACTGCCCTCAGCTGCCAGAGGTTTTGAAGAGTTGGGTTTTTCCAAGTACACACCAGAGATGTACGACGCACTTTTGACCGATCACCCGATAGACCTGGTACGCTACCAGGTGCTGCATAGCTACGCGGGGAAAATTCCTCTGATTAACTCTGGTGGGGAGAGCGGTGAGAACGACATTCGTGACGCAGTGTGCACGGCCGTTATCAACAAGCGGGCGGGTGGGAGTGGGCTGATCATGGGGCGTAAGGTGTTCAAGAAATCTTGGGATGAAGGGCTTGCGATCTTGCGGTTGGTGCAGGCGGTGTACCTGGATCAGAGTATCACTATTGCATAGATTGATATCATTTGATATTATTATTCTATGGTTACATATGCTGAAAAAATGGGTGTTCGTGTTGATCTCTTTAGAGCGGGGGGGGGTGACGTAGTCCTTTTATCAAAAAAATCTCCTGAAGAATACTGGAATGAGCTTAGTTTGACTTTGAAGGTTCCAGCACTAGCCTCTGCGATTCAAACTGCTATTGGTTACAGATCAGGTACAGATTTATACAATTTGGCAGAAGAATGCGCTGAAGCTGCACTAAGATTTATCATTGACGACACACTTTCAAAGATTGCAAACACAGCTGAGTTGCAAGATTTCGTGATAGAAAGCCTAGATGATCTTGAAGTAAAATTTGTTGATACAAAAAAACCAAAAAACAAACCATACGCCTCACTGAGTTTTACAGCAGTGCTTCGCCACCAAGAAAAGCGAGAAGATTATAGAGACGTTGTAGGAGAGGTTCTTATCTCAACGTACAAACAGCAACCCCGAATTGAAAATCTTAGTGAGTAGTACTCGCTATTCGTTTTAGACAGCAAACTGCCCATCTTTATAAATCACTTTCTTTTCGCCAGAATTCAGCGTTGCTGTTACCGTTCTATCAGTAGTACTAACGATGTCGGTGTGCTCGGCAGAGTCATTAAAGCCCATCTCTCGCCACTCTTGTTTGGAGACGTGTGCGGGGTTGCCTCGATAGCAATCATGATACGCAGAGCCAATAGCCAGGTGCGTGTTGCCGTATGGGCCGCCAATGTTTTCATCAAACAGAGTTTCTGCCATAGTGTGGGTGATGCGTGACATTCTGGAGTCTGTGAGGGAAAACTCACCTACTTTATTGGCGTTAGGGGTCTTGAGCATTTCATGCAGGAGTGCCTCACCCTCTTGTGCCTCGGCCTTGGTGACCAGCCCATCATTAAACTCAAGTCGTACGCCATCTATTTTTGAACCATATCTATAGACTGGCTGATTAAACCGGATCCAGCCATGCGTGCCGCGCCAGTCGGGAGAGGTAAAGATCTCAAAGCTGGGGATGTTGCGCCCACCGCCACCCTGCCATACTCTGTTTTCTCCTAGCTGAACGTGAAGATCAGCATCATTGCCTTGTATATGTAGCCACTCAATGCACAACGCGTTGAGTTTTTCTTTAATGGTATCTCTCAGTCCAGACAGCTGCTTCCACTCATAGATGGGGTCGGCAGCATCAAGGTAGCATGCCTTGATAATTTGCTGCCAGTATTCTTCTAGCGAAAGACCGACAATATCAGCCTTAGCCCGGGTGCCCCAGAGGGCAATAGTCCAGGTAAACGCACCAGCATTTTCTTTCTCTACCAGCCAGTCGCGGTAGGGCTTGCGGGCATTTCGGGCTGCCATGATCTTGGCTGGGTCAGTTTCAGATAGTTCATACGGGTCGACCTCGGCAATAATGCCGATCGTGTGGTCAATCAAGTTGGCGCGTTCCCTTAGGTAAGTTTCAGGGAAAAAGGTGAGCTGTTCGGGCCCCGCGTGCTGGTAGAAGTCTTTGTCAAAGCCTGTGGGCGAGAGTTGCATCATGGGGTGAGCGCCTGCCTTGAGGATAGCTGTTTGTAGGGCTAGGGCGAGCGGCTTGGCCACATCTGGTACGCCGCAGTACACTACTTCACCGGCTTTGACTCCTGCGCCAGAATTGAGTGCGTAGTTGACGAGCACGTGGGCGTAGGCAGTGAGAGTTTTTGTATCGGGAGCGTACATAGGGTGTGGTTATACCTCCTTTGTGAGGTGTTTGACAAGAGCGTGAAATGCCAGCGCTCGATGCGAGAGGGTGTTTTTACTGCTCTGACTCAACTCTGCAAATGTGTTGTTGTAGCCATGTGGAATAAACACAGGATCATAGCCAAAACCATTTTTTCCCCTTGGCTTTTCGGCTATTATGCCTTTCACTACTCCAGTAAAAAAAAGAACGCTCTGTTCTTCACTTTCTCTATAGCAAAGTGAAGTGACGAACTGTGCAGTGCGGTCACTGTTTCCCTCAATTTTTTGGAGTAAGTACGCAACCCGGTCGTTATCGCTGCCTGCTACCCAGCGTTTACTGCGCACGCCAGGTTGGTTGTCTAGTGCTGTCACCTCAAGCCCAGAATCATCTGCCATAACGGGCAGCTTGGCATACTGTTGCCAGACGAAATCAAGTTTTTGCTGGGCATTTCCCTCAAATGTGCTGCCCGTTTCTGGTATGTCTGAAATGTGCTTGGTTTCCTCAAGATCAGATAAAGAAAGCACGTCAACACCAACGGCGGCAAGTATGCTACGCGCCTCTTCTAGTTTATGGTGGTTGTTGGTGGCAAACAGCAGGGTGTTAGTTTGCACCACTACCCATGAGCCCACCCAAGCCGCCAGTCATGTTCTGCAGTTTCTTAGCTGCCATTTCTTGCGACTGTTTAATTGCTTTGTTCAAAGCCTTGACTGCGGCGTCACTGGTGATGCCCTGGACTGAGAAATGAGTGATTTCTTGTGCTCCTGTGATGACGACCACGATATCACCTTCTTCAATGCGAATTTCTTCGGCAGCTAGGTCTTGCTGCATTTGTTTTGCCTGTTGGCGTAGTTTATTGAGATCGCCAAGCATGGAGAGTGGATTTGATGCCATAGTGTGCTTTCGTTTTGTAGTTTCCTAATGAGTGGTTAGTGTAGCACTGATGTGTTGCAATTGCTATTACTGCTTGGGCGTCATCTTTGTGTAAGAAACACCCTCTACACTACCAAACTAGTACAACATACTAGGAAAGGGTGGTATGAAAAAAAGAATGGTGTTTGCGCTCACAGCGCTGTGTCTGGTAGTAGGAGTAGCGTATGCCTACTTTACCAGCGTCAAGACGCTCAACATAGGCTCATTTGGCACCGCAACGCTTGAGATTGAGCTTGCATCTGAAACTACAGGTAGTGCCGACACGCTGTTGCCAGGAGAGTCAGTCCAAGTAGGGTGGAGTGCGACAAACAGCGGAGATAGAGAGTTGCACTTGATGGGAAGCATCAACCCTACGTTTGTTGACAGCTCGCTCGACAGCTCTTATCTGACCGTTGAGAGCATCGAGAGGAATAACGCTGGTGTGTGGGAGCCGGTGCAAGTTTCTAGTGAAGGGGTCTTTTTCTATAGCGATGATGGGTCAGAGTCAAACTTGCTCTCGCTCTTGCCTAGTCAGAGCGTGCAGTATCGGGCAAGTATCTCGCTTGCTTCTGAGGCAGGCAACGAGTATCAAGCCCAAGATATTGCTACCAACGTGGTGATGGGGGCAAAACAGATCGATGCAGATGTTTGGCCAGCGCTGTAACACTGTGATGACTGGGGTATGTGCCGCTACTGCGTGTGCAGTAGCGGTGCTGGCCTGCGCGGGCAGTCCTGCCCGCGCATACTTTAGCGCGCCAGTTTCATCGTTGTCTATCTTACTGCAGAGTGGCGACTGGGTGCCACCAGAAATGTCACTCTTTCACCTGGGTGAAACGGGTGCCGAAACACAGATCGTTGAGTACATCTCCAACGGCTCGTTTCAAGAAGGATTGGTTGATTGGACCACTCAGGGTAGTGTATCTGTTGGTTTGGACAGCATTCCTACGGCCTCGACCAGCGCTCAAGTTGCTGTTTTGCAGGCAGAACACAACTCACCCGCCTTGATTAGCACAGCGTTTTCTCCTAGCTCAGAACAGGTTCTTTCATTTTGGTATGCAGTTACACCTCATGAGTACTCAGACGTTATGCGCGAGCGGTTATTTCAAGTCACGTACGGCAGTGATGTTGTGTTTCAGCCAAGTAGCAGCGATACTGATGGCGAGTGGCACCAAGGCTTTGCCCGCTTGCCTGCGGGTACTCCAGAACTATTGACTTTTTGGTCTCGGGCAGTATTTCCCCATACTTCTGCGACAATCAAGATAGCTAATGTACAGACACAGAACATCGCTCTTCGGGCTGGTGAGTCGCTGCGCATCACCACCAATGAACCAGCAGACATCTGCCTGCAACTAGATTCACTCCAGACTTGTCAAGATACCGAGCTGATCTATACCTACTACCATGATCAACTGTCTCCCGCCGTTATCACTGCCCAAGACTCTGCCGATCTTGTATCTATGATCAATACGACGCTTATTGCAGACGCCACCCCACCCACCCTCCCCACCACAGGAGAGTTTGAGTGGAGCAAGGGAGAACTCATGCTGCGATATGGTGATGAGGCATATCAAGACACTGGCGCTGTGTTGCAAACAGCTGTAGCCTCACAGGCTGCTGGTCCATACTCTTGGCAACCGGTGTTTCACGACTGGTTTGTATCATCATCCTCTGCCAACTTGACTTTCCAGAGCGTTCCTGAAGGGTCATTTGAGTGGTTAAGAGTCTTTGAGCCAACTGACGAACAGCAGTTTATGCGCCTGAGAGTCAGAGATGTGGTCGGTAACACTTCAGAATTATCTCCACCACTCAACATCTTGCAGTTGTAGCATGTGTTCTTGCATCTCTGCTATAGTGGTAGATGATGTTTCGCTCCACCTTTCACCACTTTGTTACTCCAGGTCATACCAATAATTATCGGGCTCGTCTTCTCCACACACCTGCCTTACTGGGTTTTTTAGCCTGTCTGGTGGTACTTCCTTTGTGGCTGTTGCTTGTGGGGCATACCACTAGTTCACATGGAGTAGTGCTTGGATATACTTCAAGTATTACTACTTTGCAAGTGCTCAGCCAGACGAATCAAGAACGACAAAACAGAGGGCTTGAAGCGTTGGTAGAAAACACCCTCCTTTCACAAGCTGCCCAGCACAAGGCTGCTGATATGCTAGAAAAGCAGTACTGGGCACACACCACACCCTCGGGTGAGGAGCCGTGGGCATTTATCGATGAGGTTGGGTACTCCTATCAACTGGCTGGTGAAAACTTGGCCAGAGATTTTGATACAACACCCAGAATGGTGGAGGCCTGGATGCGTTCGCCAACGCACCGGGCAAATATTGTGCATCCGCGCTATACCCAAACGGGTATCGGTTTGGCTACCGGCATGCTTGATGGTGTCCAGACCACTGTTGTGGTGCAGCTGTTTGCTCTCCCTAGGTTGGTTGGTCAGGACCCAGTAATAGAGGGTAGCGTTGGCGTAGTGGGGACCAGCACAACTCAGGCTTCACCAACCTCGTCTTCGCTGGTTGCTACAACCCAAGGGGTAGCGCAAACGGTTTCACCTTTTTTAGTTTTACAGGTAGCTATTGGTATTGTCTTGACGTTACTGGTGATATTATTTTTGTATGACCACTTGGTAGCCAGTCGGTTGACACTAGGGCGCAATGTTGGTGCGTCAACGGCGCACGTGCTGGTGTTTTTAGTTGTTATTGCATTGCTCTTGAGTATCAAAAGCGGAGTAGTGATATGAGACGTATCCACAAAAATAGTACAGCGCATAGTGTTCGCTCGTATGTCTCGCTTGTGTTGTTTCTAGTGGTGTTTGTTGCACTCTTTCTATCTGTTTGGCCAAATAAATCACTTGCGCGCGTGCTTATCTTTTTCTTTACCTGTTTTTACTGTATTTGGGGTTGGATGGCGCATCTTCGCAGCAATACTCTTACAAAAAGCATCGCTATAGAGTATGTGGTACTATCGCTGGTAGCTGGCAGCGCACTGTATGTCATCACGCTGTAGCTTTAGTATAAAAAAACAGAGAGGGAGTGTATGAAAGGCATTATCTTGGCAGGTGGAACGGGCTCTCGGCTGTTTCCTATTACTCAAGCAGTCTGCAAGCAATTGATGCCGATTTATGACAAACCAATGATCTACTATCCGCTGTCTACCCTGATGCAGGCTGGCATACAAGAAATCTTGATTATCACTACGCCAGAAGATCAGCCGAAGTTCAAGTCATTGCTGTTAGATGGCTCACAATGGGGAGTTCAACTAGAGTATGCTGTGCAAGAAAAACCTTGTGGGTTGGCAGACGCATTTATAGTGGGCGAAGACTTCATCGGCAGTGACTCTGTGGCTATGATTTTGGGAGACAATATTTTTTACGGTGCAGATTTGGCAGAGCAACTGCAGACAGCGGTGGCGGACTTCACCGGAGGCATGGGCTTTGCAGTTGAGGTTGAAAACCCAGAGCGGTACGGTATTTATGAGTTTGATGAAGAGATGCAGGTGCTCTCCATTGAGGAAAAACCAGCAAAGCCAAAGTCCCATTACGCCAACTCTGGCTTGTACTTTTTTGACAACAGAGTTCCTCGTATTGCTAAAGCAGTTACTCCATCCCAAAGAGGAGAGATCGAGATCACCTCGGTGCTTGATGCCTACTTACAGATGGGAGAGCTCAAGGTTTCTTTGTTTGGCGATGTCTGGCTTGACACCGGCACGATAGACAGCCTAGTTGATGCCAATGACTTTGTGCGGGTGATGCAGAACAGAACAGGAAAGATTATCGCATCACCAGAGTTAACCGCGTATCAACAGGGTTTTATAGACAGAGAACAACTTGAGAAGTTAGCCCGACCGCTCGAAAAATCTGGGTATGGAAAGTACCTAGATGTGCGTTGACGTTTGGGGTAGGGGAGTCTTGAAACAATCAATCTCAGTACGGTATATTTAAGTGAGAGCGTACCGTAGTTTGAATTGAGCGATAGTATCTATGAAACACCATATATTCTCTACATTCTTTCTGTTTTTGCCGGTCTGCTTACTGCAGGGTTGTGCCGCTCAGAGCTCAAGAGGTGGACCAACAAGCTTCAATCGCAGCTGAACCACCAGCAGAGCAACGAGAGTCTACCAACAGCAGTATCGTGGTCAACCCCCAGCAACAAGCCTGGATGGAGGAGCAAGCAGTGCTTCGCGCCACCTACCGTGGGCAGATAGAAGAGTATCGCAAGGCAGAAAAAAACTTCTTTTTGGCCAAGACTGATTATCAGCAGTTGCAAACTTTAACAGCACTCGAGTCGCTGCTTGGATCAACCAAGACAGCATTTCGTTTGCGAGGTGATGTGCTACATACATACTTTGACATCGCGCGATACGAGGTACTTCTGTCAGAAGGGGTAGATGAGGCAAAAAAAGCAGAAGCGCTACAGCAAATTGAGGTCAGAAAATCAGAGCTAAGCCAGCATATTGCCCAGGTTAGCAGTGCCACAACAAGAGAAGAAGTGGCAGCACTCAGTGGGTCATTTGCCAGCATTGCCCCAGGTATTCGCTCGACCACCTACTTTACACTGGGGATGCTCAGAGTGGGTAAGCTCCAGGCTGTCTATGACAAGTCACAAATTTTAAAAGAATCGTTGGTGTCCTACCAGCAAACAGAGCCAGTCTCGCAGGTTATTAGCGCTCAACGCGAGCGCGCAGTAGCCGAGCTTGATACACGGTTTGAGAGTGCTCACGCAGTACTTATCGAGCAGCAGACTGCCAACATCACTGGTTTGTCGGAAAGCAACTACAGCCGGTTGCGCGAGGATTTAGGCGGTGTGTACTCCGATCTCTCCAGAGGTATTCGCTATCTTACAGAACTACTGCAACTATGAAAAAAAACCAAAGCGAAAACCAAACCACCTTTACCAACGACCCTGATGTGTTATCTGTAGAGCAAGCTGCAACAGACGATGGTGCTACATCCACGAAGTGGTACAAGAAGAAAAGGGTTTTGATTGGCATCGGCGTTGCGGTAGCTGCGCTGCTTTTTTCAACCGTAGCTCTTACCAATAGAAAACCAAGCGCGCCTCTGGTGCAGCCCTCGATAGAGCCATCGCCTTCAGTTGCTGCGTTCACGCCTGAAGAGAATGAGTACGAGCGGCGTATTCGCCAGCTGCAAGCAGAGCTTGAGGCAGCCGACCCCGCCGATGAGTACCTACCATTTCCTGCAGTTTCGATGGAGTTATCACTAGAGTAATCAGCATGAACATACCTCAACTACTCAGTCTCTGTTTGTTTTTGGTAAGTGTGGTGGTGTTTTGGCAGGCAGGAAAAAACTCTCGTCACAGTGGTTTTTACACAGATACCCATGTTTTATGGCCGCTGGGGGTTTTTGTGTGGGGTGATGGATTAGTTTTGGCCCCATTTTGGGCAGTATCATCAGTGCTATTTTTGTTTTTGGATCCTCTGTGGATATTACGTTATCTTTTGCTCTTTTTTACCATTCGCAGTGTTGTTGAAGTGCTCTATTGGTTGGCACATCAGTTTTCTAGTAATGAGTACCAGGCACCATTGTTTCGCAGGTACGCATGGATCAAGCAGAATGATTCTGCTATTTTGTACCAGCTGTTTCACACCTGCGCGGCATTTCTGGGATTGTTTTTCTTTGTGTATAGTTTTTTTGTTTCACCGTGAAACAATGGATTTCTCAAGTAGTAGTTGTCGTGAAACGGTTGTGAAATGGTTTTGAGTACTTTTTTTGTTCATTTTAAACAAACTTCCCAGTAGTACCTATCAGCTGAATTTGCTACAATGCTTTTCACCAAGGAAGTCTATGGCATACACACAAGCAGCAGCTCAGGCAGCATTTGAAAATATCCTCTCTCACGTAGGGCAGGACATCGCCACACTGCGCACGGGTAGGGCAACTACCCAGATGCTCGACCCAGTAACGGTGATGGCGTACGGTGCGCCGATGAAGCTGATCGAGGTAGCCAGTGTGAGTGCACCTGACCCTACTCTGCTAACGGTTACCCCTTGGGATAAAGCACTCTTGCCAGATATTGAAAAAGGAATTGCCACTGCAGGCCTCAACCTCAACCCAGTGGTAAGTGACGACATGATTAGAATCACCGTTACCCCACCCACAGGCGAGCAGCGAAAAGAGCTAGTCAAGCAACTGCACCAAAAGATTGAGTCGGGTAAAGTTATGTTGCGCACACAGCGGGGCGAGCTGAAAAAAGACATTGAAGACACCAAAGATGATGATGGGGTGAGCGAAGATGACATTACCACCCAACTGGAAGAACTAGAGGGGATTGTCAAGCAGTACACCGATCAACTTGTCGCGCTCTCTGATAAAAAGGAGGCTGAGCTACTCAAGCTGTAACACGCTATGTTTATTATCTACTCAATTCTTATTCTTTCATTTTTAGTTATCATCCATGAGCTGGGTCATTACTTGGCAGCCCGATGGGCGGGGGTCAAGGTAGAAGAGTTTGGCTTGGGTTACCCCCCGCGGGCCAAAAAACTGTTTGAGAAATGGGGGACAGAGTGGACGCTCAACTGGATTCCCTTTGGTGGGTTTGTCAAGCTGTGGGGTGAGGAAGACGAGGCGGAAGACGCAAAAAAATTTACGGGCAAGTTTTCTCAACTTAGCGTTGTCAAAAAACTAGTGACTATCTTGGCTGGGGCGAGTGTCAACTTTGTGTTTGGCGTGCTGGCGTTTGCCGTTATTTACTCAATTGTCGGCATTCCCCACTACCCCGCGCGATTTGTAGAGGTTGCGCCGGGCTCACCGGCAGCTCAGGCAGGGCTGACGGCAGGTAATGAAGTAACTCGGGTTGAGTCTGGTGATGACAGTATGCAGATTACCTCAGCAGATGAGCTGATGTACTTTATCTCGGAGCACGCAGGGAGTGATGTCACCCTTACTACTCGAGAGTGTCAAGACGATGGGGTGTGCACCCAGACTACAGAGACAACTGCCTACATTAGAACAGCCGAGGAAACACCAGAAGGAGAGGGAGCGCTGGGCGTTGCCTTTGACCCACCCATCATGCAGACATACCCTTGGTACGAGATGCCGGTGCGCGGAGCTGTGTATGGTACCCAGCAAGCCTTGGGGATGAGTGTGTTGATTCTTGATGCGCTCGGCAGTCTTGTTCAGCAGGCAGTCAGTAACCAAACGTTACCAGCTGACCTGGCCGGGCCAGTCGGCATTGTCCAGCAAGCAGGCGAGCTGGGGGTGTTTCAAGACGGGTTTTTAGCAGCGCTTTCGTTTGCCGGCATGCTTTCTATCAACTTAGCGATCATGAATGTGTTGCCCATTGTGCCGCTGGATGGCGGGCGGGCAGTTTTTATTATCTTGGAGCGCATTATCGGTGCTCACCGCTCAAAACGAATTGAGGAAGTGGCTGGTTCGGTAGGCTACATTGTGCTGATGGGGTTGATTATCATTATCACCGCTCGAGACATTACGCGATTATGGTAGAGAGTACATAAGAGGTTGCTATGGCAGTACAAAGAAGAACAAAAGCACACAAGCAGCAAGTCTCGCAAAAACGAGAAGAGGGCGTCTACACCTTTGATGCGCCAGCGGGCACACAGCGCAGCCGTTCTGAGCAGTCTGGTCTTGTTTCAGATGCACCAGCAAGTAGTCTTGCCGCATACTTTGCCTACGACCCAGCATTTATCTATCAAGACCTCAAAAAAACAGTGCTGGTGAGTACCGTCTTGATAGCTTTGTTGGTTGGCATTTGGATGTATATTCGCTAAAATGGTATGCTGTTGTAGTAGCGCAGGAAGGCTGCCCTAAATAGCTAAAGCAAGAAAATACTATGAAAAAAAATATTATCATCACAGCAGTTCTTACCTACCTGGTATCAAGCATTGCGGTGTTTGGTGTATTTAGTGCGCTCAACCCACTAGGAGGTGCTGGTCAGGTGGCAACACAGAATGACGAAGAGACCGCACTCGGCTCACTACTCGCTATTGATCCGTCTGCGCCTAAAGATCAAATATGCCCACTCAACGGCGCGCTCTACACCCAGGCAGAGCGTGACGCATGGGAGCAGCGACGACCATTGGCGGTGATGATCGAAAACTCGCCTGATGCTCGTCCACAGTCAGGTCTTTCAAATGCTGACGTGGTGTTTGAGGCATTAGCCGAGGGCGGGGTCACTCGGTTTATGGCGTTATTTTACTGTGATGTTCAGGCTGAAGATACTACTTTGGCACCCATTCGCTCGGCTCGCACGTACTATATTGACTGGGCATCTGGATTTAACTACCCCCTCTACGTGCATGTGGGTGGAGCCAACTTACCAGGGCCCACCAACGCGCTTGGTCAACTTGACCAGTACGGTTGGTCACAACAAAATGATTTGAATCAGTTCTCGATTGGCTACCCTACGTTCGTGCGTAACGCAGGGCGTTTGGGAAGGCCGGTGGCAACAGAACACACCATGGAGACCACCACCGAGAAACTGTGGGAAGTAGGTGACGCTCGAGGCTGGACCAACACCTCTCCTAATGGCAAGGAGTGGAGTGATGGGTACACAGAGTGGAGTTTTGCTGATGGTGCCCCCATAAGCACTCCTGACGCGAGCTCTCTTTCATACCTTTTCTGGACAGGATATAATGACTACTCCGTTGCCTGGAGCTATGACGCTGCTACCAACACCTATCAGCGCTCGATGGCGGGAGCAGCACACACTGATCTGAATAACGATGCTCAGCTGACTGTTTCCAACGTGGTAGTGCTACAGACAAACGAGCGAGGTCCCCTCAACGAGCTCAAGCACATGCTGTATGATACCACTGGTACGGGCGAGGCTCTTGTGTTTCAAAATGGTACTGTCGTGGAGACAACGTGGAGTAAGCCAACCCGCGAGTCACAGATTTCGTTTACCGTTAATGGCAAACCAGTCCAGTTTGTTCGCGGACCCATTTGGATCTCAGTACTTGATACGTCTCGTGAAGTTTCCTACAACTAGTGTTTGAGAAAAAGAAAACTATCACTGCCAAATAGTGAGTGATTGGGGTAGAATGGATTTTCTATGCATCCACTGCAACACTTCATGATTTCCAAAGTTCGCGTCAAGATGATGCTGTTGTTTTTTAACAACGCAGACGAGCTCTACTACGTGCGAGAGATCACCAGAGAGATCAACGAAGAAATCAATGCCGTCAGAAGAGAGTTGGAAAAAATGGTGGGCTATGGTTTACTCAAGAGCGAGCAACGCGGTAACAGAATGTACTACTTTTTAAACAAGCGCTATCAGTTTTTTCAAGAACTGCAGCAGATGGTAGTCAAGTCTTCTGGTTTAGGCAAGAAAATGGTTAAGTTGCGTCGAAAGCTTGGCGATGTTTCGTTTATTATGTTTGCTGGCCACTTTGTGCGCGGGCAGCCTCCGCGCAACTCAGCTGTTGATTTGTTGGTGGTGGGTGACATTGTGATAGCAGAGCTTCAAGCACTGATCAAAGAGCAAGAAGAGGTTGTGCAACGCGAAATTAACTATGCTGTTTTTAGCGACGAAGAGTTTGAGTTTCGAAAAACACGTCGTGACCCATTTGTGATGGATATTTTATACTCAACCAAAGTAATGGTTATTGGCAATGAGGATGACTTTTCAGAGCGATCAGTGCCTGGAATCTAGCCTATGTCAGGATTAACCAAGAAATTGATTGAGATTGTACTGCTGGCTATTGTCTCTACGATTATTGCTCTACCGAGCACTCCAACCCAGATTGTCCTAATGGGTAGGCAGTACACACTTCCTATCACTTCTCCTACTATTTCATTTATGCTGGGTGATAGGCTGGTGCATAAGACTTTTGAGCTTAAAAAAGGGCTTGATATTCAGGGAGGTATGCAGATCTTGCTTGACGCTGATATGTCGGGTGTTTCTGCTGCTGATAGAGCTGATGCGCTTGAAACGGTGCGAGCAATCATCACCAGGAGGGTGGACCTGTACGGTATTTCAGAACCAAACGTGCAGACCTCGGTCAGCACCGATGCCTACCGTGTGTTGGTGGAGCTGCCTGGTGTTGAGGACCCGGCAGAGGCATTGAGTCTGGTGGGGACCACAGCGCAGCTTTCGTTTGCTCTGTTGGATACGCAAGCTGCACAAACAGTCACTGATGCAAGTACCTCTGCATCACTACTACAACCTACCGATCTTGATGGTTCACAACTGCAAAAATCCACCGTGCAGTTTCAACCCGATACGGGTGAGCCTGTGGTGGGCATTTCATTTAATAGCGAAGGAACAGAGTTATTTTCTCAGATTACCACCGATCATACCGGGCAAGCATTGGCGATTGTGCTTGATGGCGTGTCGATCATGGCGCCAGTTATCAGAGAACCTATTGTAAACGGTCAGGCAGTTATTAGTGGTGGTATGACCGTCGAGCAAGCCAAAGAGTTGAGTATCCAGCTGAATGCAGGTGCACTTCCTGTGCCAGTTTCTATTTTAGAGCAACGCAGCATTGGTGCTTCTTTAGGAGCAGCCTCGATCAAACAAAGCACGGTAGCTGGCTTGATTGGCCTAGTTGCTGTAGTGGTGTTTATGATCAGTATGTACGGGACAAAAGGCGCTATTGTTTCATTAGCACTTGCCCTCTACGGTGTGATGACCATCGCTGTGTATAAAGTGCTGGGAGTTACCCTCACCCTACCT
Organism: Pseudomonadales bacterium; assembly: GCA_020632235.1. Classification (GTDB taxonomy): domain Bacteria; phylum Patescibacteriota; class Microgenomatia; order UBA1400; family PJMF01; genus JACKFY01. The sequence goes on along the minus strand of JACKFY010000003.1, from coordinate 195,000 downwards.
GGCATCGCAGGCCTACTTCTTTCGGTGGGTATGGCGGTGGATGCCAATATTCTCATTTTTGAACGTATGAAAGAAGAACTGCGGAGTGGCAAATCAGGTAACCAAGCACTTGAGCTCGGGTTTGGTAGAGCCTGGGATAGCATTAAAGATGCTAATGTTGCGACCATTCTCACCTCTCTTATTCTTATCAACCCACTCAATGTCAGCTTTTTGAGCACCAGTGGTATTGTGCGTGGGTTTGGTATTACGCTTTTGATAGGAGTGTTGTTGGGGCTGTTTACTGGCGTGTTTATTTCAAGGGTTTTGCTGCGTGCATTTTTGCGTACCGATAATCTTGGAGAAGAACGCCTATGAACTTGATGAAACACTACCGTTGGTACTTTGTGATATCACTCTTGGTTATTGTTCCTGGTCTTATCTCTTTGGGTTTCAACGGTGTGCCGCTGGGCGTTGACTTTACGGGCGGTTCGCTCCTTGATGTTTCGTTTTCGAGCAATCAAGTTGTGACGACCCAAGAGGTAGAAGCAGCACTACTCCCATATGAAAGCTTTCGATTTGAGTCAGTGCGTAGTCTTGGCAATAACCAGTTTTCACTCCGCTTTGATCAAATGGAATTGTCACAAAAGGATGCAGCTTTAGCCACTCTCTCGAACATTGCCCCAGCGAGTGAGCAACAGTTTGCAACTGTTGGCCCGACATTTAGTAGTGAGTTATTGACGAAAACCCTGACTGCCGTGCTGATCGCGGCCATATGCATTGTGTTGTATGTCTGGCGCCAGTTCTCAGACCTTCAATTTGGGGTCTCGGCACTTTTAGCAATGCTCCATGACACAGTGGTGTTGGTGGGTAGCTACAGCATGCTATCACTGGTGTTACCTCTGCAAGTTGACACGCTATTTGTGACAGCAGTACTCACCACTCTTTCGTTCTCGGTGCACGATACCATTGTGGTGTTTGATCGTATTAGAGAGCTGCAGCGATCACATACAAGAGCCCCCATGCACGAACTTGTTGGAGTAGCAGTACTTGAAACACTGGGTCGCTCGCTTAATAACTCACTCACTATCATTATTATGCTGTTATCACTGGTGTTACTTGGTGGAGAGAGCATCTTTGGATTTGCCTTGGCACTCTTGATAGGTGCGATTACGGGCACCTACTCGTCTACCTTTACGGCAGCACCTCTTTTGATTGAGTGGGAGCGATGGAAGAAACGTCCCACAGCTGCAGGCAGGGGGCGCTCAATGGTCGACAAAACTCGCTGATGAGTAACTCTGGGGGAAGCTGCATGTCTAGCCGATGACTGTTCACGACAAGCCATTTTTTTTCGTACCCTTGACTCAGCCGTGCGTACTTACCCGATACTTCACGCACGGGTTGGCCAATGCCCTCAACGTAGTACTCTCCAGATTTACCAAACAGATACATCAGTATACCGTCTGGTAGTGTGCCGAAGTAGCCTTCAGTTGCTACTGCAACTGGAGTGCTACGGGATTCTTCAAGAATGAGAGTGGATACTTCTTTAATGCCGTGCCCTGACGACCAAGAAGTAAATAACTGGCTTTCATCATCAGCTACCCAATTGGCAGAGATGGGGTTGGTCCAGAGTTGATAGAGAAACAGTAACGATGGCACAAATAAAGTAAAGAGCAGGCATTGAATGACGAGTGGTGCTTTGAACTGTTTTGTCAACTGCTGATACGATGCTTCTAGCACCGAGCCAACAGCTATCGCAAAAAAGGGAACGGCAGGCAAGAGGTATCTACTGTGTAGTACATCAGCCAGGAGGATGAGTGGCGAGAGAAACGAGCTGCCAGCAAGTAGGAGGAGAGTAGTAGATTTTTTTTTCAACAGTATGCTTGCTACCAGTAAGATAGAAAATCCGGGAGTGAAGTACTGCCAGAATACAGAGAGTATAAAACGCAGGTTGCCAGCGCTTCTATACACAAACGATGAGTGAAAAAGCGAGCTGATGGGGCGCAAAAAATCACCTCCTCGTGAAAAAAGCTGGGGAACGCAGGGTGGAGGGCGAGGAGTGAAAACAAACCCATGCTGATTCCTCCAAACAGTGCTCCAACCAACAACCACTGTTGCATTCCTCGTGATGAAAACTTGAAAGGAAAAAAGCCAATAAGCACCACTACAGGAAACGCAATCACAGCTGTGAGTTTACTCATCAGTGCTAAGAAAAAGCATCCTGCAGCCATCCACAGCCACCGTGAACAGATGTATGCGCGAGTAATAGAGAGTTTATTACTAGAGAGGTATTGGGTGTAGCGCAAAAAAAAGAGTGCGCTGAGTGTTACCAAAAGCGTGAGAAGTCCGTCCATGACCGCCAGTCTATTGTGTATCAGGAAAATAGGAAGACTGGCAGCTAGCATTCCAGAAAATAACTGTGTTTGTTTTGACAATTTTATGGTCTGTGCAAGCATAACCACAGCCATCACTTGCCCGGCTCCAACACACACACTCAAAGCTCTGCCAGCCATGAGTGGATCAGAAAAAATGCGCAAAAATGGTGTTAGTAGCCAGATAAAAAGAGGCGTTTTTCCGTCATTGAGAGAAAAAAAAAGGTACTGTTGTGGATCGGAGAGAATGAGTTGTGCCCAGCGAATATAGATAGCCTCATCGGCAAACACGGGTATGGAGGTGAGTGCTGGTATGGTCAAGATCACGTAGAAAAAGAGTAGTAACAAAAATAGTTTTTTCATGATGCTGTTGTCTGTCGTTGATGCGCCCAGTGCATACAGATGAGTACACACGCGATTAGTCCCGGAATCCACGTGATGAGGCGTTGCTGTAGCTGTATTTCTGGTGAGTAGCCGTTTTCATATATCCAAGGTAGGTAGCGAAACAATGAGCTAGCCGAAAAGGTAATAAGCACAGTACTCCAGTAGATACCTAGTTTTTTGAGCACAGGATGCTGTATGTATGCAAAGAGTGGTAGCCAGCAGAGCGACCACGCCAGGTACCACGGTAAAAATTGTTGAGAGCGCTCGGTCATGAGTGGCAGAAACAGTATGAGTGAGGAAAAGAGGGGTAGCGACTGCATATAGAGTGAGCGTAGTGGATGATTCCAGTGTTCTACTGCGAGTCTGAGGAGATAGATGGGGAGTAGTACTACGGTAACAAGCTTGATTGAGATAGAAACAGTAAGGAGTAAGAGAGCAAGTATGCTATTTTTTTTACTCAACCTGTTTTTCATCAGAAGCATGATGGCTCCTACGGCAGGCAGCATCATCCACAGGTCATTGTGTGCTGAGCTAAGAATTTCGATGAGTACCAGTGGATTGAGTAAGAACAGCAGCGTGTAGCGAGAGAGAGTCACTTTTTTTGTAAAAAGTACAAAAAATGATATATATGAAAAAAAGGAAAAAAATTTAAATAAAAAAAATGTGGGCATAAATTTTGAGAGTCCTAAAGAGAAAGGAGCAAGCGAGATGAGTGTCCAGCCGTAGCCGTAGGGAGCTGGTGTGTGTGTGTTATGCATAAAGCGTGTCCACACATCATCTGGGAATGAGAGGGCAGCTACTTCATGTGGATTTTTTTGGTAAACCCATACTATTTTAGCATTAAAGATGTAGTTAAAAATATCGTGCGAGAGGGCGGGGTAGGAGAGTGTGAGTAGAATAAATATACCTACTAATACTATTGGATACCCAAGAATTTTTTCATATTTTTTAATTGAGGAAAAATACAGAAAAAATAAAATAAACACAAACAGAAAAAACAACGTAGTGAGTAGTTGTTTGTTGGCAAATAGATGCTGCCAGAGCCATTCCTGAAGCGATACATACAGAGAATGGTTGACGAGCGTTAGATTAGGATCAGTAAAGCTATAGGAAAACACCAGCCACATTGCTGCAACACCAATCCATCGTGCCAGCAGCAGTTTGGTCATCATGAGTGTGAGGATCGATACTTTCCTGTCAAGTCTGCCAGGCGAATGCGCACGATATCACGAAACATTCTCAGTGAGTCTTTCACAGGGCTAACTCTGTCGGAGGCAGCATGTCGCCAAACAATAGGTTGCTCTACCACTTGGTAATTGTATTTTCTGGCTAAAAAGAGCAACTCAACGTCAAAGGCGCCAGTAAATGCATCCGTGCGCTCTACCTCATCACCGTAAATCACGAGGTTGTTAAAGAGGTGCTTTGTAGCATCTTGGGAAAATAGCTTAAATCCACACTGGGTGTCTTCAATACCAGGAACAGCGAGCAGCTGGACGAGAGTATTAAACACCCGACCCATTAGGTGTCGGTGAAACGGTTCTTTGTCTCTCTGGGCTCCATCACCTTCGCGAGAGCCAATAATGATGTCAGGGTTTTGTTGCTTGACTATCTGTAAAAACGTTGTGAGTTCTGAGAGTGGAGTAGACTGGTCAAAGTCGGTAAACAGCCGCCACTTGCCAGTTGCTTTCAGCATGCCAGCCTTGACCGTTGGTGCTTTGCCACGATGTGGGTTTTCTAGCACGCGAATGCGGGCATCTTTTTTAGCACATTTTTCAAGCTCTTCCACTGTTCCATCACTTGAGCCGTCATCACTTAAGACAACTTCCCAAGAAAATGATTGCTCTTGTAGAAATGACAGCACTTCATCAAGCACCCCGTGACGAATGTTTTTCATTTCATTATAGGAGGGGATGACGATAGAAATAAAGGGTTGAGATGTTGACATGTGTATCTAAGATTATCTTCGCAGAACAACTACTTGGTGGTCACCACCAACAGTATACACCTCTGCTGGAATTTTGTTAGGAAACACAACGATCTCATAGAGAGGAGAGCTGGTAGGATTTGTGACCTCAAACGGCATTTCATTGATGATAAAGAGGGTCTGGGCGGTATCGTACTCTTCTTTTTGGAGTGGCGGAGTGTTGGTTGTTGTGAGAAAGTATCGATAGTTCATACCTTCGTTATCACCGCCGTTGTTAATAACTGAGATGTTATATGCTTCTCCTGGTGTTACTCGATCAGCAATGGTGTTTGAGAGGTGCCAGATATCAGAGACTGTCCATGAGGGTGGAGTGAGAGGTAGTGAGCGCGCATTTGAAATAATATATGCTGATAAAAATAGTACGAGTGGCACGATGGTGATACTGTGTGTGTGTTGACGCACAGCGTGTGCGAGTACGAACCCATGTAACATGACCGAGATCAGTAAAGCAAAGAGAATGTAGTGCGCGTAGACATCTCGGTTGTACATACCCAGCGCGAAACAGGTGGGAACCAAGTAGAAAAGAAGTAAGAGCAGCGATTGCTTTTCTTTATGTGAGTCTGACTGTATAAAAAAAATAAGCACGACTAGTACTTCAAGCAAGAAAAAGGTAGTAGCGGTAGCGATATGTATGTCATCAAGCAACTCAAAATAAAGAATCTGGAGCGTTCTATCATACATCTGTATGATGCTTGATTGTTTTTCAGCAGCAGCGTGCGCAGGGTTGAATGAGTTTGAGCTGGTGATGAGCTCGGTAAATGAGCGAGCATTCAAAAAATCATGTTTGAGATCAAATAAAAGTAGAGGTGTGAGTGAGACGAGAAATAGGCCGATGGCAAGTACTGTGCTACGCATAAAACCAGAGGAAAGTATTTTTTTTCTCTTTTTTTGGTATTTTTTTAGCTCTGTTTTAAAGCTCAGCATCCAAAGGAATAGCGCACCCACAGCAGTAATGAGTGTTACGTAGTGGAGTTGTAAGAGCGCGCTAAAACAAAGTGAGACAAGCAGCCAGTACCTATGATCTTTTTCTATCCACGCCTTATAACTACCAAACAGCATTCCCAGCATCACGATGGGTTCGGGGTTAGGATTCCAACTAAAACGAGCGTGCGCCACAAACACAGCACTACTTGTATAGAGTATCACAGCGGCAGCAGCGGCAGTTGGCCCAAATAATTTCCTGACAAACAAATATAACAAGGGTATAACCAACAGCGCGAGCGCGCCCACCGCATAGACCGGTCCCATAGGGCTGGGGTAGGTGACCCATAAAAACGGCAGCATAAAGTAGTAGTAGAGGGGCCCCAAGTACATATTGCCCACACTGGTTACAGGGCCGATGAACACAAAGTCATGTTGGGTAAATATGCGTGAAACGATGAGTGCATCTCTGCCTTGGTCTCCCTGAAACTGCAGTGTTTGATTCACTTGAAAAAAATACAGGAATGCTCCTGCTACAATACAGCTTATAAGTAGCACCTTTTCCCAGGTTTGTAGCGAGTGGAGTAGTGCGGTGAGTGTTTTCATGAAGGATGGTGATAGCCCAAGAAGGTATTACTTTTTTTTCCAGATAAAAGTAGTGTAGGCAAAAAAGTTCCATGCCATACCCACCAAGATGCCAACAACAGCAAAGACCAAGCCTGTATCGACAGATATTCCAATCAAGGGCACGGTAAACAAGTGCTTCAAACCAATGAGTGTTTTCCCCAAAAATGCTATCACCAGTTGCACACCAATGGAGCCTAATGAAGCCATATTAAACTGGAAAAATTTTTGTACGTACTCACCTACCTGTAGTTTTCTATCAGCAAATGTCCAGGTATTATTGAGAATAAAGTTTGAAAGTACGGCTAGTTCTATACTCACTATTGAGGCCAACATGTAGGTGTCAAGATGAAAGAGAGAAAATTCTGGAAGTACTACCCGAAGTACTTGAAGTGATACCAGCTGCACAGCTGCACCAATAGCCCCCACCACCATAAACTTAAAAAACCGAGATTTTATAAGCGAGCTTGCTCGCACCCGCACAATGTAGCGGAGCGTGTTGGTGATGTACTCGGGGCCAATTTTAGATTCACCATACGCTCTGTCCACAAAGTGGATGGGCACCTCAACGACGCGAAATCCATTTTCTATAGCAGTGTGTAAAAATCCAATTTGAAAGGTATAGCCAGTAAATTTTTCTGCGTGTAGGTGTGGCTCAACGGCCAGATAGACATCTTTCGTAAGTGCGCGATACCCTGTTGTCCAATCTCGAATGCTTCTATTTCCCAAGACAACGGTGATGAGCGTGTTGCCGCCAATACTGAGCAATTTTCGATGCGCCCCCCAATTGCTAGGAATAGAGCCGCCCTGTATGTAGCGTGATCCAAGCACCATATCAGCTCCCTCATGTAATTGTTTGAGAAAGGCCGGAATACGCTGTGGGTCATGAGAAAGATCGGCGTCAAACTCAAATACTGCGTCGGCCTGCAGAGTGCCAAAGGCGTACTCCATGCCTTTGAGGTAAGCGCCACCTAGTCCCGACTTTTTTTTATTGAGCAGTAAGTGCACTTGTTTGTTTTTTGCGGCAACCTGGCGCACTACTTCGTATGTTTTGTCTGGTGATGTATCATCAACAACTAAAATAAACATCTTCCAATCAGAGATTGTTTTGAATACGGCTAGAAGTGCTTCGATAGTAGTGGTTATATTTTCCCGCTCATTGTAGGTGGGAATGATAACAACGGCGGTTTGTTTCATGCAGTGTGTTGTTCTTTTTCTATCTCGGCTTGTACCATCAGTGAAACCAGCTCTTCAAACGTCACGCTTGGTTTCCACCCAAGATTTTTGTGCGCTTTTGATGGATCGCCAATCAATAGATCAACTTCTGCTGGGCGGTCGTACTGCTTGTTGTGTTTGTAAACTGACTCCCAATCTGATATGCCGGCTGCCGCGCAAGAGAGCTGTAAAAACTCTCGTACTGAGTGGGTTTCTCCTGTTGCAATGACGTAGTCTTCTGGATTTTCTTGTTGCAGCATCAGCCACATAGCCTCGACATAGTCTTTGGCGTAACCCCAGTCACGTTGTGCATCAAGGTTGCCTAGCTCAACATGGGTTTGTTTTCCCACTACGATACGCGCCACGGCGTTGGCAATTTTTCTGGTTACAAACTCAAGCCCTCTGCGAGGAGACTCGTGATTAAACAAAATACCAGAAATAGCAAACATATCGTAGGACTCTCTATAGTTGATGGTGATCCAGTGACCGTAGACCTTGGCAACTCCATAGGGCGATCGAGGGTAAAATGGAGTGCTCTCAGTTTGGGGTACTGCCTGGACTTTGCCAAACATCTCGCTGGAGCTGGCTTGGTAAAACTTGGCGTGAGGTACGGCGAGTTTGACAGCCTCAAGCATTCTCGTAACTCCCAGTCCAGTAAAGTCGCCCGTTAGTACGGGCTGATCCCAACTAGCTTTGACAAATGACTGGGCAGCAAGGTTGTAGACTTCATCTGGCTGAATCTCTTTGAGCGCGTGTGTCAGCGAGTGTTGGTCACTCAAGTCCCCCGAGACAAGTGTCAAGTTGGGGTTGTCAACAATACCAGCGATACGCTCGTAATTTTGAGTACTTGTTCTTCGTGTCAAGCCGTATACCTGGTACTTTTTTTCAAGTAAGAACTCTGCCAGGTACGAGCCGTCTTGACCAGTAATGCCGGTGATAAATGCTTTCTTCATAGTTGTTCCCTCCAGTAGGCAAGTATATCGAGTACGGTTGTTTTGAGTGGTAGTGTTGGTTGCCACCCAAGTGTTGTTAGTTTCGTCACATCTGCAATCATAACGGGATTATCACTGGGGCGCAATCGTGCTTTATCTTGTACAACACTGATCTCAGCCCGAGAGTGTTCGCGCAGTATGTCCAAAAGAGAAGTAATAGAGATGCCCACACCACTCCCTACGTTGTAGACGTCGCCAGACACTCCATTTTCTAGTAACACAAGATAGGCGCGCACCACGTCGCGCACATCGGTAAAGTCGCGTACAGCATCGAGATTTCCTACTTGTAGTGTCTCTTGCGCACCATTCTCAATCTGAACAATTTGCTTGGCAAAGGAGGCAACGACAAAATGGGGAGTCTGCCGCGGCCCGACGTGATTAAAGGGGCGTACCCTGACAATGTCTAGGTTGTGCTCTGTAGCGTACTGACACGACAGCGCATCTTGATAGACTTTTGAAACAGCGTACTCATTGGCTGGGGTAAATGGGGTTGTTTCTGTGAGTGGTGTGTTGCCTTGGTTGTGGTGGCCGTAGACCTCTGCCGAGGTAATAGCCAAGAGTCGAGCAGTAGGGGTATGTAGTCGCATTGCTTCAAGCACCGAGTCTTGCACAGCGATATTTTGATGCAGGGTGTAGAGCTTGGGCAGGCTCGGGTCGTGAGTGGTGGGAATAGACGCCAAGTGCACAATGGCTGTTGGGTGTACTTGTTTGAAAAGAGTGCATGTAGCTTCCGTGTTGGTGAGATCAAGCGCGTGTACTGTAGCCTGAGGGAATCGTGCTGTATGGCTGCCAGTGAGGCTGGTGAGGTGAAGATTGGTGTAACCGCGCTCTACGAGCAGATCATAGAGATGAGAGCCGGCAAATCCCGTGCCACCTGTAAGTAAGATCGGTGCGTTATGATCCAATGCTGACATAGTGGTATCCTGCTTGTTCTAACGTTGCTTTGTTCAGTCTATTTCGAGTGTCAATGATCCACTGTTGTTTTTCTTTCTCTGTGTGTTTTGAGAAATCAAACTGCACGATCTCGTCCCACTCAGTTAGGAGAATGATGATGTCTGCATCGGTGATTGCCTGCGTGATGGTGTCTGCATAGATGAGTCGCTCATGTTCTTCAAATAGTTGTTTTGCCGTAGGGGTTGCCTTGGGGTCATATGCACGAACCAGTGCGCCAGCCTCAAGGAGCTGTGGTACAAACACTAGGCTGGGGGCAACGCGCATGTCGTCGGTATTAGGCTTGAACGCCAGCCCGAGCACGGCGACTGTTTTTCCTTGCCATCCGTCAAGCAGCTGTGTGTACTCTCTCCATTTTATCTGGATGCGCTGTGTGTTAGCTGCATCAAGGTATACAAAAAGGTTGGCGTCCAAGCTATGCTCTTTTGAGTACGACGCCAACTCTGCTACATCTTTGGGGAAGCATGAGCCGCCAAAGCCGAGGCCTGGGTACCAGTAGTGATGGCCGATCCGTTTGTCGTAGCCCATAGCGTTGATTACTTCTTGTACATGAGCCCCGTTTATTTCACATAAATTGGCTATTTCATTGATAAAGTTGATGCGTGAGGCAAGGTAGGCGTTGGCAGCGTACTTTGACATCTGGGCAGACTCGATACTGGTGTGGACGATGGGTGCGCCGAGTGGCTCATGTAGTTCGCTCAAGAGTTTTTTGGCATGCTCGCTACTACTACCGATCACCACTCGGTCTGGCTTGAGGGTATCAGCAACAGCGCTGCCTTCTTTCAAAAATTCTGGCAGTGAGGCAAAATGGAGTGGCGTGCTGGTGTGCTCTTTGATTGTTTGGGTAACACCATCCATGGTGCCAGGTGGCACCGTTGACTTGATGACTACTACAGCGTTTTCTTTCAAGTAAGGCGCCATACTTTCACCAGCTGCATAGATATACGATAGGTTGGCGCTGCCATCGGGTCTTGAGGGTGTGCCGACAGCAATAATCACAACATCAGCATCTGTAATAGCCTCTTTATAACTTGTTGTAAAATGAAGGTTGCCATTTTCTTGTTGCTGCGTCAATAACTCTGAAAGCCCTGGTTCAAAAAAGGGAACCTTCGATTGTTTTAGAGAAGTGATTTTGTGCTCATCTATGTCAAGCCCGTACACCGTGTGTCCAAACGAGGCGTACACTGCCGCACTTACTACGCCCACAAACCCTGTACCAATGATCACTATCTGCATATACGCTTTCTTTCTTTCAAGTATGCTACACTACCGTGTCTGCTCGTGAAGGCTAGTGTAGCGCTCTGCCTTTTTCTAATCAATACGAAACTAGGTACATATGAATGCCACCCGCATACAAACAGTTGCCCCTTTTCTTGTTGCGTGTGCGGCCATTGTATGGAGTTTTGATGATGTGCTCCGTCGTGAGTTGTACACTCTATCACCTCTGGTATTAGTGTTTTTAGAGCATCTGTTTGGCCTTACACTGTTGCTCCTTACAGCTCCTCGTTGGCTTTCAGAAATCAAGACAGTTTCAAGAAAAAACTGGATGACAATGACCGTTGTTGCTTTTTTCTCTGGGCTTCTGGGCACAGTTCTCTACACGGCGGCACTTGGCAAAGTGGAGTACATTCAGTACTCGGTAGTGGTGTTACTCCAACAGCTCCAGCCGCTGTTTGTCGTTGTCTTGGCTCGATTTATGCTCAAAGAGCAGGTGAACAAGCAGTTTTATGTATGGCTGGTGCTGGCTCTGATAGGTGCGTACTTGCTTTCATTTCCTACTCTCACTCTCAACACACAGGGAAATACTGCAACGCTTCTAGCAGCACTGATGGCACTGGGTGCAGCCGCGTGTTGGGGCTCCTCAACGGTAATTAGTAAGATGGTGCTTAACACCACCTCAGCGCTTACCTCGACAGTGATGCGCTTTGGACTGACTACCGTGATGGCAGGTATTCTTGTTGTGCTGTTGGGCAAAACACCAGAACTTCTCAGTGTAACTGCTGTCCAGATGCAGGCCATCTTACTTATAGCTCTTTCAGCTGGCATGGTGGGCTTGCTTATTTACTACACAGGGCTCAAGCATACGCCTGCGCGAGTAGCAACGCTGTTTGAGTTACTGTGGCCAGTTTCAGCAGTGGCTATAGACTATATGTATTTTGATAAAACACTCACCAACACTCAGTTTCTTGGTGCAGGCTTAGTATTTTTCAGTTTATGGCGGGTGCAGATCAGGAGGAGAAGCACGTAGTGTGGTACAGCAGCCACGTGTTTGCTGGGCAGAAGTTGGGTAGAACCATTGGGTACCCCACGCTTAACCTTGATGCTCATAGCATTCCCCGCAGTACAAAGCCGGGAGTCTATACTTCTCAACTAATCTTGGAAGGACAAGAGTATGTAGGGGGACTCTACTACGGCCCTCGCTACGTGCTGGGGGAGACGACCCAGGTGCTTGAAGTTTACGTCCTTGATTTTGACGGTGAGGTATATGGCAAAGAGGTGCAGTTTACTATTGATAGGTTTATCCGGCCGCCAAAGGATGTAAAAACACTCGATGAGCTCAAAGAGCTGCTAAAGGCTGATGAGTTGGCGGTGCGGGCGGGTGGGAGAGTGGGTTAAGTTGAGGCAAGCAACGTGTCAAAGGGACTTTTTATCTTTGATTTCATGTGGGTAGTGATGTGCGTGTAGAGTTGGGTAGTCTGGATATTTTTGTGCCCGAGCAGCTCTTGGACAACGCGTACATCTATGCCGTTTTCTATCATATGTGTTGCAAAAGAATGACGAAGAGTATGCACGCTCGCGCTCTTTTGGATGCCTGAATTTGCGAGTGCTATTTTGAAAACTTTTTGCACAGAGCGAGTGGAGTACTTGCCTCTTTTTTGCCCCTCAAACAAATAAACCGTCGGTTTGTACTCTGCAAAGTAACTTCTGAGCAGTGTGAGAATTTTGGGCGAGAGCATCACGTCTCTGTCGCGGTTATTTTTACTTGCCCGTATGTGAATCAGCATGCGAGCTGAGTCGATATCTGCTATTTTGAGATTGACAACCTCCGAGAGCCTGAGTCCGCAGCTGTATATAAGGCTTAAGATTGTCTTATGTTTGAGATTTGTGGGCGCGTTGAGTAGTAGGGCTACTTCATTTTGTGAGAGTACTGTGGGCATCTTATACTCTTTTCGTTTGGGGTAGATGTAGTCGATGTGCAGGTTTCTGTTATAGCATAATGTGTAAAAGAGCTTGATTGCACCCACGATGCCTTTTTGGGTTGAAAACGCGATGTTTTTCTGGTCAATGCAAAACGCTACATACTCTTCGATATTTATTTTTGTGACTTGATTCGGTTGCAGTTGTCTATGTGCGAAAAACTGCGCAACATGCGAGCAGTATATTTTGACGGTACGAGGGGAGTACCGCTGAATCTTCATCTTCTTCCTAAAGTTCGTAATATCCGTTTTTACCATGGTAATAAAACACTATCATACTGTTGATATCTTGTCTATACTAACTTTTAGTTACAAAAGGTTCGTATAGACAAGTGTTATATGAAATATTGCTCAGACAACCGTAAATGAAAGTTTATCTTACAAACAATTCTAAAAAATATTTTTTATGAAGAAAGCCTGTGTATTTGGAGCCAGTATTACCAGCGGCATGAACGACTTTAAAGAAGGCGGCTGGTGTGACCTTCTAAAGAGATATCTTCTTGGAAAAGGCATTTTTATTTTTAACCTTGGTATTTCTGGAGACGATACTAATGACCTGCTTCAAAGGTTTAATAACGAATGTAAGCCACGTAAACCCGAAATAATAATTTTTGCAATTGCCGGCAACGATTCACAGTATTTTACTGATGAGAAGAAATATAGAGTCAATCTCGAAGATACAATCAAAAATTTTGAAGAGCTTGTTGATATGGCCAGATCCTACACTTCTCATATTATTTTAGTTGGTTTAACAAAAGTTGATGAGGAAAAAATCAACGCTGTTTACCTCCGTGACAAGAAAAAGTACTACAAGAACGAAACGCTAAAAAAATACGATGAAGCAATTGCAAAAATTTCATCCCAACAAAACGTCCATTTTATTCCAACCTTTGATGTAATTAATGAAACTGATTTAGACGATGGCTTACATCCGACTTCAGAAGGTCACAAAAAAATATTTTTTAGAATTAGAGATCATTTAGACAAATTTAATCTCTACTAATAGGGGTCTGAGCAATACGTCATATAACAGCGTGTATAAGGTTCAAGAAAAAGTGCGTTAGTAATTTTCAAAGGTTGCACTTTTTCTTTCTCCCAAATTTCGCACATTTAATTGATAAAATTAAGGTTGTGTGCGAAACTTCTCATACACGCAAACGTTAGCTGCAAGTAAAACCAATATAAAGGACAGTAAGTATGAAACGAATATTGATAATTAATGGACATCCTGACAAAGAGAGTTTTTGCACTTCATTGGCAGAAAAATACAAAACAGGAGTAGATAAGTCCGAAACAGAATGTGAAATTATTAACCTCACAGATTTAGAATTTTCGCCTGTATTAAAATATGGGTACAGAAAACGAACAGATTTGGAACCAGACTTACAAAAAGTATGGGATTTAATAACAAAAGCTGATCATTTGGTTTTCGTTTATCCCAATTGGTGGGGGACTTATCCTGCGTTGTTAAAAGATTTTTGATGAGATTGTTTCTGCCTGGATTTGCTTTTGAATACCAAGAGAAATCACCGTTCTCAAAAACTATTAACTGAAAAACTGCAAGATTAATTGTAACGACTGACACACCAAATTGGTATTATTCATTGATTTATAAAAGCCTGGACATAATTCAATGAAAAAGTCGATTTTGGAGTTTTTGTTGGCATTAAACCCGTGAAAATAACAACTTTTGGACCTGTTAAAAGTTCAACAGATGTACAAAAAGAAAAAGTTGGTTAACAAAGTTGAAAAATTAGGAAGAGAATTAAAGTAATACCTGCAGCTAACAAAAATATAGTGCATTTGGCAGAAAGTGCAAAAAATGAAGTTTATAGCAATTAATAAAAAATAATAGTAGTTTGAAAATGACGTGTTTCAAAATGCCAAACGCACCATATTCAAAACGTTAGGTAGCATTACGAAAAAACAAACAAATGGAATATACGGTTAATGACCACTTGATAAATAAAGAACCAATAGTTTCCAAAATCTACGAGAAACTAATAACCGAATGCGAAAAAATTTGGAACAGTAACTCAATTACCTAAAAAGTCAAGCATTCATTTGGACAGTAAATCGGGATTTGCTGGAGTTTACTCACGGAAAAACTACCTCTTGTTGAAAATTCACACAAACTTTGAAATTGAGAGTGAAAGAATACAAAAAATTGAAAAAATATCTGCTAACAGATTTAAGCATATAGTTAAATTGGAAAAACTTAATGATGTTGACAAAGAATTGATAAGTTGGCTAAATCTGCCTACGAATTAAAAAGTTGAAAATATGAATAATATTATCAAAGGTTTGATTGCTGGGACAATTTTTGGAATTACCTCAATAATACCAATGTTCTTTATGGAATTTGAAGATAAGCAAAAAGCAATTATTGCTTCATTTGTAAATAGGTTTTCTATTGGGTTTATTATTTTCAACATTGACTTGCCAATACAGGGTTGGTTGAAGGGATTAATAATTGGCGGAGTAATGAGTTTTCCAGATGCTTTGATAACGAAGGCATTTAAACCAATAATGGCATTGGGGTTAATTGGTGGGCTGATTTGCGGATTATTAACCTAAAAAAGTAAAAAAAACGCTACCTAACACTGTGTATATGTCATAGCCACCTATCGGCAGGCTACGCCACATACACGCGACCGTTATGGGCAAGGCTAAACGACAGACAGTTGAAAAAACGGATAATTTAAAATGCTTATGGACAATAGTGCAAAAATAAATTCAGTAGAAGATTACTTCCATTCGCAACCTGAAAAGGTAAAAAATACATTACTTCAAATTAGACAGTGTATTTTTAAGGTTGTTCCAGATGCAGAAGAATTATTGAATTATAATATTCCAGCGTATGCCCTAATAAAAAATGGAAAAAGAGAACAACAAATTATGATGGCAGGTTATAAAATCACGTTGGACTTTATCCTCACCCCACTACAATTGAGAAATTTGATGAAGAATTAAAAGATTACAAAAAAGGTAAAGGTTCTGTTCTGTTCCCTATAAATAAACCTTTGCCCGAAGAACTGATTATCAAAATGATTGAATACAGATTAAACCTTCTAACAAAATGATGAACCCACAAGTAGACAAATATCTTATTGACGGCTGTATGCGTTGTAAGTATGGCGGAACGCCACAATGCAAAGTCCATAATTGGCGTGAAGAATTGGAAATGCTTAGACAAATTGTTTTAGAAACAGGTTTGACAGAAGAAATAAAATGGGGAGCACCAGTCTATACGCATAAAGGGAAAAACATTGTTTCTGTGGGTGCATTGAAGGAATCGGCAAACATTGGCTTTTTCAAAGGAGTATTATTGACTGACAAACATAAAATACTCCAACAACAAGGAAATTTGCAGTCAGACAGAATTATAAAATTCACCAATGTTAAAGACATAGAGAAAGTAAAAGATGTTTTAAAAGAATACGTTTTGGAAGCAATAGAAATTGAAGAAAGCGGAAAAAAAGTAGAGTTTAAGAAAAACCCTGAACCAATTCCTAACGAACTTCTTGAAGCATTTGAACAAGACCCTGCATTTAAGAAAGCATTTTACGCATTAACAGCTGGACGACAAAGGGGCTATATCATTCATTTTTCACAACCCAAGCAATCACAAACAAGAATTGGTCGAATTGAGAAATACAAAGAACAGATTTTTAACGGAATAGGACTGAATGACAAGTATAGTTATTGACGACAGAAAAAGAAGCCCAGCCCATAACATCGTGTATAAGTAATGGCGGGGGCTGTAGCGTATTCAGGCGTTCTACCTCGCATCAAGTTCATCGTATCTTGACAGGAAAGTGCTCCGTAATCCGCCACTACTCATACCTTACCGCCCAACCGTTATGGGCAAGTGTAAGTGACGACAGAGTTTAAAAAGAAATGAAACAACTAATAACATATTTCGGACTTGCATATTTAATCAGTTGGACAATTTGGCTTCCGCTATATGGACACATTTTGGGGTTGACAAATTTGCCGACCTTGCTTATTACCACGGACTTGGTGGACTTGGTCCGTTAATCGGCTTTAATTTCTTACAACTTGGATGTTTCAAAATAACGAAGGTGTAAAAAGTTTGATTAAAAAGTGCTTACAAGTTAGACCGCTAATTTATTTTGCAATCGCACTTTTAAGTCCATTCTTACTCGTTTTCATTGCGACAATCATAAACTACTTCGTTGATAACTCGCCTATCAATATTTCGGGTCTTTTAACTTCAAAAGAGTTTCCTCAATTCAACTTGTTGACATTTTTCATTTATAACTTAATCTTCTTTGGACTTGGAGAAGAAGTTGGTTGGCGGGGTTTTGCATTGCCAAGGTTTCAAGACAAGTTTAATGCTTTGACTTCAAGTATCATTTTGACAATATTCTGGGCTGTTTGGCATTGGCCACTTTTCTTTTACAGACCAGGTTACACTTCAATGGATTTTGCAGGCATATTCGGCTGGACATTTAGCCTATTGACAGGAAGTATTTTATTGACTTGGCTTTACAACTCATCCAGAGCAAGTATTTTAATTTGTGCTGTTTTTTTTCACTCAACCATAGACATCGCATTCACAGCAGACCTTGCCGACAAAAATATCGTGAACTATATGGGATTTTTAATAACAGTTTGGGGTATTTTGACAATCATTATTTTTAAGCCAAAAAATTTAGCGACAAATGAACGCGAGAAGAACACCAGCCCATAACAGCACCTACCCAAAAGTGGCGGTTCAGTGGTTAAATCAAGCTTTGTGCCTCTATCAAAGTTTGTGCTTAGCTGACAGTGAAGTGCTTCGAAATCGCCACCTTCGGGTAGCTGCAAAACGTTATATGAAATGCTATTAAATTTACCAATATGTAAAGTAATATGAGTAAAGGCAATATTTTTAATTTTGATCAAGGTGGTATTCCGGAGAGACAAACTAGAATTAGTATTGTTGATGCAGCATTTCAAATTCTGAAAAAAGTCGATGATTCACAAGTTTTTGAAGCTTATGATCCCAGTACTTCGCTTTATTTTAGAGGTGTTAATTTGGGATCATTGTTGTTGGATATTGCCGAAGGTAGTTATTTACTTAATAGAGATGCACGAACCATGCATGTAGAAACAGACCCCCAACTAGCTAGACCTTATGCGTTAACAGATAGCGGAATGGCAAGTATTGGAAGAAAAGAAACATTGATTATAAAGCTTCAAAAACTGGGAATTACCACCACTACACTTGGTCCTGGAATAGTATTAGGCTTGTCTGAGGAAAGGTATTTATCGCCATCGGAAGGAGACCATGGAGTAACAATAAAATCTCTGTATAGCTTTACAAGCTATTGATAATGGATCAAAATTAAAAATAAAAGAACTTACGGGAATTGATATTGATGCGTTATAATAACGAAATTTAATAGCACATTGTCAAGCGCCCCTTTTCGTAGACACGGATTGTAAATACTTGGCATGGAATCTGGAGGGTGGCATTTTCAAGGCAGAGTGAATTCTTTCATGGTTGTAGCTCTAAAGGGTGTGGTGTATTGCTTCCAGAAAGTGCCCTTCATCGTCGAAGCGGTCAAACTCAAGGCCTAAGTCAGTTTTAAAGTTGTTGTAAAAGGATTCTTGGTAACCATTTTCCCAGGGAGAAGCCTTGGTACTCATGGAAATTGCTAACCCCAAAATTCTTCACTAAATCAAGTGTAATCTTGGGAACAATATTCTGCTCCTTGGTCAGAGTGGATGTATATTGGTTTCTGGAAGTCTCGGTTAACTAAGCCATCTAAAAGGCTTGCATTAACCAATGTTTTGTCATGTCTATCGGATATTTGCCAAGCCACTATCTCTCTGGTAAAAATATCCATAGAAAGTAGCTACGTAGATAAACTTGCCCTTAAATGGCAAGTATGTAAAATCTCCAGCCCAAGTGTGGTTGGGTACTAGTGGACACTGGTTTTTAATCTCGTTTGCAAAAGCTACTGGCTTTCTTTGTTCATCTCTTCTTTTTCGCCATCTGGCTTTTCTTTTGTATGGCCTCAAGCCATATTTCTTCATACATCTGCGAATTCCTTCTTACCAACTCCTAGTTCAATTGCTAACCTGCGGTAGCCATATAACTGGCTTTGCTCTGGGTGAGGGCTCTACACCTCCTCAATTTGTTGCTTTAACTGCTTGTCTTTTTTCACCTGAATAAAATCTGTTTTGTACAACCACTACCTAAAATACCAAGAGCATCCGCCAAGAGAGTTTTATCCAGATGTGGCAGTGCTTCCAAAAGTAATGTACTAGTTTCTGTTCTTTTTTTTGACTTCTGGTTCAGTGTGAGAACTCAAGTATTTGCCTTAAGTTGTTGGTTTCTTCATTACCGTTTGTATTCCCCATAGACACCTGCTCTTTTACTTGACCTCGCAGCCAGTTATAGATGGTTTTAGTGCTAATTCCATACGCCTTGGCTAAATCCGCCACTTTTTGCCCTGCCTTTACCTTGGCTATGATTTCGGCCTTAATATCTTTAGAAATTCCTGCCACTTTGCCCCCTTTCTGACAACTATTTTAATTACAATTAGTGTCAAGTATAAGGGGAGCGGGTCAGTGTTGGGACTGATCCTCACGGGTCTGGTTGTTGCCATTGCGGTAAATGTAGGAGCTCAGATTTTTCCTGTACTGTAGATTGGGGAAGCCTACATGTGGTCGGCAAAAATTTTGCTATACTACTCTCCATGACCATCACCATCATCACTCTCTTTCCAGAGTACTTTAAAAAACCACTCTCACTTTCAATTGTGGGTCGAGCGTTTGCGCAACCAGAACACACGCTCAAAATAGTTGATCTCAGGCAGTTTGGCATAGGTACGCACCAGCGGGTGGATGACACTCCGTATGGCGGTGGAGCGGGTATGGTGATGATGGTAGAGCCAATAGAGAAAGCGTTGCGCAGCATTGGAGTTGCAAAAAATCAAGAAAAATCAAGCATACTTCTTACCTCGGCGAAAGGCGAGCGCTACACTCAAAAAACTGCCCGAGAGTATGCGGGGCTGGAGTATCTCACCATCATTTGTGGACATTATGAAGGGGTGGATGAGCGCGTGGCAGAGCATCTGGTAGACCAGGAAGTGAGAATAGGTGACTTCGTGCTTTCTGGCGGGGAAGCAGCGGCCCTGAGTATAGTAGATAGCGTGATGCGACTGCAAGAAGGAGTGCTAGGAAATCCAGAAAGCCTCAACCAAGAGTCGCACGATACATCTGGATTTTTAGCTGCCCCGCAGTACACAAAGCCAGAAACATACAATAACTGGAGTGTACCAAAGGTATTGCTGAGCGGCAATCATGGGAAGATTGCAGAATGGAGGATCAAAAGTAGTTCAGATTGACACTACTCAATTACACATTTTGCTATCGCCTCCTTAACACTCATCAACTCAAAATCTATCTTGTTTTGTAGTTTTTCTGTGCTCATGGCGGTGTTTTTTTGATAGGGTCTATCAAGGGTTTTCAGGTACTCATGCACATCGCCCTTTATAACCGTTCCATCTAGGTTATGAGTGGTGTTGATCAAGTGTGCGAGGTCATAATCACTCCACCTCTCTCCACTTGATGCATGGTACAGCCCGGTGGGTGAAGTACGCACAGCCCAGTCAAGTACTTTAGAGAAGTCTTCAATCACGGTAGGGCCAAAGTAATGATTGGCGAACAGTGGATAAGGGTTGTCGCTAGTGATGACGCCCGCTAGTTTTCGCACAATGTCTGGCTTGAGAAAGGTATCAAAGCGAAAGGGAAAGTCAATCCGAAAGATGGTCCAGTCACCGCTAGCGTTCATTACGATTCTTTCAGACTGCGCCTTGGTAGAGCCGTACCACTCGATGGGGTTGGGTGCGTCTGTTTCTGTGTAGAGCCCTTCTTTTTCCCCATCAAAGACAAACGCAGTCGAGACGTGCACGAGGTGCTTGCCTGTTTCCTGTGCCGCCCGCACAATATTATCTGTACCGTCCACATTGACTTTCCACGCGAGGCCAGTTTTGTCGTCAGTTTGCTGCCAAGCCCCAGTTACATCGGTATAGGCAGCCAGGTGAATGATGTGAGTAGCCGCTGAGCCATCTAGTGCTGCCCGAACACTTTCAAGATCAGTAATATCTACTGGTCGTTTTTTATCTGAAATATCAAGTGAGTCAAAGTCATATATATCTTGATACAGCTGTTTAAATTTTGAGCCAACCAGCCCGTTGCCACCAGTAATCAAAAGTGGCTGTTTAACTGGCATACGTTTTTTCTTCCCACTCGGCTAGTGTTAAGGCAGTGCGATCTCTGTCTGAAATACTATAGGTTTCTCTATCTCCAGGCCAGGGAATGGCGAGGGCTTGGTCAAACACCGAGATAGCAACGTCACCCGAGGTATCACGCTCAGCGTAGAGTTGGTCAACCGTATAGATATAATCAAGGTTGTCTGAGAGTGTCACAAATGAGTTGCCGATACCACTTGAAACAAACATGCTGCCGAACATAGCATTTTCTCCTGTTCCCAATGTGGCTGTGATGACATGCCCGTAAGTATCAGATTCTTTTCGCACATCAACCCAAGCTGCAAAACAGCTGCCCTGTGTTACAGTCAGTAGCTTGTTCCAGTTTTCAGCATGAATGCCGCGTATAACGTGTTGTTTGGAGTGAGAAAGGTTGGTTTGCTTGGGGGTGAATGGTGTTTCAAGCAGTCTGTCGAGCTCTGGAGTGCGAAACAGCTCTGCATAAAACCCGCGCTCATCGTCAAAGCGTTTGCCAGCGATATACCACAAGCCAGTAATAGGTGTTTGGTAGATATACTCATCAACTTGGTTGCTTGGTGTAGGAAAGAAACTGTGGGTCATACTTGATAGTTTTTCTTGAAAAAATCACCTTCTTGTTCTTTTCTCGGTCGCCACCAGCTTTCATTATTTTTGTACCACTGGATAGTTTTTTCAAGCCCTTCTTCAAGGGTGACGGAAGGTTGCCAGCCTAGTTCGCGCTTTATCTTACTCCAGTCAACACTGTAGCGCCTGTCGTGACCGGCGCGGTCTTTGACAAATGTAATCATATCTTCACTCTTGCCCATGAGTGAGAGGATCTGCTTGATTACATCAAGGTTAGAAACATCTTGGTTCATGCCGCCCACCACGTAGGTTTTACCTGTTTTCCCGTCGGTCAACACACGCTCGATCGCACTACAGTGGTCCTGGACATAGAGCCAGTCACGCACATTCAGTCCATCGCCATAGACAGGCACGGGCTTTCCTTCAATAAGGTTGGTAATAGCCAGGGGAAAGAGTTTTTCTGGAAAGTGATACTCACCGTAGTTGTTGCTGCAGTTGGTGATGGTGAAAGGGAGACCGTACGTTTCGCCATACGCACGCACCAGGTGGTCGGAGGCTGCTTTGCTGGCAGAGTAAGGACTGCGCGGGTCGTAGGCGGTGCGCTCATTAAATTGCTCTGTGGTGCCCAGCTCTAGTGAGCCAAAGACCTCGTCTGTCGAGATATGATGAAATCGTTTGATGTTTTGAGCGCGAGCGGCTTTGAGCAGTGTGTGGGTGCCCAGTACGTTGGTCGAGAGAAAGACGTCTGGCTCAAGCACTGAGCGATCAACGTGGCTTTCGGCTGCAAAGTGAACAATCACATCTGCGTCAGCGGCGAGCTTGTCTACCAGTTCTTGATCACGAATGTCACCCTGTACAAACTGGTAGTGAGGGTTGTCATTTGCCGACCCCAGATTTTGAGTGCTACCAGCATAGGTAAGTAGATCAAGGTTTATGACCTTGTCTTCAGGATGCCTGTTTAGCCAGTAGCGAATAAAGTTGGAGCCAATAAACCCGGCTCCGCCGGTAACCAAGAGTGTGTGCATAGTGTTTGTTGTATCTGGAGTGCATGGTACTGCACTTTGCGAGTACTGGCAAGCTTTTTTTGGAGTCACACCCAATCCCAAGTTTTTACTCTGCTGTGTTTCCCAGTAGGCGGGCGATTTCTTGGCGAAACGTCTGGGTATCTCTGACTTCATAGATCCATACGCCTTCAGTTTGGGTGGTGGGCGGGTGGAAGATGACACCGCTCGAGTCGTCGGGAAATATACTCAGGCTCGTGCTCTCAAACGAAAGGTCGTCATCAGCGTCTCTGAGCAACCTGGCGATGGCGATGCCATCAGTCATGGGGAGGTACTCGGCCAGATGATCTTGATAGTAGGTGAAAAGCTGGGCAAGCGTTTCTGGATTAGTCATAGTTTTGGTAGTCAAGAGGGACGAGAGCATACTTTGTAGTACTAGTTGTTGGCGCAGCGCACGACTACCATCACTACCGTTTTCGTCCTGAGAGTGGCGGCTGCGCATGTACTCAAGGGCTCGCGAGCCATTCATCAGCTCTTGTCCCCGCGCAAACGAAACTGTTTTATAGAGTACCTCTGGGTCGGTCTCTGTTGTCACATCAACGTCACTTTTAGGAAACTCTGCATCAGTAAATGAAGTGGGAATATCTACCCTCACACCTCCGATGGCATCAATAATGGTGGCTACATCTTCCATCGAGAGCACTACGGTGTAGTTGATGGGAAGTTGTGTCATCTCGGCAATGGTATCAGTGACAAAGCGTGTTGGCTCTGTTGGTGTTTTCTCAAATCCGTAGGCATAGAGTGCGTTGATCTTGGTTTGATAGGCGCTACTCCACAGGTCTCGCGGAAGAGAAAGGAGTGTTGTTTCTCCCGAGTGGATGTTGATTGACGCTAGCAGCATCGTATCGGTGAGGGGTGGAGTGTCACCTCTGGTTTCCAGAGAATCTGTGCCAAGCAAAAGAATAGTAATACTGCCATCGGTTTGTCTAGGTGTTGCCCGCCAACCCTCTTTTGCTAACGAGAAGAGTTCTGATCGAGAGACCCCCGTGAGCGTTTGAAAGGTGGTGAGTTTTCTTTCCGCAACAACGCCAACAATGAGCGTTGTCAAGAAGAGCAACACAGCGACAAACACAAACGAAAGGGCGGTGGTTTTGAGAAATAAGATGCCAAGTATTTTCCAGGAAAATTCTGGTTGCTCTGCAGGCTCGGGTAGGGGTAATGGGTCACTCATGATCTGTAGGGTACTATACAGCATCACTCTGCGCTACAATAGCTTGTATGGTCATCCAAAAGCAGGCTATTTTTATCTTTTTGTCTCTACTATTGGTTTTCCTGTGCACTACCTGGAGTATTATTAGTCAAGACGGCATGTTTTATACGCATGACTTTGTGCATGGGGCGCGAATCGTAGAAATGCAGCGTGCAGTGCTGGCTGGACATATCCCGGCGCGATGGAGTCAAAACTTCAATTATGGCTACGGCATGCCGCTGTTTAGTTTTTACGCTCCGCTACCCTACCTGGTGGGGGCGTTATGCACCCTGTTGGGAGCATCACTGACAACTGCGGTTAAGGCATTGTTTATCATCCCGAGTCTGGTGACACTGCTTGGCTCGTACCTCTTGGGCAGACGTCTGTTTGGAGCTGCTGGTGGGGTGCTGACAGCGGCGTTTATTACCCTGGCTCCCTACCGGGCGGTTAATCTGTTTGTGCGCGGGGCAGTTGCTGAAAGTTGGGGGATGATGACCATTCCTTGGTTGTTATACGGTTTGCTGCGCATCTATGATAATACAAAAGATGGTATTGGATATGTGATTTTTGCTACGTCATTCATTACGTTACTACTGAGTCATAACTTAATGAGCCTCATGGTGATTGTTTTTGCTCCTGTTATGCTTCTCGCGCTCTTAACCCCACAATCAAGACGATTTTTTTCAACATGGGTTAGGATGTACAGAAATATTATAGTCATTAGTCTCCTTGCAGTAGGTGTCAGTGCGTTTTACACGATTCCAGCGTTTTTAGAGCGACCAGATACCATTGTCACTACCGCAGTGACAGGCAACTTGTTTGATTATCACTTGCACTTCGTTGGTTGGCGACAGTGGTTTGTAGAAAACTGGGAGTACGGTGGATCTCTTGAAGGACCACTCGATGGCATTTCATTCTTTTTGGGATGGCCTCAGTTGGGCGGAAGCATCCTTACGATGGGGTTGTTGTTGTGGTATGTGGCGCATTATAGAAAGAGCATCTTTCAAAAAACCTGGCCGAGTAGGGGGGTTCGTTTGGTGAGTATGTTGTTTGGAGTTACGGCTCTTTTGCTTTTGCTCACCCACCGTTTTTCAACGTCAGTGTGGGAAACACTGTCTCTTTTTTCTTACTTACAGTTTCCCTGGCGCTGGCTCTCACTCGCCAGTGTTTTTATGGGACTTCTTGCCACTGCTTGGGTTCCCCTGGCGCCTGTACAGCTGAGAAAAATATTTGTCACGGTAGGGGTTGCGTGGGCGTGCTTGACCTCTCTCACATACTTTCGGCCTGTTTCCACGCAAAATGTAGTAGAGCAGCACTACTATAGTGATCCTCCTCGCATTGCAGTAGAGATGAGTAACACCATGAATGACTTTGCTCCGGCCGAGTTTTACCTACCCCCAGAAGGAGCTCGCACGGGTCTGTTTTCGTGCAGTGGGTGTGGTCAAGTGCGTGATCTCGTAGAGCAGCCTCACCGCGTTCGTTTTGCAGTAGACCAAGCAACTACTAGCTTGGTGAGCGGCAGTGTGGCGTGGTATCCTGGCTGGCAGGTGTTTGTTGATGACCTACCAGTCGCCACCACAACAGATGAGTATGGGCGTATTTCTTGGCAGCAACCAGCAGGCACTCACAACGTACGACTTGTATTTTTAGAAACACCGCTGAGAAAAACTGCTGACAGCATTACCTTAATCAGCGCAGTGCTTTTGGGAGGTATTGTCTACAAACACAGCAAACATGCGTAACAAAACAGCCACCCACGCATCTCCAGCAGAAAAGAGTATTCACGCCAAGAGCATAGCGGGTGCTGCCTCCTACTTTTTTCGGACCCTTTTGGTGCAGGGTATAGGTTTGGTTTCAGTACTTGTCTTGAGTTACTACTTCAGTCCAGAAGATTTTGGTTTGTATGGACTAGTAATACAGGTAATTGGTATCTTAGTCTTTTTTTCTGACATTGGACTGGCGGCAACACTGGTTCAGAAGGAGGAGGAGCCAACGCTTGAAGAGTATAGGCTGGCTTTCACTATTCAACAACTGTTATCTTGGGCAATTGTACTAGTAATAATTGGTTTGTATCAGGTGCCGATCCTTCAGGACAGGCTCGGTCAGGTTGGATTTTTGATTCTACTCTCACTTGGATTTTCTTTTCCTTTAGCAGCGCTAAAAACAATTCCCTCAGTTATGCTTGAGCGACGGTTGGCTTTTTCGAAGTTAGTCATTCCGCAAATTGTTGAACAAGTGGTCTTTCATGCTGTTCTTATTGCTTTGGCTATTTCTGATTTTGGCGTACTTTCTTATGCGCCTGCAATTCTTGCTCGATCAATCAGTGGAGTATTAGTATTGGCATCTATTCAGTGGTGGCCAATTGGTTTTTCATTTCACTTCTCAAAACTGAAAAGTCTTCTGGGTTTTGGCGTTAAGTTCCAACTAAATGATTTCTTGGCTCGTATTAAAGACCAACTATTTTATTTAGTATTGGTTTTCTTTCTTTCTCCCAGAGAGTTTGGATATATTCAATGGGCAAAAAGTTGGTCGATGTATCCGTACAATCTAACAGTACAAAATATTATGGCAGTTACATTTCCTGCGTTTTCTCGGTTGCAAAATGATAAAAAAGCACTGGCGAAAGGAATAGAATCATCACTTTTTTTTATCACACTGGTGATCTTTCCTATCATTGTTGGAATGTGCGTATTTATTATCCCTACTTTGCGAGTGTTTACTGAATACAGCAAGTGGCTACCTGCAGCCAGTAGCTTGATTTTCTTTACCTTAAGTATTGGGTGGAGCGCGCTTTCCTCACCTCTCACCAACGCACTCAATGCTATCGGTGAGATCAACAAGACGCTACAGTTGATGATCATGTGGACAGTTTTAGTGTGGGTAGTAACACCTCTTTTTGTGTGGTGGCAGGGATATCAAGGTGTTGCGCTGGCGGCATTTGTCATTAGTTGGAGTTCGGCCTTGTCTGTCACTATGCTCAAGCGGTTTGTGCCGTTTCACTTTTTGGAGACATTTTGGCGGCAGCTAGTGGCAGCTGGTTGTATGGCTTTGGTTGGGATGGTGGGATGGGGGTGGTGGAGTCAAGGAGTAGGACAGTTACTCTTTGGCATGATGCTCCTAGCATGTACTTATATGGTAGTATTTTGGATAGTAGGAAACAGCAAGCTGCGACAAGAGATTTCATTGCTAAAAGAGTAGTAGCATGTCCACACAACAACCATCACTCTCTATTGTTATCAATACCAAAAACGCTGGAGAAACGCTCAAAGCGTGTTTACAGAGCGTTGCGCACCTTGGTGCAGAGATTATCGTTGTAGATATGCACAGCAGTGATGACAGTATACAAATAGCAACAACGTACGGTGCACACACATACTTTCATAATGATTTGGGGTATGTTGAGCCGGCACGCAACTTTGCCCTGAGCAAAGCAAAGGGTGAGTGGATACTAGTACTCGATGCTGATGAGGAAGTATCAGCCTCCCTAGCAGACCAACTACCTACTTTGATCAAAAACAGAGATGTCAGTGCGTACGCGATCCCTAGAAAAAATATCATTTTTGGCGCATGGATTGCTCATACTGGTTGGTGGCCGGACTATCAAACCAGATTATTTAAAAACGGCAGTGTATCGTGGTACAACGGCATACACAGACAGCCTGATGTCAAAGGAGAACTTGTGCAACTTGCGCCGACAGAAAAAAACGCCTTGTTACACCACAACTATCCAAGCATTGAAAGTTATCTTGAGCGGCTAGAGCGCTATACTTCCATTAGTGCTGGTGAAGATACGGCGCCTGTCCAGCCACTTTCAGAAACCCAAGTCATAGAGGCATTTTCTAGCGAGTTTTTCAGTAGGTTGTTTGCCAAAGAGGGGCTTAAAGATGGTACGCACGGTGTGTTGCTTTCTCTACTGCAGAGCATGTATCAGGTGGTAGAGCAAGCCAAAGTATGGCAAGCGCATGATTTTGTTGTGTCAAAGACAGATGTTGATATAACGCTTGAGGCGCTGACTCATGTTGCCCGAGATCTTCACTACTGGATTGCTGAGTACCGTGTGCGAGAAAGCAAGGGGCTTATAAAGCTGTATTGGCGAGTGCGGCGTAAGCTAGGGGTGTAGGATGCTATACTAGCATGGTACATGCAGCACATTTCTCTTGTCATCGTTCATTACAACAACTCTGCGGTTACCTCTCGCTGTTTACGCTCGCTCTCAAAGCTGGCCACCAAGGGGTTTGGGTACTCGGTGATTATTGTTGATAATGGTTCAAAAAAGCCCTACACACTACCCCGCACTCTCTCACCTTCAAGGTTTTTAGTGGTGCGTAGTGAACAGAACTTGGGCTTTACTGGTGGTAATAACATAGGCATCAAGCATGCTATCGAGCAGAAAAACTCATCACACGTGGCGCTGCTTAATAACGATACCACTGTTCATAGACAGCTATTGGTCAAGTTACTGACAGCATTTGATGAGCGCCCTGGCGCAGGTATTATCTGTCCGCTTATTTACTTTACTAAAGGTCAGGAGTTTCACTCTGGGTATACCCAAGCAGAGCGAGGAAAGGTTATTTGGTATGCTGGGGGAAGTATCGATTGGCCTAATGTCCTAGCATTTCATCGCGGGGTTGACGAGGTTGATAGAGGTCAATGTGTTGCCTTGCAGCCAGTTGACTACGCCACGGGGTGCTGTATGGCTATCAAGCGCGAAGTGCTGGAAAAAACAGGCGGACTTGACCCGCAGTACTTTTTATACTTAGAAGACGTAGCATTTTCACTTTTAGCCAAAAAATATGGGTATGAGCTCTACCTGCAGCCCAGCGCAATTGTCTGGCATGATAACGCTGGCTCTTCTGGGATTGCCTCACCCACCCAACGTTACTACTTTACCAGAAACAGGATTTATTTTGGTCTGCAACACGGAAAATGGCGCAGAAAGATGACGACACTCTCATTTGCCATTCGCCAGTTGTATGGGGGAGCGCAGTACGAACGACTGGGAGCACTTCACGCACTCATAGGCAGAATGGGAAAGTATACGGTAGTATAGAGGCATGAAACCAAGCATTACTGCCATTATCATCGCAAAAGACGAAGCAGAGATGATTGGAGCATGCCTTGACACTTTGCAGTGGTGTGATGAACAGTTAGTGATAGATGATGCGTCCCGTGACGAGACGGCGAGCGTGGCCAGCAAGCGTGGTGCGCGAGTTGTTTCATTTTCTCACTCTTCGTTTGCGAGAAAACGAACCGAAGCTCTCAAGTACGTTAGCACGGGGTGGGTAGTGTACATCGATGCGGATGAGCGTGTGACCCCACCACTCGCCAAAGAGATCTTACTTGCCATTGAGCTGGGGCATGAGAGCGCACTTACCATCAAGCGAGATAATATTTTTTATGGCTCTCACTTGCAGTTTGGCGGGTGGGGCAGTGACAGCGTGACACGAGTTTTTCGCCGCTCTGCACTCTCTACTTGGCACGGTGACGTGCATGAAAGCCCTGTGTTTACAGGAGGACAGAGAACACTCACTACACCGCTGATACACCTTTCTCACCGTGATACTATTTCTGGACTCAAAAAAACGATAGCCTGGACACCAATGGAAGCAGAAGCGCTGTATCAGTCGGGTGCTTTGCCAGTAACGGTCTGGACACTACTACGTAAAGGCGCGATGGAGTTTTTTAGAAGAGTGATCCAACAAGGAGGGTATAAAGACGGCCAGGTGGGGGTGATCGAGGGGGTGGTGCAGGCCATCAACCGAGTCTTGGTGTACATTCAGGTGTGGGAACGTCAACAAAATCCAAGCATTGCCGAGCGTTACAAAGAGATGGAAAAAAGCATTGTTTCAGAGTGGAAAAAGGGGTTATGAAGATTGCCCTGTACTCTCCCTACATCCCCAATCACACCGGTGGAGGAGAAAAACATCTGTTTTCCATAGCGCTTGCCCTGCATACAAAAACAGGTATGCCCATCACGGTAGCACTCAGGGACACCCCCGCGCACAGAGACGCTACGTTTCAGGCCCGCATTAAAAAAACATACGAGATGTTTCTAGACCAGAGCCTGGACTGCATTACCTGGGAGACGACTCCGCTGGGCACAAGTGCCAACCCACTCACCAAGTACCTCTGGACACGACGCTACTCACATCTGTTTTATACCACCGATGGAAGTATTTTTTTCTCTGGGGCAAAAAACAGCATCTTGCATATACAAGTGCCGCTGACTACTGTCTCTCACTCACTCACGCAGCGACTCAAGTACACAACCTGGAGCCACATTAATACAAACTCACTGTTTACCAAACAGGTGGTGGAGCGAGAGTGGGGGGTGCGTGTTGATAGCGTGCTACATCCCGTTGTTTCCTTGAAAGAGTTTGCTCCACTTGCTCACCAAAAAAAAACAAACACCATTGTGAGTGTAGGTAGGTTTTTTACGCAGCTTCATGCCAAAAGGCAAGATAT
This sequence comes from Pseudomonadales bacterium, assembly GCA_020632235.1. Taxonomy (GTDB): domain Bacteria; phylum Patescibacteriota; class Microgenomatia; order UBA1400; family PJMF01; genus JACKFY01. Next base: position 164,838 of record JACKFY010000003.1, on the reverse strand, counting down.
CTTGATCGAGATGTTCATCAATTTGTGTCAGAAGCAACCAAGTATCAAAAAAAAATGGAGTTTGCAGCTCATCGGCCCGGTTGAAGATGCTAGCTATGTTGCCCAGTTACGCACAAAAGCTGTCGGGTACCCCATCTCATTTCATCATGATGTAGATCGCCTAGAGTTGGTCAAGCGACTTTCTCGTGCACGCTTATTTTGGCACGCGGCGGGGTACGGCATCAAACAATCAAAGCATCCAGAGCAAGTAGAGCACTTTGGCATTAGCACTGTCGAGGCTATGGCAGCCGGGGCTGTTCCTCTAGTACACGCGAAGGGTGGGCAGATAGAGGTGCTCGGTCCAGAGCTGAAAGATTTGTTGTGGCACACAAAAGAAGAATGCAGTAATAAAACGCTTGAACTCATTGCCAACCCAGACCTTTACACGTCATTTCAAGCGTCAGTGCGCCAAAGGGCGTGGCAGTTTGATCAGTCACTCTTTGAAAAACGGGTCGCTGCCGTATTTGGAGTCTAGGATAACCAATCACTTTTTGGGGTAATAGCGTATACTAAGGGTCATGTCAGGCGTATCGGTTGTTATTCCCACCTACAATGGAGTTGTGCATCTCCAAAAAAACATACCAGCGGTGCTGAGCATACTCAGGGATCAAGACGAAGTGGTGATTGTGGATGATGCAAGCGGTGATGAAACGAAAAGCTGGCTCGAGCAGACCTATGGCCTCAAACAGGTAGAGCAGATACCTCAGGTTCCCACTCCTCGTGGGTACTATCCTGACTCCACTGATGGTATTTCACAGATAGCCTACGGTAGTGTCATAACGGCTACAGCAAAGAAAATGCGTATCGTGTTGGTGGCGCTGAGAGACAACATACGCTTTGCAGGTGCTGCCAATATTGGCGTGCTTTTGTCATCACATCGTTTTGTACTGCTACTCAATAATGATGTGCGCCCGATGGGCGAGCTGATAGCTCCACTCCTAGCTCACTTCGATGACGAGGTAGTATTTGCAGTTGGCTGCAGAGAGGTGGAGGCAGATAATCACCAGGTGGTATCAGGAAAAAACAAGCTGTGGTTTGAAAAAGGATTGTTTTTTCACCAAAAAGCAGATGATATGAGTGGGGGCGAGACTGCCTGGGCGTCGGGCGGCAGCGCGCTTTTTGACAGAGAAAAATGGCTTGAGCTGGGTGGGTTTGATAAGGCCTACCATCCAGCGTATTGGGAAGATGTTGACTTGTCATTTCGAGCGCGAAAAAGGGGCTGGAAGGTGTTGTTTGAGCCAACTGCCACCGTTGCGCACGATCACGAGACAACCAATAGATCGGTGTTTGGCAGAAAGCAGATTCAAGCCATGAGCTGGAACAACGCACAGACATTTGTGTGGAAAAATGGCACGCTGAAAGAGAAGTTTTTGCATCTACTGTGGAAACCGTACTGGAAGATGAAGTATGACGAATAGTTTAACAGAAAACATATTGCTGTATGGTTTTTTTAGTATTTTTTTAGTATTATTTTTTTGGTCATTGATTGGGTATAGAGAGACGCTTTTCAAACAAACAACACTTGATGACTACTCTGTGTTATACAGCACATCACAGTATGTATTGGGTGATCAAAAGTTGCTTGAGATAAGTGACTCAGATTTGTATAGTTACGCTGCGTACATCTATCTGCAGGGTCAAGACCCTACTACGGTCAACTTTGAACATCCTCCGCTGGCGAAGTATCTCTATGGTTTTGGGGCACAGCTGTTTGGATCCGTCTATACTATAAATAGCGTTGTATATGGAGTGTTGGCTCTGTGCATGTATGCATTCTCAGCAATGGTACTGCAGCGCACCAGTATGAGGTTCTTGAGCATGGCAATCTTTTTCTCTTTCCCTATTGTATCCGAGCAGCTGCAGTTTACGATGCTTGACATACCCCTTCTTATTTCTGTATTACTGCTGTTTATTTTGCTTGCTTCAAAAAAATGTAGTCCAGTGATGAAGTATGGATTGGTTGGGGTGTGTTTGGGTGTAATGAGTGCGATCAAGTACCCATTTCCCTTTATGATCCTACCAGCTGGGCTGGTGATGGTTGTTGCTCACAAAGAAAAAGTGTTACTGCACGCTTTGTACTCATTTGTAGTGGCAGTAGGAGTGTACCTAGCCACCTACAGTGTTTATTTTATGAGTCATAGTCTTGTAGACTTTGCGCGTTTTGAGTGGTTTCGTTTTTCTTGGTGGACAGGAGAGCGTACCATACCAAAGTTTCTTATTTTTGATTCAATATTATTTGGGAAGTATGCCGCCTGGTGGCAACCTCACACGATATACACTGAGCCCTCATGGTCTCGGGCTGTGCCACTGACATTTCTGGGCTACTGCTATGCATGCTTGAGACAACGCCACTCATTTTGGAGCATGATGATGGGGATGTTTAGCGTCCTGACCTTATTTCTCTTTGCGTTTGGTTCTGCTAGTTCACTTCGCTACATACTCTTGCTGCTGCCGTTTTGGATAGTGCTGATCGTAAGACTGCTGGAGCAAAAACTTTCTGGTGACACCATAGTGCAGAAAGTCAGTCCGTGATGAAACGAGTGCCGCCGCAATTACTGCTGGGTATTGCGCTGTTGCTACTAGTAGTTATAACGCGCTTCTACAATCTGGGGGTAGTTCCCCATGGCATGACGTGGGATGAGGTAGCTATCGGCTACAATGGTTACGCAGTCCTTCACACTAGAAGAGATGAGTGGTTGGAACGCCTACCTGTTTCGTTTCAATCGTTTGGTGACTACAAAGCTCCGCTTGCAATTTACGCTAATGGCTTTTCTACTTTTTTGTTTGGCATGAACCTGACGGCAGTACGCACACCCTTTGCGCTCGCAGGGGTTATCTCGATTATTGGCATATATGCTTTACTCAAACTACTGTTACCAAAAACACCACAAAGCACTTGGCTATCATTATTTGGTATGTTTTTGATGATAGCCTCTCCTTGGCATCATCACTTTAGTCGGGTGGGGTTTGAGTCGGGCATTGCGTTGTGTTTTCTCGTCTGGATGGTGGTATTTCTACTGTGGGCGTTTCAAACAAGCGCGAGTAGTAAGCTCGGGCTTATTTTACTCACATTCTCGGTTCTTTGTGGAGCAGGCAGCCTCTACACCTACCATAGCGCAAAAGTAGTAACCCCACTTTTATTCCTCTCTCTCCTTATTCTTTATAAAAAAAGCGCTCATTCTCGATTGCGCGAGTTGGTAGCGAGCGGAGCTTTAGGCATAGTTGCGCTCTACCCATTCCTGAAAGACTCATTGTTTGGGCAAGGGCTAGCGCGAGCGAGCAGCACGGTGTTTGCCACCCAGCCACTTGGCCAAGCGTTAGCAAGAACAGGACAGCAGTGGTTGCTGCATCTTTCTCCAGGATTTTTAATAGGCGGTGCAACCGATACGCTGCGGCACGGCGATGGAGTGTGGGGAGTGCTTTTACCCACCACGCTGGCATTAGTGCTCATTTCTTGTGTTGGATTTTTTATAAAACACAGCTTTTCTAGCAAAGAAAAAAAAGTGTGGGTACTTGGATTTTTGTGGATGGTGATAGGGATAATTCCTGCTGCAATTGGGGAAAGTGTGCCGCATCCCAATAGAGCACTTCTCGCACTACCCGGGTGTATACTCCTGGCTACTTTAGGTATGAGCGTGATGGCAAGAGTGGCAAAAAAATTGGGTAGTATTTATCTCAAACTTACGATAGGTGTTGTCTTGACACTACACGTCTTTCTTTTCACCGCCTATCTTTCAGATTACTACTGCGTGTTTGCTCAGACTTCCGCTTCATCATTCTCAGATGGGTACCTAGAGGCGTTTGCGCTCGCCCAGCAGTACGAAAAAGGGCTGGACGGAGCACCAACGGTAGAAAAAATACTCTTCACTGCAGAGTATGGTCAGCCCTATATCTACGCGCTTTTTGTGCGCAAGACCAACCCTATTTGGTATAGAGGTGGATCATTAGTGAAGTATGAGTTTACCCAAGACATCACCGATGTCGATTTAGCCAGAAACAATGCGTTGGTAGTTGCCTCGCCAGAAGACGAAATAGATGTGCGTAAGGCATTCCACACCGTTTTTGGAAGCGACGGGCAGCCAAGATTTTACTTTTTTCTCACCTCTGATAGTCCATAAGCTACTTGACTGCAACAATACGCACTTTGGCGTTCTCAAGCAACGGAGCAAAGTATACATTATTAAGATCTTGAAGCACTCGCTTTGAGAGCTCTGAAGTTGGGTCGAGATAGAGATGGGTAATGTTATTTTGTTGGAGTAGTGCATGGAGCTTTTTCGCATCGCGCTTATCTTCAATGCTCTTTTGAAGAGCTTGAAGACCACTGATATCTTGTGCGTGACTTTCAAGCAGACCGTCACCTCCTAAGACTGTTTGGCGTTTGGTAATAAACGAAACGTACGGCGTTTGCTCATTATAGGAAAAGCTCGCGTCAACATAGATAACGCTGGTTGGTTGAGTGGTAGCTTGGATAAATGCTCCCGCTGCTAGCTCTTCTGGCCTGATGAGGTTGTCAACTTGATGTGTCTGATACCGACTGGCGTACTCACGCAAAAAGTAGAGTGAGCGAGGCAGAGTTGCCAGCAGTATGATGCCTGCAAGGAGCGTGAGCGATGTGCGTTTTGCGGTGATGAGTTGGGTGATTAGTAGTCCTGCCGTGATAGTAAGAAATATTATCGGTACGATAAAGAAGTTAAAGGTGTTCAAGCCCCCTGAAGTCTGCATGGTATTGAGTCCTAAAAAAAGAAACATTGCAGTAGGGACAGCATTCCATAGCACAAACATACTGCCAAGAGTTTGAGCAGTTTTTCTTGGGGAAACAAACCCTATTAGCCGCGTCCCAAAGACAGCCAATAGTGTCACACCAAATGCCTGAAGGTTGAGCACCCACACTCTACGTAGATTGCCCGCTACCTCAAACACTTGTTTTTTGAGCCACCACTCTCTGAAATCAAAGTTGGTAGCGCTCATAAACTGTTTGGGCCACTCAAGTGGCACCCACACAAGCCCGCCTGCGGCTTTGTTGACGGGGAGGTAAATAGCAAGCGCTACAAGCGCACCCAGGATACCAGCTACTATCCAGCGGTGATACTCGCGGGTAGTTGCTTTAATATCTTTATAGCGCGCAAGATGACTGAGTATGCCAAAACAAAGAATACTGCCTGTACCAATGACAGCATAGAGTCCATGATAGATTTTTATCCCAAACAAGCTAGAGATCAACAGCATGTACATCATTGTGTACCACATTTTTTTATACTGCCAGGATAGAAGTAGCCAAAAAAATGACTGCAGCAGTACAAACCGAGCAAACACTTGCGGCATGTTCAAGAAATGGGTGACTCCCGCATCAATAGTGCTTACCTCCCACCCAAACGTGCCGTTGTGTAGAAATGATACCAAGTAAGAAAGATCAGAGCCCAGTGTTAAAAAAAAGATGCTCAGAGCTGCAGCCAGCCATGACTTGCTGATTTTGTACACAAATGCACCCAGCGTGCTGGCAGTCAGCCACCCCAACAGAAGCGGCATGTACTGAAAAAATAGATGGAGGGTGGGCAGGCGCCACACCCGTACAAGATCGGCCATCATCAGATCAGACCAGTAGTGGTAGTTTTGGATAGGAATATCCATTGCGCCTGGTTCGATAGGGGGAAACAAGCGGGTGAGTGTCTCGATGTATGCCAGATGCATCACCCCATCAACGCTGTTGACGCCAAAAAACAACATACCCATCTGGTTTACTCTACCCGAGCCAATGACCGACCATACTTGCAGTCCAGCACTAAACACCACAATCAGCCAGAACCACTTTGGCACCACGCGTAGCTGTACTACTGCTTGCTTCAGCACTCGCCAGAGTGAGTGTCGTTTGAGAAAACAAAGTACGACAACCACCACAAGATACACCAATGTGAGCCAGCGCATGCCAAGATAGCCAAACAGAAATCCTTGAAATCCCCATACAACCAACCCCATACTCCAGGCTAACAGCACGCGGTAGGGTGCAGAGAGGTGTTTGATCTTGGAGGTAATAAGAAACCCAGGTGTAAACCATGAAATGCCTATCGCAAACAGAAAGAAGAGCCCATAGGCATACAGCTGCCAATCGCCGAGTGCAAAGTACATGCATCACATTGTATAGCAAACCAACGCCAGAGACTATATAATGGCGATATGATATCGGTTGTACTGGCGGTGCACAACGAAGAAGGAGTGCTTGAGGCTTGCCTCAACTCGGTGAAACACTTTGCCGACGAGATTATAGTAGTGGACGGTGAGTCAAGTGATACCACAGTTTTAATTGCCAAACAGCACAACGCAACGGTAATCAAAACGACTAATAAGCCAAACTTTCACATCAACAAACAGATGGCGATTGATGCAGCTAAAGGTGATCTTATTTTACAGCTCGATGCTGACGAGGTAGTAGGCAGCGAACTTGCAGCGTACATTACGAAACAGCACTCACAGATACAACAGACACACTATGCTGGTCCAGTAGCTTGGTGGCTGAAGAGAAAAAATCTATTTTTTGCAACCTACTTGAAAAAAGGCGGCCAGTATCCTGATCCGGTGATTCGCCTGTTTGTGAAGGGAAAAGCTCGATTGCCCATGAAAGATGTGCACGAACAGATGCAGGTAGATGGTGAGACGGGTGAGGCCGAAGGCCATTTGCTACACAACTCCAATCCAACCCTGGAAGCATACATCACCAAGTTTAATCGCTATACATCGTTTAAAGCCACACAGCTGCAAGAACAAGGCGTCACCATTTCTATCAAAAACTGGCTACTGTTTACGCTGTACAAGCCAACCACTACTTTTTTTTCACTCTTCATTCGTCACAAGGGTTTTCAAGACGGCTTGGCAGGATTTCTCTTTGCAGTACTCAGTGGTCTGCATCATACGGTTTCGTACCTCAAGCTAGTCGAGATACAGAGAAAAGAGCGCACCTAACGTATGCGAGTTGCCATCAACACGCTCCCACTCAAAACAGGACACGCGGTGCGAGGTATTGGTTTGTACACGCGTCAGCTGACCCAGGCGCTCTCTCAGTTAGAAGGGGTGGAGTTGGTAGAAGACGAACAGGCTACACACTCAGATATTGTCCATTACCCTTTTTTTGATTTATTTTTTAACACATTACCACTTCGAAGTCACGCAAAGAGAGTAGTGACCATTCATGACGTTATTCCTCTTTTGTATCCAGAGTACTACAAACCAGGAATAAAGGGCTCGTTTTTCCTGCAAAAGCAAAAATTAGCACTAAAAAATGTTGACGCGGTCATCACTGACTCATACACTTCAAAGCGTGATATTACCAAGCATCTTGGTGTTCCAAAAGAACACATCAGCGTCGTGCCACTGGCAAGCAATCCCGATCTAGGGCCAGCAAAAGAGACTGAAGTAAAGAAAGTCAGAAAAAAATACCACTTACCAGCCCGGTATGTGTTGTATGTGGGTGATATTAACTATAATAAAAACATTCCTCAACTCATCAAGATGCTCAAGTTTATACCAGAAGAGATAGACTTGGTGTGTGTGGGCAGAAACTTTCGACCCCAACCCATACTCGAGTGGCAGTGGATCGAGACGCAATTGGCGCTGAGCGATGTGAGTGAGCGTGTGCATTTTTTGTCTGAAATTTTGGGTGATGCAAGTAGTGAGCTTTCCGCACTCTATTCAGGCGCTCTGTGTTACGTTCAGCCCTCGCTGTATGAAGGCTTTGGCCTACCAGTACTTGAGGCCATGCGCTGCAGGACGCCGGTAGTAGCCAGCAATACGCCCGCACTCCAAGAGCTGGCTCCAGACACGAGTATTGAGTTTGTCGAGCCAGTTGCCGAAGAGCTAGCGCGTGGAGTAGAGCGCATACTGCATCTGTCAAAAACTGCGCGACGTAGGGTAGTGCGCTCTGGTAGTAAGGTGGCGGCCAGCTATAGCTGGGAGGAGACCGCCCAAGAAACACTCGCCGTGTATACACAGATATTCTCAAAGTGAAAAAAAGTTGCTACTCTGGGCGTTTGGATTAGTAGCTCTGTATTGGTGCGCCTTAGTATTAATCTCGATGCTCAGCCCGTTAGTGCTGGCCTATCAACCCTCATTTGCAGGGGTAGAGGTACTGCAGGCATTTTCCCCTCTTTCATGGCTGCGATCATGGGCACACTTTGATGGCGTGCACTACCTTACCATAGCTATCTATGGGTACCATTTTGCCGACCTCATACAAGCATTTTTTCCCGTTTACCCAACTTTGATCAAGCTGCTTTCTGTTCTTACCCACAACCATTTGTATAGCGGACTGCTACTAAACGCCGTTTGCTTGGTTTTTTCGCTCTCTGTATTTAGGTTGCTATTACAAAACAAACTGCCCGAACCCGTGATGAAGAACGCAGCACTCATTATGCTGCTTTTTCCTACCTCGTTCTTTTTTGTTGCTGTGTATACCGAAAGCGTATTTTTACTATTAGCTCTAGGTGCATGTATGCTTTTAGAGCAAAAATGCTGGTTGTGGGTCGCCTTCACCCTGATGCTTGCCAGTGCAACCCGCATTGTGGGTGTTGTGCTGACCCCAGCCATGTTAATTGGCCTGCTGTCGCAGCAGGTTGCCGCAGGGGCTAGTCTCAGAGTAACTCCCAAAAAAGCCATAGTGGCGGTGTTGTCGGGAGCTTTGGGGCTGCTTTCCTACATGTTGTACTTGTGGCGAGAGTTTGGTGACCCTCTGTATTTTTTCTCGGTTCAGTCGGATTTTGGCGGAGACAGACAAGAGTCACTCGTGCTACTTCCTCAGGTTATTTGGCGCTACATGAAAATGTTAGCGACTGCTGACCCTACTCGCTTTTCCTACTACGCAGCAGTGCAAGAGTTTGTGATTAACATGCTTGTTTTCTTTATTCTTATCATGGCTACGGGAGTGTTTTTGCAAAAACTGCTTGTTTCCAGAGTTTCTGGTTTGCTGAGTCGCGTCTTGGCAGTATTTGATACACGCTTGCTCTCGCAGTTATATGTACCTTCCAGTTGGCTTGTATACAGTTGGGGAGTCTTTCTTATACCTACATTGACGGGTACATTTTCTAGTATGCCAAGGTATGTCATTGTTATTTTTCCCCTATATGTATGGATAGCACAGCTGCTTTCAGGAAAGCACTCTCTGTTACTTCTCTTGTTTCTTATCTCTGCTATAGTACTTTTCATAAATGTTGTGTTATTTACACAAGGCTATTGGGTAGCATGAAAGAAACGCTATGAGCAAACGCATTATTGTGACAGGAGGGAGTGGTTTTTTGGGAAAACACCTGATCACCCGACTACTTACCGAAGGGCACCAGGTTACAAACATCGACCTTCGTCCTTTTGATGGGTGTGAAACGTTTATTGCTGACGTAAAAGACCAAGAGGCAATGAAAGAGTTGATAGTAGATGCAGATGTGGTGTTTCATCTCGCCTCTCTGATCGAAGCAGGTGAGTCGGTCAAACAGCCGCAACGCTACATCGATGATAATATCTCTGGCACACTCAACGTACTGGAAGCCATGAGAGCAAATGGTGTTGCGAGCATTGTGTTTTCGAGCTCGGCTGCAGTGTACGGCGAGCCAACACAAACGCCACTCACAGAAGAGGCGGTGACCCTCCCCACCAACCCCTACGGCATGACAAAACTCGCCATGGAGGGGCTTGTATCATCATACGTTGCCACTCATGGGCTGACTGGTGTTGCCCTGCGCTACTTTAACCTCTATGGCCCAGGAGAAGATCATCAGCCAGAAACCCATGCCATTCCTCGATTTATAAAACAAATATACGATGATGAATCAGTTACTGTGTGGGGTGATGGGGGTCATCAGCGTGACTTTGTCTACATTGATGACGTTGTGACTGCTCATGTGCAAGCTCTTGAGCTGCTCGACAAACAACCCAACCGGTACCACTACTATAATCTCTCAACCGAACAACCAGCCACCGTACTCCAGATAGCCCAGAAAATCGGTCACCTACTGGGAAAAGAACCGCGCATTGAGCACTTTCCAGACAGGCTGGGTGATCCGCGAGTGCTGTATGCCAGTGCAGTCAAGGTCCGAGAGAGTCTGGGCTGGCGTGCAACAGTTTTTCTTGATGAAGGGCTAGAAAAAACCGTGGAGTGGTTTGTAGAGCGGTGGAGAGGGTAGCCTATGCAATTTTTCTCTCTTTTCACCACCTACCGCGAGTTACTCTCAGAGCTGACTTGGCGCGAGATCAAACAACGCTACAAGCAGTCGATCCTTGGGTATGCCTGGGTGATTCTTAATCCACTGATTCAGATGCTGGTCATGGCATTTGTATTTTCCAAGATTCTTCGTGTTGAAAGCCTTGGCGTGCCGTATGCTGTTTTTTTGTATGTTGGGTTGTTGCCCTGGAATTTTTTTTCCGGCGCACTTGCCGGTGCAACAGGTAGTTTGGTCGCGAACGCGGGTTTGATCACTAAGATCTACTTTCCCCGAGAAGTATTTGTTTTGAGTGCTATCTTGGCCAAAGTGGTTGATCTCTTTCTCGCCCTCTCGGTGTTGGTCGTGTTTCTTATCTACTATCACATCTCTCTTTCCTGGCACATTGTGTGGGTGGTGCCTATCTTTGGCATACAACTCATATTTACCTATGGTCTTTCATTGTTTTTAGCAGCAGCCAATCTTTTGTATCGAGACATTCAGTATGTGTTGGGACTTGGTCTTATAGTCTGGATGTACCTAACGCCCGTCATCTACCCCACCGAGATGTTTCCTGATCGGTACCGCTGGATATTCCAGATCAACCCAATGGCGGTTTTTATCAACGCCTATCGCCAGGTGATCTTGGCGGCCGGAGAGCCAAACTACATGAGTCTGGGCATTGCGGCAGTGGTTTCTACCAGTGTTTTAATGCTTGGCTACTGGTTTTTTAAAAAATTGGAAGGAGTGTTTGCCGATGTTGTGTAGTAACCCCGCTACTTTGTCGGAAAAATACTACAAATGTGCAGGGTATTTGTAGGAAAGAATGGACAAATTACATTTTTTATGCTAAAATAGCACGATATGCAAATACACAGAGACATGTACCACACCTTACTAGAGTACATTGAGATACCACAAGTATTAGTGGTTACAGGTATGCGCCGAGTAGGAAAAACCACTGTGTTGTTACAGTTACTTGATTACATACAAACGAAAAACAAAGTATTTATCGATTTTGAAAACCTGCAAGAGCGTTTGATTTGGGAATCAAGCAACTATGAAACGGTGCGAGTCAGCCTTGAAAGTAGAGGTTTAGACGTTTCTCGCCCATCATATGTGCTTATAGATGAACTGCAATTTGTCAAGAATGCTCCTTCTGTCATTAAATATCTCTATGACACCTATCATATAAAATTTATTGTGACGGGATCAAGTAGCTACTACATAAAAAATCACTTTAATCAGAGCTTGGCTGGTCGAAAACTACTGTTTGAGCTCCACCCTTTATCATTTCAAGAGTTTTGCCGATTTAAAGGAGAGAAGGTGCTGCAAAATAATCTTTCCTGGCAAGAGTATCAAGATCATAGCGCGCTATTACCAGCAGATTCACTCCCGTCTTCGCTATTTCGTGAGTATACCCAATACGGAGGGTTTCCAGAGGTTGTATTACAAGATAATAGTGAAGTAAAACAGAAACTACTTGAAGATATTGTTACCTCATACTTTCAGATTGATGTAGTAACATTTGCCGACTTTGCTGATACCACCCACCTCTACAACTTACTTAGGTTATTAACACAGCGCATTGGGCAGCGGGTTAATGTCCAAACGCTCTCAAGTGTTATGAAGTTACGAAGAGAGCAGATATATGAGTATCTTGAGTGTCTCACGCAAACATATGCTATATCTCTGCTGTCACAAAAATCAAGCATTGATAACCAGGTTTCTTCTTTCGATAAGGTATATTTTGAAGATGTTGGTTTTGCCCAGGCTGTTTCTTCTAGTATTTCTGCTGGTCAATTACTTGAAAATGCAGTGTTTATGAATATAAGAAAGCATCAACTTACCTACTACCAAACACGATCTGGTCAAGAAATTGATTTTATTGTTGAGGGTTCTTTAGGACTAGAGGTAAAACAAACTGTTTCTACTCACAATCTAGATGCAACAAAAAAACGCGCACAGGCTGCTGGAGTAAGCGACTGGGCGGTGGTAGGCGATAATCCACTCCATTTGCAGAAGGTGATTTTTCCTTGGGACGTTGGCTCTGCAGTGGCATCCTATGTTACAGAAACAAATAAAGCATGAACAAATTAGCCTCCGCCATCACCATCCAGAACGTCTCAAAGCTCTATTACAAGCAACATCAGCGCACGCTCAAAGAGTTTATACCAGCTCTTTTGGGTAGAAACAAAACTCATGAAACATTTTGGGCAGTCAAAAATATTGATCTAGAAGTTAAAAAAGGTGAAAGCATTGGTATTATTGGCCCTAACGGATCAGGTAAGTCAACACTTTTAAAGTTAATAGCTGGTGTAACCCAGCCCACCTCGGGAAGTATTTCTGTCACTGGCAGAATTGCGCCCCTTATTGAGTTGGGTGCTGGGTTTCATCCAGAACTCACGGGCAGAGAAAACGTTTTTCTCAATGGGGTGATCTTAGGGATGACTAGGGCAGAGATAGAGAAAAAATTTAAAACTATTGTTGATTTTGCAGAGCTATGGGAATTTATAGACCAGCCTATCAAGCATTACAGTAGTGGCATGTACCTCAGGCTCGCTTTTGCGGTGGCTATTCACACAGATCCAGAAATTTTGCTGATTGATGAGATTTTGGCAGTGGGGGATCATGAGTTTCAGAGAAAGTGTGTCACAAGAATAGAAGAAATGAAAAAAAATAAGGTTACTATAGTAGTAGTTAGTCACTCACCTGATTTAATTCGTGAGCATACAGAGCATGCATTGTGGCTGGAAGGGGGAGAGGTGAAAGATAGTGGAGGGGCAAAAAAAGTAGTAGCAAAGTATTTTGGGTAATGTCAAAAGAAAATGTAGTTCGTTAGAATTAAGGAAGTATGTCACTCAAACAAAAAATTAAACAAGCGCAAGATGGTATAGAAAGCGCACGCCAGCAATGGAAGGACGAAGAAATTGTGGTTGCATGGACAGGCGGCAAAGACTCCACCGTTATCATGCATATTATCAAAGAAATGTACGGCGAAATACCGTTTCGTGTACTTTTTAATGACTCAACTATTGAGTTTCCAGAAATATACACTTTCATCAAAAAAATAAAAAAAGATTGGAGTGTAGATTTGATTTGGCTGAAGCACTTGCCTGAAGATCTGCAATCATACAACGCATCTACCAACGATGAGGAAAAAATGGAGATCATGCGCATAGCAAAAATCAACGCTATCAACTACGCGATCAGTGAATATGACATCAGGGTGTTTGTTTCTGGCATACGCTGGGACGAACATGAAGCACGATCAAAAGAAACAGTCATCTCGAAGAGAAGAAGCCACAGTAGAGTGCACCCCATACTTCAATTTACGATAGATGATATTTGGGAGTACATAAAAAAATATGATGTGCCGTATGTTGATCTGTATGACAAAGGGTATAAATCTCTGGGTGAAGCGCCGTTTACTCACCCCGTTGCAGACCCACATGCTTCTGAGCGAGCAGGTAGAGAAGCAACAAAAGAAGATAAGATGGAGAAGTTGAGGAAGTTAGGATATTGGTAGACATGGATTCTCACCCTCAGTATATCTTTTTATTTATCCTTGATGCTGTTCGAAAAGACCACATGAGTCTTTATGGTTATGATCGACAAACAACATCGTGTATAGATAAACTCAGTAAAAATGGAACGGTATACCAACGTGCTATTTCACCTAGTTCTTATACATTTGCCTCTGTTCCCTCAATACTTGGTGGAAAGTATCCCACAGAGATGACTCCATTTTTTGACCAAAATAAAAAATTTACTACCAAAGACTTCCCTAACCTAGATTTATTAAAAGAGCGTGGCTATACAACTGCTTTCTTTACAGGAAACTTTGTAACATCGAGGTCTCACACAAACCTTTCTGATTTTTTTGATCACTTTTGGGATGAACTATCACAAAAAGAAACAGGCCGTTTTAATGCACTATATGCGCCAAGTAGTGAGATATTGGATGCAGGCGCCAAGTATATAGAGAAAAATAAACAAAAAAAATTATTTTTGTGCTTCCATTTAATGGAGGCGCATGGCCCTTACACAAAAAATAAAAAAAGTAGATTTCGAGATGATAAAATCTTTAAAAAAGATACAAGAAAAATCGATAAAATTGTCAACGATGCTTTTACTGGCATAGATGATGCTGTATTACAGAATTTTTCTGTTGCTCCTAAATATCAGATAGCATTTAATGAGTTTGGTGATGATTTTGAGCAAGATGTTAATTATTATGTTGCGCAATACGACCAAGGCATTTATGAAATGGACAAGCAAATAAATATTTTTGTAAAAAATATTATAAATATGGGAATAGCAAAAAGATCAAAAATTGCTATTACCAGCGACCATGGTGAGCTGTTGGGGGAAGACAACATCTTTTTTGCTCACGGGATATACTGCCGTCCATCATTAGTGCATGTTCCACTAATGATAATTTCTCCTGACCAAACTAAGTCTTTTAATGACAAACCATTTTCACTCAAAAATATAATTCCAACACTCCTAAATGAAAAGCATGATGATGCTGAGGTCATGGCGCTACACCCAAAGAGTATGGCGGTTTTCAATGCAGATGAGTGCGCACATCTTCACATAGGTGATTACAATCACGACTCTAAAATAAATGAGAGTCTTTTTCTTATCAATCAGTCTCCTGTTGAGGGCGCATTGTCAAATAATTTTACTTCACAATTGACTACTTTTAAAATTAACAATGGTGTGTTTAGAGAAAAAACCCTTAGTACGACGTTTGGATACAATCAGATTTTGCAAAAAATACACTCCATCAACCATGCGTTATTTAGGGAGGAAAAAATTAAGTTTAGTAAGATGGTTGATAATTACCAGAAAAAAATTAGTGAACAAGAAGCTGTAATAAAGACAAGAAACAAAGAACTAAACAACATCTATCACTCAAGGTTTTTTATTCTGTGGCAATCTATGGTAAAAACTCTCCATATTCATAAAAATATAAGTCGTAAAAAAGTCATAGAGCTTTTCAAAAATAAGAATACAGATGAAATAAAAAACCTATTTGTTTACAAACCACCCAAAATATGATGATTGTTGTTAGATACTTCCACTTCACAAAAGAGTTTTTTCGCTACTCAATAGAGCATATAACCAATAAAACTAAAGTTGATAAGGCATGTGCATTGTATAAAAGAGGTGGTATTACTGCTGTTATCGACAAAATAACTGAACACTGGTATCAGCTAAACCACAATGATTACGTCAATAAACAATACAAACGATGGGTAAAAAAATACTATCCAGACAAAAAAACACTTAATGCACAAAGACAGCATATAACCACCCTTGAATATCAGCCTCTTATTTCAATCTTACTTCCAACATATAATACAAAAGGAACATTTTTGCGCGCGTGCATTAACTCTGTGATTGATCAGTCATATGAAAACTGGGAACTGTGTATAGTAGATGATAACTCTCCAGATCAAAAAGTACGTGACATCATTCTCGAATATCAAAGCCAGGATAAAAGAATTAAAAGCATCTTTCGCACAGAAAATGGTCATATCTGCAATGCCTCAAATGACGCACTATCATTGGCAACGGGAAGGTTTGTATCGCTCATGGATCATGATGATGTGTTATGGCCCAATGCGTTATATGAAGTTGTTGCTGCACTCAATGATAATAAAAAAATAGATTTTATCTATACCGATGAAGATAAAATTGCCGAAAATGGCAGAGACCATATTGATCCTTTTTTTAAGCCAGACTGGAGCCCCGATTATCTCAGGTCAATCAACTACATTACTCACTTTGCCACGCTTCGCAAAAGCTTGGTAGAGAAAGTTGGCGGTTTTCGACTAGGAACAGAGGGGGCACAGGATTGGGATTTATTTTTGCGAGCAACTACAGAAATAAATAAAAAAGATTCAATAATACTAAACAATAAAAAAAATGCATATAAAACTTCACAGTATATACACCACATTCCAACGATACTATACAGCTGGCGAAAATCTGAAACTTCAACTGCGTCAGAAAAGAGTAGTGGCAAAGTAAAACCATATGCCTATGTCAACCAAGAAATAGTGCTGCGGGATGACCTTCAGAGAAGAGGTGTAAAAGGACGTGTAAAAAATACAAAATACTTAGGTGTATGGAGCATGCAGTATGCAGTAATGAACAAACCAAAGGTGAGCATTATCATCCTCAATAAAGATAAAGCCAATCTTATGCGCGCGTGCCTGAGATCTATCCAAAAAACAAGATATCAAAACTATGAAGTTGTTGTCATTGATACGGGCAGTACGAGTACCAACACTAGTGAAGTATATACACAATATAAAAAGAAACTACCACTCAAAGCATACACATGGAGTAAAGCATTTAACTATTCTGCTGCCAATAATTATGGTGCTGCAAAAGCAACGGGGGAGTACCTACTTTTTTTAAATAATGATACAGAAATAATTAGTAGAGACTGGATTGAAAAAATGCTGCAACACGCCCAAAGAAAAGAAATTGGGGCTGTGGGCGCCGCCCTTTTTTATCCTGATTACACCATTCAGCACTATGGAGGAGTTTTGGGTATAGGATATGATGATGCTATAAAAATAGCGGGACACGCGCACAAAACGAAGCCAAAAAATGGATTTGTTACCGTAGATACTTTATCCGTCAAAAATTATTCGTTTGTAACGGCAGCATGTTTAATGGTAAAAAAGACGAAGTTTGAAAAAGTAAATGGATTTAACGAAAAGCTTGCCATAGCATATAACGATGTAGATTTTTGTCTCAGACTTACTGAAAAGATTGGTACCAGAAATGTGTTCACCCCTCATGCCCAACTCATACACAAAGAAGGAGAGTCTATCCCGAAATCTGAAAACGCAACAAGAGATCAGTCTCAACTATATGCTGAACAGCAAATTTTTATGGCAAAATGGGGTAATATAGTAAGTAGAGATCCGTATTATAATATCAATCTAACCCATGAAAAAGAAGACTTCACACTATCTATCTAATAGCAAAGCTTTTTTTCAAAAGCACAGAGTACAAGTAGCTATTGTGCTGCTATTGTTTTTTTTGAAAGTACTATTATATATTCTTGTTACTCCACCGTGGATGGGGCCAGACGAGACGAGGCACATCGGTTACATTGAGTCGCTAGAACGCAGAAAAGAAAGGCTGTATGTGCACACAACAAAACCAAACCCCACATTGATTGCTCCTGGTTCTACAAACTTGAGGCAGATGAATCTTAATTATGCACGAGAGTTTTTGCAAGAAGATGCAGATTGGATGGTTTCAGCAACTGCGACAGAAGAGGGGGAGTAGAAACTGGATCGTGCAGCATCCACCCTGTACTACGCCCTCATGACGCCAGTGTATGCCATTTTTAGGGATAGCGCTTCATCACTCCAAATTGTATGTATGCTGCGCATTATCAATGCATTTATAGCCACAGCCACGCTCTATGTCATATATCGATTTGCAAAAGAAGTAACTAAAAACCACACAACATCACTCATCGCAATCATTTTGTTTGGCAGTTGGCCTACTTTTTTTCATGCCGCAGGGTACGCCTCAAATGATATTTTGTTGACACTCTTGTGCGGATTACTATTTTATCTTGTAGCCAAAACTAACACATATAACTTACGCACAGTCATACAGCTCTCAGTAGTAACGGGATTGGCACTTTGCACAAAGTTGTTTGCTGTATTTATGATGCCGCTCGTTCTTGTCAAATTACTCATGTCTCATGGCAAAAAGTTGCTGGACCGAAAGCTCATCACTGCCGTATTGTTATATACCGTTAGTAGTCTGCTCATTGGCGGGTGGTACTACGCACAAAACTACGTTGTTACGGGCGATTTGGTGAGCGCAGATATTAGTAAAGCAGAAATTGGCGAGGCTGGAGAGATCGTACAAGATCGACATCAAATGACGTATGATGATTTTGATTATGAGCCATATACTTGGCAGGGAGTGAAGGTTGTTTTCAGTCCCAACGGGTTAAATCTCGGCTATCAATGGGTGCGCAACTATATCGGTGTCTTTGGCTGGGGTCAAAAACCACTACGAAGAGATATTCTTTTTATTTTTATGGGAACGTACGGATTACTTCTCATAGCAGCGATACCCGCACTGCTTAAAAATAAAAGATACTGGGTGTATTTCATTCCTTTTCTACTGTTGTTTTCAATATTGATCTATAAAAATTATATGTCTGCATTTTTCTGGGACGGCTGGATAAGGGCATTGTCGGGAAGGTATTATCTTTACTCTAGCATTCCTATTTTTACAGCTATGGCGATCGGTTATAATAGTATCCTACAGAAACTACAGTATAAAAATGTAGCTATGCTTGCTAGTATGGTAGTACTTTTTCTTATTGAGTGGCGCATATTTATACGAGAGATAGTAGTTTGGATCTACTTCTAATGAAAAAATATATAGAATTGATGGCTATTTTTGGTATTTTTTGCACGCTAGTATACGTTCTTATATCTGGCGATGTATATGCTCTACCAGAGTACTCGACCAGAAATTATGGTGAGCGCTCTGTGAGCAACGCCCTCTTGGGTAATACCATTGTTACAGATTGTTTTGTAGCAACAGACTATATACCAACACATATTGAATGGCAGTTTGCAACGTATCAAAGAGATAATACCAATACTATAAGTGTTGATTTTTTTGAAAAGAATGGTGATAAAAAAATAACAAAAATATTTGAGGCAGATCATTTACAAGAAAACTTTTTTAATGGTGTAGATATTCCAAAAACATACCAGAGAGAAAATATACACCTCTGCTGGCAAATGTATTCTTTAGATGGGGCGAGCTTCAACACAGAGAGCGCGTATCTGAATGAGAATGATGAGCCTATCTATAGAGTATATGCTGATAATACTATGGAAATACTGTTTGATATAATCAATAAAAATTATTAATTGTATTACTTATGCACAATTACGAACTAGCACAAAAAATCCGAGAAGCCTGGCAACAAGACCCACGCAGCAGTGAGTACTTTGATGAAGGCATAACCCCCGAAGTTATGGGAGGCGCTGCGCAGCAAGAAGAGATTGTTTTATATTCACAAGCAGATGATTTTCTCATCTCAATTATTGTACTCCTATTGGCAGAAGAAAAGACCAGAGTCGCAGATAAGTATACTGTTGCCTCAGAAAATATATTCCCAGACATGAGTAAAAAAGAGGTGCAGAAAGCTATTGCAGATATAGCTGGCGTTATTGTCTTCTCCACACTGGAAGAAAAAGTCAACTTCATGCTAGCACTTGGTTACTCACTGGATGACACACGCTCAGATAGAGTGCTTGCAAAAATGAGCAGTTTTGTGAGGGTGGTAAACAGAGCGCTTCGAGGCACTCGTTTTAGATATCCGGGTAGATCTTTGCAAAGACTAGGGGAGAACAGAGTGAGAGTGCAAAGACCTGTGCGTCAAAATATTAAGGCGGAGTGGACAAAAAGGCAGTTAGAGTTGGGTAAAGCGTTTTGATAAGTGCTAACTATAGATAATTTGATAGGTTTCTTATTTATAAAAAATTCGTGAAAAAAAGAAAAAAGCAATATCTCTTATTATAATATATACTCTAAAGACTAATGAAACCATTACAATGTATTTCGTTGGTAGTGATGTACTACTAAGTAAATGAGTAATCACAAACTCTCTAACCCCAATACCACTTGGAAATGGAATAGCTAGTACTCCCGCCACCCATGATGCTATAAATGCGTTTGTTACATCAAGCCAGTGTAAATTCATACTAAACTCAGCTTTTACAACTGCATTCATACATATGAAAAATGCAAAACCTACAGTAGCTAGTTGAATAATAGTTAGTGTGAATAAAAAAATTAACTGATTCATAAACAATCTCCTACCATAAATAATCTTTTTCAAATTGTAGAAATTAAAATAAATAAGCGTAATAATCAATAATACAATGGTTCCGATGATAAATGATAACTTCATTAGTGAGATGTAAAAGTAAAAGAAAGAAAAAACTCCAATTATTATCAAGGAAATAACATTCAACGTTGGAACCAGTGAAAGTGTTTTAAATGATGACTTTGTGTATTCTTTCAGCGAAGCAACTAGAGAAGCGTGATCCCATATGCCTCCAGGCAAGTATCTCATTATAATTGATTTTGAGTACTCTCTTAATAGTAAATTTGTACTAATATTACAATTCAAAAGTTTTAAGATAAGCTGAATTCTATAGTATGAAATTGCAACGTTAATCATTAATACAACTATAATGAGTAAAGAGTTAAAAAATCCAATTTTATATACTATGTCTGAAACTAGTGATGGGTTATTCATTAAGAACAACATAACCAATACTAAAGAAATAATCAGAAGCATTCTTTTAACTAATTGGTAAATTATTTTATATGTAGACATCACTTATTGATTTCTATTAAGTAGTCAGAGTATTTACTATGCATTGTTGTTGAAAATAATTGCTTTGACAGTTCATGAGCATTATTTTTGTAATCTAAAATGCTAGTGCTAATTTTATCTATTGCGCTTACCAACTCGTCAACAGAATTATTAGATATTATTCCCGCCATAGCACTATGAACTTTATTTATCAGCCATTTGTCACTTACTGCTACAATAGGGCAACTACAAGCAATAGCTTCAGCTACGCTAAGGGGAAACTGGGGTGTATCTGAACCTTCATCTAAGTTTATCAATACAAGGGCATTTCTATAGAATTGTGAAATATTTTTCTCATATTTGCTTAAAATTTTAGTATTGTAACATGAATATTTTAGTTTGAATTCCTCTAAGATGTGCGCGCCTTCAACCCATCGATTTAGTACAAGCAACTTATAATCACTGTTTTTATTAAGATACCCTGCAAGTCTAAAAAAGTTTTCTACTCCTCTTTTCTTAAAGTTTTTTTCAAAAATAGGAACTGTTACAAAAAGAATGTATTTACCCTTTTTTGTTACTTTTGTTTCTAATTCAGGTGTAGGATGAATAATTCTAAAATTTTTTAAACTATCTTTGCCTCTCCAACTCAGATAAAGATCTTGTGATAAAAATATTATTGCGTTATAAATATTCAAAAATGACCCGTTTGTTTTCGTGTCACAACTGTATAAGTGATCTTAATACTCAACAACTTACAAACAACCCATATTAGCAACTCTGCAACTCTGAATCCCGACCAAATTATATTAATATTGATTTTTTTTTGAGGGCTTTTGAAGCGTATTTTTACAATACTATATATAAGTTTTATTAGCAAAGTAAATTTATTAAAAACATTGTCGGTTTTATCTATAGTTACTATCTTATCATTGTTTATTCTTTTTTTTATTCTTTTGCAGATTAATTATCTGCCACTCCTTATTTTTAGTGATAGTTCTTTTGTTATTTTTTCAACAATTTTGACTATTTTTTCATCATAAGGCTTAACAAGATCTATACCAAGAAATAAGTATAGTTCTTGATCTACTGTTTCTCGCATATTACTATCCATCTTGTACTGAAGCTATAAAAATATATTTAGCTTCCTTTCAATCATTAATATTAGTCTTTTAAGATAATCATTATCTTTGAAAGAGTTGAATACCAAATATAGTGGTAAAAATAGCCACACGTGATCAATGGCTAATAGAGTCTTAATTTTCAAATTTTCTGTTTTATTCACCATTCTATATATTTGAGACTCATTGTATGTGTAGTTGTGTACTTCTTCACCAGGAACAAATATTTTCTTTAGAAATTGAACAAGGTCTTTAAACAATGATTTTCTAGGTATATCAACAACAACTAATCCTGAATCTTTTAGACTCTTTTCCAGATTGTTCAATCCTTTTATAATATTGTTCTCATTTAAATGCATCAAAACTCTATATGAAATTGCGTAATCAAACTTCTTGCTAGGTAGTTTGTCATATAATGACATATTTTTTAATGATAGACTGTTGTTTGTAATCTTATTTTTCAGCTCTTGAACCATCACATTTGATGTGTCAATACCAAATACTGTTCCGTATTTTATGATGCGTTCTGTAATGAAGCCTGTTCCCACACCAACCTCAATTATCTTTGAGTCTTTGCGTAGAAATAATGTCGCGGTGTATCTCTCTAGTGATCTGACAATTCTTTTTTTTAGAGTAGATGACCTTTTAATATCATATGATTTAGCATGCTTGTCTTTTTTGTAAAAACTTTTGAAATCTTTATCACTGTATTTAATTTTCATTCCATATCCTTTCATATTAACATTTTGAAAATCTTTATTTGGTTATACTATATTGATAGTAATGACTTTGTGTAGATTTTCCAAGTTGTATTATTAATTTTGCTTTTATTTGGTCTAATGTTTTTATATTTAAAGAATCTTTTCAATACTTTAACAAAATCATTGATACTGGTAGATTCTGCGACAAAATGCGAGCTTTGAGCCAAATCACCCACGGGTGTGGCTATTATTGGTTTGTTAAAAAAGTGAGCAACTTTAGAAACTGCAGTACCGGTAGCTTTTTTGTAAGGCATAATTACTGCATCAGCACTATTGAAGTAATTCGGAACTTCATCATCAGGGATATATTTATCAAAAAGTGTTATATAATCTTCTAGATTATATTTTTTTATTTGTTTAATATACGCTTCTTTATCATTCCAAAATTCTCCCGCAACGAGTAAATGAAATGCAAAATCATTTTTGTTCAGTTTTGAAAGTGATTCAATAAGTAAGTCTAATCCTTTGTATGGCCTTACATGTCCGAAAAAAAGCATAATTTTTTCATCAGCTGATTTCTTTTTATAAACAATGCTATGTGGTTTTTTTTTGAACATATTGAATACAGGCATTTGTTGTAGTTTTATTTTTGACTTATCTCTTAGCAATTTTGCTAGTTTGTCATATTCTCCTTGCTGTAATACACGATATATAAAGTCGAAAAATGGTAGGACTATTTTTGAAAATAGCTTTGATAAAGCGCTGCATTCATGGTCATAGACATTGTGAATTACAATATGCTTTTGTACATCTGTTTTGAAGAGCTTCATAATTAATAATAGAAATAAGTATGGAATACCCCAAAAAAAAGTCCACCATTGTAAAATTACAATATCAGCGTTAAGTGTCTTTATCCTTTTTGCTACTTGTATATATGAAAGAGGATTGAGCCAGTCCCATCCTTTTTGTATTTTCCCGCTGGGCTGTGACCCTTTGTATAAAAGAGGCGGATAGTTTCTTGTAAATGGTATGAAATCTATAACAACATCATCTTTTTTACTCAAAATATTATATAGTTCTTCTGTAAAATGTGTAATTCCACCTTTGAAAAGTGTGCTTGAGGGACCAATTAGAGCAACGTTCTTCATTCTGTACTAACTTTTTTTTCAAGTAGCTTTCTATTCACCGCAATAAGGTCTGCAATCACCCCCAACATAATAGTGTTAAACCCCATGCTGATCAATACTGAGGCGAAAATGAGGGACTGTACGTGTCCACTCCCGGCGTCAGTAAGATAAAAGTAGAGAAACCGCAGCATAAACAGACATCCAATCAAGCACAGCGTCAAGCCAATCATCGATAATACCTTAAATGCCCGGTACATGAGGATGGTGCGCACAATCGTCGCGCCCGATTTTTTGATGTGTGACCACACGCTTGAGATCAGTTTGGAGCCGCTGCCATGTCGCTTTTTGAACGTAACCGGCACTTCATGAATGAGAAGGTCTTTGAACGCAGCTTGAATGATCGTCTCATGAGTATAGGTGTGGGAGGAAAGAAGATCAAAGCTTTCTATCGCCTCCTTTGTATACGCGCGAAAGCCACTGCTAGCATCATTAAGGTGAACGCCCGTCAGCCAGCGTATTGTCCAGCTCCCCAGCATGTTACCGTACTTCTTGGCCAATGGCATATGCTCCAGTTTTTCTACTTGGCGGTCGCCATTTACCATGTCGGCTCCCTGCTCTAAAATAGGTTGAAGTAATAACGGTATCTCAGATTGATCATACTGGTTATCTGCATCGGTGTTAACAATAATGTCTGCACCAATCTCTACTGCTTTTTTCGTTGCTCTATCAAATGTTTTTGCTAACCCTACATTTTTTTTATTCTCAAATACATGTGTGGCACCCGCTTTTTTAGCTGCTTTGATGGTGTTATCAGTAGAGCCGTCACTCCAGACAAGCACTTCAATTTTTCCAACACCCTTTAGTGTTTTTGGGATGCTCTTGATTACACTGGGTAGCGTTGCTTCTTCATTGTAAGCAGGGATAGTAACTATGAGACTTGGCTTCATTCTGTCTCATTCTAACAGCTTGAAAAAAAGGAAGCAATAATAGGTGTACTAAGAGCGAAAAATTTTATTCAGCCTGATATATTCATTAGTCATTCAATAAGGATAAGAGGCCAATCTGTAATGATAATGCTGTACCTCCGGTAAGGTACGTTTCCGTAGGTATAGATATGGAGGATAGTAACTCTAGTTGCTTTTGTTGTACGGTTTCACGAAATAACTGAGACATAGTTTGATTCATCCAGTGGTGAAGTAATGCCCAAGACATGTTTCTTTACAAAGGAGAAAGTTTTGGCTTGATACGTTTTTCTAGGATGTTCGACGAAAGTTGTCACTAATTCATTATGAGAGTAAACTTGTTTGAGCATCCGTATAGTTTCAAGATCACCATACTGCAGCACCTGATGTATGATGTATTGCTTGTGTTCTTGCAGATCTAGTTTTGTGATGTCTGCTGACCAAAAGAGGTGTTTATTTTGAGAAAAGAAGGAGAGCATACTACCGGGTAGTATACTTCGTTTTTGCTTTTTGAGCTAACGCAAGTGACTTCATCCACCCTGACAGGTTTCTTCCCCGCTCAAGGAGTATCTGTGGCCAAAATTTTCTCCACGATTTTTTTGGATAGGTATATAGTACTATCCGCCACCAGTTTTTCATATCTTGAGTGGCTTTAAAGCGAGGGAAGGCGCCACTTGTGGCGTGTTTGTGATGATACGCCACTCCGTCTTTGGCAAGCGCGCAGTACATGCCGGCCTTTCGTGCCCGCAGGGCAAGATCAACGTCTTCTAAATAGGCAAAAAACCGATCGTCAAACAATCCGACTGTGTCAAACAGCTTCCTGGTGTACAAACAGGCTGCTGCGTCGGGGCCAAATGGTTCCCTAAAAAACTTTGGAGTATTTGAGGTAAAAAATTGTTGGTTATTGAGCCAGTGATCCCCCTCACCTGAAAGGTGAGGGATGTTCTTTTTTTTATTCAAACACCCCGCCTGCTCACTCTTCAAGTGAGAGGTGCCCCTCTTTTGTAAGAGGGGATAGGCTTTTCCTCGCCAGTAAAACGTAAATCCCTGTGAGTCAATAGTGCCCGAGCCACCCAAGTAGATGGTTGAGGCCACCATGTCGGCCTGTGTTTGTTGCTGAGTATTGACCAGTTGGTCAAGCCAGTCAGGCGACGCTGTCGCATCGTCATTAAGCAAAACTATATACTCTGCATTGCTTTTCTGTATGCCTGCATTGACTGCGCCGGTAAAACCAGCGTTCACGCCCATATGCGACACTGTCGCATTGTAGAGATGTAGTTTCGATAGTGTTTTCTTAGATTTTTCTTGCGGTATATTGCACACCACCATGACTTCAAATGTTTGTGTGGTAGTGCTAGAAAAAACACTATCAAGGCATTCTTGGAGCAACTCCGGGTCGGTGAGGAGGGTGGGGATGATGATGGTGGTCACGAAAGTATTGTAGCAAGAACGCGTGGTGTTTTGCAGGTGAGCTGGTCGGTTTTCTAGTGCTACAATGACCCCAATTATGCAGTCTCAAAACTGGTTTCACAACAAAACAGTGGTGGTCACGGGGGCAGCTGGCTTTATCGGCTCGCACCTGTGTGAGACACTACTCCACAATGAAGCGCGGGTGATAGGGGTTGATAACTTCATCACGGGAAGCAGGCAAAATCTTTCTGGCTTTGAAACGCACGAGCATTTTACGTTTTTAGAAGCAGATGTGTCTGGGCCGGCAGAGAAATACCTTGCAGATATGGAACAGCTGGATGCTGTTTTACATTTTGCCTCACCTGCCAGCCCACCACTCTACCAGGCAGAGCCGGTTGCTACCTACTTGGCAAATAGCATTGGTACGCATCATCTCCTCTCTTTTCTCAAAGAGCACCACCCCCAGGCGCGGTTTTTGTTTGCCAGCACCTCAGAGGTGTACGGTGACCCACAACAGCATCCACAAGCAGAAACCTACTGGGGCAATGTGAATCCAAACGGAGAGAGATCATGCTATGACGAGAGCA
Organism: Pseudomonadales bacterium; assembly: GCA_020632235.1. Taxonomy (GTDB): domain Bacteria; phylum Patescibacteriota; class Microgenomatia; order UBA1400; family PJMF01; genus JACKFY01. Next base: position 138,320 of record JACKFY010000003.1, on the reverse strand, counting down.
AGCGTCTGGGAGAGACGATCTGTGGAGTGTTTGCTCGAGATCTGGGCATTGATGCACGCGTAGTGCGCATTTTTAATACCTATGGGCCGCGAATTGATCTTGATGATGGCAGAATCATTCCTAGTTTTATCAAGCAGGCATTGGCTGAAAAGCCCTTCACCATTTATGGTGACGGCTCTCAAACGCGCTCGTACTGCTATGTTGACGACTTGGTGCACGGCATTCTACTATTTCTCGCAAAAGAAGACTTGGCTGGAGAGACAATCAACCTGGGCAACCCTGACGAACACACAGTGCTCGAGACAGCCCAGATCATGCACGCTGTTGCCACTGGTCGAGAGACCTCTCTTGAAGACCTACCTCTACTACACCAAACATTACCGAGTGATGACCCTACACGCAGGCAGCCAGATATCATAAAAGCCAGGCAGCTGCTTGGATGGGAGCCTACTATTTCGTTTGAGGAAGGGTTGGGAAGAACACTAAAGTATTACCAGTCGAGGTAAGACATGCTGTTTTGACGAGTGTCTTGATTATGAGCTATATTTAGTAGTATGCCAAACACACACAAAACAATCCAGTTGATTTTAAGAAAGTATGGGGTTGCGCATGCTTCTTTATTTGGCTCTTTTGCTGCTAATGCTCAGACAACTGCAAGTGACATTGATATAATCATTCGTCCCCCAGAAAGTATGGGACTTGAGTTTGTGGCTTTACAACAAGAGTTGGAGTCGGCAACTGGCAGGCAGGTTGATCTTGTTAGCTTTAATGGTGTCAGTGATTACTTTATGGAGTCAATTAAACCTACATTAAAACCCTTATTATGAACTCAAGTAAGAATGATGTTTTGTATCTCACCCAATCATAATGCAGATAGGCCTTGATATCTCACCAATCATCTATGGACGTGGCGTGTCTCGCTACACCAGCAACCTCGCCCGCTCGCTCTTGGCAGCAGGGCAAGCGCTCTCGCTCTATGGCAGTTCGTTTCGCCAGCACAAACAGCTAGAAAGCATGGCTGATGAGCTACTGGCCCATCACCAGAACTCAAGCACTGTTATTCGCCAGCTTCCTCCTGGCCTGCAGCAACTGGCCTGGCGTTGGGGGCTTGCGCCTGTTGGCGCTCGTTTGCCCACCATTGATGTATTTCACTCCTGGGACTGGATGCAGCCGCCAGATAAGGGCTTGCCGTTGGTCTCGACTATTCATGACCTCGCTATGCTCAAGTATCCCGATACCGCACATCCACGTATTCTCAAAGCCCACCAACGCTCATGGAAGATTTTGGGAGAGCGAAACGCTCACATTATTGCAGTGAGTAGGGCAACAAAAAAAGATGTGGTTGAGCTACTTGGTATTCCTGACTACCGCGTGCACGTGGTCCCAGAGGCGTTACCTCTTGAAGTAAAAGTGCAGAGCGACCAACTTACCCAAGAAGCAGTAGAGTACGTCTCAAAAAAATACCAGCTAGACAGGCCCTACATCTTGTTTGTGGGCACCAGAGAGCCGAGGAAAAATCTCAAACGACTGATTAAAGCCTGGCAGCCACTGGCGAGTGAAGTTCAACTCATCATCGCTGGTGAGAGTGGGTGGGATAACTCAGAGCGCATCAGCAACAATCCACACCTGCGATTTTTGGGCAGAGTCAGCGACGCTACTTTGTCGGTGCTTTACGCTCAGGCAGAGCTTGTAGCCTATCCATCACTCTACGAGGGGTTTGGCTTGCCTATTTTGGAAGCATTTGAGTACGGCACACCGGTAGTTACTGCAAACATCTCATCAATGCCAGAGGTAGCAGGTAATGCTGCCGTGCTGGTTGATCCACTTGAAGTTGAAAGCATTCGTTCTGGAATAACCGAGATTCTTGGTGAGTCAGCCCAGCAACAAAAAGTGCGACTGCAGCGCATGATCATCAGAAAACAGCTCTTTGACTGGGAAACAGTTACCGACGCTACCGTACAGGTCTACCAAAAAGCACTCGATGAACACAGCTAAAGTCAGCGCGATACCGATCACGATCGATGGTAATGAGGCCAACGTGGTAAACAGAGTGGGTAGTAACGTCTATGCCTTCCAAATACTCAAAGAGATTGAGCATCAGACTAGAGATGATAACGCTCTTTCTTTTGAAGTGTTGCTTCAAAGTCCGCCTATCACAGAGCTGCCAAAGTCAAGAAAAGGGTGGCGCTATAGGGTGATTGGCCCTCAACCACTCTGGACACAAGTAGCTCTTCCCCTTTACCTCTGGAAAAATAAGCAGCGAATAGGTCTTCATTATACTCCTGGTCACTATACACCGCGCTTTTGCCCCGTGCAGTATGTCTCAAGCGTGATGGACTTGGGTTTCTTGGCCTACCCCGACCAGTTCTTGAAAAAAGATCTGCACAAACTGCGAGCGTGGACAGCCTTTAGTGTCAAGGGTGCACAAAAGGTGGTTGCTATTAGCAAGTACACCAAGCAAGATGTATGCCAGGTCTATGGTCGAGACCCAGCAGACGTGATTGTTGCCCCACCAGCTCTTAACAGCAACCCTCAGGAGGTATCTCAAGAAAAGCAAAGAGCACTGCTTGAAGAGCTTGCTATTGCTACACCCTATATTTTGTTTGTAGGCACCATTCAACCGAGGAAAAACCTGGAGCGACTCATAAAAGCATTTGAGATACTCCGCACCACTCAACCAGAGGTTCAGCTTGTCTTGGCTGGCAAAGACGGCTGGCTGGCTGAAGGTATTCACCAGAAAGCAGAGCAGTCAAGTGCTCGTGACGCCATACGCTTCCTGGGCTTTGTAACAGAAGAGCAAAAAGCAGCGCTCTACATGAGCGCCGAGTGCGTGGTGCTACCTGGCTTGCACGAGGGCTTTGGTATTCCACCGCTCGAGGCTCTGCAGTATGGGATTGTTCCTGTTGTGGCCAACACCACCAGCCTCCCTGAAGTTGTGGGCGAGGCTGGTATTTTAGTTGACCCTACCTCGGTTGAAAGCATTGCAGACGGGGTGAGCCGGGCGCTTTCACTCTCCGTCCAAGAAAAAAATAACTATAGCCAAAAAGCAGCAGAACAACTAAAAAAGTACTCTTGGGAGAACTCAGCACGCACCATTGTGAAAACTATCTCTTCTTTGCTATAACTCTACACACAGCATATTGTGGAGCAGATGTCTTACGTTTTAACTCATATGAGTAATGAGCGTGGTCAAGGTCTGAAAACAGCCTTCCATCTGTGTCCCACACCACAAGTATACTTTATCTTTGTATGAAAATCAACCAACCAACGCTCGCTATCGACCCAGGTTACGATCGAATGGGGTGGGCGGTGGGGGGGAAAGTTTCTGGCTCCATTCAGCTCATTGAGTATGGCTGCGCACAGACAGATGCGAAAGACTCTCTGGCACACAGATACCAAGCTATCATCACCTACTTGACTAAGATTATCAAAGAGTTTGAGCCGTCTCACCTCGCCATAGAGTCGGTCTTTTTTAGCAAAAACCAAAAAACAGCCATGAAGGTGGCAGAAGTGCGCGGCATCATTATTGGCATTTGTCTAGAACACGGCCTAGAGTACTCAGAGTACAACCCAGGCAGTATCAAGCTGGCCGTGACCGGCAACGGCCGGGCAGATAAACGTGCAGTAGAGAAAATGGTGCGGCTGGAGTGCAATCTACTGAATGAACCGATTGTTGATGATGCTGTTGATGCCATTGCAGTGTTGATGACGCATCTCTATCAACCAACCCAAATCTCGCCCGAATAAGGTCACTGTGTTATAACAAATAGCATGATTGGTTATCTCACAGGCATTCCCAAAGTCGAAGGTGAGGCGTTGCTAGTAGTAGTGGGGGGCGTGGGCTACAGCGTGCAGGTGAGTAACACTGTCTTGAGCAATGCTTCGAACACAGAGCACGTTTCCCTCTACATCTACACCCACGTGCGGGAAGATGCGCTAGAGCTCTATGGCTTTGAACATCCAGAAGACAAACAGTTATTTCTCTCGCTTGTTGGCGTGTCGGGGGTGGGTCCGCGCACGGCACTCACCATCACTGGTCAGGGTACACAACGAGTAGTAACAGCCGTTCAGCAAGCAGATGTGACCTTTTTCAAGTCGGTGCCCAGGGTGGGTAAAAAAATGGCCCAAAAAATCATTATTGAGCTTAAAAATAAGCTAGGGGGTCTGGAAGACATTGATTTAACACCACTCAGCACCAAGCAACAAGAGATCGTGGCAGCGCTGGAGGCCCTAGGGTTTGACCGCGACGAGGCAGAAGAACGCGTCAAGCACACGCCAGATATCGAAAACATGAGTACCCAAGAGATAATAAAACAAGCACTCAAGAATACACATACATGACAAACAAAGACACAACTCCAAAAGACCAGCAAAACGGTGATGATGCTATCTTTACTAGTCTGCGAGCCCAAGAGTGGGATGAGTTTTTTGGTCAAGAACAACTCAAAACATCACTTCAGATCTCTATTCAGGCTGCCAAAGAAAGGAAGGAACAACTTGATCACGTACTGCTGTACGGACCACCAGGCTTGGGGAAAACAACGCTGGCGCACTTGATTGCCAAAGAGCTGGGGGTAAACCTCAAGATTACCTCAGGTACTGCACTCACCAAAGCCGGAGACTTGGCAGCAATCCTGACTAATTTACAACCGGGCGACTGCCTGTTTATTGACGAGATCCATCGCCTGCCAAAGGGAGTGGAAGAGACACTCTATCCAGCTATGGAAGACTTTGCGCTTGATATCGTAGTGGGCAAAGGGCCATCAGCCCGCACCATTCGTCTTGATGTACCAAAGTTTACCTTAATTGGTGCAACCACCCGGTTTGGCTTGCTAGCTGGACCATTTCGCGATCGGTTTGGCATCATTCACCGACTCAAGCTCTACACGCCAAAAGTACTCTCACGCATTATTTACGCGGCATCCGACAAACTACACTGCAGCATTACTGATGAGGCAGCGCTCGAAATAGCTGCTCGCTCTCGTGGTACACCACGCATTGCCCTCAAGTTAACCAAGCGCGCCCGTGACTTCGTCCAAGTGCAAGGTAGAAAAGAAGTAGCGCGCGATGACGTGATCGCTGCGCTCAAGATGTATGCTGTTGATTCGCTGGGTTTACACGAAACAGAACGCACCTTCTTGCTCGAGATAATCCACAAGCACAATGGTGGACCAGTTGGCCTCTCTACGATCACAGCACTTTTGAATGAAGACGCCGTCACGGTTGAAGAGGTACTAGAGCCCTACCTCCTCCAATCAGGCCTCATCAAACGTACACCCAAAGGGCGGGTTATCACCCAATTAGGATACGCGCATGTGGGCGTGCAGTACACAGAGTAGCTCCCCCAAGTACTAGGGCGGTATGGTACGATACTACCTGCCCTATGAAAGCAAGCACGTCTTCTCGCTCACTCCCTGAAAAAATTTACTCTCGTCTTTCTGCCATTTGGCTGGAACTTATTACTGGTATTCTCTGGTGGGGTGTCGGAACTATACCCCTCCATCACGTGCGGCGGTTTTTTTACCGGCTAGCAGGCATGCAGATTGGAAGAGGTTCCACCATCCACATGATGGCGCGCATCTACGACCCTCGGCACATCACTATTGGAGATGACACACTCATTGGTGAGCGAGCCACACTAGACGGGCGCAAGCAGCTACCAGACTCTACCGGAGGGCTCCGAATAGGCAGTCACGTTGATATTGCCTCGGAGGTTATGATCTGGACCAGCGAGCACGATGTGCACGCCTCTGACATGCGAGCAATTGAGGAAAAAGTAATCATAGAAGACTACGTCTTTATAGGCCCTAGATCAATTATCTTACCTGGGGTTACGGTGGGAAAAGGGGCGGTGATCGCGGCTGGTAGTATTGTGACCAAAGACGTACCAGCAGGAAGTATCGTAGCTGGTACACCTGCCAAAGAGATAGCAGAGCGAGCACTCAAGCAGTACGACTACGTGCTGGGCAGAGCCCGCTGGTTTCAGTAAGCACTTGGCTATATATGACGATAGAGTTAAGCATCCTGATTGTTTCCTACAACACTAAAGACTTGACACTGCAGACCATCGACTCGGTTGTACGCGCACTCAAAACAGATCACGCACTTCGGAAAGCAACAGAGATTATCGTGATCGATAACAACTCAACTGACGGCAGTAAAACGGCGCTCGCACAACTAGCCAACACCTCTGATATACCCATTGTAGTGCTCCAGCAACAGGAAAATCTTGGTTTTGCAGCAGCGAATAACGAAGGCATCAAGCGTGCTCGGGGCAACCACTACCTCCTTCTCAACTCAGACACTATTGTAGAAGAGGGCGCACTCACTCACCTCTGGCAGGTAGCACACAACACGCAGTATGCTACCTACGGCATTCTGGCAGCAGAACTGCGCAACACAGATGGTTCACTCCAGCCACAAGGAGGAGATCTGCCGTCTCTCTGCTCGCTGATAAACCAACAGCTCTTTCTTGACGATATTCCTTTTTTTGGAAAACGACTGCCCTCCATCCAGCACACGGGTAGGAGAGCAGGGAAGAAAGAAGAGGGGGAGGTTGCTGTGATGGGGTGGGTGGGGGGGACAGCTATGCTGATCAAAAAACAAGTCGTGCAAGAGTGTGGGGTGCTTGACGGGGCAATCTTTATGTACGCCGAAGACATAGAGTACTGCCTGCGAGCACAGAAAGCTGGCTGGAAAGTTGGCATAGTGACAAACGCGCGCATTGTTCACGTACAATCAGCCAGCTCGTCAAAGACTCATGCGCTGGTGGGCGAGGCCAAACACCTAGTGTACATCTGGAACAAACACGTTCCACGTTGGCAACTTCCCTTTGTGAAAAGTATTATTTTTGCTGGCGCACTTCTTCGCATCATTCTTTTTTCTTTGCAGAACAAGACAGAGAAGGTGAGCGCCTATAAGAAAATTGCCAAAAACGTGTATACTTGGAAGTTCTAGGCATGCCAAAACAAAAACAAAAAAAATCAGCTGCTACAAAAAAAGTCGCTACACCTACAACAAAGATGCAGCGTTTTGCAGCTTGGATTGATGCACATATACTGCTGCTGTTGAGTGGTTTTTTATTGGTGTTTATCCCGCTCTATCCAAAGCTGCCACTGTTTGAAGCGATTCCTGGCTATATCGTTCGGGTGCGGCTAGAGGATGTCGCCATCTTACTCACCGCAGTTGTGTGGTGCGTGCAGGTATTGCGCAAAAAAATTACGATTAAAACACCACTTACCACCATTATAGCTGCTTACGTACTGGTTGGGTTTTTTTCAAGCCTTTCGGCTATCTTCATTACACACACCGTACCGTTTCAGCCCGTGCATGTGGGTAAAACATTTTTGCATTTTTTCCGCTACATAGAGTACTTCTCTCTCTTTTTTATTATTTTTAGTGCTATTAAAACCAAAAAAGATGCCGTGTTGCTCCTCAAGGTCGTGTTTGTGACACTGCTCGGGGTTATTCTCTACGGCATTGGGCAAAAATACCTCTACTGGCCTGTCTACTCCACCATGAATAGAGAGTTTAGTAAAGGCGTGCGACTCTATTTAACTGAAGGTGGCAGAGTGCAGTCAACATTTGGTGGGCACTATGATTTAGCAGGATACTTGGTGGTTCTCTTACCCTTTGTTTTCTCTTTTGCTTTGCTGGCTAAAAAAAAGATGCAGCGGTATACGCTCTGGTTATTATTTGTACTTGGGTTATGGATGCTCATTGTAGCTGCCTCACGCTCGTCATTTATTTCTTTTTTACTGGCTGCAGTGGTGATGATTTTTTTACTTGCCCTCAAACAGTCGTCACTCAAACAAAAACTGCGGTACTTTTTTACAAAGAGTTTGTTGCTAGGTGTACTCGTGTATGTTTTAGTTGCTTTCTTTGGTACGACTATGTACACGCGGCTTCTCCAAACACTTGAAGGGTACCCCACAGCCTACCAAAACTACATGGTGATCGAGACACAACGTATCGCGCTGGTGACTGCCATCGACGATGTTGTTCCCCCGAGAGAAGAGTGGTTTGAAAAGCCAGAAAACAGCCTCTCGACTGATGAGCTTGACACTGCACTCACCCAGTCTGACACGCAACCCACCAAAGAGCGTCCTAGTGACGTGAAAGTTGATATTCCTGTCAAGGTGCGCGTCAGTACAACTTCAGCTGATGGAAAAAAGACAACGGTTGTAATTGAAAAAGAACGGACCTATTCTGAAAATGCGCTCAAGTATGGTCTCTCAGCTGCTATTCGCTACGACACGCTGTGGCCGCGAGCTATTGCGGGATTTGAGTCGAATCCCTTGCTTGGTTCTGGCTACGCCACCCTTACCAAAGACACTACCTATCACTTCACCGAGGCAGAAAGTACCGACAATAACTTCCTTCGTACTCTAGGAGAAACCGGTTTGTTGGGATTTCTGACCTTTTATGGTGCGACAGTGATTGCTATGTGGTTGGCGTTGTATGCATACCGTACGACAAGCAATCGCTTTGTGCGGGGTGTAAGCGTTGCCTATCTTGCTGCAGCACTAGGGCTTCTCATTAACGCCAGCTATATCGATGTCTTTGCTGCCTCTAAAGTAGCCTTCACCTTTTGGGGAATGACGGCAGTTGTGCTCGCAGTAGTGATGCAGGAGCGCAGATCTGATACCCCGCAACCCATGCAAACAGAGTAATGAAAATACTTCTCAGATACTCACCGCTGCTCGGCATCATTGCGCTTGCGCTGATGCTGCGCTTATATCGTGTTTCTTATCCGCTTCTAGATTGGCATAGCTGGCGACAGGCAGATACCGCCTCGGTCACCAGAGAATACACCCTTCATGGTATTGATCTACTTCATCCTACCTATCACGATCTGTCTAACATCCCATCAGGTTTAGACAATCCAGAAGGCTACCGTATGGTAGAGTTTCCTATTGTCAATGGAGTATTGGCGGTTATCGTAACTACCCTCCATCTGTCTGATGTCGTGGTTGCTAGTCGCCTATTTTCGATGCTGTGCTCGCTTGTCACTCTCGTTAGCATCTTTGGTGTTGTCAAGATGCTGTCTGGTAAAAAAATTGCGTACTTGAGTGCAGTGGTGTTTGCGGTTTTACCCTACAGCGTCTACTACTCTCGTACCGTATTACCAGAACCAGCCATGCTGGCTGCTATCACCACTTCACTTGCCTGTTTTGTTTGGTCAGTAGAGAAAAATAAGCCAAGTGGTTATTTTTACTCAGCGGTACTATTTACCCTAGCGCTGCTACTCAAGCCGTTTGTTGTGTTTTTTGCTCCAGTCTACATGGTGCTATTTGTGCACAAACACACTACGCATTGGCGCTCCTACTGGCCTGCTCTGTTATTTTTGTTGGCAGTTCTTCCACTGTGGTGGTGGCGCAGCTGGATTGCTCAGTTTCCCGAAGGTATTCCGGCCAGCGACTGGTTATTTAATGGCAATGGTATTCGCCTGCGCCCAGCCTGGTTTCGCTGGATATTTTTTGAAAGAATAAGCAAGCTAATGCTAGGATATGTTGGGGTAGTGTTTGTAGTGCTCGCACCATTTGTGGCAAATAAAAAAGAACTCTTGGTGTATGGATCTTGGTGGGCAGGAATGTTCGCCTACCTCATTGTTATTGCTACCGGCAATGTGCAGCATGACTACTATCAAGTCCTCCTCACACCCATCCTCTCGATCACCGTAGCATTTGGTATTTATGCATGCTACTCATTTATTTCATCTTTCAATCAAATCTCTACCCAAACGAGACATGTACTCAGTCTAGCAGCAACAATAAGCCTGAGTCTTTTAATGCTTGTTGGGGCAGGCATGCAGGTGAGAGGTTACTTTAACGTGAACCACTGGGAGTATGACACGGCTGGGGCAGTTGTTGATCAAGTTGTGCCAGCCAATGCTCAGGTGATTGCGCCAAACTTTGGCGACACGTCATTTTTATTTCAGACAAAGCGAGTGGGTTGGCCCATCGGCTACGAAATAGAGCAAAAAAGAAAGCTAGGCGCGACGCATTATGTTTCTACCAGCTATGATGACGAGGCTCGCGAGCTAGAAGAGCGCTACTTTGTACTCGAAAAAACGCAGGAGTACATCATTATCGACTTAACCAAACCCAAACAATGAATATCTTGATGCTCACCCCCTACCTGCCGTATCCGCTTCTTTCTGGTGGTCAAATTAGAACCTACAACCTACTCAAAAAGCTTTCCCAACACCACAGCATTACGCTTTTTGCTTTGATTAAAGATGAAAGCGAGAAAAAATACATCAGCCACCTTGAAGAATTTTGCTCGGTAGTTCGCGTATTTAAGCGATCACAACGCCCATTTACTCTTAAAAATGTACTCAAAACTGCAGTCTCTAGTTATCCATTCTTGATCATTCGAAATCATGTACCTGAGGTAATTAAGGCTGTTGAAGCAGAGCTTTCCTATACCCAGTACGACCTCATTCACGCCGAGACATTTTACATGATGCCCCACATTCCCCAGACTGACACTCCTATTTTACTTGTTGAACAAACCATCGAGTACCTTGGGTACGAAAGCTATGCCGAGCGAGCCCACCCCCTACTACAACCCATTCTTGCGGTTGATATAGCCAAAATTAAACACTGGGAAAAACATTTTTGGAAAAAATCAGATGTACTCGTAACCATGAGCGAGGCAGATAAAGAGTACATTGCTCAGGTTCTTGGAGAAAAAGAGGGCATTCAAGTAGTAGAGAATGGTGTCGATGCTGCTTGGTTTGCAGAAAAACCCTGGAAGCCACCACCAACCCCAACTGCGCTATTTGTAGGCACATTTAAGTGGTTGCCCAACGTTGAGGCGGTCAACTATCTACTGGATGCTGTTTGGAACGGGGTAAAAGCACAGATACCCAATGCACAGCTACACATCGTGGGAAATGAGCCAACCCAAGACATTATAGAAAAAGCCAAAGCACTCAAAGACGTAAAGGTGTTAGGCAGGATTGATGATATTCGTGATGCATTTTCGACAGCAAATGTGCTAATTGCTCCTGTTATGAGTGGTAAAGGAACGCGATACAAAATTCTGGAGGCGATGGCTGCTGGCACACCCATTGTTGCTACGCCAACCGCTGTTGAGGGTATTGATGTCACCCCAGACACGCACGTTGTGTTGAGCTCATCACCAGAAGAACTGATACAACAAACTGTCAAAGTGCTTCAAAATCGCTCACTACAAAAAAAGCTCAGCTCGACTGGCAAACTGTATGTGGCTCAGCACTTTGAGTGGGGAGAGATCTCCAAAAAACTTGATGCGCTCTACAATGCTATGGGAAATCAGTCATGAAACAACCAACACTTGAGATCATTATTGTGACCTACAACTCACAGTTTTGGCTCGAAAAAACTCTCTCAACCCTCCACACTCACTACCTCACCAAAACAAAAAACAAGGTTATTGTTACCGTAGTCGACAACAACAGTAGTGATGATACAAAAAAAATGCTTGAGCGGTCGTTTCCGTGGGTTACTCCCCTCTATCTTGAGAAAAATTATGGCTTTGCCTATGCAAATAACAGAGCATTAGAACGCAGTACTACTCGCTACTGCATGCTGCTTAACTCTGATATTGAGTGCACCCCAGAAAGCACTATTGACACACTCATTGCCTACATGGATGCCCATCCACAAGTGGGTGTCATTACACCCAAGATTGTCTACTCTTCCGGAGAACTCGATATGGCGTGCCACAGAGGCGAGCCCACACCCTGGGCGTCGCTAACATACTTTATGGGAGCCTCCAAGCTACTACCTCACTCACGGTTGTTTGCACAGTATCATCAATCCTATAAAAACTATCACAGCATTCATGCTATAGATGCCTGTTCGGGAGCAGCGCTGTTGGTGCGCCAGTCAGCTATTAAAAAAGTGGGGCTACTTGATGAGCAGTTTTTTATGTATGCCGAAGATCTTGATTGGTGTACGCGTATTCGTGAGGCTGGATATGAAATAGTATACAACCCTGAAGTTGTTGTGGTACATCACAAGTATAAGTCTGGCATCAAGAGTAGTTCAAAAAAACTAGCCACTACTACGAGAAAACATTTCTATCACACCATGCTGCAGTACTATGATAAACACTACAAAGATTCCTATCCCTCTTTTATCAGAACTATGATACAGTACTTCGTACGTAGTAAAGAAGGGATCTAACCAATATGATGTCCAATACACAATGTGCAATACAAGACTTACGCGCCCAGCAGCAAAAACAACTCGTAGAATCGCTGGCTGTTATGGTGGGCTCGCTGTTTGCAGCCTCCTTTCTCCCACAGCTCATTTTGAGGTATCTCTACGATGGGGGATTGACACTCACCCAAGAGCCAAAAATCTTTGAGTACCTTACTCTTGCTGTTTTTCTGATCGGCTTTGGTCACTTGCTCTACAGCTTGATTGTCAACTTCACTCGCTCCAATAAAATCAAACTCCTCCAGCAAGAGCTAGATGACATGTCTGGTTGCTGTGGCGGGAGTTGTGGCTGCGATGACGACCTGACCGATCAAGAGCTGCAAGAACTTGAAGCTATTGTGAATGAAACACTCGAGCAATCAGAGACACAACCGCTTGCCAAAGCAATGGCCAAGAAATCAAGTGCAAAAAAAAGCACTAAAAAATCGCCTAAAAAGAAGACTAAAAAAACCAAGTAGTATGCCGTATGCCGCAGGCAGTAATAGGAATAGATTGCAGGCTAGGAGGTAAACAGCACGCTGGCATTGGGAGATACATTCAAAATATAGTCACCCAGGTTGTTACTCACACTGAGTACACCTGGGTGCTTTTTTTTCGCTCCCAAGATCAAGTACGTGAGTTTTTCCCAAACAAACTACCAAAGTCTGTTAAGGTAGTTCTCTCACCAGAGCGTCACTACACTCTGCGCGAGCAAACCTCGTTTTGGTGGCGAGTCCAGCGTCAGCCACTTGCTCTTTTTCACACACCTCATTTCAACGTGCCGGTGTTGTACCAGGGTAAGCTAGTGGTCACCATTCACGACCTATTGTGGCACCAGCACAAGGGAAGCGCCGTTACCACACTGGGTGCGGGCGAGTATTACCTAAAATACTTGATGTACCGAGTAGTCACCTCCATCGCCTGTAAAAAGGCAGATAGTATCATCACCCCATCCAATACGATTGCAGAGGTGGTGAGTAGCTACTACCCAGAAACAAAAGAAAAATTACTCTCAATCTATGAGGGTGCAGAGATCGCCAGCCAGCAAAAACAGCTGGATGCCTACAGACCCAATAAACAATTGCTCTACGTTGGCTCGCTCTATCCGCATAAAAATATAGAGCTGGTACTGCGCGCTCTCCAAAAGCTACCTGACTACACCCTGACTTTGGTTGGCTCTCGGTCGGTGTTTCTCGACACAGTGCTCACGCGCGCTGGTCAACTAGGCGTTAAAAAACAACTCGACGTGCGCGGATTTGTTCCTGACGCTGAGCTCTTTGAGCTGTATCACTCTCATTTGGCGCTTATTCAACCTTCTACATCAGAAGGATTTGGGCTAACTGGTGTTGAGGCGCTCGTTGCTGGTGGCTGTGTGCTTGCCTCTGATATTCCTATTTTTCGTGAAATCTACCAAGAGTACGCCCAGTACTTTGATCCTCTTAGCACTGCATCGTTTGTGCAAGCAGTCAAGAACATAGAAAAAAAACGACCCACGCTCACAAATGCTCAAAAAAACAGCTTGCAGACACAGTTTTCATGGGACAAAGCAGCCCAGCAAACACTTGAGGTGTATCAAGACGTACTGGGAAATACTACCTGAAAATAACTACTCCTCGCTCACCAGCTATTATCTACGACCACCTCACCACGGAGTTTGGCGGGGCAGAGCAGGTTCTCTCGTCTCTTCTCAAGCTTTTTCCAACCGCAACGCTCTACACCTCAGTCTATGATGCAAACAACGTCAGCTGGCTGACTCACACAACGGTCAAAACATCAGTTCTTCAACACCTACCGTATGTGCGATCTCATCACCGTGCGCTAGCTCCACTCCTACCCATCGCTTTTGAAACGCTTGATCTCTCGGCTCATGATGTGGTGATATCGCTCTCTGCCTCGTTTGCCAAGGGCGCTATCACCCGGGCAGATCAATTTCATCTCTGTTACATCTGCACACCCACCAGATTTCTCACCACTCACACAGACGAGTACACACAGCACTCGGGCGCATTTCGAGTGCCTGGACTGTCGTATCTTGGAAAAAAAACGCTTGGATATCTGAGCCAGTGGGATCAAGTCGCAGCCAGTAGGCCAGACAGTTACCTTGCCATTTCAAACCTAGTTGCACAGCGGGTCAAACATATATACAAAAGAACGTCTGATGGGGTAGTGTACCCTCCCGTTACCCTACTGACAAAAGAAACGGTCAAAAAAGAGTACCTCGCGAGTCTCTCTCGACTTGTCTCGTACAAACGAGTTGATAGTAGCATCTTAGCGTGCAAACAGTTGGGGCTGGGTCTCGTTGTGGCGGGTGATGGCCCCGATAGAGCTCGTCTAGAACGCTTAGCTGATCGCGTATCTATTCGACACAAAAACCAGTCACTTGAGTCATTTCTTGCCCGATATACACAAGCTGATGGCGTTACCTACTTTACAGGAATACTCACAGAGCACGAAAAAACGTGGTTGCTCAACCGAAGCAAGTTGTTTCTTCACCCAGGACTTGAAGATTTTGGCATTACACCACTAGAAGCTGCCTCACTAGGAGTACCAAGCGTGCTGCATCAAAAAAGCGGTTGTAGTGAAGTATTGGGCAAAGACATCTCTCAACACTGCAAAGAAACAACGCCTTCTAGTGTTGCTGATGCTATTGAAAAAGGGTTACAAAGAAGATGGAGCACTCACCGCTTACAAGCTGCCGCAAAAACCTGTCAAAAAAAACACTTTGAAGAGGAGTTTATTTCAAACCTTGAGAAATTATACCAACTATGGCAATCTGGACAGTAGTGTCATGTGATATGCTATGGTGAACATAATGCATCTCTGCTCTTGAGGTAGTAAGACACGTAGAAAGGGAAGAATGTCAACACATGGTCATGTTTTTGCGGTTATCTTAGCGGGTGGCGGTGGCACCAGGTTGTGGCCAAAGTCTCGCACCAAAACACCCAAGCAGTTTTTAAAGCTGGTTGGACAAAAAACAATGATGCAGTTGACTGCAGATCGTATCGCCAAGATTGTGCCGCCAGAGCGCATTATTGTTGTCACCAATCAACGCTACAAAGAAGAAGTAGCGGCCCAACTTCCCGAGGTCCCGGCAGAAAACATCATTGCCGAACCAGAAAAAAAAGATACGGCGCTCGCTATGCTTACCGGCTCACTACTGGCGTACAGCAAAGATAAAGATGCTGTGGTCATGAATGCGGCCTCAGACCACATCGTGGAGGACGAAGCAGAGTTTATTCGCGTCATGCACGCAGCCTGCAAGGCGGCTGAAAAACGACCAGAGCTCGTCACCGTAGGCATTACCCCCACCCACCCCTCAACTGCCTTTGGCTACATCAAGGTAGGTGACGAGATCGAGAAAATTGGCAGACATCTCTCGGTATTTCATGTTGAAAATTTCACCGAAAAACCAAATGAAGCCACCGCGCGCGCGTTTATCTCTACTGGGCGTTACTTTTGGAATGCCAACATGTATGTCTGGGGAGCACACACACTCATTGATGCGTTTGAGCAACACATGCCAGAGATGTGGGCGCTAGCCAAGCCGCTTATAGAAAAAACAGGCACCTCTTTTCACAAAGCACTCCCTGCCATCTACAAAGTAGCAGAGAGCATCTCTATTGATTACGCCATTTCAGAAAAAGCCGACAACTTAGTGCTTATGCCGGGTGACTTTGGCTGGAATGACGTGGGTGAGTGGAAGGTGGTGTACGACCTTGGCACCAAAGATCTCTACGGCAACGTGGTGGCAGCAGACAATGGGCAGACCGAGGTACTCGCAGTCAACTCAAGAAACAACTTAATTCACGCAAGCGATAGGCTGGTGGCAGTGGTGGGTATAGAAGACATGATCATTGTTGATACCGACGAGATCGTAATGATTGCCCCCAAGTCGCGTAGCCAAGATGTAAAAAAACTGGTAGAACGACTCAAAGAAGAAGACAAAAAAAACTACCTCTAAAGTACTCAATCATGACCTACGATCAAAAAAAGCGAGTCCTTGATGTTGTTGTTGCTCTTATTTTATGCATCGTGTTTGTGCCGTTTTGGCTTTTGGTGCCCGTCCTGATTTATCTTGATTCTGGACTCCCTATTTTATTTAAACACAAACGAGTCGGTCAAAAAGGGGTGGAGTTTTATCTCTATAAATTTCGCTCGATGGTGCCAAATGCTGACGCACTCCTTCATGAACACGACCCGCAACTACTCGAAACATTCAAGCAAAATGACTGGAAAATAGAAAATGACCCACGCATTACCAAGCTAGGCAAGGCTCTCAGGTCACTCACCATCGATGAGTTTCCTCAGTTACTCAATGTACTCAAAGGCGAGATGAGCATGGTTGGTCCTCGGGCGTATGTTAAAAAGGAGCTCCAAGAGCAAACAAAACGCTACCCTAAAACCCGCGAGTACGTAAAGTATATTTTTTCAGTCAAACCAGGTATTACTGGTCCCTGGCAAACCAGTGGGAGAAATGAAGTGCCGTTTGTCAAACGGGCAGCACTTGATGCCCAATACGCCCAGACCCAATCTATTGGTGATGACATTCGTATTTTACTCAAAACTCCTCGGGCCATGATCTCAAAGTGGTAATTATGCTATACTGACAGGATATGCCCAAAGCAGACTTGAAACATCCCACCGAAAACGAATCAGTAGGTCATACTACACCACAGGAAAAAACATCACTGCGCCAGAGATGGGGCGCTGCTCGGCGTACTCACAAAATAGTCGCTATCCTTGGAGTGTTATGTGTATTTATGCTCACGCTGGCAGTGGTACTTGGGGCTGTTACTTACAGCAGCGCTAAAAAAATGCAAACACAGGCAACAGCAGCGCAGGCAACAGCTGGTCAAGTCTATAGTTCATTTAAAAATCAAAACCTTCCGGAGACCGCTGCACACATCCAGACTCTCAAAACACAACTGGATGAAATAGAACACACCTACTCCTCACTTGGAGTATACTCGGCTATTCCTGTAGCGCGGACCTACTACATAGATGGAACAGAGGGTATTGCTGCTGCTAGGGCAGGTCTTGCTGCTGCTGAAAAATCAATTGCGGCAATGGAGCCGTACGCCGATGTACTCGGGTTTTCTGGCGAGAGCTCGTTTGAGGGCGGCACAATAGAAGATAGACTTGCAGTACTACTGCAAACTCTCGATAAAGTAAACCCAGAGCTCGATGCAATCTCTGTTGACTTGGGACAGATGGACGCCTATCTCGCTCAAATTGATGAAAGTAACTACCCAGACTCGATTCGCGGCCAACCGGTGAAAGAATACATCGTGCAGGCAAAAGAACTCAGTGCCGGCGCTCACAGCGCACTTTCAGAGTTTCGACCGGTCATCAACCAACTACCCAGTGTAGCTGGCGCTACTGAAGGTAAAAAAAAGTATCTCGTCTTGTTTCAAAATGACAATGAGCTGCGCCCCACAGGTGGTTTTTTGACTGCCTACGCTATTATCTCGGTTGAAAACGGTAAGGTAGAGGCAGAGAAGTCTGACGATATCTACGAGCTAGACCAACAGTATCGTGCTACCCAAGACATCCCCGAGAAGCTCGGTAAGTACCTGACCACTGAATCAGCTTGGAACCTCCGCGACATGAATATTTCTCCCGACTTTGCTACCTCGATGGATCAATTCTACACAGAGTACCAAACAGTTTCCGGAGAAGAACAAGATATTGACGGCATCATCGCCATCGACACCGAATTTTTACTCTCGCTCATCACTCTCCTTGGCCCTGTTGATGTACCTGGCTACGGTACATTTTCCGCCGAGACTGTACCTGCCTGTGACTGTCCGCAGATTATCTATGCGCTCTCGGAGATCATCACCCGCCCCACACCCTACCTCAGAACAGATAGGAAAGGTGTTTTAGGGCCGATGATGAGAGAGATTTTAAATAAAGCCTACAGTACACCCAAGCAACAATGGCCAGAACTGTTTCAAACGGGGTTTGCGAGTATTGAAGCGCGACACGCTCAGTTTTACTTTTTTGATGAAGAAACACAAGCTGCCGCAGCGACCATCAATGCAACTGGTGCGCTTGGGCAACAGCACGCGGGATCAGATTACTTTGCGCTGGTAAACGCTAATCTTGGTGGGGCCAAATCAAACCTCTTTGTAACCTATGATGTAAAGCAATCAGTTTCTGCCCCTGAAAATGGCAAAGTAACAAAGACAGTAGAAATCACCTACAAAAACAGTCGAAAAGCAGACAACTGCAACCTCGAGGCAGGTTTGTTATGTCTCAACGCCACTCTGCAAGACTGGACGCGCATCTATGTGCCCGAGGGAGCAGAGCTCATCTCAACTCAGGGCTTTGAGAACGAGCCAGAGCTGTACGCTGAAGCCGGATTCTCTGTCATAGACGGATTCTTCACGCTTGAACCACTTGGTATTGCTAAACTACAAGTAACCTACAGTATTCCTTATCAAAACGGAGAAGAGTACGAGCTGTTTATCCGAAAACAAGGCGGTATCAAAGAGTTTGAGCTCTTTACTGATGTAAATGGCACGCAAGAAAAACAAGTAGTATCCAAAGATACAGTCGTAACAGCACCATTTTAAAGCTGGTAGAGTATGAAACAACGTACGCTCGCGCTCGAGGCACTCGTTTTAAAACGGACAAACACTGGTGAGACCGACAGAGTAGTCACCCTCTTAACCCAAGAACAGGGACGAATGGTGTGTGTTGCTAAAGGCGTCAGAAAACTTGCATCTTCCAAAAGAGCACACCTCGAACCAGGCAACGTTATTTCTGCATTTCTGGTGAGTACAAAATCTCTCCCGCTCCTCACGCAATCAAAGCTTTTAAAAGAAGCCTTTGAAGACTCGCCCAAGCTTGCTGATATTAGAAACATTACGCAACTGCTAGAAACCTATGATAAGTTATTTGTACAAGAGGAACTAGAACCATACCTCTATCAAAAAGTACTACAAGTACGAGATGAAGTCGTATCTCAAAAACGATCGCAACCAATTCGAGACCATTTATCTGAAATCATTGTCAGTCTAGGGTACCAGCATCCGGCTGATAGCAAGTACGATACTATCACAGAGTATGTGAGTGCACTGTCTGATAGACCGATGAGGAGCTTTGAGTTTTTACGAGTGTAAGGGTTATTACTAGACCTGTTTATATGATATTTGCTGTATAAGTTATTTTAGTAAATGAATCTTCACCAGAAAACTTTACATCTGAGCGAACAATCAATTGTTTTGCTTCATTTTTAACTTCACCATTAACGTACCCATACTTCAAACTTCCATCATGATGTCCGGATAGAGTACTTGAGTAGAGTTTTATTCTTTCTGTAAAGCCACTCGCATGCTGCTCTCTATGGCGGATAGTGAGGTCACTCGCACTTTTGCTCGCTCGAGAAATAGTTACAGTACAACTAGCACTTCCTGAGCTGTGTCGGTAATCAGCCTTAATTTCTAATTCTGATGCTTCTAAGTTGTATGCTTTATAGTAGAGGTCTCTATACTTTTTTTCGCGAGCATTTCTAATTCTGTAATAGGTAATATTAATTTCTAACTGAGAGGGCTTTTGCAGCAATATATTTCTGAATCATTCCAAAAAAACTTGCTACCGAAAGAGCTGCTATAGTATGAGGTTGCATATCTTTAGTATACCATTACTACGGTGTGGAGCTTGCAACGGTCACCGTTGAGATACGTATAATTATGTTCAGTAATGGTAAAAAAGGATTTTTATGCAGGCATATATATTAGCACTTAAAAACGCATTTAATTTTTCAGACAGACTCAGTAGAGCTGACTACTGGGGGTTTGTGCTGCTCAACATGATCATTTCTTTAGTACTCAGTGCCGTTGCTATACTGCTGATGGACGTTGGCCTGGTAGGTGGCCTACTTTCGCTGGCCAGCTCACTCTACTCACTCGCACTCATCATTCCTGGTTTGGCGGCCGCAGTACGCAGACTCCATGACGTTGATAAATCTGGGTGGCTGTTACTACTTGTCTTGATTCCCGTGATTGGCTGGATTCCTCTGTTGTACTGGTTTTTGAAACGTGGGTCTGCCAGCGACAACACTTATGGCAGTGTGGTCAAAGCCGTCACGCCGAGAAACACCCTCTGGATGCTCCTAGCAGCAGCGTTCGTTATGATGATTATAGTTGGGTCTCAGCAAAGTGCCTTGCTTGAGTCAGAGCTAGAAAACTACGATGAAACCATGATGCTTGAAGAGCTGGAAGGCTTGACAGGGGTTGAGATCGAAGAGACGAGGTAAGTAATTGCCCTAGCAATCTTATCGCTCTTAGACTAAAATCTTTCTGGTACTATGCCAGACTACTCACTCGAAGACATTGTCTCTCTTGCCAAACGCCGTGGCTTTGTTTACTCTACGTCCGAGATATATGGCGGGCTGACTAGCTCGTATGACTACGGGCCGCTTGGCGCGCAGCTGCTCAAAAACATTAAAGATGCGTGGTGGACAGAGTTTATTACCAAGCGAGAAGACATGGTTGGGCTTGACTCACAGATCATGCTACACCCACAAACCTGGGTGGCCTCTGGTCACGTGGGCTCATTTAGCGACCCACTGGTAGAAGACACAAAAAACCACAAGCGCTATCGGGCAGATCACATCATCGAGTCATGGATAGAGCAGCACCCAGGCGCAGTTGATCACTCATTTAGTGTAGAAGATCTCTCGATTGCAGAGATGGATCTGTTTATCTCCGATCATGGGGTGTTGAGCCCTGACGGCAACACGCTGAGTGAAGCAAAAGATTTTAACTTGTTGTTTAAAACAGGTATTGGCGCGGTAAGTGGAGAAAAAGACACTGTCTATCTGCGTGGTGAAACAGCCCAAGGCATCTTTAGCAACTTCAAGCAAATCACCGACAGCACTCGGGTCACCCTGCCGTTTGGGGTGGGTCAAGTAGGCAAGAGCTTTCGCAATGAGATAACCACTGGTCAATTTGTTTTTCGCACGCTCGAGTTTGAACAAGCAGAGATCGAGTACTTTTTTAACCCAGAAGAGAGTGATTGGCGCGCGCTGTTTTCTGACTGGAAAGAGGCAATGTGGCAGTTTGTGACACACACACTGGGAGTCCGGGAAGACAACATTCGCTGGCGTCAGCACACCGATGCCGAGCGCAGTTTTTACAGCAAAGACACCTACGACCTTGACTATCACTTTCCCTTTGGCTGGAAAGAGCTGTGGGGCATTGCCTACCGCACTGACTATGACCTGAGACAACACATGCAGCACTCTGGCCAATCACTGGAGTACCGCGACCCTCACGCTGGTGAAGTCTTTGTGCCACACGTTATCGAACCTGCTGTTGGCATCAACCGGTTATTGTTAATGGTGCTGTGTGATGCCTATTGGTTTGACGCAGAACGGCACAGAACTGTTTTGAAGTTAAGCAGCAATCTCGCGCCGTACCAAGCAGCGGTCTTCCCCCTAATGAAAAACAAGCCAGATTTAGTAACAAAAGCACGAGCGGTGTTTGCTACGTTGCTACAATCGGGAGTCAGAGTGACCTGGGACGACAGAGGTAATATTGGCAAACGCTACTTGTACCAAGATGAAGTTGGCACTCCTAGCTGTATTACCATAGATTTTGAAACACTGGAAAATGATACGGTTACCATTAGAGATAGAGATAGTACAGAGCAAGAGCGAATGCCTATTTCAGATTTGCAACACGTTTTTAACATTAAAGGATAAATATTATTAGCTTTTTCTATACACATTTACGTAAAAAACTCTAGGATGAGAACTGTTGTATAGTTGCACTGTTGAAGTAGGAATAGAAATAACTAAATTCTAAACCTGCTTGAGAAAATTGTTCTATTAATTGGTTTGCATCTGCTCTACAATAGGTAGAAGTGGCTCCCCATCTATTAAGTATGATGTTTTCTATATCACTGTCAGAAATATCCAGATTAAAATCGACTCTAAGATGAGAGCCTACTGTAGCAATCGAAGGTACTGTACTTATAGTGCGAGAACGCACTGGCGGAGGGCCATTAACTTCCACCAAATCTCTGCAAAAAAAATAACCATCGCTATCTAATCTTCCATACACAATGTTGGCTATGTTTTGTAACTGTTGATCTGATAAGTAATATGTTAATACATCTGCTATCATTGCACTTGAGGCACTATCTTTATCTAATGATAAAACATCTCCAACATGTAGTTTTATTTGTTCTCGAGGTAATCCTAAAAAGCTATCAAATAATATCTGTTCTGCCACAAATACTGGAGTATCTTCTCTTTCTGTGACAATTAACTGACCCTCAAATGAAACCTGAGCTAAGAGTTGCGCTACTTCATACATAGAATGAGGATCTGTAGCACCTAAAAGATCAACTCTACTTCCAACTAAGAATCTTAATGGATCTTGATGTACTGCTTTAAGAGCAGAGAAGATATCATCTGGGCTACCTTTGAGGTGATCGAATAGGACTACATTATGTTTAATACCACGTACTTTTGGTTTCTCAACATTTTTCAATGGAGGAACATATGTTACTCGATCATTAACATACCCAACTTTCCAATTGTTAGCGGTCAATGCTGCAACTACAGCGCCATATGGGTTAACTATCCCGCCACTTCTTTCTGGCCTCATAATATTATTATACACTATTATAGGATAAAAGTCTACAAATAGACTCAAAGAAAACTTCATGCTACAGTATTCACGAAGTAACAAGTAGAACTCTCTATACTATGAAAAAATCTACGATTGCTATTATCACTACTATCTTGTTGGTAGTAATTGTAGGAGGAGTATTTGCAGCCAGACAATTTTTTAGTACTCCGGCGGAAGATACCACCACACAAAAGAAAAAAGTTGAGGAACCGGTTAATGTTATTCCAGTGTCTGAGCGTCCTTATCTGCAAATTATCCCAGAGACAGATGGTAGAAACATAACTATTCAAGTTATATCACTCAAAAAACCAGCAGACTCGGTAGATTTTGAACTCGAATACCAGGCAGGAGAGCTGCTGCAGGGCGTATTTGGTACCATGAGTCTTACCTCATTACCTGCCTCTGACACCCAGCTGATGGGCAGTTGTAGTGCTGGGGGTAAGTGTAGTTATCACGAAAATGTCCAGGGTGGCACACTACTGACGCGCTACACGGGCGCTGAAAACTACGCACTCAAGTCTGACTGGAAGTACATCGACAACACCGCGGGTGAAAAGGAGATTTCTTCCAAAGACGCCAAGTTTCAACTGAGCTCTGATGATATTAGTACCAATCGGTATCTCGTAATCTTTAACGATGCCGGGTATCCTGATGGACTTGAGGGAACGCTAAATTCTGAGATTTACTCCCTCACCTCATCTTCGCCGCTCAAGGGGTCAGCAGAGCTAACTATTCGTGCGCATGAAGACGGTAGCACTGCTATCATGGGGTATGATGGCGAAAGCTGGAAGCGCTTTGAAGGTAGTGTTGATGGCAAAGCTATTACGGCTCAGGTTGATTTGATGGAGTTGTATGTAGCGGTGAGGTAGCTACGAAGCTTGCCACTCAGACTCGCTCCCTCTATACGAAAAAAGTGCATACTGCGTGCCGTATTCTTCAGGGATATACTCAATCTGATGGTAGTAAGGGCGTCCCTGACCAAATTTTGACAGCACTCTGTCTTCCTCAATAAGTATGCCCATATGAGTCATTTCTCCAACATCGCTAAAGTAGGCAACAACTATTGGCCCTCCAGGCGCATCGTTTTTCCTGCCTAAAGACACTAGCGTCTGGGGTAAGCTGGGAGATGTATCATCATAGAGAGATCCAACAAAATCAAACGTGCAGCATTCAAGAATATAAAACACGAACTCTACACAACTCAGGTTCCAATGATCTAGATATAAGTGACCATACGCCAAAGCAATGTGTGGGTTTTCAGTCCGTGCAAGATTTAACAGCTCTGTTATTGACAGCCCTGTTGGCTCTATTTGCTTCAGTGATGGGGGGGGCGTCTCAACAGTGAATGTGTCGTGAAACGCAAAAATTTGTGTTTCTGGTGGCATGCAAAAATACCTTAAAGTATCCCATTGTACTCAGGCGTGTTTGCATCCAGCAGCGCACACAGTCTTTTTTCTTCACTACTCAGAATGCTTTCGAGCGCAAAAAGTTTTTCTAACAACAAAAATTGCTGATCTTTATTCTGCTCAACAATACTCTCAAACACAACTGCCAATCTATAAAGGTATTTATAACTTTCATTCAGATTAAGTTCTATTGCTTCATTCACTTGGTTTACTACTTGCCGCCATATAGAAATGATTTTTTTCACTTTTTCTTTTAAAGCAGTGTCTGTTTCTTCTTCAAGGTCGTCTATAATCCGATGCGCCCGTTCACCACTAACTTCTAGTTGATCCATAACTAAGTTCTTCACAAATTTATGTATATCTTTCCTTGTAGTAGTAGGGACTATTTTTGAAATTATGCCTAAAAACAAAATTAATTGCATTTTATTACGAGGGGAATTTTCAAGATTGAACATGATGGTTGTTATGCTATGTATACTATAAACATGTGTAAAGTATATCATAAAAAGCATAAATAAGAAAAGTAGTTTTTTTGGGTGACAGTCAATGGTTTTCCCTCTTTACACCAGGGAGAACCTTTGTCATACTTTCTAAAATGGTAAAAAGTGGTAAATTATCTTAATAACAATGTTACTAGGAACATACTACCACTCACTCGAGGCAAAACGACGAGTGATGTTGCCAAAACAACTGCGAGTTGCAGCAAAAGAATGGGTGGTCACACGCGGGTTTGATGGATGTCTCTTCATCTTTCCTAGTGAAATCTACACCAAAGAGATGCAGAAACTCGAAGAAAGCTCGTTCACAAAGAAAGGCACACGCGACATCACCAGGCTCTTGGCAGGTGACGCGCAAGTAATAACCCCTGACAGCTATGGACGAGTACAACTGCCCGAGTACTTGTCTACCCTTGCCGGCCTTAAAAAAGAGCTGGTAGTAGTAGGCGCGCACAGCAGAGTAGAAATCTGGGATAGAGACAGGTATCACCAGTACCGAGACGAGCTTGACGCGCAGGCAGAAGAAATTGCAGAAAAGGCATTTCCATGAAACACGTCTCAGTTATGACAACTGAAGTACTTGAAGTTTTAAACCCGAAAGAAGGTGAGTGGTATCTGGATGCAACCCTTGGGGCAGGCGGACACACCGCTGCACTACTAGAAAAAGGTGCGCGAGTACTAGCGTTTGACCAAGACAGCGAAGCTATAGAGCATGCTCAAACCAGATTTGCCACACAAGTACAAGCAAGAAGCCTCGTACTTCAACATGAAAATTTTTCAAAGATTGAAAACACTGTTGGAAGTCTACAAAAAACAAGCGATATCGGAACTATCAGAGGAGTTCTCTTTGACTTTGGTACGAGCACGGAGCAACTCATGTCAAGTGAGAGAGGCTTCAGCTTTGAGGGTGATGGTCCGCTTGATATGCGCATGGATACCAAACTGGGAGTGCAAGCCAAAGATATCTTGGCTGTTGTTCCCGAAAAGCAGCTAGCCGAGCTGTTTGCCACACTCGGTGGCGAGCAGTACGCCAAAAAAATTGCTAGAGCAATCAAAAAAAATGAAGACCCCATAACCACAACCGCGCAGTTGTCTGGGCTCGTTGCTCGGGTTAAACCAAAAAAAGGGAAACTTCATCCTGCTACCAAGGTGTTTCAAGCACTTCGCATCGCAGTGAACTCCGAGCTCGAGCACATCTCTGCAGCACTCCCACAGGCATGGGGAGTACTCGAGCCAGGTGGCACACTTGTCACCATTGCCTTTCATGAGGGAGAAGATCGCATTGCCAAGCAGTATTTGAAGATGCTTGCTGAATCTGGGGCAGGAAGTGTTTTAACAAAAATAAAGCCATCAGAACGTGAGCTGGCAAAAAATCCTCGCTCACGCAGTGCCATCTTACGAACAATACAAAAAGTACATACAAACCAAGACAAAGAAAGGAACGCTCTATGAAACACACAACACTACCACTCTATTATGGCGCACTAGGTCTGCTTGTTGCCACCCAGCTGCTGACCACCCTATTTCAGGGGAGTTTATTTGTGCATCAGAGCTACCAACTGACTCAGCTGACCGATCAACAAACAGCACTCAGAGAAGAACTCAGGTCGCAGCAGTTTGGCACGACACACCTCTCGCTTGTAGAACTAGAAGACGCTGCGCGCGCAGCGGGGTTTCAACCCATCAGCAAACCAGCAACAATACGAACAGCGCAAACAACTGTTGCTGCACTGCCGTAAAATAAGGCGAGCGGTCTGGCAGATCGTCGCAAAGCAGGGTAGTATAGTCTCTCTATGACACGAAGTGAAAAAAATAAGCAAGCACACATGAGGCGTTGGCGAGCACACAGCATGATAGCTCTTTTTTGTCTCGTATGTCTGGGTATTACAGCCCGCCTGTACTATTGGCAGATTATACAAAGCGACTCGCTCAAGGCAGTTGCTCAAAATCAATACCAACGGGAGGTCACCACCAGTGGTGAGCGGGGAAGTATCTTCACGTCAGACAACCACGTATTGGTTGGCAACGAGCCGAGCTACCGCCTGTTTATTCGTCCTCAAGAGCTCACCCTACCACCCGCAGAGGTGTTACAGACCATTACACCTTATCTCACACCACTGTTAATAGCCCAGAACACTGGTGGGGAGACGCCAGAAGAGCTCACCACTGCATTTCAAACCAACGCTCTAGAAAAAATAAGTGCAACACAAAGTAATTGGGTAGCTATTATTGACCGCGTCCCCCAAGAGATAAAAGACACCATTGCGAGTGAGTCACTAACTGGTGTGGGCTTTGATCAGTACATCCAGCGTTCATACAAAGAGGCCTCGATGGCCGCACAAGTGGTGGGGTTTGTGGGTAAAAATAAAGAAGGTGATGACGCTGGTTATTTTGGCGTGGAGGGGGCGCTAGAAAAAGAGCTGCAGGGGAAATCTGAAACAGAGACGGTTGCTACTGATGCCCTGGGGAAAAAAATAGGTAGTGTTGGGTTTCTCAATGAAGAAAAGCTACGTGGTCGAGATATTGTACTCACCATTCGTCGAGACATACAGTACATGGCTGAAACACAGCTCAAACAAGGCATGCGGCGGTACGGAGCAAAAGAGGGGGAGGTGTTGATCATGAACCCCCACACGGGAGCAATCTTGGGTTGGGCTACCTATCCTAACTACAACCCCCAGTACTTTTATGCCTACCCGAGCGAATACTATAAAAACCCTTCGCTCGCAGACATGTATGAACCAGGCTCAACATTTAAAGTTTTAACGGTTGCCGCTGGTATTGATGCGGGAGTGATCACGCCTGAAACAAGCTGTCCGCGCTGCAGCGGCCCAAGAAACCTGGGTGGGTATGAGCTAAAAACATGGAATGAGGTCTATACACCAGGCATTACTATGAATCAAGGTTTGGCAAAGTCTGACAATACCGCCATGATCTACATTGCTGAGTTGCTTGGATCCGAGCGCTTACTCTCATACCTCACATCATTTGGCATCGGACAGCCCATCGGCATTGATATGCAGGAAGACACTAGTACGCCGTTCCCTGAAAAACTAGGTGTTGTAGAGCTAGCAACTACTTCATTTGGTCAGGGTATCGGTACTACAAGCATGCAGTTAGTGCGGGCAGTAAGCGCTATTGCCAACACCGGCCAGATGGTACAGCCGAGAATTATTGAAGGTGTGATCGATACTACCACTGGTGAGCGTATTCCCGCCCGCACAACAACACTCAGTACGCCCATTTCTGCCCAAACTGCTACAACCGTTACTGAAATGATGGTCAATGCTGCCGGGCACGGTGAGGCGCAGTGGACACGCTCGCGCACGCACACGGTAGCGGGGAAGACAGGCACCTCACAAATTGCAGTACAGGGCGGCTATGATGAAGATAAAACTATTGCCAGTTTTGTTGGGTTTGCCCCTGCCTACAATCCAGAGTTTGTGATGCTCGTCAAGCTCTCAGAACCAACTACCTCTACTTGGGCATCTGAAACCGCCACACCACTCTGGTATGACATCGCCGACCAACTTTTCCTTCTTCTCAATATTCCACCCGATCTTGACCAGAACACTGTCTTTGATTTCACCCTACCAGCATCAGACTCAGCCAGCGTGGGGGATTAAGAGTAAAAAAGTGGTATATAATGGGCTGCGACATGATCAAGATGGCTCTCTACAAGGCAAAACGCCCCTATCATTTTATGAAAACAGGCGTGCTCAACGGCTGGCGAGCGCAGATGCAACTTGGGTTTCCAGAAAAAAACATCATCGTACTGGCTGTTACCGGCACTGATGGTAAAACTACTTCAGCTACCATGCTCTACGAAGTGCTGAAAGCAGCGGGTAAAAAGGTGGCGCTCCTGACTACCGTTGCCGCCTACATCGGTGATGAGGCTATTGACACTGGGTTTCATGTTACCTCACCCCAACCTAGAGATCTCCTCACCTTCATAAAACGTATGGAGCAAGAGGGGTACGACACACTCGTGCTTGAGGTTACATCGCACGGTTTGTATCAATATCGTACTTGGGGCATTACGCCCCGCGTGGCAGGCATCACCAATCTCACACACGAGCACCTTGACTATCATCTCAAGTTGGATGAGTATGCCAAGGCAAAAAGCCTCATTCTCTCTAGCGCACAAACAGCAGTGCTCAATGCTGATGATGAACAGTACAAACTGGTAAAAAAATACGTGCGTAGCAAGAGAGTGCAAACCTACTCCATGGACACAGAACTCCCTTTGTCTATAAAAACAGCCATTGCTACACGTTTTCCCGAGCCGTTCAACCAGCTGAACGCACGACTAGTCTATAGTATGGCTCGCGAAGTAGGGGTGCATGATGAGCAGTACATCAAAGGTATAACTCAGTTTACTGGCATTCCTGGTAGAGTTGAAAAGATATCGGTTAAGAAGCCGTATCAGGTATATGTTGATTTCGCTCATACCCCCAACGGGCTAAAGCACATTCTCTCCCATCTGCGCCAACCGAGTATAACAAAAGGCAAGCTGATCTGTATTGTGGGCTGCGCTAGTAAAAGAGACACTAGCAAGCGCCCGATCATGGGACAGATAGCCGCAAGTGGTGCTGACATCGCTATCTTTACTGCCGAAGACCCCCGAGAAGAAGACGTCTGGAGCATCATCAGGCAGATGAAGGAAAACCTGGGCAAGAACTACCGAAATGTGATCTCGATCGCTGACAGAGGAGAGGCTATTGCCTTTGCCATGAACACCTTGGCCCAAAAGGGTGATACCATCGTGGTGTGTGGCAAAGGCCACGAGCAAAGCATGTGCTATGGTAGGGCAGAGTATCCTTGGAACGATGCGGACGCCATTCGCTCTATCGCCTCTGGCACCTTGGTATACAGTAATCCTGAAAAAAGAAATGAGTAAAAAAAAGAAGCCTTATAACGTTGTAGTGATGGGCGGGGGCACGGGCACGTTTGGGGTGATCACGGCACTCAAAGAGCTGCCCGTCACCATCACCACCCTTATTGCTGTTTCCGACTCGGGTGGCTCTACAGGGCGCATACGTGATGAGTTTGGCTTTCAGCCTGTAGGTGATTTAAGACAATCACTTGCAGCGCTTGCCGAGTCTGAACACGAAAACTGGATTCAAAACATTCTGCTCTACCGATTTAATAAAGGAAGCGGGCTCAAGGGTCACAATCTGGGCAATCTCATCTTGACAGCGCTCCAAGACATGACTAGCTCAACAACCGAGTCACTCGGCATAGCCAGTCGCATCTTTCGCCTGAGTGGAACCGTGCTGCCCGTCACCGACGAAAATGTGAACCTCAAGATTCACTACACCGATGGCACCAGTGAGGTGGGTGAGCACATCTTGGACGAAAACCCAAAGCATCCTAAAACAATAAAAAAAGTAACGCTCGTGCCAAACTGCTCTTTGAGTTCTCAAGCACAACAAGCCATTGAGTCAGCCGATCTCATCATCATTGGCCCGGGTGACTACTACGCCAGTATCATGGCTACACTAATGGTAGATGGTGTGCAAACAGCATTCAAGACCTCATCAGCCAAGGTGCTGTACGTGCTCAACCTGATGACCCGCAAAACCCAAACGCACGGCATGTCTGCCACTGTCCACCAAAAAGGGATAGAAGCAGCTATTGGCCAGCCAGTAGACTGGATGCTGGTCAATACCGATGTCTTTTCTTCAGAAATTCTAGCGCGCTACGCAGCAGAAAAAGAATACCCCGTGCTTGACGATACAGACGTACATAATACACACATGCTCAAAAAACCTCTGGCTAGCACTACTGTAGTTGAAAAATCAGAACATGACACCGCTCATCGCTCGCTGATTCGTCATGACAGTGCGAAACTACAACACGTCTTGGAAAATATTTTAGAAAAACTTTGAAAGAATAGCATGAACACAGTGTCCATCCAAAATGTTTTAGAGTGGGATAGATTTTTTTTGGTTGGGGTGAAAGGTGTTGCCATGACTGCGCTGGCTGCCTGCCTGATTGACATGGGGAAAACAGTGCGGGGAGGTGACACAGCAGAAGACTTTATCACCAAAGACCAGCTGGAAGAACTTGGTATTACCGCTACTTCTCTAAACACACCACTACCAGAAAACACCCAGTGCGTTATCTACACGGCCGCCCACAACGGCCCTGATAATCCGTTAGTACGCGAAGCCCAAGCAAAAAATACTCCCACCCTCTCTCATGCAGAAGCGCTCGGGCTGCTGTTTAACCAAAAAAAAGGCATTGCGGTGTGCGGCGTAGGGGGGAAGTCCACCGTCAGCGCTATGATCGCCTGGATTTTGGAACATACTGCTCGCCACCCGTCCTACGCCGTAGGTGTGGGGAGCATTCCAGGCTTATCAAGAACAGGAGCTTGGAATCAAGCATCAGAGTACTTTGTGGCAGAGGCAGACGAGTACGTAACCGACCCAGCCGCAGTCACGAAGGGAGAGCAGGTCACCCCAAGATTTTCCTACCTCAAGCCATACCTGACTGTCTGCACCAACCTCGCGTTTGACCATCCTGATGTCTACCAAGACTTTAATCACACCAAAGAGGTGTTCGCTCAGTTTTTCTCGCACATCAAGCCGGGCGGCATATTGGTGTATAACGCAGATGATCGCCCCCATCTTCCAGAGACACTTCCCGCCAAGGGCATTTCATTCGGCACAAAAAAGAGTGGGGCAGATGTTATCTATGCGCTTGATCCCGATAGCACGCGCGCTGGTACAACCGCCTACGCCATCACGCACCAAGGAGCAACCCACACCAGCACCCTTGCTCTACCAGGTCTTCACAATGTGGCCAATGCAGCCAGCGCGCTGGCTGCAACCACACACCTCGGCATTGCTCTGCCAGAGGCCATGCAGGCACTCACCGCGTTTCGCTCTACCAAGCGTCGCTTTGAATACATTAGAGAAAGAGATGGTGTCACCTACTATGATGACTATGCTCACCATCCAGACGAAATCACCGCCACACTCACCGCTTTAGGCCAGTGGTATCCAGACCAAAAAAAAATAGTTGTCTTTCAGCCTCATACCTACTCACGCACCAAAGAGCTGTTTGACGACTTCGTCGATGCTCTGGCAAAAATCGAGCGCCTCATCTTACTGGAAGTTTTTGCCTCTGCTAGAGAAGAACGTGATGACTCTGTATCTAGTCAACTACTTGCAGAGGCTGTCAAGCAAAAAAATCCAGCTGCAGATATTGCTGTTGTCACAACACTTGACGAGCTGGCAAAGACACTCAACTCTACCCTACGACCTGGTGATGCTTGTTTGACTATGGGAGCGGGCGATGTGTATAAGGTGTATGATATACTATAAGACATGAGAGAATTTTTCAATCGGTTTCGTTCTGGGGGGGGGTAAGAATGTTGCCCAAAAAATTCATGAGAACAGTGATTATATTGATCCAATAGTGCAAAGATATAATAAGCATTACGCAGGATTCAAACAGGCACGCAATCGTGGGTTAGTTGCTACTCCCACGGAGTATGACTTTCTTATAAAGAACAGTGGGCAAATGTGGGCAAGGGTTGATCATAACTCTGGCCCCTTTTTTATAAAATTTGACCAAACATCACTCATTTGGTTGCTCAAAGTCGCTTCTAGTGAAAACCCAAAAAGTAAGTTGCTAGACATTCTGGAAATGTTGGTTTACATAGATACATCTTTTCAGCCCAAGAGCTCCTCATTACGCAACAACCCAACATGGACTGTAGATATCATTAGAAGCTACGATCCTACAGATGCGCAAAGAAATCAGTACATTTTGTTAAGAGATTTTCTGAAGCAACAGGGCGCTGATCTCAGCTTCTTAGGTAAAAATGCCTACTAATACAATGTTTTCTTAAGATGGTTTTCCCTATTCTCTATTTTTTATCCATCCAAAACCTGTTGAAAACATCTCCTGCACCACCCGTTTCACAAAACATCACTCATTAGTTGATCGTAATAGCTGTCTAGTTGCTGTTACAAGCGGTGGAGAAAACGGCAGTACTGACTCTGCAATCTCTTGACTATACATATGAACAGTCAAGTTTCGCTTTTCAAGCAGGGTGAGCCATAGCTCGAGATCATCAATAAGTTCTACCCTATATGATTCTTTTATTACTTTTGCGGGAGAGTGTTCAAGCACACCCTGATCTGCAAGGAGTGCTTTTAAGTACTTCCAACCAAGTTCAAACGTATACTCAAACCGCTGGATAAGGGCGTCTCGCTCAACATCACTCGGATTAGCTACTGTGGCAAGTTCGTCAAGTTGCGCTACTGCACAGGTCAAACTTTCTCTCAAAATAGTTATTTTGCTTGGTGCCATACAATGCGACTTTCCTTAGCTACTTTTTTAAAGTCATCCGAAACAGTCGAAAAGTCAACAAGATCGATAAGAAAGGGTAGCGTATCAAGTTTTTCTCTCATCTCTGTTGTTTGAAGAGCACTGGGGGGGGTAGAAGTTGTGTAGCCTACATCGATGTCTGATCGGTCGTGTTGTACTCCCAACGCTTGAGAACCAAAGACAAAGATCGTTGTTGTGTGGGGGTTAAAGTAGTTAAGTAAAACAGGGAGCACTGCCTCTTTTGCCTGTAATAACCCATTGCTATGCGTAGTGTTGCTCATGGTGCTGTCAGTATAACAAATACTGCGTACGAAACCAATTCCTACCATGCCTACTCCCACTTTTACAAAGAAACTAGAAGAGACTGACTCACTTCTTTGGCAGCTGAGTAGCTAGATGTAGCTCGCGCAACTGCTCATCGCTAATAGGCGCTGGCGCCTGCATGACTGCTGTTTTGCCACTCCCCGTCATAGGAAAGGCAATAGATTCTTTGAGTGATGTCTCGCCGGTCAGAAGCATCGCTAGTCTATCAAGACCCAAAGCAATACCGCCGTGAGGTGGTGTGCCTACACCAAAGGCTTCGAGCATGTGCCCTACACCTTCGGTAATCTCTTCACTTGAGTAACCCATGATCTCGAACACCGCGGTCAAAAGCTCTGGTGAGTGGGCGCGAATGCTGCCGCCACCCACCTCGTAGCCGTTGCAGACTAGGTCATACTGGGCGGTGATAATCTCGCCAATGTGCTCTTTGTTTTTGAGCCACTCTATGTGCTCTGGTATAGGCGAGCTAAAGGGGTTGTGGGTGAACGTCCAGCCGCTCTTGCCATCACGTACCTCGGCAACATCTTTGGCATCAACCTTCTTGAAAAAAGGGAAATCAACCACCCAGGCAAAGGCAAGTACTCCATTCTTTTTTTCCTGCTCTGTACGAAGATCAAACTTATCAGCGCCGTACTTTTCTAGTGCCTCTGGGTACGAAACAACAGGAAAGGGGTCTTGTTGCATCTTACCACCCACACTTGTGACCGCTTGTTTGACTACAGTCTCGACCAACTCCATCACGCTCTCTCGCGACTCGGGAAAGCTCATCTCAAGGTCTAGCTGGGTAAACTCAAAACCTCTGTCACTTCGCAGGTCTTCATCACGGATGCAGCGTGCTACCTGAAAGTAGCGCTCAAACCCTGCGGTCATGAGGAGCTGCTTGTACTGCTGGGGACTCTGGGGCAGGGCGTAAAACAAACCTGGCTGCAGGCGGGCAGGAACCACAAAGTCACGCGCACCCTCTTTGGTTGACTTGGTAAGCATGGGGGTTTCGATGTTGACAAACTCACGCTCGTAGAGTGCTTCAGACAGAGCGCGAGTCAACTCTGATCGTACTCGCACATTTTTTTGCATCCTCTCGCGCCTCAGGTCAAGATAGCGGTACTTAAGGCGCATCTCTTCGGCAATCTCACTGCCATCCGTATCGATAGGAATAGGCAGGCTGCCAGCTTTGCCCAGCACTGTGTACTCGCGTACGTCAATTTCAACCGCACCAGTGGCACTTTCTGCATTGATCATGTTTTCTGGGCGCTCTTTGACCTGGCCGACAACCTCAATCACAGACTCGGGAGTTAGCTCACCCATTTTTTGGTAGCCCACACACTGAACAGTGCCCGTGCGGTCACGCAAATCAATAAACGTTAGCTTGCCGTGGTCGCGCTTGGTGTCGACCCAGCCTTGCAGCTTGACTACTTCACCGATATGTTGGGTGGTTTGGAGGGTGAGGGTGCGTTGCATAGGTTCTTATTATAGTAGAAAAAAGGAGGATTTGCTATAATTACTACTTCCTTGCATTTATTTAGTACCAATAATCCAAAGACGCTTTGATGTAGTTAAAGAAAAACCCCTTAGTTCTTGGTCAACTACCAGTAACTCATTAAAACCAGCTGCCTGACACAATAGTACTATTTCTGAAACAGAATATATTCTTAGTTTTATAGGTAACAGTTTTTTTTGACTTTGATTTTGTACTACTCTAAATCTTTGCTCAATTAAATAGTTTCCTTCAATTTTTTTTTCGTATCTTATGATATCTCCATTTCCTAATAACATTTCTCGATGGGTAGAAAAATTATTACAAATTCTATTGTAGTTTGGCAAGTCTAATACTAAAACTCCGTCATCATCTAGTACTCTATATACTTCTTGCAAAACTCTGAAGTTATCTTCATCATTAAAATAGCCAAAGGCTGTAAACATTATGAGTGCCAAATCAAAACTTCCTTTTTTAAAAGCTAAATCTCGCATATCTGCTTGCACAACCTCTGACACTCCATTCTTTCTTGCTAAATCAAGAAATTCTCTATTTAGATCTAGATTAACTAAGGAGTATGCTAGATTTTGACTAATTAACTCCGAACCAATCCGTCCGAATCCACCAGCTATATCTAAAACACGAGGTTTTATTTGCATAGCAGAAATAATGGCTCCTAAAGAGCTTGCTTCTTGCGATGTCCTTTCTTTGGGGAGCCTGCATTCCTCGAGGTATATACGGTCAAAAGGACTAATGTTTTCACTTGTTGGTTTATACCATTCTTTAGTCGACATGTTATTAGTCCCGTTCATCTTTAAGAAAAAAGGCTTTCGATTATAGTTATATCTCCTGTTTCGATATCTAACTCAGCTTTAATTCCCATTGGGATTGTTAGTTTATGTTTCGAATGTCCCATAGGAAATCCGTAAATCACAGGTATATTGTCATCGAGAAGTGCTCTCACATTAGAAACAAACTCGGCAATCTTGTTGCGGTCAAGCAAGCTGTTTCTCAATTCTATGCTTTCTTGTTTAAAAGCAATAAATGAAGCGAGAACTAAGGCAGATAAATTAGAAAGATTCACACGCTCATGAATTAATTGTAGAGCCTCTAAGCATTCTTCATAACTTCTTTCGTCTGCTTCTAAGATTAAAATCTTTCCCCTAGGGTCAAAATCAATACTTTCTTGTTTTATAACTTTCTCTAGACTAAAGAGAAAAATGGGGAGTAGTGTCCCCGTAACACTAGATGAAGATTGGTTGTGATGGCCTATAAAAGGAATTTCTTTCCCTATTATATTATTTTCTGAAGAGTAAATGTTTTCTAAAAGAAAAGGTGTTTTTTTTTTCGTTAACATCTCCCAGAAAGAGGACTCAGTATAGTTATTCTCATATCTTCCTGCAAGAAAATGAACATGAGGGCCATAAAAAACCTCTACATTGGTGTTGAGGTGCAGGTGTAGAAGAAAAGCTGAAGCAGCACTGAACGTGACAAAGATCGGTTTGTTTCTTTGGAAAGCAACATAATCGACTTGATCAACAATATCCAATCCAAACCTGTTGCCGACAAGAGGTAGTACTGCTCGACACTGAGCAACAGCTTGATTAAAAAGGTCTACTCTCTCTTCAGATGAAGAGTTATTTTTTCCTAGAAAACTTCTTCGCATCATTCGAAAAGGATTCAAGCATACTTCTCTCCCATCAAATACATATGGGTCATAGTAGTCAAGAAGAATCTGTGGGTCTTGAACACCTTCTATCAGGGTTGTTTTATTTATTTCAGCATCACCAATACGATATCCCCTACTTTTAAGATACAATAGTGTCTTAGTCAAAGCACTGCGTTCGTATTGTTTGTTCATTTCACCTACAGGACTTACTAGCCCAATCTCATCTCCCTTTTGAAGGGCGTGTGGTTTGTAAAGAGAAGTATTTTCACGCATAAGCTTGAATTAAATCTTTTATAGATAAAAACAATCCCTTGCATGATTCTTCTTGTTTCTTAAAAGAGGAATAGAACTACCTTCCCAATACACAGCAGTCCCGTTGCCAATAGCTAGAGATTTTAAATTTAAATTTTGTTTCAGTAGTTTAAGCACATTTTTATTTTTTAACATTGAAGGGTCAAAGTGTGGAATAATTAAACTGTTAGTCCATCCAAGTCCACGCTTAATACGAAAATTAATAAAATCATCTCCTTTTCGATCAAAGGTTAGAAACTTTTCTCCCCAAATAATTGCTCCTGCACTAAGTCCTGTTATTAAAATTCCAAGCTTATTAGCCTCAAAACACAGCCTTTCTAGCTCAAATTTTTTGAATGCCTCAAGAAGTAACCCAGCACTTCCTCCACCAAAGTATATCAATTCAGCATCGAAAAACTGTTCTTTTATCTTCGTTTTTGAGGGAGCCTTACTTGTTAAAGAAAGGCTGCTCACTATTGCTCCATATTCTTGATACCTATTGGTAAAATTTTTGATATATTCATCTAAATCGCCACTTGCTGAGGGTATAAAAAGTACTTTAGGTTTGCTTTTTTTATTATTATTTTGAACTCTTCTCAGCATCCAGCGATCAATTCTCTCCGTTTCTCCCCTTAGCATTATTCCGCCGCCAATTAAAATCAGGTTATTGGTTAATCTACCATCGTATTTCATTTGTTTATTTTTTCCCTTATGAAGGCATTCACAGCGCTCTCTTTTTGTGGTTTTACTCCATACTCATTGCCTAGTAAAACTAGCAATTCTACAAGATTTTCTTCTGACAAACTATTGAGGGCAGTTATAATTACGCGAGTTGCTTCTTTGTATCGAAGCATTTGGGTGAGAACGAGATTCCTGACATGTGCAGGATATTCTCCTTCTAAGACATCTGCAAATTTATGCCTGTCTAGCGCAACTGCTGTTTTGTTCCTTATTGCGGATAGTATTTCAAGGTAGAGGGGATAAATTTCATCATCGGAGTTGTTTTTTTGTTGTACAGCATTTACCAAATTTTGTATTTGTGCATCAAATTCACTGCCAAAAACCACACCGCCAAAACTTGCTGCAGTGTCACCTATCTCAATATATGGCTGGCCTTTTATTGACAACATAACTTCGTTCCGAAGAGTATTAAATAGATTTTCTGGCGCATCTTGTCCATCAGACACTCCTAAAACTAAAGCTTCTTCTCCGCTAGGAACTAGTGATAAAGATAGTATGTCCTTTCGAGTAGCACGCCATTTTTGCAAACAATTATGAATTATTTGGTTATACAAATCAACTAAATTTTCAGCAGCAGCCCTACCGTTTCTGCCAACATATACTCCCAAATTATCCAAGTCTCCTGTCATTGCAAAAAGATAACCTCTATTATCGTTATTATTATAGTCTAATAAGACTTTCATAACTAATGGATTGAATAACCGACTCCACTGTGTGTTTTCAGATTCTACCCTTACTATTGCTTCTATTTCTTTGACTAACATTTTTTCTTTCACGATAGCATATATAATACATAAAAACTGGATGTTACTATATCAAAAATCTACTCAATTACAAAAGAAATAATACCTACTGAGATAAGCGAGGATCAGCATATGATAATACTTTAGATAGTCTTTACGCAGTCTTTCACCACCACCTGCACCCTTTTAACCCCTCGAAATTCACTGATCTCAAGTTTTCCCACAATGTTGAGCATCCCCCCAGTATGGATTTCCTGCTCTGCGACACCGTTCCACCAGAGAGCAGTGACAGGCTCACCTGAGACATTATCTTTTTGTTGTAAGGTTAGCTTGTAGTGTTGCTGTTCGCTTCCTATCCGCTGCACTTGTTCTACCTGCATGTTTTCAAGCACAAACGTAGGGCGAGGGTTGGCGGTGCCAAACGGCTCGAAGTCTGCCAACATCTGGGCTGTCTCGATTTGGACTAATGCAGTTGGTAGGCTGCAGTCAACCCGCATACTTGGCTCCAGCAGCTCTGCACTGATACTTTCTTTTGCATCTTTTTGAACAGCGGTGATGAATGGTTCTAGCTGGGTAGTCTCGAGTAAAAATCCACCTGCCATAGGGTGACCACCCACTTCCAGCAGGTGCTCTCGATGCGCTCTGAGAATCTGTGTAATATCTATGCCTTGTATTGATCGGGCGGAGCCTTTTGCCGTGTCTGTGCCAACTGCGATGGCTAGTGTGGGTGTGTGATACAGCTCGGTCAATTTACCTGCTACCAGGCCTATGACACCTTCATGAAAGTGTTGTGATGAAACCACCAGCAGATGCTCACCGGCTTGCTGTTCTGCCTGGGCTTTACCTATTTCAAGCATCTCGGTCGTCAGTTCTTGGCGTTCAAGATTAGTTTCTTGTAAGATAGCGGCATACTTTTGAGCAGTTGTGCCTTGATGTGTACACAAAAGACGCAGGGCGTCCATACCGTGGGCAATCCTGCCCATAGCGTTGATGCGCGGGGCGATCTGGTACCCGATACTGCCGCTGGTCAGCGCGTCCTGCTTGGTCTCTGCCACACGGCACAGCTCTGTAATCCAGGGGTCTTTGCTTACTCTCAGCTGCGCGAGACCATGATAGACAAACGCGCGGTGGTGCTCTTTGAGCGGCATTTGGTCGGCAATAGTAGCCAGCGCGCAGAGTCCAAGAAGTGTCTCAGCGTACCCAGCATCGAGCGAGCGTGCGAGCATCCAGGCTACCGTTGCCCCACACAGCTTTGTTGAGTGAACGATAACATCTGCTGGTGGATAGAGCGCTTGACCGTTTTTTGATTCTGGTTGGTGGTGATCGGTAAGAATGGTCTGGATGCCCAACTTTTTCAGCTGGATAAAGATATCGTGGGCTACGATGCCGTTATCCACCGTTACTATCAAATCTGGCTGGTGCTCTAAGATATCTTCTAGGCTGCGCTGTGAAATGCCGTAGCCATGTTTTTGCCTTGAAGGAATAAATGGAATAGCTTGTAACCCCAAGTGATTGAGTGTCTTCCAAAGGATGGCGGTCGCCGTAATACCATCAGCGTCATAGTCGCCGTAAATCAGGACGCGTTCGTTTTCCTTTATAGCTTGTTTGAGCCGATTGGCTGCAGTTGCAAGGCGTGCGTCATCAAGTCCAAGGCCGCTGGGTTGAAACGTGCTGGGATGTGGGGGGGAGAAAAATGATTCTGGATCACTAACGCCTCTATTGGCAAGAAGGATGTCTCCCAGTTCTTCGAGTGTTGTGGGGGTTATGTCTGAGCGTAGAGTAAGCTTCATTACTTTCCATTGTACTGCATCTCTCACAAGAGAGAGAAATCTGGGGTATACTGCCTGTGTGTCTATGAAGATAGTGTTTCCTACTGCTGTACTACAGGTCATTTCTCTGCTGCAAGAGGCGGGGTTTGAGGCGTACGTGGTGGGGGGGGCGGTGCGAGATGTAGTGCTCTCTGAGGCACAAGGAGTGGTCAAAGATTTTGATATCACTACCGATGCAACTCCAGAGGAAATACAGGCAGTATTCCCCGAATCGTTTTATGAAAATACCTTTGGAACGGTGAGCGTGACACTTGAGCATCTGGCAGAACAACTGGGGGTGCCCGTGCCAGAAATGAGTAAGCAAGAACAACACGAAGATGTATTTTTAACTCGTTCACAAATAGGAAAGGTGCATGTTTCTCTCAAACAGGCAGGTGAGCCTGCACAGATTATTTCTAAAGAGCCTCTGCTCAAACCTATTGAGATCACTACCTTTCGCAGTGATGGTGCGTACAGTGACGGCCGACGGCCGGACTCTGTTGTCTGGGGTCATACACTCGGGGAAGATCTTGAACGGCGAGACTTTACCATCAACGCGATGGCGCTTGCGGTGCCGCAGGCCAAGCAGTGGCTGAAACAAACAGCAGAGTTGCTAACTCTAATCACCTTGGAGAAAGACGCGGTGGTGCTGTATGACCCGTTTGACGGGCTTGATGATCTTGCAACCCACACTATTCGCTGTGTGGGAGAGCCAAACCTGCGGTTTGGCGAGGATGCTTTGCGCATGCTGCGCGCCATTCGCTTTAGCGTCCAGCTGAATATGCAGATAGAACGTGCCACCTA
This sequence comes from Pseudomonadales bacterium, assembly GCA_020632235.1. GTDB lineage: Bacteria > Patescibacteriota > Microgenomatia > UBA1400 > PJMF01 > JACKFY01. The sequence continues at coordinate 97,386 of JACKFY010000003.1, read as the reverse complement.
TGACGCTATCGCCGCCAACCATCAACTCACTGCGAAGATGAGCTGGGAGCGCATTCGCGACGAGTTTCTCAAGATGCTCTCGTCACCATTTCCCAAAGAAGCTATTGAGCTGCTTGATGAGACAGGGCTACTACAATACATTATGCCAGAACTACTGGCAGGCAAGGGTTGCAGCCAAGGTGGTCACCACACCACCGATGTCTGGACACACAGTCTTGACGCGCTGGCTGAGTGCCCATCACCCGACCCCATTGTACGACTGGCCACACTTTTGCATGATATCGGTAAACCCCAGACACGTCGCCAGGTAGGCAACACTATTACGTTTTATAATCATGAGATAGTGGGGGCACGGATGGCAAAAACTATTGCGCGCAGACTTGCTTTATCCAAACGTGATGCAGAACGAGTGTATGTATTAGTACGTCATCACATGTTTTACTATCAGACAGAAAATACCGATGCCTCTATCAGGCGGTTTATGCGTACAGTGGGACTTGCCAACATCAACGACATCTTGGCGCTGCGTGAAGGTGACAGACTTGGCTCTGGCGCTAGAAAAACTAGTTGGCGCCTGGAAGAGATGAAAGAACGCATGCTCGAACAGTTAAACCAACCATTTGCGGTAACCGATTTGAAAGTAAACGGCACTGACTTGATGGAGGAGCTGGGGCTAAAGCCTGGGAGAGAACTGGGGGAGATACTCTCACACCTACTTGAAAGCGTGACTGATGGCGAGTTAGAAAATGAGAAAACAGCACTTATAACAGCAGCAAAGGAGTACTACTCCACGCATCCATGACAGCACTCTACAAACAGCTCACTTCAGCCTTTCCCAAACTGGTGTTCAAGCAGGACGAGCCACTCGCGCCGTACACCACCGTCAAAATCGGCGGGCCAGCCGAGGTATTTTGCCAGGTAGACACCACCAAAGATTTGGCAGATCTAACTATCTATGCCAAGCAACACGCACTGGACATAACTATACTGGGCTGGGGAGCCAACACGCTGATTGCCGATCGCGGTATCAGAGGCTTGGTTGTCAAAAATACTGCAAACGCTGTTGCAGTTTTACCAAGTGTTCCAGAAGGAGCGCTTTCTAGCCGAGTTGTTCCCCGCTGGGACGACACAGCCCGTCAACAACACCTGCCACAAAAGCACGTAACACATGGCGAACATGTTGCCGTTCGTGTTGATGCAGGGACACCCCTTTCCTACTTGATCAACACACTGCTGCAGCAAAATATAGTTGGGCTCGAGTGGTTTGCCCGCATTCCCGCAACACTGGGTGGAGCCATCTACAACAACATTCATGGCGCCCACACCTTCATTTCTGACTACATCCACTCTGTGGAAGTTGTGGGAGAGGACGGAAGAATCCACACTCTACCTGCAAACAAACTTGCATTTGCGTACGATTATTCACGTTTTCATCACACAAATGAGGTTATTCTCTCTGCTATTTTACTACTATACAAAGGAAATGGAACAAAAGCGCTCAAACAATCAATCGACTGGGCAAAGGCAAAAAAACACCACCCCCAAAACTCACTCGGCTGCATCTTTCAAAACCTCTCGGCTCAGGACCAAGCTCGACTGGCTCTACCCACCCCCTCTGTTTCATACGTGATTGACCAAGTACTTGACTTAAAAGGCTTTACCATCGGTGGGGCAAGGGTGTCTGAAAAGCACGCAGCATTTATCGAAAATACCGCCAACGCAACAGCAGATGAGTACTTGGCTGTGATCAAGCACTTGCAAGCCGTCGCACGGGAACAAAGTGGTGTACAATTACAACCAGAAATATTTTTTAAGGGATTTACTACAGACGAGTTGGCTGGCGTTATCCACACAGATACCTACAACACACTATGACATCACTTACCGTTACTGGCGGCACTCCTCTGCGTGGCTCGGTGCGCCTAGGAGGAGCAAAGAATGCTTCGTTCAAACTGATGATTGCCGCTCTGCTGGGAACAAGCGAGTCTCGCCTGCTCAACTTCTCTCAAATCAGTGATGTGCAGCTTGTCTCGAGCATCATCAATTACTTGGGTGGCTCGGCGCGCACCGCAGGAGAGCGCGCACTCTTTATAGATCCTGCAGGTCTCTCTTCGCACAGTATCGACGCCAAGCACGGCGAACAAGGCCGATTTTCCACAATGTTCATTCCCGTCTTGCTGCACACATTCGGCCGAGCAAACGTACCAGCCCCTGGAGGAGACAAGATAGGCAAGCGACCACTCGAGAGACACTTTGACGGACTGGCCGCACTCGGGGCAACAATCATCTTTGAAGACGGCATGTACAAAGCCAGGGCAGAACGAATGGTGGGCGCTGAATATACCTTTGAGAAAAACTCCCACACCGGCACCGAGACACTGATCATGGCTGGAGTATTGGCACGGGGCACGACAGTGCTCAAAAACGCAGCCCGTGAGCCAGAAATAGATGATCTGATTGCATTTTTAAACGCCATGGGAGGACATATCAAGCGAACTGCCGACCGCACCATCGTGATTGAGGGGGTAAAAGAACTCCACGGCGCTATTCACAAGCTGCTCCCTGACAGAAATGAGGCGGTCACGTACGCCTGCGCAGCGCTGGGCACCAAGGGTGATGTAGTGATAGAAAACGCGCGGGCCAAAGACCTCCATGCGTTTCTGCAAGTTCTTGACCAAATGAAGGCTGGGTATGAGGTGGGGCAGTACGGCATCAGATTTTTTTACAAAGATGAACTGCAGGCCACCGATATTACAACCAAAATTGAACCAGGATTCATGACCGACTGGCAACCACTCATGGCCACTCTCCTGACTCAATGCCAAGGAAAAAGCACTATTCACGAAACGGTTATGGACAGTCGCTTTCAGTACGTGCCAGAGCTGCAAAGGATGGGGGCAGACATTACTCTTTTTCAACCAAAACTAGGGCGCGCAGAAAACACGTATAACTTCAACCTTGCCGATAGCACCAATGACCTACATGCCATTGGCATTACGGGCCCCACGCCTCTGGTGGCTACAGACATTACCATCAAAGACTTGCGCCACGGCGCAACACTCATTACCGCCGCACTCATTGCGCAGGGCACATCTCACTTCTCAGCTATTGAACACGTTGATCGCGGCTACGAGGCACTCGAAGAGCGACTGCGCTCACTTGGTGCTGTTATTCAAAGAGAGGAGGGGGCATGAACACCTCAGCACTCTTTCTAGGACTACTCATGTTTTCCTTTATTGTCACGAGCATCTTGATTGTTCCGTTTATCAATATGCTCTACCGACTACGCTTTCAACGAGCTCAGCAAAAAACCAAAGATGTCTTTGGCGCGTTTACCACTATTTTTGATAAATTTCATGCTGAGAAAGCAGGTACGCCAGTCGGCGGGGGATTCTTGGTCATTGTGGTAGTTTCGATCCTTTTTGCCCTTATTATCCCCGCCCTCCAGCTATTTGGCATTCCCATCATCAGCATTCACACCAATTTGTCTGCAGAAATACAGATTCTCTTTGTTACCTTTCTCTCATTTGGAGCACTCGGGTTGTATGACGACATAAAGAAGTTTTTCAAGCTTGAGTCAAGTGGGTTTTTTGGCATGCGCATGCGCCACAAGCTCTTTGTGCAGATCACTCTCGCACTCCTTATTAGCTGCATGCTGTACTTTCAGCTGCACATTTCGTTTGTAAATGTGCCCTTTATTGATAACTTTGAGCTGGGTGTGTTCTTTATTCCCTTTGCTAGCTTTACCATTGTTGCATTTGCCAACGCGGTCAACGTCACCGACGGGCTTGATGGCCTGGCGGCAGGCAACCTGATGATTACACTGTTTGGTTTGTGGTTTCTCTCGATCTCCGACTCACTCATGGATGTACCCATCGCTACCTTTATTGCCCTGTGGCTGGGTGCACTCATCTCGTTTCTCTACTTTAATGTCTATCCGGCACGTATGTTTATGGGTGATGTTGGCTCGATGGCTTTTGGCGCGGCTCTAGCAGTGGTTGGGTTGCTCTTGGGAAAAATTATTGCCTTGATCATTATTAGTAGCTTTTTTGTGATTGAGATCACCAGCTCACTTCTGCAGTTACTCTCAAAAAAATTTCGCAAAAAAAAGATACTACCAGCAGCACCATTTCACCTTACCCTCCAACACAAGGGGTGGGAGGAACCCAAGATTGTCCAGCGAGCCTGGCTGGTGCAGATTATGTTAACCATCTTTGGTATGTGGCTGGCACTGCTATAACACACCGATACAACTTCTCTTTCTGGTGGTACGCGGCAGGGTTTGCTACCATTGTAATGTGCCACGAAAAAAAAATGTTTCACTCAAGCGTCTTGCTCGTCTTTTTGTAGGAGTGGTGTTTCTCTTGTGCATCCTCGGGGTGTTTTGGGTATTTGAGGCCTCTATAGCCGAGAGTTACCAGCTCTTGGGTGATCCGTATCACTTTGTCAAACAACATGTCTTGGGAGTGGGTGTTGGACTGTGTGCATTTGTAGTAGCTGCGCTACTGCCTACCAGGGTGTGGCTTACACTAGGCAACTATGCTTGGGTAGGTGGGCTGCTGTTACTTCTACTGGTGTTTGTGCCCGGTATTGGTGTTGAACTGAACGGGGCAAAACGCTGGATAGCCCTAGGAGGCGTTGTCTTTCAACCAGTTGAGCTCTACAAGCTCTCCCTGATTATATTTCTCGCCAGTTGGCTGACCAAACACCAACGACTGGGACCCTTTCTTCTCTCTCTTTCTGTCTCGATTGTGATCATCATTCTCCAACCAGATCTAGGATCCCTCTTGATGGTGTTGGGCATTGCCTGCGGGATGTATTTTTTAGCCGGAGGCAAACTACTTCACTTTGTGGGGGTGGGGGCAGTCTTGCTGGCTGTCGTAGCCGGGCTGATTGCTACCTCTCCCTATCGCATGGAGCGAGTGCGCACGTTTTTTAATCCAGAAAGCAACCCTTCAGACAGCAGCTTTCACATTCGCCAGATTACCATCGCGCTGGGTCGGGGAGGATGGGTGGGGCAGGGGGTAGGCAACTCAAAACAGCGGTTCTCCTACATTCCTGAAGCAAGCACCGACTCTATCTTTGCTATTATTGCCGAAGAAGTGGGTTTTCTTGGGTCAATATTGATGATGCTGTTGTTGTTTTCCTACACCATACTCGGATTTCGTATCGCCAGTGCCCATGATGAGCCAGCAGTGCAGCTCTTGGGCTACGGCATTGTGTTGTGGGTAGGCATGCAGATGATCTTAAACCTGAGTGCAATTGTGGCCCTGGTGCCCTTGACCGGCATTCCGCTCCCTTTTATCTCGTATGGTAGATCGGCGCTGGTTATGGTATTGTTCTCGTCTGGTATCATCCTACGCATAGCAAGCGAATCATGAAAATCGGTATTTCTGGTGGTCATCTTACTCCTGCAGTGGCGCTCATCCAGTATATTCAGGCTCAAGATGCTACTCATGAAGTAGTTTTTTTTGGTCGATCGTTTTCTCAAACCAAACACAAACAACCATCGCAAGAAAAAAATGAAGTTGAGGTAGTGGGCGCACAGTTCATTGCGTTTCAGGCCCCACGCATCTCGACTGGGAGCATCAGCGAGTGGGTGCGACTAGCGTTTCTCTTACCACTGAGTATTCTCTCGGCTGTGCGAGTGCTGTTTAGAGAAAAACCAGATGTCTTTGTCTCGTTTGGAAGTTATCAAGCAGTGCCACTTGCAGTTGCTGCTTGGGCGCTACGCATCCCCATCGTGGCGCATGAGCAAACCAGAGTGCTGGGGCGAGCAACCCGAGTTATCACCCCACTTGCAAAGAAAGTAGCGGTCTCTCATCCAGAGGCGCTCACCAAGCTGCCCAAAAAAAGGCGGTCTTGACGGGTAATCTCATGCGCGCCGGTCTGACCACACCCCACCCACCCACCCCACCTTGGCTCACTCTTCACACAGACAAACCACTGCTCTATATCACCGGTGGCAACCAAGGCTCTGAGATCATCAACACCACCATTAGTCAGGCCATTGGCGAGCTTACTCGTACGTTCTCTGTCATTCATCAGTGTGGCAACCCAACTGCCCAGCGCAACTACCAATCAGAATTAGAGCGTGTGCGCATGAAACTCTCGCCTGCCAAACAAAAACGCTACGCCATTCGCCCCTGGATCAGCGAAAAAGAACTAGCCTGGATCTACCAGCACACCCACAGCGTTGTTTCAAGAGCAGGGGCAAACACGCTCCAGGAACTACAGTATTTTTGTATACCAAGCGTCCTCATTCCACTACCGTTCTCACATTATGACGAGCAAGCTGTCGGGGCAGCTGCGCTGGAAAAAGCTGGTGGAGCAGTGGTGCTTGCGCAAAGCGGACTCAACCCTCGCTCACTTATCGCTGCACTTAAAAAAGTAGTAACTGCTCATACCAAAATGAGACAAAGCTTACAAAGAAGTAAGAAAAAGCTACCATACAACAGCGCGCAAACACTCTATAAAACGATACAAACAGTTCTCCCAGCTACAAAAGTACCCCATGAAGCGAAGTAAAAAACCACGCAGTACAGCAAAGACAACAGCTGTTGGTCGCTCGTCGTCTCTGTTGTGGAGTATGATCCAGAGAGTACTCGCGCCTGCTTTTTTACTGTGCAGCACTCTTGTTTTCCTTGCTATACCCCGCATTCATGAAGTCCAGTGCCTCTACGCAGACACGCAGCAACCCTGTAGTGAGCAAGAACGTGCGTACTTCGATACTCTTGAGGGAAGACCTCTGTTTTTTATAGATATAGAAAAGATCATTCGCACAGACACCACTCATGCTCCATTTGTCATTACTACTATCTCCAAAACACTACCAACGACACTCAAAGTGCGTATTTCTCCACTCGAACAGATCTACACACTCAGTAGTAATGACGAGCTCTACGGCCTCTCCCAAACTGGTGTGATCATCCCCTACCATACACAAACAGCACTGCATCTTACCTGTCAAAGTACTGAAATGTGTCAGAGCAACGGAGTGCTTTCTCCATCACTGCTTACGTTAGTAGAGCTACTCAGCACTCATCAAGTATTTTCAAGTACACCGCTCACCATTACCATCACAACGCCCCATCACATAGCAGTACACAATGATGCATTTCCCACAGTGCTTATTACCCAGTCAGCAGACAGTGGCACGCTTGACACACTTGAGGCGCTTCTTTCATCACCAGACTATACTCAATCTACTACCACCATTCGAGAGATAGACATGCGCTTTCGCCTCCCAGTACTTCGCATCTAGAATAAAATTTGCTATGCTGGAAACTATGCAGTAGCCTAGTCAAGGGTGCGCATCTTGTTACTATGTCCAAACACCATTACCTCACTGCTATTGATATCGGTACCGACAAATGCACAACATTGATCGCTACCAGAGAGCCAGAAGTTGGCCTCAAGGTAACTGGAGTAAGTGCTATAAGCTCGAAGGGCATGCGTAAAAGCCAAATTGTTGACCTTGAGCAGGTGCTCAGTACCGTATCTGAAAGTGTGGACGGGGCAGAACGCATGGCTGGTCAAGAAATAGAAAGTGCATACGTCTCGGTCTCGGGCGCTCATATTTCTTCGCTTAACTCAAAAGGAGTGGTGGCGGTCGCTGCCCCCAACCAAGAGATAACACCAGAAGACGTCCATCGCGTCATTGAGGCAGCTCGGGCTATTTCACTTTCCAGCGAGCGAGAGATCATTCATGTCATTCCTAAAGACTTCAAAGTTGATAGTCAAGAAGGTATCAAAGATCCTGTCGGTATGACTGGAGTAAGGCTTGAGTCTGAAGCACACATCATTACCGGCATGTCAACCACACTCAGAAATAGCGAAAAGGTGCTGCGTGACCTAGGCATCACCGTGGATGGATTTGTGTTTTCTGGGCTTGCAGCTGCTCAAGTGGTGCTATCAGAAACAGAAAAAGAACTAGGCGTAGCGATCATTGATATCGGGGCAGGCACCACATCGTTGTGTGTCTATATTGACGGCTCACTGACCTACTCTGACTCTATTCCCGTTGGAGCCCGCCACATTACCCAAGACATTGCGCTTGGCTGCAGGGTCAGCATCGACGCCGCAGAAGAGATCAAACTACAGATCTCAAACGAGAGCGAAACGGTGCTCAAACCCATTGCAGGCGAGTCAAAACAAGACTTTCAAAAACGAAGAAAGGCTTCCGACATGCTTGATATCACTGGCATTACTGGCGATCCACATGCCGAACCACTCTCCAAAAGTAGCATCGTTGATGCCATCATGACCCCACGCATCAAAGAAATTTTTTCACTCGTGCATGAAAAGCTAGAGCAAAAAAATGTGCTGGCTGATATCCCCGCTGGCATCGTCATCACCGGTGGTGGGGCGCGTACCGCCCATCTTGTCTCAATTGCCAAAAGAGAGCTCAAGCTCCCCGCTCGTATCGGCACACCAAAAGAGATCTCGGGCATTCTCTCGGATATCAACAACCCCAGTTACGTCACCAGCATTGGACTGCTTGAGTACGGTGCGCAAACACTACCCGCAGCATCAAGTAGTGAGTTTTCACTTCCCTCTTTTTCAGGCACCCCCTCATTCGAAACAATCAAGAAAAAACTCCTGCAGCTACTCAAGTCAATACTACCGTAACCACCTATTTCACGTCTTGACAAACCACATAAATTACACGATAAGTAACGATATAGTCTGAACTAGTAAAGATCTCTATGGCACTCGTCAAACCAACTAACACCACATTTGCAAAAATTAAGGTCATCGGAGTAGGGGGGGGTGGGGGTAATGCGGTCAACTCGATGATTGCCTCCAACCAAATCCAGGGAGTAGAGTTTATCGCTATCAACACTGATGCTCAAGCATTACTTACCTCAAAAGCCGACACCAAAGTGCAGATAGGCAGTAACTTTACCAAAGGCCTAGGCTCTGGCGCTGATCCAGAAGTGGGGCGGGCAGCAGCTGAAGAAAGTCATGAGAAACTCAAAGACATGCTCTTTGATACTGACATGGTGTTCATCACCGCCGGTATGGGCGGTGGTACCGGCACGGGCGCCTCACCTATTATCGCCGAGATCGCCAAAGAGGCGGGGGCACTCACCGTCTCGGTGGTGACCAAGCCGTTTGCGTTTGAGGGCGTACCCCGCATGCAGTCTGCCGAAGAGGGCATTGAAAATCTCAAAGAGTCGGTTGATACCTTGATCGTCATCCCCAACCAACGCCTGATGGACGTGGTGGACAAAAAAATGGCATTCCTGGATGCCTTCAAACTAGCCGACAACGTACTGGGCCAAGGTGTGCAAGGTATCTCTGACCTTATCACCGTACCAGGGCTGATCAATGTTGACTTTGCTGACGTTAAAACCATCATGACAGAGTCTGGCTCTGCCCTGATGGGCATTGGCGAGGCCAGTGGCGAAAACCGCGCAGCCACTGCTGCCCGCATGGCTATTTCCTCTCCACTTCTTGAGGTGTCAATAGATGGGGCAAAAGGCGTGCTCTATAACATCATCGGTGGACCCGACATGACCATGACCGAGGTCTCTGATGCCTCCACCATCATCGCCAACGCCGCCGATCCTGACGCCAACATTATCTTTGGCGCTACCATCAATGAAGAGATGGGTAACAAGATTAAGATCAGCGTGATCGCGACAGGCTTCCACGAAGACCAGATGGGCTTTGCTGGTTCGGCCCGCACTATGTTTGGCGCTTACTCTCGCTCTTCACAATCAAGAGTCAGGGAAAAACCAGAGCCAGAGCCTACTACGCCAGAAAAGATTGATCGTGCGCCTCAAGGCTTTACCCAACCACTCACCTCGGGGCAGATTTCGAGAGGAGGAGACGACGACACCCCGTCATCATTCATTAGCCAGAATGCATTTTCCAGCACCAGCTCGCAACAAAACACCTCCGCCCAAGATGACCTTGTCGGTGATGATGACTTTGAGATCCCTGCGTTTTTGCGGCAGAAGAGTTAGTATTGCATCTCAACGTGGTAAAGATCAGTGGGTTGCTGCTGTCAAAAACTATGTTGAATATATTGGCCACAAACACAAGAACCGCTTGTTTTAGATGACAGCCTTACACACGACCAAGAAGATCAGGTTTTACTTATTCAGCCTTCTACGGCCCAAGAGCTAGCGTTTGTCATCGATATGTTTCATGATACTGCGCTACCCGTCATTATTATTACTTCAAGTTGGCACCCAGAATATCCTGCATTTCAACAGAAGTACCCACATGCATCCACAAAAGGTATTCGCAATCCTCACCTCCAATTTGTAGATAAGCTTATGATAAATACTATCATTGCGGGGGAAAAACCTGATAGAAACACCCCTATAATCACAGATGGTTTCTGTGGAAGATTTTTTCTACAAACTACGCTTCCTGGTGTTGAGCAACATGAGACATATGTTGTTGCTTTGAGTAATGTCTCGGTTGCTACAGTGGGGCAACTTATAGCACTACTGCAGTCACCAGAAGCAACGCTTGCATATTTGGAAGCGCTTGCCCACCAAAAAAATTTTTTGATTATGTCTACACCCAACAAATGCCAAGTAGGTGAAGCATACGTAACTCTTGAAGAACTATCTGATGCTATTGAAAGATACCTTCAAAGCTTGCAGTAAAAAATGTGTTATACTACTCTCAATCCACTTAAGTCAAGCTATCTCTTGGCAAGGAGCGAGAAGAACAGCCTTAGAGGTCTAATAGACCTTGCCGGGTGCGCCCGTTACAGCGACTAATGAGAAGTAAGTAAGGTGGTACCACGAGTTGTCCCTCGTCCTTACCTTTTGACCGTGTTTTTAGCGACTACAGCTATTTTACAGGAAAAAAGGAGGCGAGGTTTTTTAATACCTATCAGAAAGAAATATCATAATGCCAAAAAAACTACCCGCCAAACCAAACTTGCCAGAAATGGAGGAAGCTGTGTTGCAGTTTTGGAACACTACCCATGCGTTTGAAGCATCAGTGGAGATGCGCCCCAAAGACAAACCCTACGTGTTTTATGACGGGCCTCCCTTTGCTACTGGCATGCCACACTACGGACACCTCTTGGCTTCAACGATTAAAGATGTTATCCCTCGCTACCAAACTATGAAGGGCTTTCGTGTCGAGCGTGTCTGGGGCTGGGACTGTCATGGACTGCCTATCGAAAACATGATCGAACAACAACTGGACATCAAGGGCGGAAAAAAGGGCATTGAAGAAATGGGGGTTGCCCCATTTAACCAGGCGTGTCGTGCTGAAGTCCTCAGGCTAGACAAAGAATGGGAGACGATCATCAACCGATTGGGTAGGTGGGTTGACTTTGAGCGTAGCTACAAAACAATGGACACCAGCTACATGGAGTCTGTCTGGTGGGGTTTTAAGCAACTCTATGACAAAAACTTGGTTTACCAAGGCAGAAAGGTAGTCATGTACTGCCCGCGCTGTGCTACGCCACTCTCAAACTTTGAAATAGCCATGGATAATAGCTACGAGGATACGGAGGACTGGTCTATCTATCCACTCTTTCAAATAACAGCCAACCCAGATGGCAGCGTGCCCTCAGAGCCAACCTACTTTGTGGCATGGACCACGACTCCCTGGACGCTACCGGGTAATGTAGCACTTGCTGTTGATGAGTCGGCAGAGTACTCACTGGTGTATACCAAAGAGACTCGCGTGTGGCTGGCAACAGAGAGACTCGACTCCATACTCGGCGAAAGCGAGCACACGGTAATCAAGACAAAAACAGGTGCAGAGCTGGTGGGCACGCGCTATCAGCCACTCTTTACCTATCTAGAAGAGCACGCCACAACAGACGCCTGGAGTGTGTTACCAGCTGATTTTGTGAGTCTAGAAGACGGCACTGGCATCGTGCACACAGCCGTCATGTACGGCGAGGATGACTTTACCCTTTCTAAAACCTACGATTTACCACTCATACCAACTCTCGACTCTGAAGGCAAATTTTTTGAGTGGGTATCGGTTGCCCCGCATGCATTTTATAAATTAGCAGAGAAGCGCATTATTGAAGATCTTGAAACTAGAGGAGCAGTGTTTTTCCTAGAAAAAATTACTCACTCGTACCCCTATTGCTATCGCTGCTCAACGCCGCTCTACTACAGTGCGGAGCCTGCGTGGTTTATCGATGTGCAGCACCTCAAAGAGAGAATGCTTGAAACAAACGAAGAAATCAATTGGTTTCCTGAACACTTGAAGTACGGTCGATTTGGCAAGGGGGTTGCGGCAGCACCAGACTGGAATATTTCGCGTTCACGCTACTGGGGTACACCCATGCCTATTTGGTGTAGTAGTGATGGCGAGTACAGGCGAGTCATTGGTTCTTTGGAAGAGCTGCAAAAATGGGCTGTTGAACCAAGTCAAGTTGCTGATCTCACCGACATTCACCGTGAGTTTGTTGATCCTATTGCAGTCTGGGTAGATGACAAAAAAACAATCAAAGGGGAGCGTGTACCAGAAGTGTTTGACTGCTGGGTGGAGTCGGGCTCGATGCCGTTTGCCTCCAGACACTATCCTTTTGCCAACAAAAAAGAGTTTGACGCTACCTACCCTGCGCAGTTTGTCTCAGAGTACATTGCCCAGACCAGGGCGTGGTTTTACACCATGCATGTGATGAGTGTGGGAGTGTTTAATGCTATTGCCTTTCAAAATGTGGTCACCACAGGTAACATCTTGGGCAGCGACGGGCAAAAAATGAGCAAATCAAAGAAAAACTACCCCGACCCCATGGTGGTAGTACGCCAATACGGAGCTGACAGCTTGCGCCTCTATCTGATGAGCTCACCAGTGATGAAGGGTGAAAACTTGAGTTTTCAAGAAAGTGATGTGGCCGATTTGCGAAAGCGCGTGTTTTTGATTTGGTACAACATGGTGGCGTTCTACACCCTCTATGCTGATACAGATAGTGACTACACACAGACAAAAGAAGAAGAGATAAGCAACCTTCACGTGATGGATCGTTGGATACTCAGCAAACTTTCTTCGCTCACACGGGAAGTAACCACTCATCTTGATTCCTACGACGTTGTCAAGGCTAGTCGGGCTTTGATTGATGCTGTTTCAGAAATTTCTACCTGGTATCTCAGGCGCAGCAGAGATCGTATTCGCGACGGAGAGGGTGAGGCTCGGGCAGTGTTCTACACAACACTGACTACACTTGCTACTCTTTTTGCACCGTTTACTCCCTTTTTTAGCGAGTGGGTGCACCACGCGTTGGTTGATGATCAAACGAGCATTCACCATACAGACTGGCCGCGCACGCGCGAGCACTACCTAGACGCAACGCTCGAGCAAGAGATGCAGCTGCTGCGTTCTTTGGTAGAGATTATCCACGCACAGCGAAGTGCTGCTGGTATAAAAGTACGCCAACCACTCGGCGAGGTCATTATTTCTTCACCACAACCCAGGCTGTCCGCAGAGCTTTTGGAGGTGCTCAAAGAAGAGGTGAATATCAAGACAGTGGTTTGGAACCAAGTGGGTGAGAAAACAACTGCCCAGCTTGATACCCGCATTACTCCAGAACTCAAAGTTGAGGGAGAAGCCAGAGAGCTGATTCGCCGCATTCAAAAACTACGCAAAGAAGCGGGCTTGAGTGTAGGACAACACGCGGTTGTGAGCCTGTCTGATTGGCCGGAAGACTGGAGGCATGAGATAGAAGCAAAAACCAGCACAACGCTTGAAAGATCGCTGGAAGATGCTCCCAGAATACGCGCTTGATCTATCAAGTAGTGATCTAGGTGCGCTATACTAGTCTCATGCATCGATGGTTTTTACCCGCCCTCTTGGCTCTATTTGCCTTACTCAGTTTGAGTACTTTGATGGGGATTGACGAAGCACTTGCCTTTCGCCAGGCGGTTTTTTATGCAGTGGGTTTTGCTGTATTTTTTATAGTCCAACGCATACCAACAAACATGTTGTTACGCTACAGCCCATTTTTGTGGTTGGGAGTAGTAGGCTCACTGGTTGCTACACTCCTTCTTGCCTCCACCACTCGCGGCACTACCCGCTGGATTGCTATCGGGGACGTTGCTGTGTTCCAGCCATCACAGTTTGCTGTGCTATGCACGATGCTAGTAGTTATTTGGTATACCCGCACTCACTCACTCAAAAAATGGAAGCATCTACTTGTCACACTTGCGCTGGTAGCTCTTCCAACAGCACTAATTATGATCGAGCCTGATCTGGACACCACTATTGTCTTTGCAATGACGCTCGGCGTCACTATCTGGGCACGGGGCATTACCGCAAAACAAACCACCTGGCTCATTTCTATCTTACTTATATCCAGCGTCTTGTCATGGGTGTTTGTTTTGCGTGAGTACCAAAAAGAGCGTGTCTACTCATTTGTCGCAGGAAGCTCACAGGAAACAGAACGCCACTACAATGCCCAACAAGCACTCATTGCTATCGGCGCGGGGGGGGTGGCGGGGACGGGGGTAGGGGAGGGCGGGCAGTCACACCTAAAGTTTTTACCAGAGCGCCAAACTGACTTTATTTTTTCTGCTATTGCCGAGGAGTATGGATTTATAGGGGCACTGTTGGTCGTGTCTATGTACGCATTGCTAATAGGGTACTGCTTTTATCTCTTTTTTTACCATCAAGAGACAGACCCCTCACTCATCGCGCTTACCACAGGGGCGCTTATCTTGTTTCAAGCTGGTGTTAATATCAGCATGAACATAGGGCTTATTCCCATTGCCGGGCTCACCCTTCCCTTTCTCTCTGCTGGAGGGAGTTCTCTGATTGCCCTCTGCATCCTGTTGGGGGTCGTTCATGCAACTACCAGAAATACTCTTCACAAGCAGTCGCTCCACATTGCCTAAAGTCTATGATATACTACTCGCTCTATGCAGTACGCTATTATTCAACTTGCTGGAAAGCAGTATACCGTTCGGGCTGGAGACACGCTCGTTACCAACACTGTTGATACAGGTGAGAAAAAAACACTCAAAGTAACCGATGTTTTGTTTGTTGGTGATGATGAGAAAAAAACCGCAGGTAGTGTTGGCACACCAGTAGTAGCGGGAGCCAGCGTTACCCTTGCTGTTGATGGTCACGGGAAGGGTAAAAAAATCAGAGTACTCAAGTACAAGTCAAAGTCACGCTACCGCAAAGTATACGGCCATAGACAGCCACAAACTACCTTTACTGTGCAGAGTATTGCGACAAAGTAACTTTCTTTTTTGTGTGTTGCCACCTTTGGTACATACTCGCGTCTTGCATCCAAAGTTATGAATACACTCTACGCTCAGTTGGGCAACACACCAGATCTTTCCATTGCCGAGATTACTCGGGTGCTTTCTGCCGATGCAGACTGCAGCATTACACAGATTAACCTCCATTTCTGTAAGATAATCACCACTCGCTCGGCGCAAGAGCTCCAATCACTACTGGGAGGCACAATCAAGATACTGCGCCATGAAACAACCCTATCACAAAACGCGGGAGTTGAAGACATCACTAAGTCAGTGCTCAACACTCTACTTTCTCAAGATACGCACAAAGTTGTGTTTTCAATAGCAGAGCTTGGCCGAGATCATGTGCCTAAGTTTCCTGTCCAAACCATCAAACAAACACTTATTGAAAAAGGAAAGACCGCTCGCTATGTTACCGGTTCGCGCACAGGACTCTCAGCCTCGGTACTACTTCATCAAAAACAGGTGCAAGAAATACTGATCATTACAACTGATCAAGAAACAATAATTGCAAAAACAGTTGCGGTGCAAAACATTGACGAGTGGAGCGCGGTAGACAGAAAAAAACCCTATGCGAACAGGAAAAAAGGCATGCTGCCACCAAAGGTAGCTCGGATGATGGTCAATCTTGCACTGGGACCCGCTGTACTGACTGATATTCCAGACACCACCAATGTGTACGATCCATTTTGCGGCACTGGCACGGTACTGCTTGAAGCACTCCAAGTGGGCATGACGAGCATATACGGCTCAGACCAAGACTCCCAGGCAGTAGTTGGCACCAACAGCAACATCGGCTGGTTTGCCACACACTTTGAAAGCTCGCCCGTTGCTCATGTTTTTGAGCACGATGCCACCCAACCAGTACCTCTAGAGCCAAACAGTATCTCTACTATCGTCACCGAGCCATTCTTGGGGAAACAAACCCCTCGACCTTCACAGGTCGAGCATATCTTCACGGGTCTTGAACGACTCTATCTGGGTGCATTCAAACACTGGCGCACCATTCTGCAAGATGGGGCTCGGGTGGTCATTATTTTTCCTAACACCACCATACGTTTTAAAAAGAAACAACGCACCTACAACCTCCACAGTCTGATTGACAAACTCGAGACATTTGGGTACACTTCACTGTCTAAGCCGCTGCTGTACTCTAGAAAAAATGCAGCGGTACAACGAGAGATACGGCAATTCGAGTATAGAAAATAGCACACATCTACTATGTCAAAAGTCAAAGCATCAGGAAAAGTCGCCCAACACGCCCAGGGAAAGCGTCACGGCAAACGCCTAGGGCTCAAAAAGTCTGGTGGTCAGGCGGTTGCGGTAGGGCAGATCATCGTGCGCCAACGCGGCTCTGTATATAGGCCAGCAGCAGGTGTTGGTATGGGTAAAGACCACACTATTTTTGCTATGCAAGATGGCACCGTACAGTTTGGCAAACGCCACGGCAAAACCACCGTCAGTGTAGTTGCTGCCAACTAACTTCCCTCTTTGAAACGCGTGTTCTACTATCACTCTAAGCAGTACTGTGGTATACCAATGGTATGTCTGACGCTAAGCTCTCAATCCAGTTACTGGCAGTAGAAACACTACAGCCCAACCCTTACCAACCTCGCAGCTACATCGAGAAAGAAGATATCGCCGAGCTAGCCGACTCCATCAAGCAGTACGGCATCCTAGAGCCTATCGTTGTTGCCCAGACACCGGCCGGCCATCAAATTGTAGCCGGTGAGCGTCGTTGGCGAGCCGCCCAGATGGCAGGACTCACCGAGGTGCCCGTTGTACTGCGCAAAACTACTCGCAAAGAAATGCTCGAGCTGGCCATCATCGAGAACGTCCAACGCATAGACCTGAGTGCTGTTGAGCGGGCGAAAGCCTTCCAGCAGCTGAAGCGTGACTTTGGCTACAGCGTGGGCGAGATCGCAAAGAAAGTGAGTAAATCAAGCTCGTATGTGAGCAACTCCCTGAGGCTACTGGAGCTACCTGACGCCGTCACCGATGGCCTGGTGTCTGGCCAGATTACCGAGGGACATGCCAGAGCACTCCTGGGCTTACATACAACATCTGATATGATCGCGGTATTTAAGACAGTCTTGGCAGAAAACCTGACTGTGCGCGATACCGAGCAAGCGGTGCGTAGCTACCTTGACCAAAGAGAGGAGGGTGAACCGAGGCGCATTGCAGGCCCCAAGGTGCTGCAGGTGGATGACCAAGCACTCAAACAGTGGAAAACAAAGCTCGATGGTTTACTCAAAGCACACTCAAACGTCAGGGTCAGCCGGTCAGCACGCGCCACTAAAATTACTATTACCCTCAAAGGGGACCTTGAAACTACACAGCGAGATTTAGACGTAATTATGGGGTTGGGGAGTAAATTATGATAACTTTTCCATTTGATGCGAGTCAGGCACCATTCCTTGCAATCTTTGGTTTTGTATGTTTATTGTTTGTACTTGCACTCAGATATATACGGAAAAAATAGCTAATTTCACAAAAATTATGACGTATTTCACGAAAAAAGTATTATAAAGTAGGAGCAATCTCTCCCACCACAGCCATGTGGTCACTCATTCCTCCCACCACCCGTACATTCTGGGCAGAGTAGGTACCTTTGCAGAGCAGTGCGTCAACGACAAGCTGTAGATCACCTGCATAATGCAGGTCTTTGTCTATAGTTGTAGTTATTTCTGAAGGCAGATAGTCATGAAACTGCTGCAAAAACATATCAAAAATCTCACCACCCCTCGGGGCATTCAGGTCTCCACACAGCACCAAGTCGGGGTACTGTTCAAGGCATGAAAGAAGAGCATCCAGGTCTTGACGCTGCTCCTCACTTGGTTCTCCTCCAGATGACCAAGTAAAGTGCGTCGTAGCTATGGGGTACGCGCACCCTTGATGAGAAATTTGGACTGTTAAAAGTACTCTGTCAACAGAGGTTGGCGTGCTAAATTCTGGCATATCACCTGCTCCTTTGTAGTAGTGGGTTTCCACAGTATCTGGAGTCTTCTTGGTTAGTAACGCCACACCCCAAGGACCATTGTTTGGTATGTTATAGCGATTGGGGGTAGTCACCTTTCCATATGGGGCAAACACACACTCCATTGCAAGCTGAGTAGAAAACTCCACCAAATCTTTCTCGAAGACTTCTTGTAAGCAGATCACGTCTGGCCGCTCGCTTTGTAAAAACGGAATGATGCGATCAAGATGCTTGCTTCCCTCGATGTTGAGCGAAATAAGTTTGAGTGGATCGACGACTCTCATTATTCTACAGCAGTAAAGGTACCGTTATACTCAGCATGCTTGACAGGACCAATAACACCACTCGGCCAATACTTAAAAAAGGCCTTACCAACAATAGCCGAGCGAGGCACTGGCCCCCAGGCTCTTGAGTCACTTGAATACGGTCTATTATCACCAAGAGCAAAGTACTCATTTGCTCCAAGAGTAACCTCACGCCCGCGAGTAAACAACCCAGCCTCAATGGGGTACTCACTAGGAATGTAAGTACTCTCATCGAGCTTCTGGTTGTTCACATAGATAGCATTATCATGCACGCTGACTGTTTCGCCTGGTATGGCAATAATGCGCTTAATAAAGTCACACCCTGTACCTGTGGGGCAGTGGGCAGCCTCTGGCGCGTGAAAAACAATCACATCTCCCCGCTGTGGATCATTAAATTTATAGCTAATTTTGTCAGTCAAGACATACTCACCATTTTGAAAGTTGGGCACCATCGACTGACCATTTACCTGATGGGGTTGCACAAAAAAAAGGTACACCACTAAAAAAAGTGATAAACCAATCACAATGGTTTCGATAAGATCGAGGAATAACGACCCCACTGACCGAAGAACGCTCATTTGGGTAGTATGACGCGCTCACTCCCGCTCTGCAAGTCACAAAAGTGTTACAATGAAAAAATGGGCATGCATACCACCGTTCTGAGAGGATTTTCTTGGCAAAGCGTGCTCAAGCTGAGCACAGGAGTGCTGTCTCTCATTAAGTTGTTTTTTTTGGCGCGTCTCTTAACCCCAGAAGAGTTTGGTTTGTTTTCACTGGTATTAGTAAGCCTGGGCATCACCGAGGCGCTCACCCAAACAGGCGTTAATATTACGTTGTTGCAAAAAAAAGGGAGCATTGCCGAGTATGTTGATACTGCCTGGGTCATAGCACTCATGCGGGGTGTATTGATTGCTGTTTTGATGATAGTACTTGGAGCTTTACTCGCGCATGGTTACAACCAACCACCACTGTTTGTGCTGACTGCAGCAACCGCACTTGTTCCCATTATCAAAGGTGCTATTAACCCCATGGTAGTGTCTCTGCAGAAAGAGTTTCGTTTTGGAACAGAGGCGATGTACCACGCAGTTATTCAGAGCGTTGAGGCTGTTCTTGCAGTTGTGATCGCACTTTTTTTTCCTTCGGTCTGGGCACTGGTGGTAGCACTCATTGGAGCAGCAGTATTTGAAGTACTACTGTCATTTCAGATGTTTGCTGTTACCCCTCGATTTTGGTTTTCAAAAGAAAAGGGGAGAGTAATTCTAGAGCACACCAAACGCTTTAGCCTGAATGCCGCCCTTTCGTACTGTCTAGAAAATGTCGATAACCTCTTGGTGGGCAAGCTCCTCTCTGCTCAAGCACTCGGTCTGTATCACAATGCGTACGGGCTTACCCACAAGGCAACCTACGCGCTCAGTCAATCGTTTGCCCATAGTAGTTTTCCCACCTTTAATACACTGCAAGAAGACGGAAAGACTCTTCTACACACCTACTACAAAGTGTTTTCCCTTACTCTAGGAGTGGTGGTGCTGGGAGCAGCTCCACTGTTTATTGCCCCAGAGTTCTTTGTAGATCTTATTTTAGGCCCAAACTGGACCGAAATTGTGCCCAGTGTGCGCTGGCTCTTGGTTGCTGGCATTCTCTACAGCGCCATGCTCTTGCCCTACATGGTGTTGTTTACCCTCAAAAAAGTGCAGCTGATGAATGCTCATATGGTACTTACTCTTATTTTGATGATTATCGGCATTATGCTCCTTGGTCCTTCAGGGGGATTAATAGGGGTAGCGCAAGGACTTGCTTACTCTCGACTCATAGCACTACCGTTTATTGTACTCGTCACCCACAAAGCACTCGTCACGCATGCTGCAGACACTCTACCGCATTAGCGGTATCGCCACATTTGTTGTCCTTACTTTGGGACAACTTGGACGCATACAACTACCTACCGGAGCGCTCTACCTACATGATTTATCCATCAGCATCGCTGTTTTTTCTTGGATGGTACTGATGTTGAAAACTAAGTCTAGTGCTACTTTTTTCAATCAGATCCGCCATACTCTCCAAAAGCAACCTCTTATTGTACTTACACTCGGGTGGATCAGCTTACAGGTAGGCCTTGAGGTGCTTGTCCAGCATGACGGCATCACGCTGCTCTACGCCGGGCGACTACTGCTCTATGCCTTGTTTGTTTTTAGCCTGACACAGAGTGTGAAAAGAAAAGAGTTGAGGGGCTGGATACTCTTGAGCTTGCTGGGGCACCTGTGGCTCGGGCTACTCCAGTATGTGTTACTTCCAGATACTCGGTTTCTCACAGCCCTTGGCTGGGACGATCACTACTATAGGCTAATTAGCACGCTCTTTGACCCTAGCTTTACCGGTCTGTTGTTTGTCTTTGGTTACATCTTAAGCTTGCGTCTCAAAAAAAGCACAGTACGCTGGGTATGCACCTTTTTATTTACCATTGGCATCGCCCTTACGGTGTCTCGGGCTGTCTGGCTGGCGTTTCTGGTTGGGCACGGTGTAATGCTCCTACTTTCCCAAACAGCAAAAAAAGAAAACGCGCGAGTATTCATCATAAGTCTTATAGTGCTCATAACCACATATGCCCTCATGCCCAAACCAGGGGGGTTGGGGGTTGATCTAACTCGCACCCAAACAGTAGAAGCTCGAGGAGAAACACTCCAGCAGTTTGCCCTCTCTCCCTCAGAGTTGCTTACTGGCGGCGATATGTTTGGTGTACAGACCACCTTTGGCACACCATTTATCTTCTATAGGATACCCGATAACAGTATCCAGCTTATACTGCTGGTGGGTGGCGTGCCATTGCTGGTCTTGGTTGGTGCTATTTTGGTACAATTTTGGACTAATACAAAGACAACGGCCACACAAAAAGCGTTGATCATGTCACTCATGACGCACAGCCTCTTTACCGCAAGCCTGATCCAGCCATTTGTGTTTCTTTACTTTTGGAGCACGCTCTGGGCATTGGGGGTAAAAAAAGCAGACTAGAGTGAAAACGAGACACTCAGCTCTCGGGTTGTTTCGTTACCTACGTCATCACGAGCTACCACAGTGAGGGTATTTTCACCCTCCACCAACTGCTGGGTTAGGGTAAACGTCCCGTCACTTGCGACCGGCGTATACCTGCCATTGATGGTAACGCTCGCCTCTTGGTCAGTGCTGCCAGAAATAATAAGCTCTTGTTCTGCCCGCGAGGTAAAGCTGGCGTTGTCGCTCGGCTCATTTACTTCCAATGCGGGTGGCTTTGTATCGAGCAGTATGGTGAGCGGTGTGCTCGCCACAGACTCAAGACCGTTATGGATAGCCACTGCCGTTACTGTGTTGCTTCCTTCCTGAAGAGAAATAAGCTGGCTAAATGAGCCATCCTCACTCGCTACTACCCGACCCAAGGTGCTACTTGCACGCCGCAGGCTAACCTCTGCCCCAGACTGGGCATATCCTACCACCTGCACACTCGCACTGTTTGTAGCCTCAAATGGCACCGAGATGCTAGGTGATTGCGGCGACACAACAACTTCTTCTTCTAGGCCGCTACCCACCAAATTGACAAACACACCAAAAAAGAAGGGGAGGCCAAAGACTAAAAATAAAAGGAACAACACAACACTAAAACCGATAATAAGCAAACTGCGGCGTACGGTCTTTTTTTCTTCAAATTCTTTCAGTCTTGAGGTGGGCGAGTTGTCTCCGGTATGGTCCAAAGTAGTGCCCTCGGTTGTTGGTTGATCAGGAAGCGGTGAAGAAGTGGTAGGCATGGTACTAAGCAGTATACAGCATCTTCCCCGAAGTATTCGAGCCGCAACACACCTATGCTATAATTTATCTGGTCAAGTGCCATCTTAGCTCAGATGGCTAGAGCGGCGGTATCGTAAACCGTAGGTCCGGGGTTCGAATCCCCGAGGTGGCTCTTGATGTGCTAAACTGAAGTTACAGTGAAAATCTGCGGTATCCCCGCTGTCACCCACGACCTGCGATCGGGGTTCAGACGGGATAGACTCCAACCGTAGGTCTTGAATTAAACCAATTTTTGTGCGTATAAAAATCTAAGCAGACAGCTTTTCCTCAAGCGCGTCCATCTCTCTCACAAATGCCTTTTCGAGATCAACACCATAGGCATCAGCGATTACCATCACGCTCCACAAACAGTCGATAAGCTCATGAGCAAGTTTTTCATCAACATGCTTGATGTCTCTCAGCCCCTCTTTTGCCTGCACCAACTTCATCAGGTCGCCAACATCCACCACCAGACCTTCAACTAGCTGAGTCTTGGTCCATGTTTGACCCAAATGCGTCTCTTCCCACTGTGCATACTTTTTACGAATGGCGCGAGCTTGGCTGAGAAGTAACTGAAACTGCATGTATAAAACGAAGGTGGTCTGGTACTCTGAGCGGAATACGGGAATCGAACCCGTGCTTTCACCTTGGGAAGGTGACGTACTGCCATTATACGAATCCCGCGCGCACTTAGTGTAGCATGAGTAATACTGGGCGCGTACTACCCAATAACCCCACTGGGTAGTTCTAGCTGCTGGTTGGGGTAAATCAAGTCTGGAGTGTTGCCAAGAGTATCAACATTCAACTCATAGATCTCTACCCAACGATAACCACTACCTAAGTGCTTCTCGGCAATACTCCACAGCGCATCTCCAGGTTGGACCATGTAGGTGCCAGCAGTCTGGCTTTCACCCATTACGTGGGTTGCTTCCGGCTGAGCATCTTGCTGACTTTGTACAGCAATCTCTTGTTGGTTTTGAGAGGAGCCTGGCATCTTTAAAACTTGTCCAACCTCAATGTGATTTGGATTACTCAAGTTATTTTTGTGCGCCAGCCAGCCGACCGAGGTAGCACTACGAGCAGCAATCGCCTCGAGAGTATCACCTTCCACAACAATGTAATCAGAGCTTGCTTCTTGAGAGGATTCTACTTGTTGTGCCATTGTTGGTTCAGGTAGGGGTGCAAAATCACTTTTTCCTGGCTCAACAGATTGAACATCCCGATTTTCTTGAGTAGTTACTGGTTCTTGAACTACTTCAGGACTGGACATGGGCGCGCTCGCCTCTGGACCTACCCAGTTTTCTGAGCTGAGCACATCGCCTGATTCCACCTGGGTCACAGCCTCTTCCTGCGCGAGCGGAGAGAGAGTTGAAACAATCTCGCTTTTCACCACTTCTTGTTCAGGTTGGACATCTGCCAACATGAGCTCGCTCGGGCTAGGGGAGACACTTACCTCTGCTACTTGTTGATTTTGTGTGTTGCCTGAGAGTAAAGAGGTTGCCAGCAAAACTAATCCCACTACCACACACAGCGCCACTACACTCACCAACACCTGATGGAGCTTGTAAAACTTTAAAAATGACTGCAATCGTTTTTGTGACATAGATACGAAACGTAGTCGTACTATACCAAACTACCTACATGTGACAATACACAGTTGGTGCGTAAAAAAGACCTATAGTTAGTAGTAAAACTATAAGACATCTTATAGTTTTAGAAACACTTGATTTTACAAGTTATAAGATATCCTAGAATATCTTTTTGCTACCTCGACCGAACTCGAACCGGCGATCTCTTCCGTGCCCCGACACCTAGTGTCGGGATAACCACTACACCGTCCTGACCTATCAGAGCTGTTTGTTTTTACCTATCAATCTCTCAAGAGCAACTCTGCTTTTCCAGTTTTTGAGTTGTTGCTCTCGTATTCGAGCGTCTTTTAGAGAATCATGAGTTTCTGTATACACTAACTTCCAAGGGATTTTTGCTCTGGTGTATCGAGAAAAACCATTGTTATGCTGCCCAATTCTCCGTTCTAGATTATTGGTACTACCAACATAATATGAGTTATCTTTTTTGCTACACAAGATGTAGACCCAAGACATACGTATTTCTTCTTTTTGGCGACCTCGACCGGACTCGAACCGGCGATCTCTTCCGTGACAGGGAAGCATGTTAACCACTACACCACGAGGCCATATTTGCTACTTATTGTTACTATACGCGATCTCTTCCGTGCCCCGACACCTAGTGTCGGGATAACCACTAGATTATCCCAGCGTATCAGGACTCTATGTATTGCTTGTTTTTCAGCAGTAGACAGCTCCGTGCTTCATCCACAAACCGTTTTTCCAAGCTTTGGCTAGTAAGCGGATTATACTGCGCTATGCCACAGAACACAACGGACAAGGTCGCACTCAAGACACCAGAGGCTCTTCATGCTAGCAGTCTAGAACCTCGTGTGCTATTATGACGCCACTAGTAGATGTGATCAAACGAAAGGTACTCATGACTATATACATCGTTATCGGCGTCATTATCCTGGGGGTACTCGGCTACATTGCGAGTGTGTACAACACACTCCAGAGCCTCAAAACCAAGATAGAGGCGAGCATTCAAGAAATTGGCAACCAGTTGAAGCGCCAAGCCTCACTCATTCCCAATCTTGAGAGCGCTGTCAAAGGCTACCTCAAACACGAAAAAGGCATCTTTGAGATGCTCGCAGAAGCGCGAAAAACAATTGCTGCGGCCAGCAGCTCTGGCTCATCAGCAGATATGCAGAAAGCACTCGATAGTATTCAACAATTAGTGCCCCAAATTGCTATTACAGTAGAAGATAATCCAGAGCTGAAGTCTGACGCCACAGTGACCAACTTTATGAATGAGCTGCGCGACACTGCAGACAAGCTGATGTATGCCAGACGATTACTCATTGATTTGACTCAGCGCTACAATCAACTACTGGTCACCTTTCCCTCCAATCTTGTAGCCTCACTGTTTAAGTTTGGCCCAGAAGAGGGGCTTGTTATGCCAAAAGACAGCAGTGCTACAACAGTATCCTCAGAAGATATGAAAGAGCCTATAGTCAACCTTGAGAAATAAAATTTTATTTCTCAAGTAGTATTTTTTATCCTATAGCTAGAATGCAAAATCACTATAACCTAATATCAGAAAATAAAACACGCTCATGGATCATCATGGGTGTGTTTGTGTTATTCATCACGCTCTCTACCTACGCCATGTCAGTAGCATTTGGATATGGGCTTGACACTGTTGGAGTGGCTCTGATTTTCTCTGGTCTTACCTCGTTTGCGTCGTACTGGTTTTCAGACAAGATCATTCTTTCGATGTCAGGGGCAAGAGAAGCCAAGAGAGACGAGTACTTTGATTTTTACACCACGGTTGAAAATCTTTGCATTGGGCAGAGTATTCCTATGCCAAAACTGTACGTTATCCAAGACAGCGCCATGAACGCCTTTGCGACTGGGCGTGATCCAGACCACGCGGTGGTTTGCGCCACGACTGGTCTGCTGAGTAGACTCGATAGATCAGAAATTGAGGGTGTAGTGGCCCACGAGCTGGCGCACGTGCAAAACTATGATATTCGCTTGCTATCTATTGTCACCGTGCTGGTGGGTTTTATTGCCCTGCTGGCAGACTGGATGCTACGCATGTCGTTTTTTGGCAATAACAAACAAAGTGATGACAATCGTGCGCCCGCGCAGTTTCAGGTCTTTTTTATAGTGGTGGGCATCGCGCTCGCCTTCCTTGCCCCTATTGTGGCCAATCTGATCAAGCTGGCGGTGTCCAGAAGACGCGAGTTCCTGGCGGATGCCACGGGCGTGAGCATGACCAAAAACCCAGAGGGGCTGATCCGGGCGCTAGAGAAAATTTCTCGTGACCACGAGCCGCTTGAAGCTGCCAACAAAGCCACCGCCCACCTGTACATTGCCGACCCCCTGCGCTTTCGCAGCGACGCGGTAGGGTGGTTTGCGGGGTTGTTTCAAACTCATCCTCCTGTAGAAGAGAGAATTGCAGCACTTAGGGGTCATACGGCAGCTTAAAACCATCTCACTAAACAATTTTTAGCCTCATTCAATTTTGTAAAGACTATATTCATCTGCAAATTTTCCTATCAACTCTATCTTGTCTGGATTGTGCGCGCTAAACTCCCACGGAAATGCATCAAGGAGTGAAATATCATTTTTCGCTAATCCGTACACCACACTTGATGACGCATATTCTTCTACTCCTTGAGGTGTCGTGCTATACCTATACTCAAGTATGTACCTGAGCGGATACGCCCTACTTGAATCAAATGGCAGATGTGAGGCAATATTAAACTGCTCAGGGTTTTCAGCAGCAATCAGTTGTGCAGCAAAATCAAGCTCAGCGACTGTTACAGACATTCCGACCGGACGATTATAGTTGACTAATGGCGTCAACATATTAGCCCAAATGTATGCGCCTGCTAGTAATACAGCTAGCACTGGAAGTTTTTTATATGCTCTTTCTAAGAGTATGCCAACTCCAATAAAAAGCAGTGGAAAAAATTGCAGAAAGTGATAATACGCAATCTTACTTTGTCCTGTATTGTGCAAGGTATCAAGTGCATACTGCATCAACAGTCGAGAATGATACCAGTCGTTTCTAATATCAAAAAGAATCATAGGCGCATTTCCTATAACAAAAGCAGTAATAAATACACATGTGTGCTTACATTTTTCTTTACTTAAGAATAATATAGAAAGTACTACCAAGAGTGCCGTAAATACATACATGTACTGCAAGTTAAAGCCTACTCCTGATAAAATCCCTAAAAATAGAGCCTGCAAAGACTGATTTTTTTGTTCCTTAAAATAATAAAAGCAGAGTAGTGATACTGCCCCGATAAATGGAAGATAGTTGAGTATCCATATAAACGTTGCATGCCAAATATATACTGCACTAAACACACTTACTATAAATGTAAACATTCCAGCCGTGTTTGATATTACTTTCTTTGCTACCAAAGCAGTCATTACACTTCCAGCAATGATGCTAAGAGCAGAGAGTATAGTCAGTGCTACAGGGCTATAATTAAAAAGAACCAAAAATGGAACAAGTGAGTAATTGTACAGTGAGCCTGAATAAAGCACATGCCCATGAGATGTGACTCTCTGCAGATTTTCAAGTCCAAGCAAGCTAAAGTCTTTATGAATATAATCTGCTGAAGTAATGAGTGAAAGTCCTTGCTCGGGTCCAAAATTTATTCTATTCTCAAAGTTGAAAAAATATACTGTGAGTACAGCAACAGAGAGTACTAAGAATAAAAATAATCTTATGAGAGGCGGCAGAGAGATGCTTTTAACCAGTTTTGAAAACATTAAGGCAAAGTATACAGGGCCTGCTAGTCTTTTTATACTTGAACTCAAAGCTAATCTAGTGATAATACATACCATAGTAACTAAGGCTTATATAGATCATGAAACGAACAGATACGCAACACATAGCAACACTTGCGCATATTCCCATAAATAATGACCAAGACAAAGACCTAACTGCTGCATTTAATGAAACGCTAGAAACAATTAAAACCCTCCAAGAAGTAAAAGTTGGGGGAGTTGAACCAACACACCAAGTCACTGGTCTAGAGAATGTATATAGAGAAGACGAGGTACATAAAGACACAATGTTTACCCAGGATCAAGCGCTAAAAAATGCGCATCGAACGTATCAGGGCTTTATAGTAGTGCCGCGTATTTTAGAAAAGTAAGTAATGTTAAACACTCTAACTCTCAAAAAAGCTCATCAAGCGATCAAATCTAAAGATATATCAATTAATGAATTAATAACAAAGTGTACAGAAGTATCTCAATCTAAAAATAATGATATCAATGCATATACTTATATAAAAGAAGATGCAAACTTTCAGGAGCAAAGTAATACAAAAATTTCGGGTATACCACTGGCTATTAAAGATAACTTCTGCACGAAAGATATGCCTACTACTGCGTCTTCTAAAGTGCTTGAGAGCTTCATTCCTCCTTTTGATTCAAGTGTTACACAAAAGCTTAGGTCTAGCGGAGCTGTACTTATAGGCAAAACCAACATGGATGCATGGGCGCATGGGTCATCAACTGAAACATCAGACTTTGATGTGACAAAAAACCCCAGAAATACTGACTACTTACCAGGAGGATCATCTGGTGGAAGTGCAGCGGCGGTCGCTGCTGATATGTGCATTGCAGCGCTCGGCACCGAGACGGCTGGTTCTATTCGCCAGCCTGCCTCATGGTGTGGCATCGTGGGTCTCAAGCCCACCTACGGTAGGGTGAGCCGATACGGCATCGTGGCGATGGCGTCATCCACCGACAGCCCCGGGCCAATGACCAAAACAGTCGAAGACTCGGCCATCCTCTTGAACGCCATTGCCGGACACGACCCCCTTGATGCTACCACCAGCCCTCAGGCAACACCCGACTTTACCGCGTCACTTCAAAAACCTATCAAAGACATGCGCATCGGGTATATCTACCACAATCTTGCGGAGTTTGAAGAAACAAAGTCACGCTTTGAAGAACAACTCAAGGTGCTTGAAGACCTCGGTGCTACTGTCGAGCCAGCCCCAACATTTGACCCACACTACGCGATTGGCGTCTACACCATAGTCCAGCGAGGAGAGGTTTCAAGCAACCTTGCCCGCTACACTGGCATTCGCTATGGTGGAGATCGCTCTCATTTTGGTGACGAGGCCAAACGCCGCATCATGCTGGGCACCTACACGCTGAGTAAAGGCTACGCCGAGCAGTACTACACTCATGCAAATAAAGTCCGCACCTTATTTATGAGAGACTTTCAAGAGTTGTTTGAAAGGTACGACGCGCTCGTTAGCTTGTCATCACCAGGCTTTGCCAAGAAACGTGGCGCTAGTGAAGGGCAGGCTATGTTTGGCGAGCTAGAAGACATGCTGTTGGAACCGAGCTCTATCTGCGGGCTGCCTGGCGTCAGCGTGCCGTGTTATAGAGATGAGACCACCAATCTTTTCTTAGGAATGAACATCACCACGCCGTGGTGGAAAGAAGGAAGGGCTATCCAAATTGCCGATGCGTTTGAGAGAGCAACACGTTGGAACACCTGGAGGAATAAGCAATGAACGCCCAAAACCCATCCATCAACCGACGGACTGAAGCCTACACCCTCATCTGTGGTATGGAGGTGCACGCCGAACTAAAAACTGCCTCAAAAATGTTTTGCGGCTGCACAAATAACCCCTTTTTTGCAGAAAAACCCAACACTCATACCTGTCCCGTCTGCTTGGGGATGCCAGGCGGACTGCCCGTAGCCAACAAAACAGCCATCGAGTGGACTATCAAGCTTGGTCTAGCACTGGGTTGTGATATCAACCTATTTTCAAAGTTTGATCGAAAACACTACTTTTATCCTGATCTGCCCAAAGGCTACCAGATCAGCCAGTATGACATTCCGTTCTGCACTGGTGGGGCAGTAGAGACCTCCCACGGGCCTGTCCGCCTGACGCGCATTCATCTGGAAGAAGACACTGCCAAGATGATCCACGCCACTCTTGACGGGGAAAAGGTTAGCATGATTGATCACAACCGGGCTGGCGTGCCGCTGGTTGAGATCGTAAGTGAGCCAGATGTTACCTCGCCCGCGCAGGCAGCCGAGTACGGCCGCAATCTGCGCGAGATCATGCGCTACCTAGAGATTGCTGACTGTGACATGGAACAAGGCGGCATGCGACTGGAGGCAAACATCTCTCTGCAGAGTACAGAACAGGCGGAGCGCGGGCAGCTGCCTGAGTATAAAGTCGAGGTCAAAAACATTAACTCATTCCGATTTTTAGAAAACGCTATTAGCCATGAAGTAGAGCGGCAAGGCGAAGTGCTCGATACTGGCGTGCTTCCAGCACAAGAAACCAGAGGCTACAACAGCACAAAAGATATCACCTTTACGCAGCGCGCAAAAGAAGATGCAGCCGACTACCGCTACATGCCCGACCCCGACCTCCCTCCCTTCCAGTTTGCCCAAAGCCAGATTAAAGAATGGCAACACCAGCTACCAGAGTTGCCAGGCAGCGTGCGAACCCGTTGGAGCGATACCTACGGCCTAAACAACCAGGCATTAAAGATGCTGGTGGTCAATGCAGAGCAAACAGCGTGGCTTGACAGTGTATTTGCATTAGCAGAAAAACAAGGCATTCTACCCAAAAAAATTGCTGCAGCACTCGTGAATAAACAGCTAGAGATCAACCCTGAAAGCACGCCCGAGTCGGTGCTGAAAACATACCAAAAGCAGACTGCCAGCAGTAGCGTTGACGCACAGCAGCTGAGCACCACAATCCAAAAAATACTAACACAGCATCCTGACGCAGTGGCAAAATACCAAGCTGGTGAAACCCAAGTGCTGGGGTTCTTTATGGGCCAGGCCATGCGGGTGGTGGGAAACAATGCTGACGCAGGCCAAGTGAGGGTGGAGATTGAGCGGCAGTTGAAACAGCTCTAGAATATAAAGTTGGGCTAACCATTGCTCTTGCGAGGCGTGCTAAAGCAAGCTATCCTCTACCTACCCATGTCAGACTTCGTCCACCTTCATGTGCACTCCGAGTACTCAATGCTCGATGGGCTTGGAAAGCTACCCGAACTTGTCCAACAAGCCAAGGCGCACAACCAAACTGCCCTCGCCCTGACTGATCACGGCTCAATGTACGGCTCCCTTCACTTCTACAACACGGCTAAGAAAGAGGGGGTGAAACCCATCATCGGGGTAGAGGCCTACATGGCGGCCAATTCTCGCTTTGACAAACAGGTGCGTATGGGCAGTGACCAGGCACACCTTACCCTGCTGGCCATGAATCACATCGGCTACCAAAACTTAATGCAGTTGGTCTCTCTCGCTCATTTGGAAGGGTTTTCGTACAAACCCAGAATGGACCAAGAGATTCTTGAGAAATATAGCGATCATCTCATTGTACTGAGCGGCTGCATGAATAGTCCGTTCAATAGATTGCTCAGGGCAGGCCAAGACGATGAGGCGCTCGCCCTTTTCAAGTGGTACAACGAGCGGTTTGCGGGCAGGTTCTATATAGAGCTGCAAAAACATGAGGGGAGTAGCGAGCAAGACGCGCTTAATACCAAGCTACTTGCCATTGCCAAGCAGTTGCAGCTACCCATTGTGGCTACCAACGACGTCCACTACGTCAAAAAAGGTGATAGTGTTGCCCAAGACGCCCTCTTGTGCGTGCAGACCAGAAAGCTCATCAGCGACACCAAGCGCATGAGTATGCTTGATACGCCAGATTTGTACCTCAAGTCAACCGAAGAGATGATGCGTGATTTTCACGACTACCCGGAGGCCATCACCAACACAGTTGCGATAGCAGAGCAGTGCAACGTCGAGATCCCCACTGGCCAGCTGATCTTCCCCAACTTTCCCGTACCACAAGGAGAAACTGCCGACAGCTACTTTGAGCAGATGTGCTGGCAGAGACTAGAGCAAAAATTTGACCCCGTTACAAACGAGATGAAAGAGCGCATGCGCTACGAAATAGACATCATCAATCAAAAGGGCTACGCCACCTACTTCCTGATTACTCAAGATTTTGTTAACTGGGCAAAAGAGCAAGGAATCGGGGTGGGCCCTGGGCGCGGCTCGGCAGCAGGCTCACTGGTGGCGTTTGTGCTGGGCATCACCACTATCGATCCCTTCCAACACGGGCTGGCATTTGAGCGTTTTTTAAACCCGCAGCGTCCCACCCCACCAGATATTGATATGGACTTTGCCGACGATAG
The DNA here is from genome assembly GCA_020632235.1 of Pseudomonadales bacterium. Lineage (GTDB taxonomy): Bacteria > Patescibacteriota > Microgenomatia > UBA1400 > PJMF01 > JACKFY01. The sequence goes on along the minus strand of JACKFY010000003.1, from coordinate 65,321 downwards.
GCGAGACGAGGTGATTGCCTACGTGGCCAAAAAGTATGGTGAAGATCACGTGGGGCACGTCATCACCTTTGGAAAGATGGAGGCTCGGGTTGCCGTCAGAGACATCGGGCGAGTGCTAGGCATGCCCTACGAAGAACCAGACAAAATTGCCAAGCTCATCCCCAATAACCCAGGCAAAAAAACGAGCCTGCGCAGTGCGGTCGAGACCGTGCCAGAGCTGACCACCTACTACAGCCAACCAAAGTATAAAAAACTGATTGACCTAGCAGAGCAAGTCGAGGGCTCTATCCGCCACTCATCAGTACACGCAGCAGCGCTTATCATCACCGACAAACCACTGCCCGACTACACCCCCATTCAGCAAGATAGCAAATCAGGCAAGATGGTAACGCAGTACGACATGTACGCACTTGATTGCAACATCAGTGATGATGCTATCGGCCTCTTAAAGTTTGACTTCTTGGGTCTCAGGAACCTCTCGACCATCCAGACTACTATCAACCACATCAAGACAATAACGGGGAATGACCTTGATATCAACACTATTTCACTCGATGACACAAAGACCTTTGAGCTGCTCTCAGCTGGAGATACCTTTGGCGTCTTTCAGTTGGAGTCTGCGGGTATGCGCCGAGTAGCCCGCTCGCTCAAGCCCAACCAGTTTTCAGACATCACCGCTATGGTAGCACTCTACCGGCCTGGTCCCATGGATCTGATCCCGCAGTTTATAGAAGGCAAGCACAACCCCAACAGCGTCATCTACCCGCACGAGACGCTCAAAAATGTACTCAAAGAGACCTACGGGGTGATGGTCTACCAAGAGCAGATCTTGCAGATCGCCAACATCATGGCAGGCTACTCGCTAGGTGATGCGGATATCTTGCGCCGCGCGATTGGGAAAAAGAAAAAGTCACTGCTGGATAAAAATAAAAAACGATTTGTGGATGAGGCTATCAAGAAAGGCTACGAAAAAACAGTGGCGGAAAAAGTCTGGGGCTTTATCGAGGCCTTCGCCAACTACGGCTTTAACAAAGCGCACGCGGCCAGCTACGCCATGATTGCCTACCAAACAGCGTATCTCAAGGCCAACTACCCCGTGGAGTACATGACAGCTGTCATGAGTGTGGAGTCTGCCAGTAGCTCTGCCCAACGCGATGAAAAAGTGGCCAGAGCCATCGAGGAGAGCAAAGCCATGGGTATCGTAGTGCTGCCACCAGATGTCAACCGCTCATCGGACACCTTTACGCTAGAAACGGACGAGAGCTCGCTGAATGGCTACGCTATTCGCTTTGGCCTGACTGCTATCAAGCACGTGGGCAGCAGCGCGATTGAAAATATTTTAGAAACCAGAAAAGAACTGGGGCAGTTTGTCTCACTCACGCAGTTTATTCACGAGACAGATAGTAGAAAAGTCAACAAAACAACGCTGGAGTGCCTGATCAAGGTAGGCGCGTTTGACACCTTTGGCAACCGGGCGAGTATGCTAGAAAACCTCGAGAGTATTCGCGCCACTGCCACCAAGCTCACCTCGGCGGTGGAGGGCCAAGACACCCTCTTTGCCAACACCAGCGAGCACGCCTCGGCCCCGCAAGACACTTTTTTGGAAACTGATGAGTACCCGCGCGCCGAGCTTTTGCACTTTGAAAAAGAGTTATTAGGGTTGTACTTAACCGACCACCCCCTCTCAAAGCAGCTGGAAGTCGCAAGCAGCCAAGCCAATAAAACAGTTGCCGACCTTGACCGCACCATTCACGTGGGGCAGATCTTCACCTTTGGCGGGGTGTTGACCCGGGTGCGAGAAGTAACCACCAAAAAAACAGGCAAACCTATGGCGTTTGGCACACTCGAAGACGCCAGCGGGAGCGCCAGCTTTGTGGTATTCCCCAAAACCTACGAGCAGTACCAATCACTCCTCCAGTCAGATAGCGTGGTAATTATGCGCGCCAAGGTGGATGAGCGCGATGAGGAGCTTCAGCTCATTGTCGAGAGCATTACGCAGCCAAACCAAGTAGAGCTCACCCACACTGCCAGCAAGCTGCACAAAGAGATCTTCATTCCGCGAAAAACCCCTCAGGAAACGCTAACCAAGCTGGGCGCCCTCCTCAAGTCACACCCAGGCAAACACTCGGTGGTTATCCTCCTTCCTGGCGAGGGCAAGCAGCAACGCATGGTCTTGCCTTACACAGTGGAATGGAGTAAGCAGTTAGAAAAACAAATAGCGAAGTTATTGGGATAAAGTTAGAGCTTCTCTAACCCTAGAGAACAAGCCAGCCTCAATGGCAACTTTGTATTTAATATACTCAACTTCTCCTTTTAATGACTGTTGAATTGCAGTATCATGCGTATCCCCCATTACGTCAACCAACTGACTAATCTCATAAAATTTGTGCAATGAAATCTCATCTCTATTTAAGTAAGCAAAAATTTGAAAGTAGTTCAACATATGCTTTAGAAGTTTGCGCAAATCATGGTACGAATTAATATCTACTGACTGTTTTTTTTCCATTTCATCAAAAAAATGTAGTATTTCAGACTTCAACTCCCCAAATCTGGAAGCAAAACCACTGGTGGGCACATGCTCTGGAAAAGAATTGTCTTTAATTTTGTTAAAAGCAGCTCTAAGCTTTGTAGCATATGAGTTATTTTCCAAGAAAAAACTATCATTAAATTTTCCCAATAATTTTATAAAGTTATTTAAATCTGGATCAATCATCCGTTCTTCTGTCAACATGAAAACAATACTTCTATAAATCAAAAATGGCTTTCTGCAAGATTTAAAAAACCTATACAGCCGATCATCTCTACGCCCATCTAAATAGAGTTGCATCACTATATCAAAATCTTTGAACACATTCCGTGCGTGTTCATTTATCAAATCAGTGATAAAATCTAACATTTTTGACACCTCATCTTGAGAAATTAAAGGAGATAACTCATGAGGTTTATCCGGATGCGCTTTGCTAGCTGCCAAAGCATTCTTGCGCCAGCAAAAAAATTTTTCTAAATTACTCATTATATTTTAAACAATTTTACTTTTTATTGAATGAAAATACAAGTTGCCCTAAAGGCTTATTCTAGCTACAATACATCTCCGTGAGCAATCATGGAACAACTCCCACTAAGTATATCTTTGTATCTGGCGGTGTGCTGTCGGGCCTAGGCAAAGGCATCACGGCGGCCTCGCTGGGAATGCTGCTCAAAAGCCGCGGCTACTCGGTCACCAACATCAAGTGTGAAAACTATCTCAATTTAGACTCGGGCAACATCAACCCTATCGAGCACGGCGACGTCTTTTTGTGTGAAGACGGCCTGGAAGCAGATCTTGACCTGGGCTCGTACGAGCGCTTCTTGGGCCAAGAAGTGGGCGAGACCAACTTTACTACTTTAGGGCAGATCTACTCCACCGTGATAGACAACACCCGCAATCTGGCCTACAACGGTGCTACCGTTGACGCCTGGATGTACATCCCACAAGAGGCCATTCGCAGAATAAAAAAAGCGGGCAACGGGTTTGATATCTGCCTGGTGGAGCTGGGTGGCACGGCGGGCGAATACCAAAACGTCATCTACTACGAGGCCTACCGCATCATGAAGTTACAGCAGCCCAGTGACGTTATCCACGTCCACGTCACCTACTTTCCGAACCCTTCCCACATCAATGAGTTAAAGTCAAAACCCACTCAGCTCTCGGTGCGCACCCTCAACTCAATGGGCATTCAGCCCGACTTTATTGTGGGGAGAGGAGAGCACTACATTGATGACAAGCGCAAAGAAAAAGTAGCCTACTACTGCAATATCGACGCTGCTGATGTTATTTCGAACCCAGATCTTGAAACGATCTACCACGTACCCTTGGTGCTAGCAGACCAACAGTTTGACGAGAAAGTGCTAAAAAAAGTGGGACTAGAGGCACAGCGAAGTACCCTGAAGCCTTGGCGTGACTTTGTTGACTCTATCTCAACGCCCAAAAAAGAAACCGTCACCATCGCTATCATCGCCAAGTACATCGCCACGGGTGAGTTTGAGCTAAAAGACTCGTACGTCTCGCTCTTGGAGTCGCTCTCGTTTGCTGGCTGGCACCAGTCACTCGACGTCCAGATAGAGCTTATTAACGCCGAACAGCTAGAACAAAACGACAAAAATGCCTGGAAAACGCTCAGGTCAGCCAGCGGCATTATTGTGCCTATTGGCTGGGGAGAGCGGGGAGTCGAGGGGAAAATTAATGCCATCAAGTATGCCCGAGAAAACAAAGTGCCGTACTTGGGCCTGTGTTACGGCATGCAGCTGGCCAGTGTGGAGTTTGCCCGTAATGTGTGCGGCCTAGACGACGCCCACACCACCGAAGTCAACCCCGATACACCCCACCCCATCATTCACGACATTCCATTTGAGGCATCCTATCAGCGCATCAAGGGGGACGGGGCCAGCATGCGTTTGGGTGCGTACGACTGTATTTTGGAAAAAGGCACACTCGCACACAGCATCTATAGCAAACACAAGGCATTTAAAGACGCCAAACAAAACCTCATTTCAGAGCGCCATCGCCATCGTTATGAATTTAATAATGAGTACCGCCAGCCACTAGAAGACGCGGGGTTTGTCATCTCGGGCACCTCACCCGATGATTTTTTTGTTGAGATGATAGAGCTGCCACCAGAAGTGCACCCGTTTTTCATCGCAACCCAAGCACACCCGGAGTATAAATCTCGCCCACTCGCGCCCCACCCTTTATTTGTAGAGTTTCTCAAAGTAGCAGGCATGAAGAATCAAAAACCACGCACTTGAGAACAGCTCCAACATACAGTACAATACATCTCTTGCTTTAAGAATAACCTGAAGGAGATATGGCAAACACCTTTACTCACAACACCACAGACGTACACATAGGCGACACCGTGCGCATTCACCAAAGCATTACTGACGGTGATAAAACACGCACCCAGCTATTTGAGGGGTTGGTAATTGCTATTAAAAACGCGGGTGCTGGTCAATCATTTACCGTGCGCAAGATCGGTGCAAACGGCATTGGGGTTGAAAAGATTCTACCCGTGCGTCTGCCAAGTATCAAGTCTATCGAGGTCAAACGCAAAGGTCATGTCAGGCGCGCAAAACTCTATTACCTCCGCGACCGCATCGGAAAAGCAGCCACCCGCATTAAAGAAAAGAGTGCTGTCGCCCAAACAACAAAGAGCGCATAATACCTCCACTGGCTCTAGAGGGGAAGGTGCAGCTGCTCGCTTTTTAACAACACAAGGATATCGTGTAGTAGAGCAAAACGTGCGCTACAAAAACCACGAAGTAGATATTATCGCCTGGGACAACGACCGAGACGAACTGGTATTCATCGAGGTCAAGACACGATCAAAGCATGCTCCTGCTCACCCCAGTAGCAGCATTACCCAGAAAAAACTCCGCTCCCTCCAAATCTGTGCTGCTGCATACGTCAAAGCACACGCCATTCACAAAAACTATCGCTTTGATTGCGTGACGCTGCAGGGTGACACCATCGAGCACTTTGAAAATATTACATGGTTATTTTGAAAAAAAGCACTATTTACCAGTCTCTATCTGCTAGAAATGAAAATGGTACAATACTACAGATAGATGGCCCCAAAGCCTGTCCCGTTTTGCTCTCGATTAAATATTTGAGGCAATAACGGGGTCTGTCGGCTAGCCTCCCTGCGGGAGATAAGGACATCAGGTTTTTCGCTCTAGCGAGTGATCACCCTGAGGGTGACATCCTGAAAGGAGTGGTGCAGTGCAATTGATAGTATAGTAAAAAAGATAGATGGCCCCATCGTCTATCGGCTAGGACATCAGGTTTTCATCCTGAAAAGCGGGGTTCGATTCCCCGTGGGGTCACAAAAAATATGAACAAATCTCCTCTTTCTTCCTCAAAAAAGATAAAAAAAATTGATGATGATCTGGAAGACATGAGAAACGTCTTACTAAAAATGCTTGAGTTGCAGAACAAAGATAGAAAAATTACTTTGCAGGCGATCGAACATCAACAAAAAAGAGGTGACCTTCTTTTTAAATTTATTTTAATATCATTTTTCATTTCATTTTATAAAAATGAAATTTTATGGATTTCCTCAAACTTCTTAAAATACATGCTCAATTTATATGAACAATCTGACGCCGGATCAAAAATCGATACTATTCTTACAATTATTGGCTTGATAATTAGTTTTTTCATCGGAAGATATAGTAAAAAATAACCAGCTCACTATTTCTGCCATGCGCCACACCAATATCGTCGCCACATTCCTTGTCTTGCAAAAAGAAAACAAAATTCTGTTATCCAAACGCCATAACACTGGCTATCACGACGGCGACTGGAGTCTTGTTGCTGGACATGTCGACGAGGGCGAACCATTCTCCCAGGCTATCATCAGAGAGGTAAAAGAAGAAATAGGCATTATGTTACAACCAAACAACCTACAACCAGCCCACATCATGCATCGAAAATCTGATAGTGATGGCTCAGAGCGCGTAGATGTATATTTTGTAGCTACGAGCTGGAGTGGAAAGATAACGAACAAAGAGCCAGATAAATGTAGCGAGTTGAAGTGGTTTGATATGGCTGATCTACCAGAAAACATGATTGCGTCCGTGCGCTACGCACTTGATGCTGTCGCAAAAGGTGAGATGTACTCTGAGTATGGGTGGAAATAGTTAAGAACTAAAAACATGCAACCTTCAAACAGTATGGAGTATCTTGTCGCAGTAATAACTGCATTAAAAAACAACGCACAACACCCAGTCATCATTGCACTTGATGGCAGAAGTGGTGTTGGCAAATCAACCCTGGCGAAAAAAGTTGCTGAAGAAGTAGGCGGGGTTGTTGTTACGGCTGATAATTTTTGGGCTGGTGGCGAAAATGAGCTATGGGATAATAGATCTCCTGAAGAAAGAGTCCAGCTTGGTATTGACTGGAAACGACTTGCAAAAGAGGTGCTTATACCCCTCAGAAATGGAGAAGCTGTATCCTATCGTCCATTTGATTTTCAAACAAACAAAGGCTTATCTGATACACCTATCACTATTGCTCCCCACAGAGTGATTGTGCTCGACGGCGCGTACTCTGCTAGACCAGAGCTTACTAAACTTGTCGACCTTTCAGTTTTAGTGCAATCTTCCGATGATACAGTAAGAAGGACAAACCTTGTGAATCGAGAAGGAGCGACATACATGGATGATTGGCACCGCAGGTGGGATCCGGCCGAGGACTATTACTTTTCACACATACGGCCAGAAAGTAGTTTTGACCTGGTTGTTGTCTGTTATTAATCTTCAACGCCAGATTTTGTAACTGATGCACCAGAAATAGGATTTTTTCCTGTTAAACACTGTTTTATCTGACGACCAATCTCATTCTTTGCCCCCCCGCATTTCTTTCCAGTTTCTTGAGCGACGCGTTCAACAACAGACTGTTTTCTAAGTAACCTTGCTAAAAAAGATTCGTCCCTAACGCTCATACTTTGCATTATTTCTCATACACCCTAATCTTCCCTTGTTCTCTAGCTGGCTTCCAGGTAGGAAACTCAAAGTAATTGGAAACAACTCGCGACCCTGGCTTCAACTCTGCAAACAGTTTCTTCTCTAGTTTTTTCATAACATACGTAGTGCCATAGAAAAAAATCACATCATACTCAGACAAATCAAGACTCCAAAAATTAGCGCGCTCAAACGTCACGCGCTCTGACAGCTCAAGTGCGACCGCTTTCTTTCGTGCTTTTCGCACCAATAGCGGGTTAATATCAACTCCATGAGCCTGGTACGCCAGCTTTGCTAGCGCCAATACTACCGTGCCGTCTCCAGAGCCAAGATCCAAAATTTTGTCAGATTTTTTTAGCTGGGCGAGCTTGATCATCTGGGCAACATCTTTGGGTTTGCTAGGCACAAACACAGGGCCGTGCAGCATGGTGCTGGCATACAGCACCTGCATACCAAAATACAACACAACCGCTGCTAAGATAACTCCCGAGATAATGAGTAGGATGATTGCAAACATCTATCTGCATCTTACCATGTACTACTCCAAGCAAGCACGTGCAAAAAAAGACCCCTCAAAAGGGGTCTTTTTAGATATTTCATGTATCCAAGCCTAGCTTACCAGCTTCGGCTGTTGCGGTCTCGGTTGTATCCGCCACCGCCACCGCGATAGCCACCTCGGTCTTCTCGGGGTGCTCTTGGTCGGGCAACGTTGACAACGAGCTCTCTACCTTCTACTTCAGTGCCGCTTAACGCGTCAATTGCCGCTTGCGCTGCCTCTGCGCTTTCAAATTCAACGAATCCAAAACCTTTTGACCTACCTGTTTGCCTTTCGGTCATCAGCTTGGCGTCGACAATCGCACCGTACTGCGAGAAAAGGTCGACCAAGCCGTCTTGGGTTATGCTCCAAGGGATGTTGCCTACAAACAACTTGTTAGGATTTACTTGTTGTGTTGCTGTATCTGCCATACACACTCATTTCTTGGGCTACTACTGAGCCCCATACATACTACATTTCCAGACATACTACTCATTGGGAAATTATTACTGTGTTCCGTAAGTTAGTTGCTAGAACTATATACGTAGTATACCAACAAATATGAAAATAGCTACTGCTGTGTGCTCAAAGCCATCTTGAGTGCACCAAACACGGGTGGTTTTTCAGGGATAGCAACCTGCGCGAGCGGGTACTTAAGAACAATCTGTTCTTTGAGATACTTTTGCACATGATCAATGTGTGTAACCGAGCCCCCCAGCACCACATCAAACGCACCAGAAAACTGTAGTCCATTAACAACGGTGGTGAGGAGCAGCATCAGTTCTTGCTTGGCGTGAGTGAAGATCTCTTGGGCAGCAACATCACCCAAGTCAAACGCCTCAGAACAGAGTGGAGCGAGCGCTGCCACCTCCACTTTGCTCAACACGGGGTTGTAGACTTGCTCTTTCAGGTGGTCTAGAGAAGGAATGGAAAAGTGCTTGGCCACTAGCTCTTCTAGCACGGAGTGAGTGCGACGTCCGTCATAGCTTTTGACTGCCTCACGCAGTACTTGCCGGCCGATAAAGTACCCCGAGCCTTGATCGGTGAGTAGGTAGTCCATGCCACCTGCTTGTTTGGTTTCGCCAGCACTATTGATGCCAACACAATTGGAGCCTGTGCCAGAAATAATGATCACCGCATCCTGCGCATCGCTCCCGTTCTTGAGCGCAATCATGGTGTCATTCACTAACATTAAGTTGTTGATGCCATACTCGTGGAGTGCTTGGCTAAACACCTCGTGCGCTCGTTTTTCTTCCTCAGGTGTATCCATCCCCGCCAAACCCACCACCATGCGTGCGACGCGTGCGTCTGCCAGCCCTTCAGTTGCCTGGCGAATAGCTTCTTTCAAGCTAAAGCTCGCAGCGCCCACCGAGGTCGTGCCTAAATTGCTAGGCCCAGAAAACCCCCTACCTACTACTTCACCATCCAAGGTTGCGCACAGCGCCTCCGTCTTTGTTCCACCAGCATCAATACCAATCACATAGTTACTCATGGGGGTCATTGTACAAGGAGGGGAAAAGGAGTCAACCTAAATCACATGCAGCTCCTGGCTCAACACCTCGGTACCCAGCTCAAGATCTCGTTTTTTTTCCAGATACATCTGAATAGTCTCTATGTACACTGCGTGACTCCACACAAGCGGCGTAGCCGAGAGTGACTCGCCTGTGTAGGGGTCCAGCTGTTCTGCCAAGATGCCAGACTGGTACACATGCTCTACCACCCAATCAAGCGTTTGCTTAGCACTTTCTAAGTCACGCTCTGTCAGCTCTGGCTGTAGTAGCGTGCACTGCGCGTCCCACAAGGTAGTAATAAACCAAGGGTTGGGTAGGTCGCTGGCGCGAAAGTAGGCATCACGCTCGTAGCGAATGTAGCCACCCAGCTGTGAAGGGTTCCACAGTCGTGCCTGCACCTGCTGTCGGGTGTTCTTGAAACGCTCATCGGTGTGGTCTAACATGCCAAAGTGCCACAGGCCAAACAGCGAGCTGGCATCAACTACCCGCACCCGCTCAAACTCACCACTCTGATTTATTTTTCCATACCGCACAAACGAGGCGAGGTCAGGATCATAGAGATAGTCGCAGGCCGCTTTCTTGATCTCTTTGGCCACACTGGTGTACTCACGCATGTGGTTTCTTTTATCCAACAGCTCTGAAAACCGCGCTGCTGCCATCAGTCCGCCATAGACCGAAGCACAGGTGTAGGTAGACACCCCCATCACTTCCTCCCACAGATCATACGAGGGGAGTGGCAAGCCTGTTTTTTTGTCTCGAAACTGCACCAAAAATGTTGCCATTTTCTCTATGAGTGGTTTGTAGAGCGCCTCGATAAACTCCACATCTTTTGACGCTGTGTAGTACTCCCAAAGTGCCACCAACACGCTGGCTGTCTCGTCTTCCTGAATGGGCAGCTGCAGCAGTTTGTTTTTGAGCCACTCAGTCTGCTGGGCAGTTGAGTGCCAGGTAGAACCCAGGCTTTTGTCAGATCTATATCGGTGATGAAGATAGCCATCGGGGTGGAGCACATCGGTACAAAACGAGAAAAATGGCTTGACCACCTCTTCAAACCCAGCTTTACACAGCACAGAGACAATAAACGCCGCATCGCGCGGCCACATATAGGAGTAGTCATCTTTGCCGTACTCGATCATCTCGCTATCGCTCGCAGCAATAATGCTACCGCGATTGTCAAGGTGCGACCGAACAATAAACAGTGACGTGTCAAATAGTTTCTTATGCTCTGGCGGCAAGTCAGCAAGATTGGAGACATGGGTGTCCAGCCACGCCCGCCAGTAACTACTGGTAGAGTGCACCATCGAGCCAGGGGTTTTTTGTAAGACAAGATCGTTGAGTTGGTAGGCTGTCTCGAGCGACTTGGCAGCACAGATCCAGTAGTACGCTCGCGCCTTTTCTCTAGGCTGAACAGTCAAGCTCAAGCGCATGACAGAGTCCACCGAGCCGTGCTCCACTGCGTTACTGCCTAACTCACCGTCCTCTGCATCACGAAAGGTGCCCTCCTTACCACCATACTGATACTCACCCACACAGTACGCATCAATGCCCGTACCTGCGTCTGTCTTGCCGTTGGCAACAAACACCCGCCTGCCTTTGTAGTGCACGAGGGTGGCGTGGGTGGGGTCATAAAAGGCGGTGTTTCTTTTTTTGCTTTCGTGTATCAAGAACACCTGGTGGAAAAACAGCCGCACCTCTATGGGCTCATCACGCATGTTATAGACATCCACCTGGCGCACAAAGATGTTGTGCTCGTTATAAACAATGTCTTCCATCACAATACTCACGCCCAAATCTTCACGCTTGCACACCAAGTAGCCCACCATAGTTTCGTTTTTATACCCAATGGTGATATCCCACGAGCCATCATCAATCCAGCTAAACTCGCCCTCGATCCAGACTCCAATACGGTGCTGGTGGCCCGAGACATGGTTTTCAAGCCCCACGTAGGGAAAATAAAAGTCCCTGACAAACCCATATTTATCTAGACCAACCAGTATTTTTCCGTTTCCTAGGGTGAGTGCGCGAGCCATGCTACTAGCCTATCACTGTTTGACTCTATCGCTCAAGTCCCTGAGTGCAATACAAAAATTACGGTAGGCCTCGTACGGGTCTTGGTACGGACTAAAGTAGGCGTGCACGTCACCATCTGCTGCCCACTTGGTACACATGTAGTAAAAATGATCACTGGTTTGCAAATTTCGCCACAACGAAAGCAACTCAATGTGTTTTGCAGTAACGCTGCCTTTAGCCGAGCTTGAACGAGGAAGAGTAGTGATAATCTTCTCAAGTGCATACAGCTGTTTGAGTGCATCCTGCTGCATACTATTCTCGATCCAGGCTGTAATATCGCGATCAACGTCTGCCCAAGAAATAGGCTCTGGCACATCATAGACGGGCAGGTCACATCGCTGTTTTTTGGTGAGTGGTGTAAGTACCATACTAGGGGTGACAAGCTGCGCTGCTTTATTTGCAATCAACATCTCGTTGAGTGACTGAAAAAACGAAAAAATTCCTGTATCTGCCCACTGGTGCTCGCCAAAGGTCTCAAAATCCATAAACAAGTTGATCAACTCGTCATCACGGTAGTTATCTAACCACTCTAGATAGGTCTGCGCAGTAAGAGGGTACTGGCTCCATTGCTTGTCTGAAAACCGAAACGCAATGTCATCGGAAAGCTCTGCTTGCTTGAGCAAGAGGGGGAGTGCTTCATCACCCACACTTCGATACAGTCGTGTTTTTTCTCTACCATCCAGATAGCGGGGCACTGCCTCGGTCAATAGGCCAATAAACCCTAGTTGTGCCACCATGCTACCTATTTCATTTTGGTAAATCAGCTCGGTATTGCGAAAAACTGTTGGGGTGTAGGCAAACAGTTGATCAAGCAGCTGCAGGTGGTGGTGTACCTGCACATTAAACTCTTGAGTAGAGTAGAGCGAGGCCAGCGTGTGGTGATAGGTCTCTGCCAAGAGCTCTACTTGGCCTGTGGCAACCAGTTGTTGCAGCAACACAAGTACTTCTGGCGCGTACTCACTCGCCTGCTCTAAAAACACACCAGTCAGAGACAGCGCGCACACAAATTGCGGATGTGCTTGGCACAACTCAAGAAGGAGTGTCAGCATCGGAAGGTATGATTTTTTTACTACTTTTTGAAAAATAACTGCGTTATCTGCGGAAAAATACTCGTGATTCTTCCCTAGTGAAAAAACGTCTTGAGCGGCAAGGCGAAATGGCTGGTGCAGGTGAAAGTACCAACAAACCTTAGCCATGAGTACCCAAGAGTGCTCGCTTGTACACGCTACCTAGTTTTTCGATCGAGTTTTGCCAGGTAACATGAGAAAGATCGCGCTGTTGAGATGCTATCTGCAGCTGGGCGGCCTCACGATCTTTGAGTAAAGAAAGAACTGCCTCACTCATTTTATCGGTGTCCCAGTAGTCAAGCTGAGTGGCGCTGGGCAGCACCTCTGCCACCCCAGAGTTTTTTGAGATAATCACCGGCGTGTTGTGCTGGGCAGCCTCAAGCGCAACCAATCCAAATGGCTCGGAGAGAGACGGCATAATAAAGACGTCAGCCCGAGAGAGTAACTGTTGTTTTTGCCTGTCACGCACAAACCCCGCAAACAAGACGTGCGCCGAGAGCCCCGCTGCTGCATTGTGTAGTAGTACATTGTGGTACAGATCGCCATTGCCTGCGATCACAAACAAGGCCTCGGGTAGTATTGTTGTCACTCGTTTTGCTACTTCCAGAAATTGATGCACACCTTTTTGGCCAGTAATTCTACCCATAAACGCCACCATAGGTTTTCTGCCCGCAAACTGCGCTTGTGCCACCTGCGTACTGTGCGGTGCTATGCCGTTGTGCACTACCGATATCTTGGTCGGGTTAATACCGTACTGCTTGATGAGGATCTGCCTGGTGTACTCACTAACGGCAATCACATGAGTAGCAGCCTGCATGCCACGCTGCTCTGCCTGCATGATATAGCTACTACCATTTCCGCCAGGGATACGATCGTACTCTGTCGAGTGAATGTGAGTTACCAGTGGCTTTCCTGTATCAGCATGCACTGCCATAGCAGCAGGAAACGAAAGCCAGTCATGTGCATGAATCACGTCAAATGACTGGCTGTGTGCTATTTTTTGTACGCGCTGGGCGTATGACTCTACATGATGCTCGAGGTCTGCCTGAGGCAGAGTATCAACCCCAGAAACAAATGCTGCGCGCAGTGACACCTGCTGAATGCTGCTTGAAGCACTATAGGCGTTCCACGGAGGACTCTGCGCTTGGCTTTTCCGCACTGTTGGATCAGGCGAGGCGTGCACACTCATGTGTCCCACACTCCCTGCAAACTGGTAGGGTAGAGTAAAGTTGATGTGGTGGCCAGCGCTGGCTAAAGCCTCGGTCATCCCCTGACACGCAACACCCAAACCGCCGCTATTGTGCGGTGGGTACTCCCAGCCGATCATAAAGACTGATGGTTGTTGTGGCATAGCAAAACAGACGCGCCTTTGGCACGTTCTCTCTTTCACTCTACACCTTTTTTTAAGGGAAAAAAAGGATTAAAATAAATTGTAATGCCCCTCGACACTACTGCCGTAGCCAAAACAGCCACCACCATCCGTCGCTCCATCATAAAAATGTTGGCTCGTGCAGGCAGTGGTCATCCTGGCGGTGCGCTGGGAATGGCGGACGTCTTTGCTGTGCTATATTTTTCCGACATCCTCAAGCATAACCCAGATAATCCAAGCTGGACGGCCCGGGATCGCGTCTTTCTCTCAAACGGGCACATCTGCCCGGTACTGTACGCAACGCTAGCAGAGGCTGGATATTTTTCAAACGAAACACTACTCACGCTTCGTCAACTAGACAGCCCTCTCCAGGGTCATCCACACCGAGATGTTTCTCTAGGAATTGAAAATACCTCGGGTCCACTCGGCTTAGGCCTGTCACAGGCTGCTGGCTGCGCTCACGCACTGCTGATGGATGGAGGAAGCCAACACGTCTTTTGTATCACCAGTGATGGCGAGCACCAAGAGGGCCAAACCTGGGAGGCCTACAACTATATCAATAAATACTGCCTCAGAAACCTGACCATACTCATTGATAGAAATAACATCCAGATTGGGGGAAACACGCATGATGTGATGCCACTCGAGCCATTTTCCGCCAAACTTGCCTCATTTGGCATGGAAGTGGTGCATATTAACGGGCATAACCCAGAAGAAATCTATGCAGCACTCAAACAAGCAAAAACAAGTAGTCCTCCAACCGCGATCATCTGCCAGACCACTCCAGGAAAAGGGGTTTCATTCATGGAAAGCAAGTACGAGTGGCACGGCAAAGCGCCAAGTGCGGAAGAAGCAGAGCAAGCACTAGAGGAGTTACATCTATGAGCATCACCGTGCACTTTCCTGTAGGAGAAAAAAACTCTACCAGAGAAGGCTTTGGCCGGGCACTGGCTGATGCAACTAAAGAGAATCCAGATATTATTGCTCTCTCAGCAGACTTGGAAGAATCAACACGCCTCAACTACTTTAAAGAAGTAGCGCCAGAGCGCTTTGTCGAGGTGGGCGTAGCTGAACAAAACCTGGCCAGTGTGGTAGCTGGGTTTGCTATGGCTGGCAAACTACCTGTTGCCGCTAGCTATGCTGCATTTTTGTGCTACAACGCCTACGGCGGGATACGCACAGCCATCTGCTACTCAAATCTCAATGTCAAGCTGATGGGCGGACACGCAGGCCTGGGGATTGGACCAGATGGTGCCACCCACCAAGCACTCGAAGACATCGCACTGATGCGCACCCTCCCTAACATGACGGTACTCGTGCCTAGTGACGCACAAGAAAGCTATCAGGCAACACACGCCACGCTGCAGCACAACGGCCCTTGCTATCTGCGCACGACAAAGTACGCGACCACTACCTACACAACTCCAGACGATACCTTTGAGATAGGAGCAGCAAAGATCATGACCCAGGGAAGTGACGTCATGCTGATTACCTGCGGTCCCATGGTAGAACAAGCAGTGCTGGCACATCAAGTGCTCAGCAAACAAGGTATCCAAGCGCAAGTAGTTAACATGCACACCATCAAGCCACTTGATACCACCGTGCTGGTGAACGCTGCCAAGAACAACATGCCTATTATTACTATCGAAGATCATCAAATTACCGGCGGGCTGGGGAGCGCGGTGCTTGAATCACTGGCCAAACTGGGCATACAATTGCCTATCAAACTACTCGCAGTCGAAGACAAGTTTGGGGAGTCTGGAACGCCAAACGAACTCTATAAAAAACACGGTCTCACCAGTCACCATATTGTCCAAGTGGCAGAAAAAATGCTACGCTAGAAACGTATGCCAAACACTCCGTCTTTGAACAAACAAAACACACAACTGAATAAAGTTGCTATTGTCGGGTGTGGGCGGGTAGGCATGACTGCCGCGTTTTCCATCCTCCATACTGGCGATGTGAACGAGCTCGTGCTACACGGTAGATGCAAAGATGATCTTATCGGCGAACAGCTCGACCTTGAGCACGCTATGGGTGTCTTGCATCCGGCAACCATTACGGCAACAGAGCGCTACGAAGACCTAGCAGGCTGCGATATCGTTGTCTATGCTGCAGGCGCTTCACAAAAACCAGGCGAAACACGTCTTGATTTGACAGAAAAAAACAAAGCCATTTTAGAGTCAATCTTACCCCACATCATCAAGCACGCACCAGAGGCTGTGATCTTGATTGTAGCCAACCCTGTGGACATACTCACCTATCATGCCTACCGCATCGCTGGTTGGCCCAAAGGCCGAATCTTTGGCTCTGGCACCACTCTTGATACCCAGCGCTTTCGCTTTCATCTCTCAGAGTTACTGCATGTCAGCCCTAGTAGCGTGCATGCCTACATCCTCGGTGAGCACGGCGACCACTCATTTCCCACACTCTCAACCGCCAGCGTGGGTGGTCAACCACTCCTCCACTTTCCCACTATTTCAGAGCAACAGATACAGCGCGCGTATGAGCAGGCTAGAAACGCCGCCTACCGCATTATTGATAGTAAGGGCGCTACGTACTACGGCATCGGGGCTGTTGTGTCACATATCGTCTCGTGCATTCTCTCGGACAATAAAACAGTCTTGCCGCTTTCTATTCCTCTGCATCAGTACTACGGCCAGAGTGGAGTAGCAGCAAGCGTCCCTTGTGTGGTGGGGCGCGGCGGGGTAGAAGACACGTTGGAAATCAAACTAAGTTGGGAAGAAAAACAGCAGTTTGAGCAGGCGGTGAGGGAGTTGAAGAAGTATTGTTAGCCAACAAGATCAATCTTAAAAAAAGGATTGAGAAAAAAGTCGTAGTTATTGAGAACTATGCTTATAGAATTAGATTCTGGGTATCTAAATAGCTCATTATTAACATCTGCTACCATAATTGAGCGCATTGTCTCAAATAGATGAACGTTAAAAAAATAATCTTCTAATAATTGAACTAATTTGGTCAAATAGCCAGACATGTTATTTAGAGCTTTATTTTCGTCTCCTGCACCTAGTAATCGTATTTTATCTATCGTTTGGGGGGCTTTATTTAAGCTAGATTTTAATTTGTGTCTATTTTTCTGAACCTCCTTAATTGCTAAAGATATTTTTTCCAAACTGTGTGTTTTGTCAAAACCATTATTGAAAGCAAGAAGTATTGACTTAGAGCAAAGCTCAATTGTATGTTTAAAAACAAAAAGAATTGGTATAGTTAACCTATTCTTTTCATAATTAGTTAAGGGCATTTGCTCATGTTCTAATTTTTGATTTATCAGTATTTCTAAAGCAGCTAAATAGTCTTCTGTATAGGAAAACCATAAGACTGAATCGTCTTTCCTAAAGGTACCAATACTAGGACCAAGCATCTCTCTTCTATACTTTGCCAGACTTTCATAGAGTGAGTCATGGTCTTCTTTTAACACTGCGTCGGTCTGAATAGAAGTTTTATTTTTCACAATAATCTTTCTTACACTCTAACTATAGTATTTTTTTACTCCTGACACCCCTCACACAAGTACGTCCCTCGTCCACCCAGCTTGATCTTGCTGATGGTGCCGCCGCAGTTGTAGCACGCCTCACCTTCCCGCCCATACACAGCCGTCACGTCTTGGTACCTGCCCGAAAAGCCATCAATATGCATAAAGTGCTCTATGGTAGCCCCACCCAACTTGATGCCCAGTTCGAGCACTTGCTTTGACTGGGAAAGCAGCTCTGCAACCTCTGGCTTGCTCAGGCTCTTGGCGGGTCGGGCAGGATGGATCTTGGCACGATTTAGTGCGTCACAGGCATAAATGTTACCCAAGCCTGACATCACGCTATTGTCCATAATGGCTTGTTTTATAGCAATACTCCTGCCCTGCAATTTTTCATACAGATAGTCTGGCGTTACGCTCGCATCTATCACGTCGGGGCCAAGCTGGTCAAAAATAAAGCGTACCTCATCATCACTCATCACCTTGATCCACCCAAATATACGCTGGTCGTTAAAAAAGAGCTGGGCCGATTTTGAAAGGGAGATAATCACTCGTGTATGCTTGCTAGGTAGCTCGTCCACCCAGTCGGCGGTGGGGTGTCCACCACCCACTCTAGTTGTGCTAGACACATAGATAAGTTGCCCTGTCATCTTGAGGTGTACGAGAAGATTGTAGTTGTTGTCCAGCTGCAAGCGAATAAACTTTGCTCGGCGCTCAACACTCAACATAGTAGCCCCCACAACTGCATCAAGACTGCCTTGAAATGATTTTTCCTTTCGCACTTCAACCTGCTCAATAGTGCTGCCCACCACAAGTGGCTGCAGACGCCTAACAATTGTTTCTACTTCGGGTAGTTCTGGCATAGTGGCATGATAGCATGCAGGGAGATTTCCAAACGAATCAGAATACGTACAACACTCTGACATATCACAGCACACGCAGATTTGAGGGTTCGCATCATCCCAACTGGAGGTTGGGTTTCAGACGGGGCGGGGTTCCCCGAGAAGTATCGGGGTAAAGATTAGATCCGTCAGCCGACGGACTTTTTAAGCTCTGTGTTCTAGATTTTCTTTATCTGTAGCGGAGCATTCATCAGTGGGGTATACTACGTGCTTGTGTGAGGGTCCGTAGCTCAGTTGGTTAGAGCAGGAGCCTTTTAAGCTCTGTGTCCTGGGTTCGAGTCCCAGCGGACTCACCAATACCGCCATACTACACGTACTGCATCTACAATCCCACTGCACACAAAATATACATTGGCATAACACAACACCTTAATAACCGACTTGACCAGCACAATCAACAACTACCGGTAAAGAAACCAAGCTTTACTCATAGGTTTCCGCCTTTTTGGGAGTATCTCTACATTGAGCTATGCGGAGAAAAAAGCACTGCTCTTTATAGGGAAAAACAGCTTAAGTCAAGTAGGGGTAGGTCATTTCTCTGGTCGTTACTATTAGTTCGGTTAGATCCGTCAGCCGACCGACTTTTTTAAGCTCTGTGTCCTTCCACCCACCGGCGGATAGTCCCAGCGGACTCACACTTTCCTCACCGCAATCAACCACTTCGCTGTTTCATCTGGATACGCCCAAGCAGAGGTAAAGTGCTCATAGCTCACCCGTCGATTGCGCCGTGGTGGTAATCCAGGATCATGCATATACAACCCATTCTCGTCAAACCCCGTGATAACGACAAAGTGCCCTGTGTACCCCTCTTTGTTGTTGGGTGCATTAGCATTCACGTTACAGATAACCAGAAATCCATCCTCAAGTAGTGCCTTCACATCTGCCATACGAGCACTCCTTTTTTCTATCGAAAGCGTTTTTAAAGCCTGCTGGGCAAAACTAATCTCTTGCTCTATATCGCTGTGGGCAATTTGCGCGCTACCCACCTCATCTCCATAAAAATCAAGCAAGTACTGCCCTCCGTCTTTCACAAATGCATGAAAATCAAATGCATCTATCATGCTCACCTCGGCGTGTTTTTCTTGTAGCCACAGTAGTCCGGCAATCGGCCACGTCCACAGCCCATCAACCTTGGCAGTTACTTCGTCCAGCTCATCCAAAGAGTATGCTTCCTCTGGCCAAAAAAACTTGAGCACCATTTTCAGTGCCGCTTGGTAGCAATGGGTGTTATCTGGCGTGTTTGGGTAAAAAGGAACGATGTGCTGAGCCATGCAAAGAATAGTATAGCTTACATCAGCTCTGTTTCACAGTGGTTTCACGACATACTGCGACCAGATCATTACACTGTTGCACGCGTGAAACATATGCAGAAGTCGTGCTACAGCACGCACTCATGCAGACCTACCGCGCTCTCAACAACTTCCACTGCGGAAAACTCTCGTTTGTTGCAGGAGAAACCATATGTGCCGAGATAGTTGACGATTGGTCGTGCTATGTGTGGAGAAAACACTATCCAAATAACAAGCAGCTCACTGCAATCAAGGCACTAGATGCAATGGTGGGACGCCTCGGCAACTTGACGCCGTGTTAATCATTCATTCCGCCACTTGCCAAACGAGTAATTTTTTTTCATACTGATAGCTGGGTCTTGATTTACTCAAAAAAATACCCCTGTTATGCCAAAGCCTATGACGCTACTCACCATCTTGCCCGACGTGGCCTACATCGCCCAGATGAAAAAGGGGAGTAAAGAGCACACCTTTGCCGTCGAGTCATTTAAGCAGGTAAACGGCTCGTTCATCAAAAACGGGGTGCTTGTGCCCAAAAACATCCTCAAGCTATTCGAAAAACTAGAAAAAACAGAGTATGCGGTGGTACTTCCTGATGACCTGGCAACGAACGCCATTATCTCGGTTGAAGAAACGACTGAGTCCAAGGTGTCTGAGTATATTGAAAAAACAACGTTGCCATCCTTGGGTATAACTCCCGAGACACATCAAGTCAAACACTTTACTCTGACACAGTTTAAAGGTACCTCTCGAGTGCAGCTGAGCGCATTTGAAAAAGAAGTACTGGCCCCTCTTCGAGCCGCAGCCACCCAGTTTGAGCTGCCACATATGAGTGTTGTCACCATCAGTTGGGCGGCCAAGTCACTTGTCTCGCTAGAGCCATCGGTTACCTTGGTTCAGATGGGTGGGGTACTCTACAGCGCCCTGCAGTACATCGGCATCGACCAAACAGCAGCTCACGAAATAGATGACCTAGACGCAGTGGCCGAGAGTATCAAGACGCTCAAGGGTTCAGAGCCCAGCACCCAAACAGTCTACCTACTAACAAACGAACTGGTAGAGGAAACGCTCACAGAAGCTCTCAGTAGCACTATTCCTCTCCAACAGCTGGCAGAACACAGCGATAAAGACGTTGACATGCCCTCATTTGTACAAAAAATGATGGAGGTGGCTATGAAGAGTCTGGCTATTCCAGACTACAGCGTGCCACAGTTTGCTCTTGAAGCCGCAACCGAAAAAGAGCTAGAAGCATTCGTAGCAGGAAACCTTGAAGAACCAGATGAACACAATAAAGATGCGGGCGAGGACACAGAAAAACAAGATGACGATGTTGAGCTAGCCTCAGATACATCGGTCGAGTCAGATACAGAAGACACTAGCATCCCCACCCCCACCACCCCAGCAGAAGTCGCAGCTGCCAGCGCCGTCACAAGCGTCGTTACTCCTGTTGTAGCTGGTGATGCGAGTACAGATACATCTGGCACAAAACAAGATGAAAGTGACACAAAAGACCAAGAAGACTCGAGTGAACCACTCGCTATTGAAGAGGTAGGGGAAGGAGCACAAAACACAGATGCAAAAGTACAGAAGGAAGAGGCAGATCAAGCCGAAGAACAACCACCTTCTGCGCTAGAGATTGAAGACGCGACAGAACAAGAGACTGCCGAGCCAAAAAAAGAGAGTACTATCGAAATTCAAGATAAAACAGTAAAAGAAATAACTGTTGACGACAACAAAAAAAATGAGGATACTGACAAACAGGATCAGAGTGATGCTGATGAAGAAATCCACGCGCCACTCGAGCTGGGAGATGATCAAAGCGCACAAAAAAGTGAGCTAGATACTACAGAGGAAGATGTTAATATCGCACAGTTTGCTCATGCAGAATCGAGTGAGGATGAAAGACAAGCGGCTAAAACTTCCCCACCTGTAGTCAAAAAACCAGTCATAAAAAATGAGACAGGGACGAAAAATATGGTCAAACTACTTTCTATTGTGCTGATTGTATTTTTGGTCACAGTTGGTGTTGGTGTCGGTGTAGGATTTTTATTTATCCGCATGAAAGCGGGCGATGTGTCCCTTCCCACTTCAACCCCTACACCTGTTGTAGAGGTTGTCAGCACACCAGACCCATCACCCGAGCCTACACCAGAAGCAAGTGAGTCGGCCCAAGTTACCACAAGCGAGCTCGATGTTCTCATCCTCAACGCCACCAGCACGGCAGGATATGCAAGCAGCACCAAAGCAGATATGCCTCTTGGTGAGTACAATAGTATAGATACGGGTAATGCCACAGGGGAGTACGAACCGGGTATGTATCTCCTCACCCCAGAAGACAATCCAGAACTTCTCGAGCAACTGAGCGCCGACAGCGGTCTTGAACTAGTTGCGGGAACGCAAGAAGAGTACAATACCGAAGACCCCAGTGGGGAGTACAATGCAGTCATTGTGCTAGCTGAGTAGAGTGTTTTGAAAAAATATGCCGCATGCTTGTTTGGTGGTGTGTTTTACTGTTGTCAAACACCGTATTATTTGTATAATACCCATTGGCAAATGGCATAGAAAAAAGTACACAAGAAACATACATGGCGGCAGACGTCCATATTTCGCTAGCAGCAGAGCCCATAGCCTACCTAGGTGATTTTCCTCTTACCAACTCAATTTTTACCAGCCTCATCGTGAGCGCTCTTCTGATTGTCTTTGCTGTTGCGGTAAAGGCAAACTTTTCTACCACAGGAAAGCCAGGCAGACTACAAAACGTTGCCGAGTGGCTGGTTGAGTCATTTTATAACTTAACCCAATCAATTACGGGAAACACCACCTACACAGCCAAGTTTTTACCACTTGTCATAACGTTCTTTCTCTTTATTGTGCTAAACAACTGGCTGGGATTACTTCCTGGTGTTGGCAGTATTACCGTCCCAGAACCTCACCGATCAGAAGTAATCTCGCAGGCCCACGCTGCCACCAACACTGCAGAGCAGTTGATTGAGGGTGATGATGATCTGGTCATTACTGACCAAAACGACGGACAAGCTGCAGCAGCACTTGAAGAACACAGCGAGGTGCGCGTGCCACTCTTTCGACCCGGCACTGCTGACCTCAACACCACTATCGCACTCTCACTTATCAGCATGATCTTAGTGCAGGTGTTTGGCATTCAAAGCTTAGGACTGAGTTACTTTTCTAAGTTTATCAACTTTAAGAGTCCTGTTGGTTTTTTCGTTGGCATGCTAGAACTTATTTCAGAGTTTTCAAAAGTGATCTCGTTTGCTTTTCGTCTATTTGGTAACATTTTTGCCGGAGAGGTATTATTGGTAGTTATCACTTCACTCATCAGCCTGGTCATGCCGATGCCGTTTTATGCCCTAGAAATCTTTGTTGGCTTTATCCAGGCACTCGTTTTTAGTCTTTTATCACTAGTATTTTTTAATATGGCTGTTCACAGCCACGAATAGTAAAAGGAGGATATATGTCAGTTGATCTCGCTGTTGCACTCGCTATTGGCTTGGGTGCTATTGGACCAGGTATTGGTGTAGGATTGGTGGCCGCAAAAGGTGTTGAAGCTATCGGTAGAAACCCAGAAGCAGCATCAAAAATCCAGACAAACATGATCTTGGGTATGGCGTTTGCAGAGGCTATCGCTATCTATGCGCTCGTTATCTCGCTTATTCTTAAGTTCGTCTAATCAAAACAAGGAGCACACCCCATGGACATAAACATTTCGCTCATTCTCTTTCAAGTAGTTAACTTTGGCGTTGTGCTCGCGGCGCTCACGTACTTGATCTACAAGCCAGTGTTGAAAGTATTCGAAGAGAGAGCCAAACGCATTGAAGAAGGACAAAAAGCTGCTGATGATGCACTCCTGGCAAGAACAAAGATCGATGAGATGAAAAAGGATGCTAAAACGAAAGTGGCTGCAGAACGATCAGAGCTCCTCAAGCAGGCAAAGTCAGAAGCTGCCAATGTAAAAGAACAACTCTTGACTGAGGCAAAAACTGCAGCACAAACAGAGATTGAAAAAGAAAGAGCAGCCTGGCAAGCAGAACAAGCAGCAAGCATGCAGTCAGCACGGACAGATATGATTGCAGCTGTTGTAGCTGTTTCAGAGCGTCTTATTGGCAACAATCTTGATACAAAAAAACAACACGCGTTGATCGAGACAGAACTTGACACACTCGGAAAAACTATCTAACTATGACTGTTGTTACCGTTACGACCGCTAGCAAGCTCACTGCCGCTCAAAAAAAAGAGGTAGAGCAGGTACTTAAGAAAAAACTATCTTCTTTCAAGATGCGAGAGGTTGTTGACGAGGCAGTGCTCGGAGGCATCCAGCTGCGAATAGGTGAGAGCGTACTTGATGCGACAGTAGCCGGCACGCTCGAGCGTTTACCATCAGAGCGGTCTGAGGCCATCGTGACCACTGCAGTACCAATAACTACCCAGCAGAGAGAAAAAATACAAACATTGGTTGCAAACAAAGATGCCACACTGACACTCAAAGAGGTTGTTGATCCGCATGTGATTGGCGGCATTAAGCTACAAATTGGCTCAACACTCTATGATCAAACTATCCGCCATCAACTCTCGGAGCTTCAAAAAAGTATGATTGCGCAGATGTAACACCAACACCCTAGAAAGTACCTCATGGCAAAACACACAGACACATTTCACACTCAACTCAGCACGCTGATAAAACAGGCCAACATCACTCCTACTCCAGAATCAGTCGGCACCGTGATGTCATTTGGCGATGGAGTGCTGCAAGTAAAGGGTTTAGACGACGTCCAGGCGGGTGAACTGATTGACATTGGCACTAACCAATATGGTTTAGCACTCAACCTAAAAAAAGAAGGTGTGGGTATTGTGGCACTGGGCGATGCATCTGGGGTAGAAGCAGGTCAAACAGTCAAGCGTACAGGTCAAATTCTTTCTGTTGGTGTGGCAGACTCTATTCTTGGTCGAGTAGTTGACGCGCTCGGCAGACCACTTGATGGAAAAGCTGCCATTAAATCAAAAAAACAGATGCCGCTTGAAAAAATTGCCCCTGGCATTATGGCAAGACAATCAGTCTCGGTGCCTCTGATGACGGGCATTAAAGCAATCGACGCCATGATCCCGGTAGGTCGAGGGCAAAGAGAGCTCATTATTGGCGATCGCGGCACGGGTAAGACTGCTGTTGCTCTGGGCACTATTCTCAACCAATCAGACCAAGACGTGCTCTGTGTCTACGTGACCATTGGCCAGAGGCGCTCGTCACTCGCCCAGTTTATACAGGTGCTCGAAGATCATGACGCACTCAAGTACACCACCATCGTGGCCGCAACCGCCTCAGACGCAGCTGCCCAGCAGTTCTTAGCCCCCTACGCTGGTCAGGCTATAGCCGAGTACTTTTTAGAACAAGGCAAAGATGTTTTAATTGTCTTTGATGACCTCTCAAAGCACGCGCAGGCATATCGCGAAATCTCACTACTTTTGAGACGACCATCAGGAAGAGAAGCCTACCCAGGAGACGTATTTTATCTCCACTCAAGGTTGCTAGAGAGAGCAGTGCGACTGGGCAAAGAATATGGTGGTGGCTCTATCACCGCGCTCCCAATCATTGAAACCCAGCAAAATGATATCTCTGCCTTTATCCCTACCAACGTGATCTCGATCACCGACGGGCAAATTTATCTCGAGTCAGACCTGTTTAACGCCGGTATGAAGCCTGCTATCAATGTGGGTAACTCGGTATCTCGTGTAGGAAGTGCTGCTCAGTACAAAGCAATGAAGCAAGTGGCAGGCACCATGAAGCTTGACTTAGCACAGTTTCGAGAGCTGCAGGCATTCTCCCAGTTTAGCTCTGACCTGGACGATCGCACCAAAGCACAACTGAACCGCGGCGAGCACGTTAATGCGGTACTCAAGCAAGGCTGGGACGCACCACTTAAACTAGAAGAGCAAGTAGCTGTTATTTTTGCTGCGGTGAATGGCTTTTTGGACACTGTCATTCTTGATAGCGTCCAGACTTGGGAGGCAGAGTACCTCGAGCATCTTAAAATAAACTATGCCACAGTACTCAGAGCTATCGCCAGTGAAAAAGTTATCAGTGATGCAACCACCGAATCGCTCAAAGATGCTATCGTCGAGTTTAACGCACTCCACCCAGAACTACTTGAAGTAGCAGAGTAACCTATGAATAACGCTAGACAGATAAAACAACGCATCAAGACTGCCAATAACATTGCTAAGATCACCAAGGCAATGGAGATGGTCTCTGCCAGTAAGATGAAAAAGGCCCAGGAAAGTGCGCTGGCGGCTCGGCCCTACGCCCTCACGCTTGCCAACTCACTCAAGCTCCTCCAGTCGCAAGTAGTGGAGTATATTCATCCACTACTTGAGCAGCACAGTGACGGGGCTGACGTACTGGTACTGGTCTCGACCGACCGAGGTCTGTGTGGCAGCCTCAACCCCAACTTATTCAAACACGCTCTCCAATGGTACAACACGCATCAGCAACCCACTATTATTGCGGTAGGTAAAAAAGCC
This sequence comes from Pseudomonadales bacterium, assembly GCA_020632235.1. Lineage (GTDB taxonomy): Bacteria > Patescibacteriota > Microgenomatia > UBA1400 > PJMF01 > JACKFY01. The sequence goes on along the minus strand of JACKFY010000003.1, from coordinate 39,057 downwards.
GTCGCCTTTACTCGTACCTACGGGCTCACTACCAAAGCAGAGTTTACCGATCTAGGAGACAGCGTCGAACTCACCGATATCTTACCCATTGCTACTGCAGTGACACAAGGGTTTGTGGATGGCGAGTATCGCTCGGTCACCGCACTCTTTATGGACTTTATCAACACACTGCGTCAAGAAGTTGCCCAAACCCAGATCTTACCGCTCACCATTGACGATCCAGATGAAAGAACGCTCGCTCAACCAATTGAAGCAAGTGAGTTTTTGTTTGAGCCATCTGCCCAGTACATCTTGGATGAGCTACTGCCCTACTACCTTGAGACATCACTCCTGCACGCATTTTTGGAGGCGAAAGCCAGCGAACACTCCGCGCGCATGGTTGCTATGAAGAACGCCAGTGATAATGCTGGTGAGTTGGTTGACGACCTCAAGCTCGCGTACAATAAATCACGACAAGCAAGCATCACCAGCGAGCTACTCGACATCACAACATCAGTACTGTCACAACAATAACAAAGCAAAAGGAATCGTATGCCAAATCAAAAAACAGGAACCATTACTCAAATCATTGGCCCTATCGTGGACGTTTCGTTTGAAGAGAGTGTGCCGGCTATTTACACAGCGCTGTATCTAGAAAAAAAGAGTGGAGATCGCCTCTACTTTGAGGTAGAGCAGCAGCTCTCCCAAACTGAAGTTCGCTGCATTGCACTGGGCTCGACTGATGGCCTGCAGCGACAGATGGAGGTTGTCGATACAGGCGCTCCTATCACTGTGCCGGTAGGCGAGCGCACACTAGGCAGAGTCTTTAATGTCATTGGTGAGCCCATCGACGAGAAAAAAGCCGTTGGGGAAGGCCCTACTGCGCCCATCCACCAGCCAGCACCAAAGCTGACTGACCTCAAAACCATCCCCGAGATGCTCGAAACGGGCATCAAGGTAATTGACCTCATCTCACCTTTTGCTAAAGGTGGTAAGGTCGGCGCCTTTGGTGGTGCTGGTGTGGGCAAAACCGTTATTATCCAAGAGCTGATCCGCAACATTGCCGAGGTGCACAAAGGTCATTCGGTGTTTGCTGGTGTGGGTGAGCGCACTCGCGAGGGTAACGACCTCTATAACGAAATGAAAGAGTCTGGGGTGCTCGAAAGCACCGTTATGTGCTACGGCCAGATGAATGAGCCGCCAGGAAACAGACTACGTGTTGCACTCACTGCTCTCACCATGGCCGAGTACTTCCGTGACGAGAAAAAAGAAGACGTGCTACTCTTTATTGACAACATCTTTCGGTTTTCCCAGGCTGGTGCCGAGGTATCAGCACTGCTAGGGCGCATCCCTTCCGCTGTGGGCTACCAGCCAAACCTAGCCACCGAGATGGCAGCCTTGCAAGAGCGTATTGTCTCGACTAAACAGGGCTCGATTACCTCGATGCAGGCTATCTATGTGCCAGCTGACGACTACACCGACCCAGCACCTGCCACTACCTTTGCCCATATCGATTCCACCATCTCGCTTGATCGCAAACTAGCAGAGCAAGCCCTCTTTCCAGCCGTTGACCCGCTCAACTCATCATCAAAAATTCTTGACCCAGAAATACTGGGCGAAGAGCACTTCCAGGTGGCGCGCGGTGTACAAAAGGTGCTCCAGCGCTACAAAGAGCTGCAAGATATTATTGCTATCTTGGGTATTGATGAGCTGAGTGACGAAGATAAACGGGTGGTGGCGCGCGCGCGAAGAATACAAAGGTTCTTAACTCAGCCATTCTTTGTCGCAGAGCAGTTTACCAACATCCCTGGCGTATACGTGCCAATTTCTGAGACTATCCGCGGTTTTCAGGAAATCATTGATGGCAAACACGATGATTTGCCAGAGCAAGCGTTCTACCTGGTAGGTACGATTGATGACGCAGTGAAAAAAGCAGAGTCACTCTAAAGGAGCTTGTATGAACACACTCAGTGTTGTGGTGGTCAGTCAAGAAAGAGAAGTGCTGCGCAGTGACGCAGTTGCCCAGCTGACCGCACCCGCCAGCGAAGGGGAGGTGACCATTTTGCCAAATCACGTCCCACTCATCACGACACTCAAAACAGGGCTGGTGACGCTGGTGCTAGAGTCTGGAAGCACAGAGAAAATCGTTGTTTCAAAAGGCTTTTTGACCGTACAACCAGACAACAGTGTTTCAATCATGGTGGATGCTGGCACACACGAGCGAGAGGCAAGTGCTGCCAAAGCAGAGGCTGCTATCAAACAGGCGCAAGAAGTAATCAGGACGAGCAAAGATAGACGAGAATTACTTTTGGCTGAGGCGTCACTAAAGAGAGCGCTTTTGGAGCAACAACTAGCTATGAGAAATAGAAACTGATACAATAAGGAAGCTATGACAGACGACACCACAAAAGTAATCGAGGTAACCAAAGAGGGCTTAGAAGAACTCAAGACAGAGCTCCAGGAGCTCGAAGAGATAAAACTACCAGAGGTAGTCGAGCGCGTTGCACGCGCGCGCGAGTTTGGTGATTTGTCAGAAAACTCCGAGTATCACTCGGCCCGTGAAGATCAACAACTGATCCAGACCAGAATTGACGAAATTCAAGAGGTGATCGCCAACGCAAAGGTGGTCCGCTCATCCAAAAGTAAAGACAAAGTCACCATTGGCTCACACGTAGAGGTGAAAGAAGGACGAAAAACCCACTCACTGCACATCGTGGGTGAGTTTGAGGCTGACGGCACAGGAGACAAAATCTCTGCAACTTCACCAGTGGGCAAGGCGCTGCTGGGAAAGAAGAAGGGTGATACCATACTGGTGAACACCCCTGGCGGGGAAAAAAAGCTTGAGATTACAACCATAAATTAAAAACACACAACCTCGCCAGCCTCGGTCTTCACACACCAAGCAGATAGCGAGGTTTTTTTTGTATAAACTAGAAAAAACTACATAATTATGTCCAGAATAGACGAAGCCATACAAGCCAAAACAGAAAAACGCTCTCAGCTCGAAGAGCTGGGGATCAATCCACACCCCTATGCATTCAATAAAACACACACTGTAGCCGGGTGCATAGCAAAAAAAGACCAGGAAGTACAAACCGCTGGTCGGGTGATGTCTATCAGAGCGCATGGCAAGGTTATCTTTCTTGACCTCGCAGACATGACAGGCGACATCCAGGTGATGGTGCGAAAAGATGATATGCCCGAGGCGTTTTCGTGGCTCAAAAACCTGGTAGACAGAGGAGACTTTATAGGCGTCAAGGGAACAGTTGATGCTACCAAAACAGGCGAGATCACTATTTTTGCTCAAGAGGTTCTCTTTTTGGGCAAAGCCCTGCGCCCTCTACCCACCGAGTGGAACGCAGCCGAAGACAAAGAGGCGCGCTTTCGCAACCGCGCTGTTGACATGCTCATTAACCCGGAAACAAAACGCGTGCTAGACGCTCGTTGGCTGATTGAAAAAGAGATTAGGCGATACCTACAGGACGTGCATTGCTTTACCGAGGTTGAAACACCCGTCTTTCACCCTGTCTACGGGGGCACGAACGCCAAACCGTTCATCACTCACATGAACGCGCTCGATAGCGATTTTTTCCTGCGTTTAGCCCCAGAGCTCTACCTGAAACGACTTATTGTAGGTGGGTACGAAAAAATATTTGAGATAGCCCGCAACTTTCGCAATGAAGGGGTAGACCAAACCCATCAGCCAGAGTTTACCATGATGGAGTGGTATCACGCCTACGCTGACTACAATACGATAATCGAAACACTGGAGGGGCTCATCAAGCACCTAGCACAGACAGTAAACGGCACACTAGAACTACAGGTGGGGGAGACAACTGTCTCTCTTGAAGGAAGTTGGCCACGCGCCACGATGACCCAGCTAGTTGAGACACACCTTGGCGTCACGTGGGATCAGCTCGATGACGAGAGCGTGCAAGCGCTATTGAAAAAACACCAAGAAGAACTGATCGGTGATTTTACCAAAGGCAAAGCTTTATTTGCTTTGTTTGATACTCTGGTCGCACCCACCTTAATTGAGCCGACCTGGGTGATTGACTACCCCAGAGACGTCAGTCCACTGGCAAAAAAACACAGATTACAACCAGATCTAGCTGAGCGCTACGAGCTCTACGTAGGGGGCAAAGAGATCTCCGATGGCTGGAGTGAGATCACCGACCCTATTGATCAGCGCGCTATTTTTGACGGCGAGCAGCAACGCATGCGCTCGGGTGACGATGAGGCGCACCCTATTGATGAAGACTTCTTGGAGGTCATGGAGTACGGCATGCCGCCACTGGGCGGCATGGGCATGGGTATCGATAGACTGGTGATGCTTTTGACTAACACCTGGAGTATTCGCGAGGTGATCGCCTTCCCCACCCTCCGCCCCCTCCCATGGCAGGTAGAAAACCAGCAACAATTTGTGCGATCACAAACCAAAGAAACGAGCAAACCAGCAAAAAAAGCCGACTTGCCAAGTAGGGCAGCCGCAGAAGAGCTGCTCACCAAGCACATCCAAAACGAAAAACTGCGCCATCATGCCCAGATGGTAGCCCAGGCCATGGAGGCCTACGCGCGTACACTCGGTGAAGATAGCGAGTTGTGGTACCAGGCAGGACTCTTGCATGACCTCGACTGGGAAGAGTTTCCCGACGAACACCCCAACAAAGCGCTAACAGAGTGGTTGTCTGAATACCCCCAAGTACTCAAAGACGCTATTGCTGCCCACGCACCAGACAGAACGGGCAAACAGCCAGAGACACGCATCGAGCGGTACCTGTTTGCCTGTGACGAGCTGTCTGGGTTTCTGCATGCCTACTCGCTGATGCGACCCCAGGGCTTTGCTGGCATGAAAGCCTCATCCGTCACAAAAAAACTCAAAGACGTCTCGTTTGCTGGAGGCGTGAACAGAGATGACGTTGCGCGAGGGTTTGCTTTAATTGACACAGAGCCCAGCGAGCATATTTCATTTTTGATAGAGGTGTTTGGAAAGTAAGTAAGTGAACTGTATAATATTGCTATTATGATCCCTTCAGTCGATCGTTACCAAGACCAACCGTTTGAACTTTTCTCCACACAAGCAATTAAAAACTATCTAGCCAGTCAGTGGGCTCTATTTCTTGTTAATCGGGGGGGGTAGTGCTAGAAATCAGCGATGTTGAAGAACAACTAAATCTGTTGACAGCCAGATGCAAGAGGAAAAAATCGGGAATAACCACTCAGCAAGTAGCAACAATGTCTTTTCAAGGGATAGCAGAAAATGAACAATCTAATCAGAATTTTTTTGCTTGCCTCATGATTTTCTTACAAGAATTTTCTCTTACTACCTCCACCACCCGCCCCACCCCCATCCCAATCCCGGCATAGCTTTTTCCTGTGTGCGAGAGTGCTTCGAGTGAGCTCACGAACTCTGCGTCTATTGGATGACTAGAAATACCAACGTTGCCTCTGCATTCTTCCTCGTTTTTAAAATAAGCCAATACTGCTTTATGATCAAGCTCTTCGGTGTTGCCATTACCTAGCTCCAGCCCACCAGCATAGACCTCAAAGCGCTCGGCTAGCCACGGTTTGTCTGATTGCACTTGGCACAGCCGAGAGATGCGGACAGGAAAGTCTACTAGAAAGAAGGGCGTCTGGGGAAGGTGTGGCTCGATCTCGTTTAAAAATACCTGATCAAACATCTGACTCCAGGCTGCATCAGCAGTTGTATATCCAAGAGAGTGAGCTAACTCAAAAAGCGCGTCTCTTTCACACACTGTCTTGAGTGATGTGCCAAGGCGTTCCTGAAAAAGGCTGTCGAGCGATAACGTCTCCCAACGTTGAAACTGTAATGAAGAAGGGAGTGAGGCGGTGGACAAAATATATGCAAACAAATCTTGCACGTCGTGCATGATGTCTGTCCAGTTGGCTCCCTCGCGATACCACTCCAACATCAAAAACTCTGGCGAGTGATGGGTGCCCGCTTGCTCTAAATTGCGAAACGAATGAGCAACGGAAAAACAGTTGCCCGAGCCGGTGGCGAGTTGTTTCTTCAAATAACTCTCGGGGGAAGTGGGAAGATAAAGCTGCTTGTTTCCCTCGGTCGTTTGCCAGGTAGTTTGGAATGAGTACAAGTTTTCTTCCAGTGGCAGGGCGTCTTGCAAAACAGGAGTCATAAACTCGCGAAACCCTTTCGCGGAGAAAAACTGGCGAATGAGGCTAATAACGTGTTCTTGCTGGCGAAGGAATTCTGGTGACTGCTGCATGTCAGGTAGTGTAGCATCATCCCCTCTTGTAAAAGAGGGAGTTAACACTTTCCTTGTAAGGGAGACGCCAGAGCGAAGCGTGGCAGAGGGGTTTTTCACGAGAGTATAAAATATACTCACTTTTGTTTCACACCAGGCTTTTACACAGTGTTTCACACCACAGATACTTGTTTCACAGGTACGTCAATTCTGGAGCAAAAACAGCTGCCGCTTGATCCCGCACACAAACTCTGGTTGTGAGCATCCAAGACAGTTTGCGAGAGTGTTCTCGCGCTCCCATTTAATCAATCGCTGGCGGAGATGCACAAGCAAGTCGGCAATCTCGTCATCCATGACTCCAAGTGGGGTAATGCCTTCGCAACACCCATACACCTTTCCGTCAGACATCACCCCCAGTTGGTAACACCCCAGCTGTTTGGGTGGAAATGTTTGTTTCTCTTTCATCAAGGTGACCAGCTCTGTGTCAGAGAGAAAATCAAAACCTTCTGTCTCACCTGTAATGTTGGAAACAGGGTGATGATCGAGATACGCAGGGGGTTTTCGTGGATGATAGGTTACTTCTACTGGCTGGCTGAGTTGTGTCTGCAAGTACTCTTCAAAGTTATTCAGCTGGAGATAATTTTGCTTGGTCACTATAGAAAAAACCTCGGTGTGAAATCCTCGGCGTTGTGCTTTCTGCAAAAAGGCAATGCTTTTTTGAAAGTTACCGAGCCCGCGATTTGCATCATGATACTCCTCCAGACCATCAAGAGACACAATCAAGTTAACTCTATTTGGGTACGCGAGGAGGTCGAGTTGGTCAAGCGTACCATTGGTAATAACCTGCACCATCGCGCCGCGCGCTACTGTTTGGTTAACCAGATCAGGAAAGCTCTGCAGAGCAAACACCTCGCCCCCACAGTACGTCACAGTCTGAAGCTTGTGAGCATCTTGGTATCGATCAATAAACGCGAGTATCTGAGCATTTGATAAAATTGGAGAAGTTTTTTTGGTGTAGCATATTTTACACTTGAGATTACACTTCTCTAAAGGATTCATATAGAGATGCCGCGATACCAAACGAAACTGAGCAGCAACCCTATTTGACAGCTGGGGGAGATCCTTCATACTACTGGTATGGTACTACAAGATTCGCTGGTCAGAAGGGCAAAGACAGAGGTCAAGCTTGATCTAGACTTGCTGCTGCTCACCATCTTTTCGTGCTTGGTGGCCTGTTACGGCATCAAGCTAGACAACATCTTTGTCATTATCGGCTCGATGCTTGTTTCACCGCTTTTTGATCCGATTGTGGCGATGGTGGTGTTTGCCAAAAGGCGTATGAAAACAGAGTTTTTTTTGGCACTCAAGTCATTTAGTATTGCCATGATCGCTGCCATCAGCGCCTGCCTATTGTTTTGGAGTGTTGTTGTCTCTCTGGGAGGAGACATTGCCTACAGCACCACCATACGCAGCGTCACCGTTGACTCATTTTTTCTGGCTGTTATCCTAGGGGTGGTGGGTAGTTTTATCTGGATTTGGCCCAAGTCTTCCAACTCAGCTGCCGGTGTGGCCATTGCCGTCTCACTCGTCCCACCCATTGCGCTCCTAGCACTAGCTATTGTCACCAGCCCTTCACTCATCCTGTACTACAGTACGATCTTGTTTTATAATATTGCTGGTATCTTTATTGGCTCGTATCTCGTGATGATACTCAATGACAAGAACCTCCATGTACTTGAAAACATTTTGGAAAAGTAAACATGCTCGATATCCAGTTCATCAGAGAAAATCCAGAGGTAACCAGGCAGGCATGCAGAGACAAACAGCTTGACTCATCGGTGATAGATCAGCTTTTGCAAGCAGACCAAAAAAGAAGAGAGCTCCAAACCACTGTTGATGACCTACGCAAGCAAAGCAACCAAGTAGCAGAAAAAATTAAACGGCAGGTGGGCAACGGTGGCAAACCAGACTCAGAGCTTGTTGACCAAGGCAAAGCAATCAAAGACGAACTCAAGACTATCGAGCCAGAATTAAAAAGAGTAGAGCGTGAATTTGAGCAGCTCCTCTACCAGGTGCCCAACGTACCAGCACACGATGTGCCTGTGGGTGCAGATGAAACGGGAAACGTTGTAGCGCGCATAGAAGGTGAGCTACCCACCTTTTCATTTACACCAAAACCACATCAGGAACTTATGGAGCAACTGAGCATGCTCGATACAACGCGTGCAGTGCGCATTGCAGGCTTTCGTGCCTACTTTTTAAAGAATGATGGCTTGCTTTTAGAACAAGCACTGTTGTCGTACTCACTCAAAAAACTGGCTGCTGAAGGCTTTACACCTATGAGCGCACCAGTGCTAGTAAACGAAGACGCTATGTGGGGCACCGGCTACTTCCCCTGGGGGGCGGAAGACCACTACCGCACGCAGGACGAACAGTTCTTGGCGGGCACAGCCGAAGTTGCGCTCACCGCCTATCACCTGGGTGAAACACTTACAGAAAAAGATCTTCCCATCAAAATGGTAGGTATCTCACCTTGCTTTCGCAGGGAAGTAGGTGCTCACGGCAAAGACACCCAGGGCATCGTGCGCGTGCACCAATTCAACAAAGTGGAGCAAGTTGTGTACACCGTGGCAGATGAAAACGAAACACGCCAATGGCACGAACGCATGCTAGGATACTCCGAATCACTTTTGCAAGACCTCGAGCTATCTTACCAAGTGCTGCGTATGTGCACAGGAGACATGGGGGCAGGGCAGCGTAAGAAGTATGACATCGAAACCTGGTTTCCTGCTCAAGAAACTTATCGTGAAACACACTCTGCTAGCTACTTTAACGACTTCCAGTCACGAAGACTGGGCATTAAGTACCAGGCAAAAGACGGGAGTACGAAGTTTGTCTACACCCTCAACAACACCATGGCTGCCACACCCAGGCTCTTGGCTGCGATCATTGAAAACTACCAACAAAAAGACGGGAGCGTGAAGGTGCCAGCTGTGCTGCAAGATATGATGGGAAAAGAGGTGATTGAAACACAGTAGATCCACCCCTCCACTTTTTATCAAAAGCCAGTACAATGAGCCTTCATGCTGAAGTTCATCACCAATCTGTTTGACGAGCAAAAAAAAGCACTCTCGCGCTACGACAAGCGGGTAGACGCCATCAATGCTCTGGAAAAAAAGATGCAAGGGCTGACCGACAAACAGCTTGCAGCCCAGACCAAAAAACTACAGCAGATCATCCATGACGAGCGAAACCAGGGAAAAGATGAGCAAGAAATCCTCGATGGTATCCTAGAAGAAGCATTCGCCACCGTGCGTGAGGCCTCGGTGCGAGTCCTCGGGATGCGTCACTACGATGTGCAGCTGGTAGCTGGCATTGCCTTGCACGAGAGCAGTGTGACCGAGCAAAAAACAGGCGAGGGAAAGACCCTGACTGTAACCGCACCCCTCTACCTCAATGCACTGCTGGGCAAAGGTGCACACTTGGTGACGGTCAATGACTACCTAGCAGAGCTCGGCGCTGGCTGGATGGGCCCACTCTATCACTTTTTAGGCCTCTCAACGTCGGTCATCGTCCATGACCACTCAAGACTCTATAACCCAGAATTTGATAGCCAAGAACGTGGTGATGAGCGCCTGGAACACTTTCAGGAAACATCGCGGGGGCAAGCATACCTGGCAGACATTACCTACGGCACCAATAATGAGTTTGGCTTTGATTATCTGCGCGATAATCTTGCTCAATCACTCGACAGCATGGTACAGCGCACCGACACCCCCCATCACTACGCCATCGTAGACGAGGCAGACTCTATCTTGATTGACGAGGCACGCACGCCGCTTATTATCTCAGCCCCAGACACCGAGCCTACCAAAAAGTACTACGACTACGCCCAGATGATCACGACACTCAGTAAAGACAGTGATTTTTCTGTTGATGAAAAGGCAAAAACCGCCACCCTGACCGATCTGGGAGTGAAGCGGATTGAGAAGTCTCTGGGGGTGTCAAATCTCTATGAAGAAGACTTTGACACTATTCACCACATCGAGAGCGCGCTCAAGGCAACATCGCTCTTCACCAGAGACAAAGACTACATCGTCAAAGACGGCGAAGTTATCATCGTAGATGAGCACACAGGTAGGCTGATGTACGGCAGACGCTACTCTGATGGCCTTCACCAATCTATCGAGGCCAAAGAAAACGTGCCCATCCAGCAAGAGTCACGCACGCTAGCTAGCATCTCTATTCAAAACTACTTCAGGCTCTACGAAAAGCTAGCAGGTATGACGGGAACCGCGGTGACCGAGTCAGAAGAATTTAAGCAAATTTACGATCTTGATGTACTCGTCATCCCTACCAACAAACCCGTCATTCGTGACGACAAGCAAGACAGCATCTATAAAACCCAGGCTGGCAAGTACTCAGCACTGGTGCGCCACATCGAACAGATACACCATGCGGGGCAGCCTATCTTGATTGGCACCAAATCTATCGACCATAATCAAAGCATTGCCAAATTACTCAAGCGAAAAAACATCCCCCACCAGGTGCTCAACGCCAAAAATCACGAAAAAGAAGCCTTTATTATTGCCGAGGCTGGCAGAAAAGGAGCTATCACGGTGGCCACCAACATCGCAGGCCGTGGTGTTGACATTGTATTGGGCGGGGCAAAGCCAGAGATCAAAGACTTTCGCAAAAAAACCACTACCGATACAACAAAGCCTGCAGATAAAAAACTAGGGAAAGAAATTGGCCTCCCACCCTCGCTCAACCCCTCCAACTACAAACTCAAGTCCTACCAAAGCGCGCTCGAAAAATGGCAAGCACAACACGACGAGGTGATCTCTCTTGGTGGACTCGTCATTGTTGGTACCGAACGTCACGAGTCGCGACGTATTGATAATCAGCTGCGTGGTCGCTCGGGCAGACAGGGTGACCCCGGCAGCACCCAGTTTTTTGTCTCGCTGGAAGACGACCTGATGCGTATTTTTGGTGGCGAGCAGATCGCCCGCGTGATGGATATGCTCAAGATTGAAGAAGACCAGGCTATTGAAAATAGTATCGTCACCCGCTCTATTGAGTCGGCCCAAGTCAAGGTAGAAGGGTTTTTCTTTGATCAACGCAAGCGACTAGTGGAGTTTGACGACGTGATGAACAAGCAGCGCGATATTATCTATAAGCGCCGCAGGCGCGTACTAGAGCTCTCAAGCCCCACAGCAGTGCAGACAAAGACAGATACGGAGCTTGAGTCACTGGAAGACTTGCCCGCAACACCACTCAGAGAAGAAATCATGCAGTATGTTGAAGACGAAATACACTCGCTTGTTTCACTGCATGCACCCAGAGAGTTCGCAGATGACGAGTACGCCACGATAGTCAAAGAGTTTAGCAAGCTCATTCCTTTTGATGACGCATCACAGCGCAACTTAGTCCAAACAATCGCCCAGCACACTCAGGCGGAAGGCATAGCACAAGAACTAACCCAGATTGCGCGAGATATGTATGAAACGCGTGTAGAGGATATGGGCGAGGAAGAAATGAGCGTGGTAGAGCGCGCCACACTCCTCAAGTCTCTTGATGAAAAATGGATGGATCACCTTGATGCCATCGAAAGCCTGCGCGATGGTATTTGGTTGCGCGGAGATAAAAAAACAGTGCTGTCCGAGTATAAAAAAGAAGCGTTTGGTATGTTTGAGAGTCTTATTGCCAGTATCGAGTCAAACGTCGCCCACCTCATCTACCGCGCGCAGTTTACCCCCGTCCACCACCACACACACGATCACAGCGTGATGGTCGAGCAAAAGCAAGACGTTTATGGCAGCATTGCCGAGGAAGTAGAACAGTCACAACCAAATGCACCCGCCCAACCCGTCACTACCGATGGCACCATCACCGACCTGGCTGCTGCCCTCCAGTCTGCCACTACCCAACCAAAAACAGCTCCCGTTGCCAAGGCTAAGATCGGCCGAAATGACCCATGCCCGTGCGGCAGTGGCCTCAAGTACAAAAAATGCGGGCTCATTAATGCCCCAGAGCACAAAGGGTAGGGTGTTCTTTCTCTCAGGAAGCTCGCACATTAACCTCACCGAAGAACTCGCGAGGCGCAACCAAGCCCAAGTACTCAAAAGAGACATCGCTCGTTTTGCCAATGGCGAGGTACGGGTGCGTCTGCTTGAAGACTGTCGCGGCCAAGATGTGACGATAGTGCAGAGCTTTTCCACACCTATCAACACTCGTATTATCGAGACACTACTACTCATTGACGCACTGGAGCGCTCTAGGGCAAACAGCATCACGCTCATCATCTCGTGGCTGGGCTACTCGCTCCAAAACAAGGTATTTCAAGATGGCGAGCCGCTGGCAGCCCAAGTTATAGCCCAACTACTGAGTAGAGATAGTATCAAGCATATTCATCTACTTGATGTCCACAGTCCCACTGTTCTTGCATTTTTCACCAAACCAGTCAGCGAGCACACCGCACTTCCGCTGTTTCAAGAATACATAGTAAACAATCTTGAAGTACAAAACTGCCTGGTAGTGAGTCCTGATGCTGGAGGAGTGAGGAAAGCAGCAGAGTTTGCCCAGATGCTAGGAATAAAGATGGTGCAAGTAGAAAAATCACGAGACTACACAACGGGCAAGGTGAGTGTAGGTGAAGTAGATCGAGACTTGAGGGGAAAAAACATCCTGCTGCTCGATGATGTGATTATGTCTGGTAGCACCGCAATTGAGACAAGCAATCAACTAAAAAGACAGGGGGTCAAGGATATCTACTTTTTTGCCACGCACGGGGTTTTTACGGGTAGCGCACTAGAGCAACTAGAAAAATCAAGCATCGACCGGGTACTTATCACCAACAGCATCGCTCACGAGGGGTTGCCAGAAAAGGTGGTGGAGTTGGAGTGCAGTGGAGTGTTTACTTGGTAAGAAAATCGAATGCTTTTGTTGGAGGCAATATAACAATAGGTTTTTTTTATTTCTAGCAAATCTCCGTCTCCAGTAATGATCATGTCTGCGTTACTTACAAGCGCCAGCTCTACTACCAAGTCATCATCAATATCTCTTGAATAGCTCTGCAAAGAATCATTGTCAGCATACAGCGTGATGTATGACTGAAGCGTCATGAAAAAGGCTTCAAAATCTTGAGAAAAACCAGGAAATTTAGACCGTATATTGTGCCTTATTTCTTTCAATAGAGTAGGGGAGACCACCAACATATGGTTGTTTTGCAACACACACTCAATCACTTTTCTTGGATTGCCACCAAATACCAATGCCGAAATCCACACGTTACTATCAACCACAATCTTCATGATGTGTTGGCAAGCATCGCATACACCCCTTCCTCGGAGTTGATCCCTAGTTTCTTTCCCTTGGCATTTGCTCTATCAAGCACTGTCGTTAGTAGTTCTTCTCGTTCTAGTTGTGCCAAGATTGCTCGTTTCACGTACTCACTGCGACTAGAGTACTGTTTTTTTGCCCGTTTATCGACTAATTGAACAAGAGAAACAGGAAGAGAAAGGTTGTATGCTTTTGTTGTCATATAGGTAAGTATATACATAAAATAAGCATTTTGTCAACACATACTGCGCATAGTAGCTCATTTGACATCCCCCAAACCTCTGTCATAATAATAAACAATTACTGCGCTCTAGGGTGCGCTCTTGCTCCTAACAAGAGTTCTTGCAAAAGAAGTAGGTGGGGAACTGTTTATGAAAAAACACTAACCCGTCCGGCAGGCAGCCGTTATCATGTGTCACACCAGTTCTTGCTGGTGACAAAGGCCCGAAGGGCAATCTTCGGGCAAACATAAGGTGGTACCACGAGTTCACTCGTCCTTATACATCGTACAAAATAGTATGGTGAACAAGGGCGATTTTTTTGTTTGCCAAGAAAAAAAAGGAAGTCGTGAAAAAAACACTCACCAAACGATCTGAAAACTACTCACAGTGGTATCTGGATGTTGTCGAGACTGCAGAACTAGCCGAAAACTCACCCGTGCGCGGCTGCATGGTGATCAAACCTCATGGCTATGCAATTTGGGAGCGCATTCAGCACGAGCTAGACCGCATGATAAAAGAGACGGGTCACAGTAATGCCTACTTTCCTGTTTTTATTCCTAAATCATTTTTTGACAAAGAAGCAGAGCATGTGGAGGGATTTGCCAAAGAATCAGCCGTCGTCACTCACTACCGACTACAACAAGATGCAACAACTGGCAAACTAAGAACAGACCCCGACGCAAAGCTCACCGAAGAGTTAATCGTACGTCCAACATCAGAAACCGTTATCTACGATACTTACGCGCGCTGGATTCAATCCTACCGAGACCTCCCACTCCTCATCAACCAATGGGCCAACGTCGTGCGCTGGGAGATGCGCACCAGACCGTTCCTGAGAACCGCAGAGTTTTTGTGGCAAGAAGGACATACCGTGCATGCAACACAAGAAGGAGCAGAAGAAGAAACGAAAAAAATGCTTGGTGTCTACCAGACATTACTGGAAGACTACTTGGCCATTCCTAGCATTGCAGGTAAAAAAAGCCCCTCCGAAACCTTTGCCGGGGCTGATCACACCTACACACTTGAATCTATGATGCAAGACGGTAAAGCGCTGCAGAGCTGTACTTCTCACAACCTGGGGCAAAACTTTGCCAAGTCGTTCAACATCCAATTTACCGATGAAAACGAAAAGCAACAATATGCCTGGCAAACCAGTTGGGGACTCTCTACTCGTGTGATTGGCGCGTTGATTATGTCACACAGTGATGACTTAGGACTGGTGCTCCCACCAAACATAGCGCCCATCCAGGTAGTTCTTATCCCCATCACTCCAAACAAAGAAGACGAGGAAGAAGTGCTATCAGTGGTAACCAAAATAGAGGAACAACTCAAAGCTCAAGGCGTGCGCACCCACCTAGATAGCCGCGCGCATATCTCTCCTGGAGCTAAGTTTGGCGAATGGGAGAAAAAAGGTATTCCTGTACGCATTGAGATTGGTCCAAAAGACATTGCTAAAAATACAGTAGTAGTGGCACGACGAGATAACCAAAACAAACATGATATTTTACTAGAACAACTTGCCGACTCTGTCAAAGAAATACTACAAGAAATGCAAGTAGCACTGCTCACAACTGCTCGGGAACGACTCACTCAACATACTATCGTCGCCACCAACTACCAAGAACTAAAAGAGGGGGTAGAAAACGGCAAATTTGTACTTGCTCACTGGGATGGTACAGCCAAGACAGAGGAAAAAATAAAAGCAGAGACAAAAGCTACTATTCGCTGCATTCCGTTTGATGGTGAAAAAGACAAAGGAAGCTGTATTATTTCTGGCAAGCCATCAAAACAACAAGTAGTATTTGCCAAAGCATACTAGCTATACTAGTAGCAATGTCACCATCTATTGTCTTGACACACCATGCCCAAGAACGCATGCAGTTGCGTCGTATTTCTGAAGCGCAGGTGTTAGCAACGCTCCAAAAGCCAGACTACACACAGCCATCAAGAGAACAAGAAGAAGTGCTGGTCTCAGTAAAGCTATTGAGCGGGCGAAAGATGCACGTCGTTTCCAAGTACTTAGCAGATGAAAACAAAACGCTGGTGCTATCTGTTTGGGTGAGGGGAGAAGACGACTCAACTCCACTCTCATGGCAGCTGATTACTCTGCCGTTTCGGGCTATTACTTGGGTGGGGAGAGAAATTTGGAAAGCAACAATAGCGAAAGGAGAAAAACTATAATGGTATCCAATATTTCTACTTCCATTCCCTCAATAAACTATCTTATACCCCGTGATAGATACAAAACTTCTGCTATGCAGAGTGAGTGAGTACGATACACTGAAAAGTACTAATTCCCGGTGAGGAATTACCCACTGCAGTGTTCCCCTACAGGACGCCGCGGTGGGTTTTTTTTGTGTTGTCAACACTGTACTGTATGATACTACGTATGTCTAGAAAACTCATTGTTACTCATCACGCGCCAGATCTTGATGCTATTACAGCCACTTGGCTCCTAAAACGCTTTGATAGCAGGCAGTATGCCGATGCCCACATCGCCTTTGTCAACCCAGGAGACACCATCACACTGGAAGAGGCAGAACAGTTTGGGTTACAGTTGCACGAAGTCACCCATGTTGACACGGGTCTGGGCACCTTTGACCATCATCAACCAGAAAGAGGAGGGCAGATGATCTGCGCTGCCTCACTCGTCTATGACTACTTACTAGAGCGCTACCCAGACTACAAGCACGACCAAGCCCTGGCAGAAATTGTTTCATACGCAACAGAGATTGATCACTTTCAAGAAATCACCTGGCCGGAACCAGACAACACTCGCTACTTGGCGATGATCCAAGAGCTGATTCGTGGGCTAGAGTTTACCACTCCCAATGACGACGACGCGCAGATGCACTTTGGTATGACTTGCCTTGACAGCCTGTACGCCACCCTTACCCAACACTTCAAGGCAGTCGAGATCTTGGATGACCCCCTGAAAACATACGACTTTAGTACCCGCTTTGGCCCAGCCATAGGTATTCAAACAAGAAATAGCGATGTCATCAAGCTCGCCCAAAAAAGAGGCGCGCAGCTGGTTATCACCAAAGACCCAAAGCGCGGCAATGTGCGACTCAAGGCCTCACCACTCAGTGAGATCAATTTAGAAAATGTGGCTGCTGCTATCAAGAAAAAAGACACCAAAGGGTCCTGGTACTTTCACCCCAGTGGCAAGATGCTCCTGAATGGCTCCAACAAACACCGCAACCAAACAGCCTCGCCACTCACGTTGGAAGAAGTAATAACTACTGTCAAAGACACGCTATGACAGACTGTCTGTTTTGCCAAATAGTAGCAGGCCAAGCACCAGCCCATACGATATTTGAAAGTGAGACCCACTTGGCGTTTCTGAGTATTTTTCCCAATACTGAAGGGGTAAGTGTTGTCATTCCAAAAGCACACCACCCCAGCTATGTCTTCGAGAATGATCCAGCTACCATTGCCGCACTCATGACCGCTGCCCAGCAGACTGCCGCACTGCTTGATGCTACATTTGACGATGTAGGCAGGTGTGGGATCGTGTTTGAGGGCTTTGGGGTCGACCACCTACACGCCAAGCTCTACCCGCTGCACGGCACTGGCAACCAAGCCGAATGGCAACAGATAGAAAGCACCAACAATAAAGCGTACTACGAGCGCTATCCTGGGTTTATCTCGAGTAATGACTCAAAATTGGCCAACAGCGAAGAGCTGGCCCAACTCGCACAACGCATTCGCTCACACAAAACAAGCGAGGTGTGATATACTTTCAACCTCAATACATCTACACGAAAGAGAAAAATCTATGCCTATTGTGATCAAAGCCAGCCCGGGTGACTCCACCAACGATGTTATCAAAAAATACAAAAAAGCAGTTGCTGCTAGTAACGTAGTGCAGATTGCCAGAGACAGACAGTACTACAAAAAACCATCACGCATTCGTGCTGAGTACAAAGCCCAGATGTCGCGCCTCAAAAAGCGCTCTCGCTCGCTCAAGCGTATGAAGAACATCTCGCCTCAGGCACTCGAGCGCATCAAACAACGCCTTGGCTCACAGTAAACTGCCGCCTTTCACTTTGTCACTCCGAAGTACCCAATCCGTCATATCGATCCGTCGGCTGACGGAGAGATATCCCTAACCCCTCGGCTTCGCCTTCAGTTTTGCACTCACCTTAAAGTCCCACTGGTCCCCCTCACTAGTGTCAAAACTGGTAGAGTTGGTCAGGGTGTAGTAGTTCAGCAAGTGATTGTTGAGCGCCTCTTCTATCTCTTTTTTCTGTTCATTTAGCCCTGCAATATCATTTGAGAGTGTGGTCACCTGCGGGCTAGACTTGAGTGTGCTGCGACGCTCTTTTACCTTACTACTCATTGCTTCAGCCTCCACTTGCGCCTCAGAGAGCTGTGCGTCATTTTCATACACACTCTTCAGGCTCTCGCGCTTTTCCTTGGTTTCTTGTTTAATGCGCTCCAGCTGCAGGGCGTTTCGCTCTATCACGTT
This sequence comes from Pseudomonadales bacterium, assembly GCA_020632235.1. GTDB lineage: Bacteria > Patescibacteriota > Microgenomatia > UBA1400 > PJMF01 > JACKFY01. Next base: position 20,818 of record JACKFY010000003.1, on the reverse strand, counting down.
TTGTAGCGAGGTCAGGGTCTGGGCAATATCGTCAGACTCTTGCAGTTCATCATCGCCATCACCCAAGACTTTAGTGGTAGAAGTACCCAACGCCTTAGCTGCTAGATCGGCACCACTCTCCAGGCTATCCAGAGTTTCTCCAGTATCGAGTTGCTGTGTTGTGTCGTCTGTCATGTTGTTCTTTCCTGCTAGGTAGTACCTGGGACCCAAAAACTATACCACGCAGCGTCCAACACAATCAAACAGTGATTTTATAGGTGCTACTTGACTTTTAGAGAGAGAGAGAGAGGAAAATACCGACTAATATGCCATTAAAACCAAATGTAGAGGGTATAAGTATTAATGAAGTAGCACCATCAACATATCAAAATGATCTATTAGAAAATAAAAGAGCAATCAATGCACATTTTGAATCGGTTGCACAAGCAATTGTAGATGAAATAAATGCCATTAGACAAGCCCACCATGATCTCTGGGCGCATCTGTCTGCCCCGCTGTCTGAGGAAAAACGAGCAGCAATACAACAATACGTCGCTACACTCAATGGACGCATGCAAGAAATAGGAAGTGATGCTTTGGATCACCAAAAACAGTATAGCTGGACGAATTACAGTGAAATACTAGGACCTATGCTGGCAGACCTGGAAAAAAATGCGAGTAAGCTGAATAATCTCGTTTGCCAGCTGCAATAAAAACAACCTAAAAACTAATAGTGTAAGATAAAAATACAGCGTTATTTTCGAGTCAACACTTCACCTTATCTTTCTCTCTACCACTTCCTCCTAAAATCAGGTACTATTCCTGTATGAAATCTACCAAGATCGTGGCCACCATCGGCCCAGCTACAGAAACAGAAGAAACCATCGGCAAGCTCATTGACGCGGGGATGAATGTTGCGCGTTTTAACACCAAGCACTCCACGCCAGAATGGCACCGTGAGCGTATGCTGCGGGTGCGAAAAGTGGCGCGGGAAAAGGGGGTAGCGGTAGGCATTCTGCTTGACCTGCAGGGCCCAGAAATTCGTATTAACACACCACACCAAACAGTATTTCAGGTAGAAGAGGGGGACAGTGTGGCGGTACTGCCAGATGGCACTGAGTTTGATGGTGAAGAAGCACTCTTTATTCCTAAAGTGGTAGTTGACGCACTACAAATCGATAGTCACGTCTTGATAGATGATGGACTAGGAGAGTTCATCGTGACCGACAAAGATGCTCACAGCGTCACTATCACTGCACTTAGCTCGTTTCCTGTTTCACACAGAAAAACTCTCAATACCCCTGGAACTAATATAAACATGCCGTCACTTATAGAAGCAGACTTTGCTCAACTTGAAGGGCTTGATCCAACACTTATTGACTTTGTCGGTCTCTCTTTTGTGAGAGACGAGCATGACATTGCCGTACTACGTAGTGAGCTGGAAAAGCGAAACATCACTGCTCAGGTAGTAGCTAAAATAGAAAATCAAAAAGCAATTGATAATATCGAAAGCATTGTGGTTGCCACTGATGTTGTAATGATTGCCCGCGGAGACCTGGCTGTCGAAGTGCCCTTTGAACAACTCACTCATTGGCAAAAAGTGATTATCCAGCTCTGTCGCGTGCACGCACGACCCGTTATTGTTGCCACACAGATGCTGAAATCAATGGTAGAAAACCCCCGCCCAACCAGAGCAGAGGTATCTGATGTTGCAAACGCTGTGTATGACGGTACTGATGCCATCATGCTCTCGGAAGAAACAACCATCGGTAGGTATCCTGTAAAAGCAGTCAAAACACAATCACAAATTGCTAGTTATAATGAACAATTTGTAGAGCCACAGCAATTGAATGTGCGAAAACGTAGCACTGCTGCCTATATTACTGAATACGCAGTTAAAATACTAGAAGAATCAAGAAAGCCAGAAAATACTCTTCGCATTGACCACATCGTAGTGCTTACTGAATCAGGGAAAACAGCACGACTGCTCACTCGCTACCGACCCCATCAAACAGTCCACGTACTCACCAGCACTCAATCCACCTACGACAAACTATCTGTGCAGTACGGCGTCACCCCTCACAAAATAGTTTTACCCAACAATGAGCAGCTAGAGTCTTCCCACGACCTTATCCTCTTGATTGAGTCTCTTGGCATTGCTGCAAAGGGAGAATCTATCATGCTTGTACACGGTACTCACTGGAAAATTCCTGGTTTAACCAATACACTATCGGTACTTACCGTACCAGAAAAGGATACACACGTATGAAAAAATCTTCACTCACTTCACTGGTGGCAGGCGTTGCAGCTGCTGGAGCTGCACTCTTTTTTTCAAAAGAAGAAAATAGAGAAAAAACAAAAAAAGCTATGGATACAACCAGTAAAAAAGTCAAAACCGCAACAAAAAAAGCAGTCAAAGTTGCTAAAAAAGAAACAAAAGTAGCAAAAAAATCTCTGAAGAAAACTGCCAGCAAAACAAAAACAGCCAAGAAAAAAGCAGCCAAAAAAACAAAATCAGTTGCGAAATAAAGTATAATTCTACATGACGTTGTTTCAACCAAAAGCCTTACTACTCGCCGTAATAATCGCATTGGGAGTTACGTTTTCTCTTGGGTTGTGACATAATGAAGCAGAGGTTACTAGTCAGTCCTTTGAAAATGGGCGTTGGTACTACATAAACCGAGATTATCCTATACCTTGGGCAGGAGTTGCGCTAGAAAAATCGGTTATTCAACCACCTTTTGTTTCAATGCCGTTCATTCGCCTTCAGGCTTTGGGTAGTGATGAATCATTCAAAAAGATTGTAGATATTCGCACTTTTGCTGTCATTTTTATACTCGCTACAATTTTGACATACCTTCCCTTTCATATATGGATAACTGCTATAAAGGGCAGTAAGTTGAGAGATATGTTATTTGTAGTGGTCACTGGCTTACTTTTGTTGCCCAGCCTCTTTGTATACTTCAATTTGTTTGCGATGATTTGACGCTTGTTATTATTTTTCTTCAAACCACACCGCTACATCAGGAGAGAGTGTTATAAAATTGTCTTGCGGCTCCCACACAGGGTGGACAACATGAAACACCGTCCCAGAAGGATCAAGACTGATGCTTGAGAGGTAAAACTGAACTCCATAGTCAGAGCCATACTCGGTGTCATACGCCACTTGTGAGACTGGACGGCTTACAGCTAGCTCTTGTATTGTATTGATGTTTTGAATAGAAAATCCAGCATTGGTGTGGGTGAAGCCATAGATTGAGGTAACCGAGAGGAATACAAATAGCACGCCCAAGAGTGTAAGATGTAAGCGCGTGAGCTGAGATAGTACACTGCTTACACATACAATGCAGACTGGCAATAAGAATACAAAGTAGTACTCTGGTTTTTGACCGCTGTAAAGCGTGTACAAGCCAAGAGTGACAGCCAGCCACAACAAAAGTGAGTGGGTCAGAAGTGAAGGAATCTTTTTTGTATACGCCAATGCAAAGAAAAGTGGTGCTACAAAAACAGCGTACTTTTTGTTGTCAACAAACACTCCGCCTAGTACCTCCAGTGTCTTCACCCCAACAGCTCCCAACTCTGGCAACAATGACCTGGGCGAGCCCCCTGTCTGGCCAGAAAGGAGTGCGAGCAGACCACGCGTATTAAGCCAATCATGGCGCAGATCAAACAAGAGGGTGGGCGCAAGACTGGCGCATAGTCCTGCAAGAAGATATGCGGCATACTTTGGCGCACGAGCGAAGAACACTACATTGATCACACCCAAAGCAACGAGTAAAAAACCAGAAAAATGAGCCTGATAGGACAAAAAGCCGCCAACAAACAACAAAAAAGCACTAAAATTATATTTTTTTGGCCATAAAGAAGGAAATAACACCAGCGTAGCAGATAAAAAAAGAAGATTTGGATTCCACAATGTGCGGTCATGGCTCACAGTAAATGGTGAAACTGTCCAAATACATAACGCTATCACGGCTATTTTTTTCCCCACAGTGCGCTCTGCTAGGTAATAAAATACCAACCCTGTAACAAAAGAGATCGCCGCTGGCACAACAGGTACAGAGTAGAGACTGCCAAACAACCACACAAATGGAGCTGCCAAATAGTATAGAAGTGGCCCCGTAAACATCGCTGCAGGACCTGTTCTGGGTCCAATCAGCATTGGGTCAAGTGCAATAACTCGCTGCGCATTCTCAATGATCTGCACTTGGTCAAACCCAACTTGGATATTGGGCCAAAACAGTAGCCTGAGAGAGATGGCTAGAAAGAGAAGGGGGAGTATGATTGAGAGATCATTTTTTACACTCATAGTTTTTCCCCTATTAAAATACTTCAAGTTTTTTCCAAAACAGAGTATACTACATGGGTTGTTTGCGCGCCCATAGCTTTACCTGCCCGCAGTGCTTTTTGCACAGCTTAATAGTGAAGTAGCTCAGTTGGATAGATCCGTCAGCCGACGGACTTTCTCAGCAGTAGAGGTAACGTGCTAACTGCGGTGCAGTATAATGAAGGAAACAAGCGCCCATAGCTCAGTTGGATAGAGCAACTGCCTTCTAAGCAGTAGGTCGCAGGTTCGAATCCTGCTGGGCGTACACAACAGTAAGAAATAAAGACATGGTGGTATTAGCTCAGTTGGTTAGAGCGCCAGGTTGTGGTCCTGGAGGTCGCCGGTTCGAATCCGGTATACCACCCCAATAATCCTATAACATTGACAGGGACGATACATATTGTTACAATTAATGCTGATATGTTTGTACCTCTCTTTCAATTGCGATGAGAAGCAGTACAACAACTTATCAAGCTCGTTAAATTGTAGATTTGCTAAGAACTAGTGGGTGGATTTCTGCAAGCACAGTTTGTAGAAATCCATCCACTGGATGGTGTCGTGCCTTTTTCATAGTTTCCATCTTAAGGAGTGACTGATGACCAAGTTCTGGACGTTGCTGGCGTTGGCTTTGGTGTTCACCCTCCTCGCGGGAGGGCAGTCGTACGGGTCGTATTCCGATGTTGACTCTATGCTTTACCGTGCACAGGTAAGCGCAGATGCAGTAAAGATGGAGCGACGTATCGGTCAGCTCCAAACAAACATGGAACGGCGTGGGATGACCCGTGGCTATGCGGCGATCATCTTCCGCACACCTACAGCGGACATGAGCCTCGATTATGAGGCTGTTGTGGACCTGCGAGAGCGTGCATTACTAGTCTCGCAAATGCCTGAGAACTCGACCGAATACCAGGTCGGGCTTGATGATCTGCGCGGGACACTTCGCGAGATCGAGATCGAAGGATGGTACTTCACATTAATCCGCAGCCCCTTTGCCTGGATTGCTCTGTTTCTGTGGGTCTCGTGGGTGTGGGTGCTGTTCATGGAGTGAATCTGCGACTAGACGTATTCGCCCCTCTTCGGAGGGGCATTTTTTTAATAGGGAAATATAAACTAAACAAGGTTCTAACACTCTCTCGTACGCTACCCATTATCGGAAATTGTCCAGAATCATAAGCATTTTGGATTGATTCAACTGTCAATACTTCGGGTTCAATCACTTTTTCAATCTTTTCTGCAACTTCTTTTCCTGTTTTCAAAGCTTGATATTCTTTCTTGAGGTCAATTTTTACCTTCTTGGTATCTATTGTCAGGTTCAATCCGAGCGTTGAAACAATTATTCTTTTCTCTTCTAATGTGCCATGTTTTAGTTTGTGACGGGCATTTTTTGTGAAATTGAATGCTTTCTCAAAATTATCCAACCATGCCTCATGAAAATCGCTGCTTATGCTTAGTTGTTTTTGAAGAGACTTTCTTTCCTGTACTATCTTAGCTTTCATTTTTAAATATTCATCTTCATCTAATAACTCTCCATTTTCATTACTAATGCCAAAGAATCTGCTTTTTAATACCTTTTCTTTTTTCTCTGTTAGATTAATAGCCTGAGTTATACTTTTTACTACAGCAATTCTTTCGTTACTTTCAGTTTCGTTTTCCTTTTTTAGTTGACGAAGGCCCCATTTAATTAAAGCCTCAGGGACTTTTACATTCTTAACTACATCATCAAACTGTTCTTCTAATTTTGTTAAGTTTATTGATGGTTGTCTGCAAGTTGGGTCAATTCTTCGGGTACAGTGGTATAAACATATATACCAGGTCTTTTCTGGAGCAGTAGTTCCACATTTTGGACATGCCTCGTTCTTCTGAGCGTTATATTTATGACGACAACTTGTACATATTTTTCTAAAACGTTCATGAGCAGTAATACTAGAGCCACAAACACATTTCATGAGACCTGTGTATGCAAAACTATGAGTTTGTTCTCTTGGTCTTCCTTTTGAGCCAAGTATTTTCTGAGCTCTATCAAATTCATCAAGAGTAATCATTGGTTCATGAATACCCCGATAAACTTTCCCTGCATATTTAAATTGACCCGTGTAAAAAATATTTGTAAAGATTTCATATACTTGAGACCTAGATATCTTTCTTCCATTTGCTCTACGCAAACCCCATTCATCTGACGCAATCTTAAGTACAGAAGTGACTGAATAGTTCCTTGTAAATAGCAAATCCCACATTTGTCTAACCAATGGAAACCTATCTTCATCGACTGATATATCTTTTTGTCCTTGAGGTTTGTGTTTTTCATTCTTGTATCCGATTGGAGCTAAGATTGGAGCCTTTCCAGCTTGAATTTTATAGTTAACACCTCTGGCTGAGTTCTTTCGAAGGTCAATAATAAATTGGTTACTCATAGCAAACTCAACATGCATAAGCATTACATCGTTAACATCATAGGTTTTGCTTGGAGTAATTATCTTAGTACCATAGTTTTGTACCAACCAAAGAATTCTTCCACCATCTACGGGGTTACGAGCAAGACGATTTAATGCCCAGCAAACAATATATTGTGCTTCGCCTTTCTCTAGTTGTTCACACATTAAATTAAAATTATTCCTACCAGGTTTTTTAGCAGATTTTGATTCTTCAAGGTTATTGAGAACTTTAAGTGAATTTCTGGCCAAAACATGTTCTTTTAAATCAATTGATTGCTGCTCCAAACTTGCTACTTGGCGGTCTTCTGCTTCACTAGATTTTCTTCTGTATATGATTGCTTTTCCTGATAATTTTTGCATTGCCATTTTTACTCCAATTTACATCATCTCTTATTGTGCATCTAAGTCAAGTTAAAACTAAAATCTCTTAGAGTTATTTCTACTTAACTCAGTTATGTCTGATGCTAAAATTTCCTTCCTTTGGTCCTCGTGAATTGGATTTGAGTAACAATCAGCAAGTTCTTTATTTGATAAATTTTCAAGTCCAGGAAAACCCGTTCTCAAAAATTCTTCCAATATATCAAACGATATGGCATCTTCACATCCTGTTAGCCAATCTTTTACAATCGTGTTTATTACTTTATTTTTTTGCATACTTCCCTTTCATTTTTAAAAATTTCACTTTCTTTTTAAGAACACCTACAAAATACTTAGCTGGATAGCTTCTTATACGTCCCTCTCTATCTGCCAACATTGTCTCTGCCAAACTTTCAAATAATATCTGTGGAGGATGAGTTCTAGCCATTTTTAGGAAATAGTTTAAGCTCCTTAAATCATTTAATTTTTCTGCAATATTGTTCGCAATCGCATTTGTTTCTCCACCGCATTCATCTATCAATTGACTAATGAGTTTATCTTTGTTATTAACGTATACGTTATTATTAATATTATTATTAACGTTAACGTTTCCAACGTTGTTGTTATTTCCTTTGATATCTAATTTGGGGTAAGAGTTAATTACATCTCTAATGCTTGTTGGTTTGCTCATAATTCCCTCATCCACTTTTCAGTTTCATCTAACAATGATTTTTCTGTAAATATTTTCATTGCCTCTAGTAGTTCATTCGCTGTTGAGTATTCTCCACAATTTTTGATTTCAATTACCTTTCCATTAACATCATTTCCTTTTCCATATACAACGCACAGCATCCATTTACTTATATTTTGAGTTTCAAACAGCCTGATTTCTTTGTATATTGCGGTTCTTTTCTGCTTTGTGGTCCTACGAATCACTACTCCATCTTTGATAACTTTCAACTGCATTTTTATACGAAGTTTTCTTTTTCCAATTCTTTTCATTTTTTATGCTCCAAATACTTCTTTTCTGTTACTGGCTGATATAAAACTCTCATCAATCTCATAAAATCTGATGCTTTCTCTAAAGCTTCATCAAAAGATAATTGCTCACCAAATTCTTTTTGGTATATCTTCTGATATTCACTAATAGCTTCCTTACTAAGCTTCATGACTTTTTAAGCTAACACGCATCCTATTTTTTAATTGGTAAATTGCTTCGACAAAATCTTTTGTAGGAATTTCTAAACTTCCAGACCAATGCCTATCTAAAATATCGAGTGCTTCTTTTTCTGAAGAATCAAAATGAAATAAAAAATACCCATTGTTTGACTGGGTAATGTTTGAAAGATTTAATCCAGCTGCAATTAAACAGCTACTAAGGTAAAAATCTTTTGATGAGTAATTTTTTTGACCATGTTTCATAACTATGGTCAATAATAAAGATGAGTAGTTTTAGATTGGAGTTAACCTCGTAGTCTACGAGATATCCAACTTTTTTGAATTTCTAATTCTTCCTCTAGTTCTTGAGTAATCGATGCTATCATCAATATCTTCACCTACAAACTCAAATACTTCTTTAAGTGTTATGTTCTGTTTATCCTTCACTAGAGTAGTCAAAAAATGCTCATCGAAACTAGGGTCCCCCAAATAATTTGTTTCTTGTAAATCTAATAAGTCGTATAACTTATAGATTAGTTCTGAATGCCTATCTAAAAATTCTTTTATTTCAGTTTTTGAAACTTTACCTCCTATAACAATAGAGAACTCGTTGCCTTTCAGTTTTCTAATCTTCTCCTCATCAACGCTAGATGACTGTATGTAATGATTACCAATTTTTAGAGTTAGGTATTCGTGGTCTGGATTCTTTGCTTTTTGAGGATTAACAACATAATTAGTAATAACTTCATGCCAGTGGAAGGGAATATTGTTTTTTTTAAGCATCAAGTATATTTTCTTGCCAATATTCTTAATTGTTTTTTCCTGCCTTAAATTTTGTATAAAAGAGCCAAGTCCATTTATCATGTAGTACAGGAGCTTGTTTCTAACACGTAGTTCAATAGTATCTTCTCGTTGGTTTGATTTTTTCTTAAGCTTTTTTACCATAATCATAAATACTCTTTAAGAGCTGACCTTATTGTATCTCATTGGCTTTTTCTATCTAGTAGATGGTAAAATGTAGCTAGTTGACCTAACCCTATTTTTTTTAATTAGGCATGGTCCAAAAACCGTTCAAAGTAATAAGCTCCTCGTCAGAGCACTTTGAACGGTCGTACCTGGAAACAGGTGCGGGTGAGGAAACTCATCACTGGCGGGGAGCTTTTTGTTAAGCTCCAAGACCAATTAAGTTCAAGGAGCCTATGACAAGTAAGCCATCATTTCTCAGTAAGTCAAATTCAATTGGTAGGTATTTTGCTCCATTATTTTTCCTCGCTCATGTTTTATTTGGAGTCTTAACATTTTTTTCAGCGCCAACTTTATTAGTCATTGTTTTAGGTCTATTTATAACAATTGTCTATTTAATTGGAGTATTTGTTGCTCTCATTTATTTTCTAGGATTAGTCAAATCGGCAATAAAAGACTTCATAAAGAATGGACTCAATAAAGAATCCCGTGAAGTAATAGTTTTTGTTCTTATTACAACAGTGGTAGCAATCGTTTGTATGAAATTAATTGGATAAAAAAAGCCTTATGTCTAGCCTAAACATATATAACTTTGGAAGAATCACCAAGAGTTGGCTCTTTTTTAAATTATTGCCAATATTCAAACTTTTTAATATCACTCCAAAAGAAATCAAGACAGCTGAAATTATTGAGTATTCGCTGGAGTCCTTTGGAATTAAATCAAGAGTTGAAGCAATTACTTTTGAGAAAAAAAGCAACTTATTTTCTTTATCAATTCCCCATGGTATTAAAGTTGAGGAAATTGAAAAGCTTAGCAAAAATATTGCTTTAAGTGTTGCTTCAAAAACGGGAGAAGTAAAAATTATTGCACCTATACCTGGTAAGCCATATATAGGAATTGAAGTACCAAAGTAATATGAAAAAAGTGATTTTAATTTTATTCTTTTTATCTGTTTCTTTGATATCATTTTTTATGTTTATTCACTCAAGTAATATGCTTGAGAGATATGAATCCAGTCTTAAACTATCAGTAAACTGCAAACTGCTAATCAATAACTATGAAATAGGTTCTCCTGAGTTTAATCTTGATAATGCACAAACATTTGAAGAATGGCAGTTTTGTATTGCGCAAGATAGTCATCATTTTTTCTCAGTATTAAGGTATATCTCAATTCCAGTTGCACTTTTTTTCATTTTCCTCGCATTTCATATAAGAGAAACTAAAGTGAAAATCAAAACCAAAAGCCTAACTTTAGTTTTACTATCTCCTATACTATTTCTATTCTTATTTGGATTGTTTTCAAACACGAGTGAAATTTTCTTCAACCACAAAAATAGTAAAGACTTATTTGAAAACCCTAAACAAATTGAAGCAACTATTAATCACATACTCTTGATTTTCATTGTCATAGTGATTGCTGTTGTGAAAATTTTCATTAAACTTATTAAAAAATATAGAAAATCATTGAAAACAAAAAACTAAGTCTCAGAGACTTGAAAAGTAGTCTCACAAGTCGCACAACTGCTCTTAAAAACGGTTTAAAGATAACTTAATTGTCATTGTCCACATAACTCACAAATCACTTGATTAAACCCTTAAGTAACCTTAAGTTCTAAATAGGGGGAATCATGATGGTAGGCCACGTTCTTTTCGTGCTTTAATAAATGATTCTGCAATGTTACCTAAGTTAAATTGCTGATTAATTTGAGTTTGAGGGGCATCTTTTTTGGGCAGGTAGCCTAGTCGTTCCATATAATCAACTGTTTCGTTGTAACTTCCTTTTAATGCCTTAGTAGCAAGAACTTTCATCCAAAACGCCATACCTCTGTTGTCTAATTCATCGAAAGAAATTGCTAAGTTATTAAGTTTTTTTATATTCTGACTAGCAATCACACTAGCAACACTGTAGTTTTTGCACTTATAGTTTTTTAATGCTGATTGCGTGGCATTTCCATACGTCGCTGACTTTGGATTCAAGTATGCCTCAGCCCACTTGGAGAATTGAACTCCATGAACTTTTAGTTTTTTTTGACCGATAATTTACTTACTTTTGTTGGCATATTTACAGTTTACCACTATAGAAGTTGCATATTTCTTGACTGACTCTTGGCTTATTTTGATGTAAAATGTATCAAAGGAGTTAATGCTAATGGGAAATAAATCTAAAAGAGGCTCAGAGTGGAAAAAGTGGGACTTACATATACACTCACCAGCTTCATTTTTTTGGAAAGGTTCAAAAAACTACCTCAGCATGTCTGCTAAAGAGATAGAAGCAGAAATGAAGGTTTTCATAAAAGCTATAAATGAGTCAGATGCAGACGTCTTTTGTTTAATGGATTACTGGACATTTGATTGGTATTTAGAACTTTTAAAATATAAAAAAAAATATCCTGGAGAATTAAAAAAGACAATCTTTCCTGGGATGGAATTACGAATTGAATGCCCAGTTGACTACAGATTAAATATACATGTAATACTTTCAGACCAATTAACTCCTCAACAATTAAATGACTTTAAATCTGAATTAACCATTAGGCTAATTGATAGAAAACTATCAAACGAAGCTCTCGCTAATTTTGCAAAAACTCTGGATAAAAGTAAAGCAAAGCACCATGGATTTACAAATGAAAATTTAAATGATGAAGAATTACTTCTATTAGGGAGTCAGACTGCAGAGATAACTAAAGAATCATTAACTAAAGCTTTTACACAAATTCCAAATGGAACAGGATATATCATCCTTCCATATGACACATCAGATGGTCTACTTGATTTAGATTGGGAAAAGCATCCACATGACGATAATTACTTCATGCAAACAGCGCATATTTTCGAGACAAGAGATAAGAGGAACATTGATTTATTTTCTGGAATAAAAAATTCAGAAAATGAAACTTTTTTTGATAATTTCTTCAAGACTCTTGGTTCAAAAGAAAAACCTTGTGTCTCTGGTAGCGATGCTCACTCATATTCTGACTATGCAAGTTACCCATCAGACAAAATAACTTGGGTTAAAGCAGAAACAACATTCGAAGGACTGCGCCAAATTATCTGTGAACCCACTGAAAGAGTAAAAATTGGAGCAGTGAAGCCTGACACGAAGAAAACATATTTCTCAATTGATAAAATTCAAATTACAGATAACACAGGAAAAAACAACTTTACCTCTGAAAGTATTGTAATTAACCCTAATCTAACAACAATAATTGGAGGTAAATCCACAGGCAAGTCACTGCTTCTTTATTATTTAGCAAAAGCAATCGACCCAGATGAAGTTAGAAGTAGAATAGATGAAACTAAACCAAAACCATATGATTTTGATGATGACCCGAATTTTAATTTTGAAGTGTCATGGTCAGATGGCCATATATCTAAACTTAAATCAGCAGATTTAGAAGAAGATAACAGAAAAATCCTTTATATACCTCAGAACTATTTAAACAAGCTTTCTGAAACAAATGTTAAAAGTAGAGTAACCCTAAATAATTTTGTAATGAATGTTTTACTACAAGATGATGAAGTTAGGGAATCATACTCTTCACTTCAAGAAGAAATTAAATCTTTACTAAGAAATATTCCCACTGCCATTACAGTGCTTTACCAAACAAGGGCTGATATAAATGGCACGATTGAGCAAATTAAAAAAATTGGAGATGAAAAAGGAATAAAAAAATATATTGCTGAACTTGAAAAACGGCTTAACCAAATAAAACAAAAATCTCAGCTAGATAAAAAGGAAATTAAAGAATACGAAAAATTAAGAGAAAAAGAAGCAGAAACAATTAAAAATATTACTCTGTATTCCAGTGATAGAAAGCAAGTATCAAACTTTGTTAGAGAATCTTCCTCTTTGCTTTCACAAATTGAAGAAAAAAGAGTTACAGCAATTGAGAACTTATCTACTGACGAGGCAAAAACTATATTGTCTTCAGAATCATCTTTATTAACTAAATTAAAACCAAACCTATCAGAAAAATTAAAAAAAGTAGATAAGCTCATTGGTAAAAAAATAGTACAACTGAATAAAGATTTGGTATCAACACAGAAATTACTTGTTCCATTTAACTCAAAATTCGAATTCCAAGAAGAACTAAGGAAGGTTAGTAACCAAATTAAAGAAGAGCAATCAAAACTAGACGGCTTATCTTTACTAAACAAAGATTTAAAAAATAAACGAGAATTATTTACTAATCAAAAACAAACCATAACAAGTTATTACAAACAAATTTTTCAAAATTATACACAGTTACAATTTGAGTTTAAAAAATATGAGTCAAAGTTTGAAGATATCTCTCTAAATGTAAGCATCGGCTTTGAAGAAAGCCATTTTAATGACTCAGTTATTAGTAACTGCCTAAATAAATCTGATATTAAAAAACAACTTAAAATCTCTGGTAACACTGAATACAAGTATTCATTTGACCAAGTTAGTCACTTAAACTTTATGGAAGAGCTTTTTGAAGGGGTTATAAATAATGAAGTAAAAACAGTTAGAAATACTTCTGCTAAAGACGCCATAATTAAACTTATGGATGACTATTTTAGAATTGACTTCAAAATTTCGTATAAAAATGATTCTCTCGATAAAATGTCTCCTGGTAAAAAAGGCTTAGTTTTGCTGAGACTACTTATCAACCTAAGCAATGAAGAATGGCCAATCTTGTTAGACCAACCTGAGGATGATTTGGATAATAGGTCAATCTATGATGATTTAGTTGAATTTATTAAGAATAAAAAGAAAGAGAGACAAATTATAATTGTTACTCATAATCCAAACTTAGTAGTTGGAGCTGATGCAGAGGAAGTAATAGTAGCAAACCAGGAGGGGCAAGAACTGGGCAGAAGCAATGAAAAATTTAGATTTGAGTATTTCTCTGGTGCATTAGAAAATACATTCGTAGATGAAAAAGAACAATTTATCCTTTATCAGAAAGGAATACGAGAACATGTTTGTGAGATACTAGAGGGAGGAGAAGAGGCATTTAAAAAGAGAGAGCAAAAATATCACTTGAGTAATTAACTACATAGGAATAAATCATATGAAAATTGCCATTATTTCAGATACTCACGATAATACTCCAGCAATTGTGTGGATTATCGAGTATTTAAACCAAAACAAAATAGGAATTGCCCTACATGCTGGAGATATGATTAATCCAGGAATCCTATATAGGTTTCGTGACCATTATCATGGTCATTTGCATTTTGTATTTGGAAATAATGATGGAGAAACAGCACTAGCAGAAAGACGGTCTAACTCAGCTGGAAATCTTACCTGCCACTTACTGGAAATGAGATTGGAACTAAATAATAAAAAAATATTTATGAACCACTACTCATCAATTAGTGAGCAAGTAGCAAAATCTGGAGAGTTTGACCTATGTATCGGTGGGCATGACCATACATATCGTGTAAAAAATCATGATAATTCAATTTTTGTAAATCCAGGCAACACTGTAACAAAAGATAAATGGCTTCCACAAAAACCAGATGAGGAAAGTAGCTTTGCAATTGTTGACTTAGACTCAATGAAAGTTGAGCGCATAATGTTACCAGAAGAATTTCAAGCATGAGTACTAATGGACAAAAAATAACCCATGCCACCTATGAGGACCCTGAAATTATTGAAGGGTATATAAAGCGAAATGCCACTAATCCAAAACAAAAAGACTTAATCATAGCCTTTGCTAAAAACATCTCTGGAAAGAGAGTGTTTGATTTAGGCTGTGGACCTGGACATGACTCGTATATATTTTCCGAACTCAATTTTCATGTAATTGGTTTAGATTTTTCAAAGGAAATGATTAGAAGGGCTCAAACTTTAAAAAATGTTGAAAACAAACCTAGGTTTATAGTCGGTGATATGACCAAGCTAAACGAATATTTTACTGAGAATGCATTTGATGCTATCTGGGCATCAGCCTCACTCCTCCATATTCCTTTAACAGACATCTCAAAAACCATTGAAGGAATGACTCATATATCAAAAAGTGGTACTAAAATTTATGTAGGATTAAAAGGTGGAAACACAGAAAATACGTTTTTAGTTGATGAAGATAAATACGGTAAGTCGATGCAACGTGAATTCACTTTCTGGACTAAAGAAGGGTTCCTGAAAGAAGTAGCACCATACGGTTGGAAATTAGAACAATTCACCAGTAGAGAAGGCTCTTTATCTATGGGACAACCTACTCAATGGCTAAATTTCTTTTTTAAAGTACAAAAATAGTCTATTGGAAAGCTGTTCGAACTTCGTCCAGCCACCGACCCACCGCGGGATTTTCAGATAAATAACTCATGATCAAAGTTTGTATAGACACCAATATTTTTGACCTCTTAAATGGTTATTTTAATAACTACAGTCAAGTTGAACATCATTCTCTTAAGGTAATCAGCGAGTTAAAAGACGTTCGTCTTTGTAGCTCACCAATAGCAAAACAAGAAATTACTGCAAACAGTAAAAACTATGATCAAGAAAAGAGAGAAGAAAATATTTTAAGAGAGTCGCTTCTAAAAAAAGTAAATGGAGGAAGCTACTTTCTTCCAGATTATTCTTTACTTTCTGACTGTCTATGTTCTGATGCAGAAAGTGTGCAAGATCCACTTTTATCTAAATTAAAACAAATTTTTGATTGTCCTGATGCAAAACATATATTTCATGCATACAAATCAGACTGTGCTTATTTTTTAACTCTCGATGAAAAAAGTATCTTGAGAAGATACGATAAGAACGAAGTAGTCATGAACGCTATCTCACCGCTTGTGATTACTCGTCCCACTACTTTTCTTCAAAACTATGAATCTGAGCACTAACACCATCACCACTCACTACCAAGATGACAAGCTAGTCGAGGTACGCCTCAATCAACCAAAGCGCTCACCTTCTGCCAATCTAAACAAGGTAAGTGAACAACTAGACGAATACTTTACGGGAAAAAGAAAAGTGTTTCAGCTTGATCTAGCGCCAAGCGGCACCCCGTTTCAAAAAAAAGTCTGGCAGGCACTGCAAAATATTCCCTACGGGGAAACCAAAACGTACCAAGATATAGCCAATAGCATCGGCAGACCAACAGCCAGCAGGGCAGTGGCCAACGCTATTGGCGCCAACCCCATTCCTATCATCATTCCGTGTCATCGAGTCATTCGTTCTGATGGAACATTAGGTGGGTACTCTGGAGGAGTAACGATAAAAAAACAACTTCTCTCACTTGAAAGTGCTCTCTAGGAGAGTTTATAATAATGATTTATGCCACCAGCGCACAGCTACCTCATAGGTGCCTTGGCCAAAATTACTGACTCTCACCGAAGGTTTGGGGCTCTGCAAAACATACTTTGCACTACTGACAGCAGATAGTATCGTCTTTTCTAGTCGGGCAAATGGCACATCATAGGCGCGGTACCCAAGGTGATGCTTGACCGACGCCTACCTGACTTTGTGTACAGTACAAATGACTGCTCTACAAATGTTCTATTTGGGATATGAACCGTCTTCCAGTCTCTAGTGCGCATCACAATACTTCGCGCATTCATATCTATCACCTCTCCTTTTAGGGAGTTGTAGAGAATTTCACTTCCAATAGAGAGGCCCTCTGCCTCTCAGAAGGAGCCCTGCGCTCATATTTTCAATAAGCGGTCGAAGGGTGAGAAACAACAATAGACCAATCAAGGTAAATGAAACCCCCACCCACTCAATATTAACCCCGATGATGTTTAGACTATATCCTACTGCAATAACCACAACAACCATACTCAGCACTAGAGCAATAATACGCGCAATATCTGGCGAGAGAGCATCTGCATTTCTTAAAAGATGCTCAATGCTTCGTTTTACCAATCGAGAAATCAAAAAACCTATCACAACAACCAACACGCAGTCGTAATGTTCTCTGTCGTTAGTTTATTTTGATCAATACTCTCTTGTACTTTTGAAATATCTTCTAGTGCTTGAGCGTTTACTGTGCCAGTAAAAATAAAAAAAGAAAAAAATGTAGTAGCTGATGTAGAGAAAAAAACGAACACTCATATCCAAGTAGTATATATCAGATAGTCAAAACATGCTCACTGTATGGCTCATCTGATACAAAAAAAATACAAAGTCTATATTTCTAGTATCAGTGGTAGATGATCTGAACCATTTGGCTCACCTATGGTTACCCTAGGTTGCATCGCACCCTTGTACAACACGTGGTCGATGCCAATGCGCAGTGGTGCTGGGAGTTGAGCTGGCCAAGTACCAAAGAGACCTTGATTGGAACGAAAGCTTTTGGTGTTACTTGTGTCTCTAAAATCGGAAAAAAGAGGAGAAAATTCGGTAATATTCAGATCTCCAATAACAACCACCCGTCCATCTATACTGCCAATGTACTCTGCTAGTCCTTGCAGATGTTGTTTTCTGCCTGTGGCAATCTGTGGGGTAAAGGGTGGGAGGGGGTGGGCAGCTATAAAATGCAATTCACTTTGGTTGTTTGTAACAGTGGTAGTGATAACGGGCTCTTCAGAAGAAAAATACTGTACTGTATGTTCAAAAGGAATTTGAGATAAAATAGCTATGTTCTGCGCCCAGTTTTCAGGGCCTTTTTGATAGACTACATAGCTATACTCAGAAAACTGTTGAGACAACCATGTGGCATCTTGCTCACTCAGTTCATATAAAAAAAGTATATCTGCATCTGCAGCAGTAATAGAGTCTCGTAATTTTTGTTGATTAATTGAGTATTTAAAAATATTCGCAGAGTATACTTTTAATTTCACTGATTCTAGAGGTTGGTACGATAGGTTTTTTACGTACGGTTGTACTAGCAGCCCGTTAGTACTAGTAACCAGAAAACTCAGTATGCCTATACTAATCCAGTGTTTCGATTGCTGGTTTTTAAAAAAGTAAAAAAAACAAAAAAATAATAAAAAAACTGCACCGAGTAAGAAATACTGAACTCGAAAATGAGAAAAAATTTCTGGTAACCAACCATATCTTCCAAAAAATCCTAAAAAAGAACATAAAAATAAAATAGAGCTGAGAACCGAAAGTATCTTAGGTAAAAATGATGAAACACGCACAGCCATGTTTCCGATAGTTACTTTGGCTGCCAACTAGTAAACAACATCAGGCAGTTCTTGCCAGAACAGGCAGGGCAAGCATAGGTCATACTGCTCTCCAACCCTCTGCGATGGAGACTAGAGTTCATCCACCAGTTAAACGCTGCCTGCTCGGTTTGTTGAGAAATAGCGTTCTCGGTAATCCAGTAGGGTAGATTTCGCTCTACAAACCCCTGATGAATGTACTTTGCCCCATAAATTTCTTCTTGTAGTTCTGGCGCTCGCTCGCGGGCCAGCGCGCACAGTTTGTCATCTTTTTGGTACGCTGGCTTACCAATACTTGCCCGGTGAGCATTTGTCATGGCAAAGAGTACTTCAGCATCAAGCCCACCACTGGTTGGCGCAGCCAAGGGAGGGGTAGGAAGAGGAGAGGGGTTAGTGCTGGATGTTGGTGAGGGACTCTCTTCCTGTTGTTCTGGGGTCGGAGTAGGTATGGAAGGCTTGAGAGTAGGGCTAGGGGTGGGAGAGGGACGAAGGTCACGAAGAGTACTGGGCAACACCTGCGCTATAATTGTTTGTTTTTCGGGTGAGTGCTGTGTCGTCTGGATTGTCTCAAAACTACCCGCTTGCGGCTCGGAAGGGAGATTGCAGAGTTCTGGCTCCAGCTCACAATTAAAGTACACTGACTGACTTGAGCTCACTGCAAACGATTGATCGGCATACACACTTCGCTGCGCAACACACATAAGGGAAGTAGATACTGCCTCAGCACTCACCACACCTGGAACAAAGAGGCATATAACACCTATCACACCTGCAGTCTGTACAGCCCAAAGAAGTGCTTTCATACGCAGAACCTCCATTATACTGCACAAAAAGGGGGAAAGTCAAAAATCCTCAAGAACCCCGAGAGACATACTGCTTGGTAGCAGTGTCTATCACCAATACATCGTCTGTTTTCACAAACACGGGTGCTGATACCTGCATACCCGTCTCAAGCTCTACCATCTTTCTGGCTTGACCCATGGTATTACCACTCGCTGCCTCGTGCGCTGTTACTACTTTGAGGGATACCTTTGGCGGCAGGGTCACGCCCAGAGCCTCACCATCATAAAAGATGATGTAGCAGGTTATTTCTGGAGTAAGGAGCTCGACTTGGTCTACCAAAAGCGAGCGCGGCACGCCAACTTGCTCAAACGTGCGGCCGTCCATAAACACCACCTCGCCTGCACCTGCATATAAAAACTGCATTTCTCTTGATTGAATATCGAGTTCTTCCACCGACTCTGTCGATTTATAGGTAAAGTCTTGCACCGTGCCGCTCACGACGTCTTTGAGCTTGCAACGCATAAACGCAGAGCCCTTTCCAGGACTCATAAAGTCTGTCTTGACCACCTGAAACGGCTTATTCTTAAACAGAATATACATGCCTTTTCGAATAGAACCTGCTTTGATGTGTGCCATAGCGATAACGATTGTACTGGAATTACTCAGCGTGCCAAGAGATGGTTTGAGGTATATGCGTGTTACTAGCGCATTACTGTTTATTTTTGCGCCTTCTTTGGCTTGGTGGTAGAATCTTTTTGCTTGCGGCCATTCCACCACTTTTTAATAGCAGGAATCACTATCATCAATAGCAAGATTGTTTTCATATCATCAGTTATACTATACCGTATGAACACGATCAAAATTCATGCCTACATTGCCCACAGCGGTTACACTTCCAGGAGAAAGGCAGAGGAGCTGGTCAAAGCAAAAAAAGTATTCGTCAACAACACGCCCGCAACAATCGGGCAGCGCATTGATCCAAGCAGTGACGCGGTCTCTATCATCGAGAAGAAAAAAACAGTCTCTCTACCACACCAACAGCCCAAAAAACGCTACTTCTTGGTCAACAAGCCTATTGGTGTTGTCAGTACTACCAGCGACCCTGACAACAAACCAACCATCCTATCGCTTATCCCCAATACTGTAGAGCGCCTGTACCCAGTGGGAAGGCTTGATGAAGAGAGCGAGGGGCTTCTTATCTTGACCAATGATGGGAGTCTGACACATCAACTCACCCATCCATCATTTCAATACAGTAAATCATATCAAGTGTTGCTAGAAAAACCACTCACCTCGTATGCTAAAAAACGACTGCTTACTGGTATTTCTCTCAAGGAAGGGCGGGTGAGAGCACAATCACTTGAGATGGATGCTCACGACCCACGCGTGATTACTATCTCTATCTCTCAGGGTTGGAACAGACAAGTCCGCCGCATGCTAGGAGTACTTGGTTTTGAGGTTGGTGGTCTAAAGCGCATAGCTCACGGACCATTCACGCTGTCTAGCCTGGAAGAAGCAGCATATACAGAGATCAGTGAGAGTGCGGTGCGTGACTTGATGGCTGCAGAAAACTCACATCAGACCGCTGCACAAACAATGCAGCCAGAGCGCTCGTGAGCGGGACTGCTACCACCAGGCCAATTGAGCCTACCAATGTGCGCACTATTTCTTCTGCTAGTAATTCAGAGTTCAGCTGCACCCAGAGGGGTGTTTCGCTACTGGTAGCAAGCAACACAAACA
>JACKFY010000002.1 GCA_020632235.1 Pseudomonadales bacterium | reverse complement strand
TAAATTCCTGTAGTAAGTAATGATACATATTTTCTCCACGCATATTCCATCGAAACTCACTTTCTTTTAAGTGTAGATGAAATGTATCACTTTTCAAGCCATTAAACTTTGCAAGTCTTCTCTTTGTAAAGCTCCAGAAGCTCTCTATACCATTGACATGTGCTTTGCCACGTACAAACTCATCATGCGAGTGAAATACACGATAGTGATCATAGCCATTGAGGATAAGTCCGTCATACGCCTGCCACCCATCTGAGTAGATAGTGGATCCTTCAAGTATTTTTCCCTGGATAATAGGCATTAATTGCTCTCTAGTGCAGTTTTTAACAATGTTAACGTATACTTTTCCATCACGCTTGAGTACACCAAACACTGGTGTTTTTCCTGCTGCACCCCTTCCTCTTTTGCCTCTTACTCTTTTTGCTCCAAAATAGCTCTCATCAACTTCAAACTCTCCAAGCTCAGGAGAGTTTGCTACAGACAAACTCACAATGCGAACTCTGATTTTATGATACAAGCTGTTAATTGAGTTGCGACTCACACCTGAAAGAACTGCAGCTTGCGCTGCAGTTTGATCAGCGCAGAAATACCTCAAAATCTCTCTGAATTTAGCCTCTGAAACTCTTGAACGACGTATGTACTTGTTTTTCATTGGTCTTAACAACTATTTTATCACTTAAGTGATGCTTAAGTTGTCTAGACCCTTATTTTTTCATACACTAATTCTGGGGTAAAATCATGAGGTCGTTTTGCCATTACTTCGTAAACATGGTGCAGAGCAATTGCTCCACGCAAAGAGGCTGAAAAATCTTCAAGAGACTGGATGTCCGCACACAAAGCAATGAGAACCTGAGACATGCTTGTATTCTCATCTGCTAACAATGCAAATAAAGTTTCCGATAACGCTGCATGCACATGATCTGTGTCAAACCGCACCGCCGGATTTTTACTAGCAAACGTGTATTGCTTTCCCAAGTCATGAAACTCTACAAACAGACGTTGAAACAAGCGAAACAGCAATATATCTTCACCCACAACAATGTGGGCAACATGAGTGATGTGATCCAACACACTATCGGTGCATAGTAATTGCCCACTGCTATCTACTGCAAACGCAGTGTTGGGAAGTGTTTGCAAAGTACTCGGCAAGGATTGTTTGTCGGCTATAGCCTTTTGAAAAAAATGCTCTCTTTGCTCTAAGTAGTCAGCATCTTCTAGAGAAAGAGTTTTCACTACAAAAAGTAAAAGCTCATCTAAAAACTGTAACTGTTCTGATGATATCGTTGTTTGCTCTACAAAAAGAGATTCAGGAGAAGCTGGATACGCACTGGAAGTAGCCCCAGAAGGTGTTATAAAGTTATCTGGCCTTTTGATAAGCAAATCTTGTCTCAAAGACATACACTTCACTCTACTTGGTTTCTCCACTTTAGCGTACTAAAGTGGTTTGTTACTTGGGAGCGAAAGTATAAAAAGCTCTCGCTTCATTTATAATTCTGTATTGTAAAACAAAAAAAAAGACGTTTCAAGCAGTAAATACCGCTCATCTTTGCTATAATTCATCCCTTATGCACCAAAATAGCATCAGAAACGTCGCTATCATCGCTCACGTGGATCACGGCAAGACAACACTTGTGGACGGGCTGCTCAAGCAATCAAATACCTTTGCTGCCCACGAAAAAGAGATGGAACAAACCACCATTCTTGACTCAAACGATCTCGAGCGGGAGCGAGGCGTTACCATTCTGGCAAAAAATACCGCTGTGTCTTGGCATGACTACAGTATTAACATTATTGATACCCCAGGTCATGCTGATTTTAGTGGCGAGGTAGAACGGGTGCTAACCATGGCCGACGGCTGCATCTTGCTGGTTGATGCGGCTGAGGGTGTGCTGTCCCAAACCAGGTTTGTGCTGCAGTTAGCGCTGCAGTGTGGACTAAAACCTATTGTCATTATCAACAAAGTAGATAGAAAAGACCAGCGAGCACATGAAGTAGAACAAGAGATTTCAGATCTTTTTCTTGATTTAGCCACCACCAGCGAACAACTCGATTTTCCCGTGCTTTACGCCATTGGCGTGTCGGGGATTGCTGGTTTTCAGACAGAGGTAGCAAGCGACCACTCTCTTACCATCACCGATAGCACCGATCTCTCTCCTCTTTTTGAAACTATCGTACGCACTCTTCCCGCTCCCGATGGTGACGAACGAAAACCCTTTCAAATGCAAGTCACCACACTTGACTATGACACCTACAAAGGAAGGTACAGCATTGGCAAAATTGCCGACGGAGTGGTCAAAAAGGGTGACAAACTCCACATCTTGAGAAAAGATACCGTTGTGGGTGCTAAAACGATTGATCACTTGTTTGTCTACCAAGGCCTTGGGAGAGTCGAGGTGCCATCTGCCTCGACTGGCTCTATTATCGCAGTGACTGGTTTTTCTGACGCGACCATTGGTGACACTCTCGCCCACCCAGACGTCACTACTTCCCTACCGACCCTCCCTATCTCCGAGCCAACTATGAAGATCCAGTTTTGGGTATCAGACTCACCTTTGGTAGGAAAAGACGGCCAGTTCACCACCGCTCGACAACTACTGAGTCGCCTGCAAACAGAACTTGAAACTAATGTAGGGCTCAAACTAGGTAGTAGCGAGTCATCCGAGCAGATGGTTGTTTCTGGTAGGGGTGAGCTCCATCTTGGCATCTTGATCGAGACTATGCGACGCGAGGGCTATGAGTTTTCCGTTTCAAAACCAGAGGTAGTCTACAAAACAATTGATGGCGTGCAGCATGAACCTTGGGAGAAACTAACCATTGATATTCCAGAAACTGCCATGGGCACGCTCAGTACTGCCATGGGAGAGCGCAAAGCGCAGTTTGCCGATATGAAACATACTCGCTCTGGCATGCGTTGTGAGTATGTTATTTCTACAAAAAACGCCATTGGATTACGATCAGAGCTACAAACCAAAACTTCGGGGATGGCTGTGGTGCACACTCAATCGCTTGGGTATCAACCAATGGGGGAAGAGCGCCTCGGCATACCAACAGGTTTCATTATTGCCTCTCAGGCTGGTGCTGCCAAAGCATACGGCCTACAACGCGTGCAAGAGCGCGGAGAAACTTTTATTGCTCCAGGAGACCAAGTCTACAAAGGTATGATCGTAGGCAGAACAAATAAATCGACCGATATGAGCATGAACGTGGTGAAAGGCAAGCAACTAACCAACATGCGTGCTGCGAGCGCTGATGCAACAGTTGTCATGGCCCCACCCACCCACCTCTCGCTGGAACAAATGCTGACCATGCTCACCGATGAAGAGCTGCTGGAAGTCACTCCCCGCTTTTTGCGTCTGCGTAAAAAAGATCTAGCTCGATCTTGGTAAACTCTTGCCCAAGCACAAAAGCGCCAGCTGCAGGTCGGTAGGTAACTCGCTTGTAACAACTATTTTTTTGCCTGTTCTTGGATGGGTAAACGTTAGCTCGCTGGCGTGCAAAAACTGGCGAGCGCACCAAAGCGCGTCAGCTTTGGCCCTTTTTCTGCCAACATAGGTACTATCTGCGACCAAAGGATGGCCAATGTGCTTCATATGTACACGAATCTGATGGGTTCTGCCAGATAGCGGACGGCACACAACCACACTAAACCCCTGATAGGTCTTAAAGTATGACTTGTGATTGCCTGTATACTGATGCGCAACATTGGGAAGTTTTTTTTTATCGAATAATTCTTTCCACTTTAGTGTATTAAAGTGGGGGTAAAACTGCGATAGAGAGTACTGTGTGTGTGCCGCCCTACCGTCAGCAGTAACGGTAAATGTCTTTCTGTCTTTTACAGACCTGCCTAACGGGGCAGCAACACTACCCTGCTCTGGATCAACTTTGCCGTGCACACAACAAGTATAGGTTTTCTGTACCAATCGTCTCTTAAATTGATCAAGTAGATGGACGAGAGAACCAGGATTTCGAGCAAGAAGCAACACGCCGCTTGTATCTTTGTCGAGTCTATGCACCACCCCTTGTCGCTGAGTAAATATATCTTCGGGCTGGCCATACCTCGCATCAAACGAACTGGGAACAAGCTCCTTCCAGGAAGGCGTACAAACATCACTATTGTAGGCAGCAAACCACTCTTGCACGGTGCTGCTTTGAACAGAATCAGCAGTGTTGACTACTATGCCGGGTGGTTTATCAATACAAACGAGGTCTTGATCTTCGTAGAGTATCTTCATGCCGTTTCTTCTGATGTAGGTGAAGGTGGCGACGTCTGGAATTCTGAATCTAGTAAACGCACATGCGTTGACTGCGATGATTTGGAAGAAAAAAGGCGCTCGCTACTACCAGAGCGTCTCCAAAGAAGTACTGCGCCACTTGCTGCCAACAAAAGATACAGTACGTAATTACCATACGGTAGTGTCCCTAGTTGGTTTTGCGTCAGGCTAGCAAGAAAGAGTAGCGAGCCAGCAAAGAGCAAAAAGCATGAAAATAAAAATCCTGTTTTGGCAGTATTTTTACTCGATCTATACCACGAAAATGTACGATAGCGATACTCAACTCTGGTTAAAAATATGCCAATGAGCAAAAAACCAAGCGACACGTACAGCTGCCTGGGATGGTAAGCATCAACTGACTCCGGCAGTCGTATCCCGATGGGTAGTGTCGTTGCTCTACCATGACCTGCCCCGTCAAAAAAAAGACCAACATAAAGAAACGATAAGGTAAAAGACAACGCTATGGAAAGAAAATCGAGTACTTCAAATGCATCCCATTTTCGCTTGAGAGCCTGTCTGTACAACACATACGACATACCAGCAATAAAACCAACGCTATGCATGCCAGGGCTACCCAACACGTTGAGCCACTTTCCCACGTCAAGCTGAAACGAGGGGTACTGCACTACTATAAATACTAGTCTCCCCAAGAGTAACCCGCCCAACAAAGCCAATAAAAGCACATCAAAAACGGCGTACTCACTCAAGTGCTCTGCTCTTCCTTTTCGCCAAAATAAAAAAAGCATCAGAAAGAAAGAAATGACGAGAAAAAATGGCAATGTATGGATTGAAAATGAGCCGAAAGAAACAAGTACAGGGAGCATATCTATCCTCTTTTATAAGAGGAAGCATTGTACTACATCTACTAGTCTGGCGACAGAGCAGGACTCACGGTATACTAGCGTTCTATGCTATCTATTGCTCATGCTACCACTGGCGCATTTATGGCACACCTCTTGCCCAACCCTGCGCTTTACGTTCCACTCACGCTGGCGTCCCACTACTTTCAAGACTGGATACCGCATTGGGACTGCGGAACAGGCTTGAGTAGCGGCAAGCGAACAAAACGAACCGCTATCATGCTTGAGTTGGTTGATTTGGCTTTGAGCGTCACTGTCATTTACTTTCTCTTTCAGCAAGGAGAAGCGACCATGCAGTACCACGTATGGCTTGGAGCACTTATTGGCATTCTGCCAGACTTACTAGAAGCACCAAGAAACTTTTTACGCTGGGAGCCCAGGTTTTTACAACCCATCAACCGCTTTCATGCACGTTTTCACGAGTCTATCCCCAGCATTCCCCTCGGGCTCTTTCCCCAGGTGGTAACGCTCACTGCAATCTGGATGCTTACTTCAATTGGCTAGTAGCGGTATAATACAGATGCTAAAGATAAGCCGTGGTGGTTTACCTGCAAAATTGCGAAGGTATGGGCAAACGGCACACAAAAATAAAATAGTAAGCCGTGGTGGCGGAATTGGTATACGCGTGAGTCTCAAAAACTCATGGCTCTCAAGGCCTTGTGGGTTCGAGTCCCACCCACGGCACAACAAGTAACACTGGGTCCCGATTGCGATAATGACCAAGCAGCAACAGTTATTATCAACCAAATATATTACCTACCGCACGCTGACGAACCTGTGGTTTGTCGGGGCTGTCTGGTTATATTTCTACCGTATATTTATCACTGACCAACAAGTTGGTATTCTCGATGGCTTAGCTTTTACAATCGGCTTGCTTGCAGAAGTGCCTTCTGGTGCACTCGCTGACAAGTTTGGTAGAGATAAAGTTGTCCGCTTAGGACAACTACTTGCTGGAAGTGGTTTGCTTATACAAGCAGCTGGCAGTAATTTTATACCATTTTTCATTGGACAAACAGTTATGATGGTTGGAGTATCACTTGTCTCAGGTGCAGACGAAGCACTTTTCTTTGAAAAACTGAAGTTTGAAAAAAAATCAACAGATTGGCGAAAACTTGTAACCCGTGGTTCTCAAATTTCACTTATAGGCTCATTTTTTGCTACCATTGTGGGTGGATGGATGCATACCATAAATCCTCGCATACCTTGGATGTTAAACGGACTTTCGTTTATCGTCGCTGCTCTCTTAATTTGGAATATAAAAGATGATCGCCCAAAAAAGAAAAAGCAAAAAATTTTATCAGAATTGAAAAACTATTTGGATGATATAAAAACTGGCTTCATGCAGTTCCGTTTACCAAAATTGCGGCTCTATGTTCCATTTATTATTACGGTACAAGGTCTTTTCTACACAACAGGCTATGGCTTATTGCGCTTGATACTCCTTGACCGTTTCCACTTTAATCCACTTTTGGGTTCTGTGGCTATTGCAAGTAGCAACCTCATGACTGTTGGCTTACTTTCCTATATGCATAAAAAAGCTGACAGCTTTGATGAAAAGAAAGTTTTGGCATTTATAGGAATTATAGCGGCAAGTAGTCTACTGTTATCCCTTGCAAACATTGGATTTTGGGGCTATGTTGTCATACTTGCTTTGTATGCTGGGGAACATATTTTGCAACCATTTATAAGTGAGATTTTAAACAATCGTGCTCCGGAGGGACAACGAGCTACTGTTCTATCTGTTGCATCTTTTTTTAAATCTTTGCCCTATGTATTACTCGCGCCTATTATTGGTTATCTAAACACCAACGGTAAAATTGAGTATTTTTTAATTATTTGGGCATTTCTTATCTTTGGGGCTGTTATTTTATATCTGTCCGCCAAAAAGAAAGATACCAACACTGATTTAATAGACTGAATACAAAGTGAGTCCTCAGGACTCGCATTTCTGATCATTATTCGCTTGCTGGGGCTGCCAGCTAGGCTGGTCAACAAAGAAATGTAATTTTCTGTGAAGGACCAAAAACTAGTTTTTACTTACTGATAAAATCCAGTAACTCATTCCAAATTGCATCAGCCACTTCAATTTCACCACTACGTTTCGCTTCTTCCATTAATGCATCACCTCGCTCTCCTGGTAAAGTAACCGTTTGTCCGTCTATCGGCTGCGCTGACTTAATACTATCCACAAATTCTCGACTGCGCTTCATGTATTCATCAATGCCTGCAAATAACCCAGGATCAATAGCTAATACAAACGTACCCGATCCATCTTCACCATATCCACCTGGAAAACCAGCTAGTGCAAACGCACCACCGAGCAACTGAACAAGCAGTGACAAACTATAGCCCCTGTAACTAGCAAACGGGGTAATTGCCCCAATAATCTCCCCATTATTCTTGTCTAAAATATCTGCAGCATTCGTCGTTGCTTTACCCTTGCTATCTAAACCCACACCCTCCGGCAATGGCCGTCCTTTTAACATAGCTTCAACAACACCATAGTAAGCAATGGCTGCTGTAGCGGTATCAAACACTACCTCGCCACCATCATAGGGAAAAGCATACGCAAATGGATTTGTTCCCAGTTTTGGCTCTGCTGATCCAGAAGGCGCAACTGCTGCCCAATCACCATTGCCAACGGCCACAAACCCTATGAGTCCTGATTGGGCAATTTTTCGTGCATAGTACCCAATCGCCCCTGAAGACGTATGTGTGTGATTTGACGCAACCACACCTACACCATGTTCTTTAGCCAATTCGACAGCTTTTTTTGTAGCTTTCACACTTGTGACCATGGAGTGGCCACCAGATAATAGTGCGCCACTTTTATTTTCTTTGACTATTTGAAATGATTCAACTTCGCTGGCTTTTGGAACGCCGCCTGTTGCAATTTTAGCAATACCTTGGTTGTTGCCGCGCATTTGTGCATATAACAATACGTCAGTGATGATCTGGGCATCTTCTCCCTCATAACCAAGTTTTTTTACGCCTTGTAGTACTTTTGCTTGCAACTCACTCTTGAATTTTCATACCTGATGCTTTCATTTATTTTCAATAGGGTCTTGCCCAGTTAACTTTGAAAGCGGAGCAGCTTTTTTAAGTCATCAGCGAGTGTCGCTCGGTGATTGAATCTCCACTCAGATTCTAACATATGCGCAGCACATTGGTTTCTTGGGATACCATTGAACTTATGTAATCTTCGTTTCATCCATGACCAATATGATTCAACTCCGTTGATATGTGTGCCGTCAGCTCTGGCAAACTCATCTTTATCATGCTTCACCTTTTTGTGATTGTAGCCATACACTGCCAGAGCATCATAGCTTCGCCAACCATCAGAATAGATATCACTGCCTGAAGCAACTACTTTTCGAATAATTGGCATCACCTCTTTTCTCTGGGCTGTTGGTATAATTTGGGTATACACAGCTCCATTTCTTTTGAGCAAACCAAACACTATGATTTTTCTTCCAGCACCTCGCCCTCGTTTGCCTCGTACCCTTCTTGGTCCGAAATAACTCTCGTCTAACTCAATGCCGTTTTTGAAGTTGCACACTTTCCTTTCTGCATGTGCATGCTCATAGATGACTTCTCGAAACAAGCGAAAGTACCTGTTTGCAGTTTTTCGATTAACTCCTGCAATCTCAGATGCTGTCAAAGCACTGATATCTGCAACAAAACTATTGAAGATGATTGTGTATTTTTGCCTCGAAATCCGTCGACGATTGTGAACTCTCATTTCTTACCAGTATATCCTACTAATGTACTACTTAATTAGTGGTTAACTGGGCAAGACCCTTCAATATTATATCAGCACTATTTGATAGCATCTAACCTTGCTTTTTTCTTCAAAGTATTTCATAGTGTCATTCATGGATGCTCTATCAGAACTTACACAGTTGATTTTCTCCCCCAACAGCGTTTGGTCGGTGGTAGCCAGGGGTGCTATTTGGTTTGTGATCGCCATTGCCATCGTGGTCATGACCGATACCGCCGACCCCTACTCTTCCACCAATAACTTTAAGTCAAACCTAGGGTTATTTTTACTCTTTATCGTGATGGGTTCGGGCCTTGTGTACTTTTTGTTTGGCTACACCGCCTAAAGGCAATGTGTCTTTTGTCTGCGCACAGTAACACTACAAATAGTGTTCAGGGCATAACTCACAGGCTCATTTTGAGTACACAGATTGCTTGGGGAAAATGGTCACTTTACTGCTGCTGCATCTCCATGCCGTAGTAGCGTATCCTGTCACCTCTAAAGTAGAGATCAATATCCCCCAGCGCCCCGTTGCGATGCTTGGCTATTTTCAGGTTGACCGCCTCGCGCACGTCCTCGTCTTTTCGGTAAAGAAACATCACCACGTCTGCGTCTTGCTCGATAGAACCAGACTCCCTCAGATCGGAAAGCTGGGGATTTTTCTCTGCTCTGCTCTCGATGGCGCGAGACAGCTGGGAAAGGGCAAGCACAGGCACCTTGAGCTCGCGGGCAATGTTTTTTAAGCCCTGCGAGATCTCTGCCACCTCTTGTACGCGGTTGTCTTTGGTGCGCCCATGCGCCAGCTGCAGGTAGTCAACTACCAGAAAGTCTATCTGGTGCTCGGTGGCTAGTCGACGCGCACGAGTGCGCATTTCGTAGATACTCAGCCCCGGCGAGTCATCGATAAAAATCTTGGCATCAGCCAGCACGCCCATCGCGTCAGACAGCTTGAGAAAATCTTGCTGCTCTAGTCTGCCAGTCTTGAGTCGCCAGGCGTCAATGTTTGCCTGGCTCACCAATAGTCGGTCAACCAGCTCTTCTTTACTCATTTCCAATGAAAAAAAGCCAACCCGTTTTTTTGCCCCTACCGCCACATTGTGAGCGATGTTGAGCGCCAGCGCTGTCTTTCCCATACCAGGCCGTGCAGCCAAGATGATAAGATTGGAGTTTTGCAAGCCCGCCAACGTCCGGTCAAGATCTTGAAAGCCCGTGGGCACCCCGCGTATCTCACTACCGTTCTTCTGCAGCTCGTCAAGACGCTCAAAGCTTTCGATCAGCGTATCTTTGATGGGAGTAAACGCTGCCTTGTTTTGCACTTGAGAGAGAGAAAACACTCTCTGCTCGGTGGTGTCCAAGATATCGCGTACCTCCTGGGCTTCATCAAAGGCAAGTTCGCCCAGCTCTCCAGAAAGAGAAATGAGCTTTCGCTTGGTGTAGGCATCCGCCACGCTCTTGGCATACGCCACAATATTAGCAGAGGTCGAAACGCTGTTGGTGAGCTCGGCAATTTTGGATGCCCCACCTGCCTTTTTCAAGTCTTTTTGCTTTTTTAGCTGGGTGGTAAGCGTCACTGCATCAATAGGCTGACGTGCCTCATAGAGCGTTGCCATAGCTTGGTACATCTTTTGGTGCGCTGGCTCGTAAAAACTATCTGGCTCTAGAATGTCAGCGATTTTGACAATTGCCTCTGGATCAATCAAAATTGAACCAAGTACTGAAGTCTCGGCGTCAATGTTGTGCGGCGGTGTACGGGCCTGTTTTGCCATAATAACTATGCAGTGCTAGATAATGAAGAAAGAGTTGCTAATCTTTAAATGACTCGGTCAAAACTACCAACTCTGTTTCTTCAGGAATGTTACTAGGAGAAAGATCAAGTTTGGTAACAGGCTCCACTTCACTACCATAAGCTTTCAAGAACTCAGGGATATCGGCCAACTCACTAAAGGTTGCCGGATTATGCTTGGCTGTTTTGTAATGCATGGGAATCACAATCCCTGGTTCTAGGCTGTGAATCACCTTAACCGCCGTCTGTGGGTCAATAGTGTACACCCCACCTACTGGGCAAAGTAGCACGTCAACCCTGCCAATAGCATCTAGTTGCTGAGCACTCAACTCATGACCGAGATCTCCTAAATGGCATATGCGAACATCGTCAATAAAAATAGTGTAGATGGTATTTGTTCCTCGTTCTGCACCCTTAACATCATCATGATAGACAGAGATACCAAATACCGAAATGCCTCCTACCTCATACTCACCTGGTTTTTTAATGATGAATGGTGCGTCTCTGCGAGTTGTGTTTCCAATTCGCTCTACCGCGTTGTGATCGGCGTGATCGTGTGAAGAAGTGACTATGTCAGCGCTCAAGCCGGGCAGCGATAAGCCAATGCTCGAGTCGTACGGATCGGTCACTACCGTACCCCTGCTGCCGCGGATCTTAAATGTCGAGTGTCCGTGGTATGAAAGTGTCATGTGTGCTCCTTGCTCTGTATTGTTCTGCTGGGCGTTACAAACCTACTGTATCATAGTTTGAACGTTTGCTATAATCAATCTCACAACACATATGAAAAAAGAAATTAGCATTGCAGTGCTCATTGGCCTCTTACTTGGCCTTATCATTACCTATGGCGTGTACCGCACACAGCTATTATTTACAAGCGAAAGCCAAGAGGTAGAGCAGGTTATTGGCTCCCCTAACCCCGAGCCAACCGAACAGTTGCTCTCTCTCACCCAGCCAGAAAATGGCACTGTACAAACAAACGGTGACATCTCTATTGTTGGTAACGCAAAAATGGGTTCGTTCGTGGTGTTGTTTGCAGACAACGAAGACTACATCATCACTCCAGAAGAAGATGGTTCGTTTCATTTTTCGACCTCACTTGAAGAAGGCACCACCATCATTCGGGTTCATGCTATTAACAGCGAGGGGCAAACCACGATGGTGGAGCGAGTGGTAGTAATTGAAGAACCAGAACCTTCTCCTAGCGCGGAAGCGTCACCCTCTGCTACACCAAGCACAACACAAGAAAACACATAACGTATGAAGCGATCTATTATCATCACCAGTTGCATTGCCTGGGTTGCAGTACTTGGCAGTGGGTTTGCCATTCATAACCTTGTGCAGATATACGCGCAGGATGACCCTACCCCAACCACTAGCCCTACTGCTGAGACTGAACTAACCACGGAAGAACTCAAAAAACGTATTGAAAAAGCAGTCGAAGAAAAGCGCGAGCAAGTGCAAGGGGTCATTAGCGAGGCGCTGAACCAAAAAACAGCCACCATTGGTGAAGTAGAGCGCATTAGTGAAGAGTCACTCACCATCAATCACAATGATACAGCAACCATCATTCCACTCACTGACGAACTCACCATCACAAAGAGTAGTAAAGTAATTGAGGCAGATGCTATTGCGGTAGGCAACTGGGTGGTGGCGATAGGAACACAAGACGAATTGGACGAGTTTACACCAACCCAACTCCGCATCTTTGACGCCACTATTCTACCCGACCCTCAAACAGTGAATATTGGCAGCATTACCGACATTAGTGCCACTGCAGTGACTATTGAATCGAGAAAAGTAGGCGAAACCACTACCTTTACTATTTCACAAGAGAGCGAGTTTCAAAATCAAAACGGCGAGCTACTCCAAAGAACCTCCTTTGAAGAAGACATGCAGGTGTTGGTAGTTGGCAGCACCGATAGTGACGATGAAGTGCAGCTAAAAACTATGCGCTCACTGGTAGAAATTGCCGATGAATCATAGATTAGGAGATCTCCAAAAAACACTAAAAGGTGGTCAAGCCATACTCATTTCCGATCCATCATGGACGGAATACTACTCTGGGTTTGTCCAGCTGGTGCATGAAGAAAGGGAGGCATTTCTGACCATAACACAGACACACAGCACGCTGTTGCATGCTCACTTTTCTCCCCTTCCTCCATCTTGGAATGGCGCTACCAAAGCAGGTGTCAGCGCCACTGCAGTAGAGCGACATCTTGCAGACATTGTGCAAACAGAAAACGTGCACGAAATCTTGATTGACGAACACTCACTTACTTTAGCAGAGTATCGAGCGATTGAACGAGTGGGTGCGTCTACCTCAAACACAGACATGGCAAAGCTCTGGCAACAACGCATGATAAAAGATGTGCAAGAGCAGGCAAATATCGCCCAGGCTGCACAACAAACGAGCCAAGCTGCCCAGCGAATACAAGCAGAGTTACGACCAGGAATAAGCGAGCAGCACCTAGCAGAAATGCTTGCAGAGACAGGCCGGCTCCTGGGTGCTCACCAACTCGCCTTCCCTACCATCGTGGCATTTGGCGAACACTCCGCCCTCCCCCACCACCAACCAACTGACAAGGTACTAGAAGAAAACATGGCTGTCTTGATTGACTTTGGTCTCAAACACAATGGTTACTGCGCTGATATGACCAGGTCGTTTTGGTTTGGCAACAACCCACCACCCCGCTACACACAGATTGAGATAGCTGTCAAAGATGCGTACAAAAAAGCGATGGCGCTGTTGGGCTCTGGGTCAACCATCACAGCAGCAGATGTTGACAGAGCAGCCAGAGACCACCTAGCTAAACTTGGGTTTAGAAAAGAGTTCATCCACACCACTGGGCATGGCCTTGGTTTGAGCATCCATGAGCCACCATCGCTCAACCAAAACAACCCAACCGAGATCAAGCCAGGCATGTGCATAACTATAGAACCAGGATTGTATCGGGAAGGACTGTTTGGCTACCGATGGGAAAACACACTATTGCTCGCTACAAACGCTCCTGTCGAGCTAACAGTAGATCAAGACAAGACGCCCCGATCATAGTACGATATGCACAAGTCACTGATGCTAACAGTATAAAAAACAACACAAAGGCACCTATGGAGTACCTCGTCCCTGCTAAAAACCACCACCCAGCTATTCCTGGCGTCTTGCGTCTGGCTCTTGCCGCCGTTGCTATCTACAGCATGGTGTTCCCTCTAGTTGTGATGGATGCTTTCCTCTTTTTCTATCAAAAAATATTTTTTGGGTTTTTACAGATCCCCCAGATTGACCGCGATCAGTACGTCAAGTTTGACCGCTGGAACATGACTGGCCTTGATTTTTTCCAAAGAGTACACTGTGCCTACTGCGACTACGCCAACGGCCTAATAGACTTCGCCCGCGCTGTGACGAGACAAACCGAGATCCACACGTGCGCTATTCAGTACTCTGACACCAGGCAGAGTGACCCCGCGAGGAGTGAGTACTTGGAAAGAAAGCGGTACGAGTAATGCCAAACAAACCACAGACACTCAAAGGATTTCGGGACATCTTGCCGGCCGAACAAGCCAAGAGAAATGAGGTCTTGCGTCGCATCACCACTGCGTTCGAGCGCTTTGGTTTTGAACAGATGCAGACACCAACACTCGAGTACGCTTCGCTGCTTTTGGGTAAGTACGGTGATGAAGCAGACAAGCTCGTTTACACCTTTGAAGATAACGGCGGGAGAAAAGTTGGTCTTCGGTACGACCAAACTGTCCCTACTGCCAGAGTGCTGGGCGAACACCAACACACTCTACCCCGCTACTTCAGGCGCTACCAAGTGCAAAATGTCTTTCGCGCCGAAAAACCACAAAAGGGTAGATACCGCGAGTTTACTCAGTGCGACTGTGATATCTTTGGTAGTACCAGCATCGTGGCAGACAGCGAGATCGTGGCCGTACTCTACACAGCGCTGGCCGAGGTGGGCTTTGGTAGTATTACCATCGAGATAAACGACCGACACGTCTTGATGGCAACGCTCAAAGAGTTTGCGACAAGTGAGGTGCC
Source organism: Pseudomonadales bacterium (assembly GCA_020632235.1). GTDB lineage: Bacteria > Patescibacteriota > Microgenomatia > UBA1400 > PJMF01 > JACKFY01. Next base: position 230,573 of record JACKFY010000002.1, on the reverse strand, counting down.
TATCCCAGCCATTACCCAAAGCATCGACAAACTTGACAAGCTTTCACGCGACGAAGTAGTACGCGAGCTTATCCAAAAAGGTCTAGAAAAAAATGCCGCAGAGGAAGTATTGGGTAAAGTAAAAAAAATTGATAAATCAGATTATATACTAGAGTTAGAGTCTCTTGTGTGTTCTCTGGGAGTGCCCGAAACATCTCTGGTGTTCAACCCTGCTCTGGCTCGTGGTCTGGACTACTACACTGGTCTTATTTTTGAGGCAAAAATACAAGACTACGCTGTTGGGTCGGTGGGTGGGGGCGGGCGGTACGACAACCTCATCAAAAACTTAACAGGCCATGACTCGCCGGCTGTTGGCTTTGGTATTGGGTTTGACCGAGTCGTGCAAGCTGCCGAGCAACTTGGTCTGATTAAAGACACGACGAGCTCAACCACTGTGTTGGTAAGTGTGTTTTCTCCAGAGCTACTCGAGCCAGCTGCTGCTATTGCTGGCCAGCTGCGCCAGTCTGGCATCACAACCGAGCTCTACCCAAGTGCTACTGACAGTTTGGGCAAGCAGTTCAAACTAGCAGACCAAAAAAACATTCCCTATGTTGCTATCCTAGGCGAGGATGAAATAAAGAATAACACCGCAACTATCAAAACTATGAAAACTGGCGAGCAGGTAACAGTTGTCCAGGACAAACTTGCTACTTATCCCCTCTTTTCAAGAGGGGCATCCCTCGTCACAAAGTGGTGAGCGGAGGGGTGTTTTAGCACTTCCCTTGTAAGCGAAGAAGCAGAGTGGAACACGGCAGATGGGTTTAGCATTCCCCTTGTAAGGGGACCCGCTTGCTACGCATATGCGTATCATTTCGGGCAGGAAACTCTGGCAGAGCCAGAGAAAAGGGTTTATCCGCCAGCTGACGAAAACCTGTTTGGTAAAAAAGCTAAAAAGCATGACTTGCCTGTAGGTCTAAGAAGAAATGCAACTCATCCCCTTTTCTTCTTCTCTATCAAATTGCTTGCGTAAGTTTTTCACAGAGGCAATGTTATCTTTGTGTGCAGATGCTGTCACTGTTTTAAAGCCAAGCATCTTGGCATGATCTAAAAGCATCTCTCCTACCTGCCCTCCAATACCCTTATTCCAACAAGATGACTCGCCAATTACACAGGCTCTTGAAAAACTCATGTCTTCCAACGATATATCGTTCATGGCTGAATGACCAATGAAGCCATACATAGGATGTTCTATACGAAAATAGGCAAACCTATTATCTCTGACAAGGTGTGCTATCCAACTAGCAATGTCAACACAAATGCTTGGGTCACCAACAAACGGCGTATTAGGATGCAAATATCTTCTCACACTTGGATCAGCAAACCATCTTTGGTAAAGAGAGACTTCATTGTTGCTTCCATCAAAAGGCACTAACTGTATCCCTGTCTGTCTGAGGCAATATTACTTCATTCTTCAGAATCCACAATACGTCTCTAGGAATATCTTCATGGCTCATACCAGCATTATACCACCAGCGAAACGGTATACCCCAAGTATAAAACATACAGCCCAATCAAGATCCACCCCGCGCGCTTACCAAGTGTCCAGTTTCGCAAAAATAACACAAAAAATACCGAGACAACGGTTGCAAATAACAAAAAGATGCTACTCAGCAAGTTTTCTGTTGAGACCTGTATTGGTACTCCACCAGAGGCAAGCAACACAACTGCCCACGGCACACCCAGTCCAAACAAAATATCAAAGATATTAGAACCAATAGCATTACTCACCGCCATGTCCCCTCTTCCCTTTTTTGCAACAATGATTGATGAGAGAAGATCGGGAATGGAAGTACCAGCAGCCAAGACCGTGAGCGCAATGATAGCGGGGCTAATCTGCAAAACCTCACCAATACCTATTGCGCTTTCTACCAGGGCATAACTAAGACCAGCAATTGCCATAATCGCCATGAAAAATGTGTAAAGATACTTAGTTTTATCCTTCTTAACATCAGGAATGATGTATGACAACACCAGTCGAGAGCTACGGGCAAGAAAGTTTTTCTGGACTTGCGCATCAACAACATCAAGAGGATCTTCGCTTTGTTTGTAGGGAAACCATCGCTTCCATCGTGTCACAGCAAAGATATAGACACCGTACAACGTCAAAAATGACAGCACTTCGTACCACTGCACCACTCCATCCCAAAAACTGAACAGTAATAACACAATGCTCAAAAAATGAAACAAACTGTCACGCACCACTGGTTGCCAGGTAAGCACTGCTCGCTTAAACAATGCGGAACCACCAATAATGACCAAGATATTAAAAATAGCAGAGCCCACAATAGCACCAGCCCCCACATCAGCATGACCTCCAGGGCGCAGCACCGCTATGAGCGAGGTAAATAGCTCTGGCGCGCTTGACCCAACAGCCATAAAGGTCGCTCCAGCTACATCGGGGCTCAACTTAAGTCTGTCGATAATAACATCCAGCGACTCAACAAAAAACTCTTCACACACAACAGCAAGGAGGTAGAAACATGCCAGTAAAACAAGACAGTATCCAATAAGCAACATACTGCCCAGAATACCCAAAAACTACTAGTACTGTCTATATGCACAGTCAGCATATGTGTGACAAGAGTGGTCAAGCAGAGGAGCAAACCGCCAGCAATTACTTTACCGTCACGCTCTTGGCTAGGTTTCTTGGTTTATCAGGGTCAAACCCATGTTTGAGTGCCAAGTAATACGTCAGTAACTGTGCGGGTACAAAGCTGGAGATAGCAACAAACAGCTCGTCTTCAGGCAACTGGATCCATTCTGAGAAGAGCTCATTGTTCTCCCGGGCCACCCCCACCACCCACCCACCCCGCGCGCGCACTTCGGCGGCAGCCGAAAGCATATCTGCTTTTTCGCTGTCTTGAGCAATAAGACAAAATACAGGAGTACCCGAGCTAATCAGTGCAATCACCCCATGCTTGAGCTCACCACCAGAAAACCCCTCAGCGTGAATGTAGCTGATCTCTTTCATTTTTAACGCAAACTCAAGCGCACTCGTGTGTAACTGCCCGCGACCCAAGATAAACATCTGGTTGTGCTGCAGTAGTTGGACCGAAAGCTCTTCAAGCTGGTGCTGCAGGCTAGTGCTCTCCAGCCACTCTTGGAGATGCGCCTGATATACCTGCAACTGCTTTCGAAAGTCTTGCTCGCTCTTTCCTGCAACCAGCCAAGCAATGAACAAGCTCCATACTAGCTGTCCAGATAATGCCTTGGTGCTCGCAATCGCTACCTCCGGCCCCACTTGCAACATGTGTGGACTATCTGATAGTCGAGTCAGGGTTGAGCCCAACATGTTGACAATGCTCACCACTTTCACTCCCTGTTTTTTCATCCACTCCACCACCTCGTTGGTGTCGGCGGTCTCGCCGCTTTGACTAAACACAATCACCACGTCGTCTTTTTGAAACAATGACTGGAACGAACGTGCTTCGTAAGAAGGCAGCGAGTCTGACTGGATGCCAAGTTGTCTGAGCTGAAAACTCAAGAACTGAGCCGCAAAACTAGCGCTCCCTGCCCCCAACGTGTACACCATCCGCGCATTTTTTATATATGAAACAGTCTTTTTGAGCTCTGCAGCAGGTTGATTGGTGACCTGGAGTAACACTTGTCCTTGGTCAAATATCTCTTTGAGCATGTAGTGCGCATAGCCATTCTTATCTATAGTATGTGCCTCTACATCAATTTTTTTGTATCTCATGACAACCGGCTCATCACTACTAGTTGTAAAGCATACTACTTCACCTGTGGGTGAGATCGTGACCACCTCGCCATTTTCTACTGTGTAATACTCTGTGGCATCGCCGGCCATACTCAAGACATCGGATGAGCAAAAGACTGCTCCCTTTTTATTTTTCCCAAGCACCAATGGCGAACCATTGCGATACAGCAGCAGCAAGTTGTTTTGGGCTAGAACAGCAACCGTACTTCTGCCCTCTAGTTGGTCCATCGTGGCTTGAAATGAAGTGCGAGAAGGCAACTCTTCACCACCCTTTTTCATCTCTTTTTCTAGCAAGCGCACAATCACCTCGGTATCAGTTTGGGAAACAAATTCATATCCTTCTGTTTTCAGACTAGCTTTCAGCTCTTGGTAGTTCTCTACCACGCCGTTCTGCACTAGCACGAAGGAGTCATCGCTAGCCGAGTGGGGGTGCGCGTTGGCTTGTGTCACGCCACCATGGGTTGCCCACCTAGTATGCCCAAGCGCAACGCGTGTGGATGGCAGCAACAGTTCTTGCACAGCACCTATCTGACCCACATACTTCTCTATGTGGAGCGCCGTGTCACTCACAACAGCCACGCCCCACGAGTCGTACCCCCTGTACTCTAGGCGCTTCAAACCTGCTAAGACTTTCTCTTGAGCATCGTCACATACTGCAACATAAATTCCACACATAGTACTCCTTTTCTTAGTGCACTCATCAAAGGCAAAGGTGCAACAAAGCTGCACGTGCCAAAAGCGAGCTTCCACTACTCTCTAGAGAGAGTTGTTTTTACTGGTGATAAAAACACCTCAACTACTTGTTAAGGTGGCGAAGCTGCTTAGCACTTTGTTCTTTTCATTACTAAAAAGGTTTGATGCTACGCATTGATGGATGTTCACGCTCACCCAGCAGGTTTCCGCAGATGCTTCAAAGGCTACACCATATATGTAGCCAAAGAGTCCGATTTCCCTCACTTGCAAGTGAGGGACCTGCTTCCTCGTATCCCCCCTCACCTTGTGGTCTGGCGACTGGACCAGAAAACAAGGTGAGGGGGACCACACGCTCTATGTAATTTATATAAACAACCTCCTTTCTTTTGGTTTCACTAACACTATCCACACTATACCACACCTTCAAAGTATGCTAAAATACGTTCCTTATGAAACAAGGCATTCACCCCACCTGGCATCAAGCTACTGTTACGTGTAGTTGTGGCAATAGCTTTACTGTTGGCTCTACTGTTGAGTCTTTGCAGGTTGATATCTGCAGCAAGTGTCACCCGTTCTTTACCGGTGAGATGAAGTTTGTTGACCGCCAGGGCCGCGTTGACCGGTTTAAGAAAAAGATGGAGGCAGCAGCCAAGTCAAAAGAAAAGACCGCCACTATTGGCAAACAGGCAAAGAAAAAACAGGGCAACCAGGCAGACCCACAGTCATACAAAGATATCCTTCGTGCGCAAAAAAGTGAGATGCGGGCGGGGAAGACGAGCTAGTTTTTTGCTAGTTTATTCCCTATTTCTGTTTCTATTTTGTTTTTGAGTCTTTTTTCAATATTATGTTGATGTATCCACCTAGAAAGATCTCTTATTGTTTTAATGTAGCTTGACAACCATTTCGTATCATCATCTGGCCAACGCTTCATAAATGACTGTATGTCTCTCTGCAATATAATCTCTCCTGGAGCATTGTTGTTGATCACCAAGCCAGAGCTTGTAATGTCTACTGTAACGAATTGGTTTTCAAAAAATAAAGCATATTCTCCGTCTTGTGACTCGGGGTCTGAATTTCTTAAATCCTCCATTACTAGTTCAGTAAGCGTGTCTACTGCTACAAATAGTTGCTCCATCAATGCCGCCAAGTAGCCTTCTAGGTATTCTACTATGCGTTGTTTCTCTTTTGCATTGGTGATTGTGGCAGAGTTCTCATGTACGCTAATTTCATCGGTGCCAAATCCAAAAGAAACATCTGGCAAATCATCGGCGCCAAAGTGAAATGAAAATGCAGCTAAAACCTCTCGCGTGTTTGTTTGTTTATTGTATGGTTTCTCAAGAGTTGCAAAAAAACCACTACGAGCTCCCTGCTCTAGGGATAATAAGTTCCCGTCAACAGAAGTGTGAAGAAATCCTAACTCGGGAAAATATTGATTATAAATATGCCATAGATTTCTCAGTTGCTGACATGCCAATGCCAACCTAGTCTCATTTTCTTGGTTCAGTTCTCTAAGTTGAGATGCTTCTGATTCTGATGGTTCGGGAGGGTGTTGACCACGATCCTTCCTAAATCTTTCAAAAAAAGGCATATATTTCCCCCCTTCAATTAATTATAGTTTCCAACTCTCTCCATTATCTCTCTCTCTCTCTTCATTTGTCAATATTCAAAGTTATAAGATAATAAAAAACCCCTCTATCACACTAGCGCTTGATGTCCCTGTCCCCCGATGTTTCATCAGGGGGTCCCCTTACAAAGGGAGTGATAAAACACCCCTGGCTTGCAGCCAGCCCCTCTTGAAAAGAGGGGATGAAACACCTGCTATACTAGATGTCTCATGCAGAATCCGTATCAATCACAACTTGACCTGCTAGACCACCAGATTGCAGAAACCACTGCTCTACTAGACGACCCAGACATGGCGGAGCTAGCCGCAAGCGAAATAGAACAGCTAGAAACACAAAAAAAACAACTAGAAACGCTCGCAAGTGATCTGGAAGACGCCATGAATGCAGAAAGTGGTCAAACCACCATCCACACCAACTGTACGCTTGAGTTCCGCCCTGGGGCTGGTGGTGATGAGGCTAAAATCTGGGCGGCTGACTTGATGCGAATGTATGCCAGGTTTGCCGAAACCTCAAAACTGAAGATTGAGTACATTGACGACCTAGTGATCAAACTGATCGGCAGCACCAAGGTGCAATCTGACGAGCAGACAATTCGCCTGACAGCCTACGAGCTCCTGCAGTATGAAAGTGGTGTGCACCGAGTGCAGCGCGTGCCAGAGACAGAGTCACAAGGCCGCATTCATACCTCTACTGCCAGCGTGGCGGTTTTGCCAGAAGTTGCGAGCACAGCAGTTGAAATTCGCGATGAAGACCTAGAGTGGCAGTTCATGCGCGCGGGGGGGGCGGGTGGGCAAAATGTAAATAAAGTAAATAGCGCGGTGCGCCTGACACACACCCCTAGTGGTATTGCCGTACAGGCCAGGCAAGAAAAAAAACAAGAGCAAAACCGCAAGATTGCCCTCGAGCTCTTGCGCGCGCAGCTGTGGGAGATTGAAGAAGAAAAGCGCCTCAAAGAGCTAGGCGATGCCAGAAGCGCTATCGGGCGCAACAGGCGGTCTGAGAAGATCCGCACCTACAACTTTCCGCAAAATAGAGTTACCGACCATCGCACTAAGCAGTCGTGGTACAACCTTGAGGGCATTCTGGATGGTGGGATTGCAGAGATGCTCGTAGAGCTAAAAACCGAGATGGAAAGGGAAGAAGACTCTTCGCCTGTTATGTAGTGCTAAGCACCTCCCTCCCTTTCGTAAGGGGACTCCCCGATGAAACATCGGGGGGCACGGGGACATCCCGACTTTAGTTCAGGATAGAGGGGTTTTAAACACCTCGCCTTACTCGTTGGCAGCCTCCAGGGTAACGGAGACCGTCTGGCGCACGCCTTCTCGCCAGTACTCTATGACAACACTCTCACCTACTGTGTGGTCATTAATGAGGGTGGCAAGCTCTACATCCTTCAGTTGAGTACCAGCAAACGAAGTAATAATATCACCTGGCCTCAAACCTGCCCTATCAGCCGTTGAACCTGACTGTACTTGGGTTACGTACGCGCCTTGCGGCACTTCATTTGCCAGCGCTGCTTGCTCTGACACCACGCTATACCCTACTCCTAGAAATGGACGGGTAAACTGCCCTGTGTTGTTAAAATGTTCTAATGAATGTTTAATCACGTTGATAGGAATAGCAAACCCTATATTCTCTGCGTACTGCGAGACGGCCACATTCACCCCAATCACTTGACCAGCCGAACTAAGTAGTGGCCCGCCAGAGTTTCCTGGGTTAATAGCTGCGTCAGTCTGGATCACATTTTCTAGACTTTCAGTAGCACTACCCACCCCACCCCCAGCCGTGATAGCTCGTCCCAGGCCAGATACTACACCCGTGGTAACCGTATGCCGAAACTCGCCTAGTGCGGTGCCTATCGCTATCACACCCTCCCCCACCCGCACGCTGTCAGAGTCACCTAGTGGTAATGCAGCGCTAGTAAGGTTAGCAACTTTGAGAATGGCCATGTCAATCTCGGGGTCACGGTATATTTGTGAAACTACATGCTCGGTGTTATCGGCGGTGATCACCAGGTATTCTGAAGCAGCACCCGACACCACGTGTTTGTTGGTCACCACCAACCCTTCACTCACCACAAACCCCGTACCTATGTCTTGCTGCACTTCTTGCACCTCACCACTTGGCACCTGAAAGCCAAAGCCAAATAGGCCTGGCACTTCTTCAAATAGTTGCTGCTGGGTTTTCACAGAGACCGTCACCACACTAGTAGATGCGCGCTCTGCTACATCAGCGACTGAGTTTTCCTGCTCGGGTATCAATAGCGTACCAAGATTGGAGATGTCATTACTAGCATTTTCAGCAGAAGAGGTGATTCGAGGTGCAAGCGCGTCAAGTGGTCGTATTACAAACACTCTATCTGCCAACGCTCCGGCAAAAAATGAGAACATAATCAAAATGGAGATGCCCAGACCAAGAAGAAATGATGTGCGAGCAGTCATATCACAACACCTCAATTGCTGTAAGTAGCACTTCGTCCTCTTCTGTCTCTAGATTTTGCTCTACCGCAATATCAACAGGAATACCCTCGTCATGAATCCACTCGCCGCTGGGCAACAACCAACGGGCAATGGTGATGTGCACACCGCCACCATTAGCCAGCTCTAGCCTGTCTTGGACAGTGCCTTTGCCAAAGGTTTGCTCACCAATCAACTGCGCGCCCACTCTGTCACGCAGTGCGCCAGCCACGATCTCGGAGGCAGACGCAGAGCCTCGATTGACTAACACCTCAACGGGAATGCCATCTAGTCGCGAGCGATGATCAACACTGTACTCTCTTGAGCCTCCCGTTCCTTTTTGCGAAACGACTACTCCACTCGGGATAAAATCACTAGCGATAGTGATCGCGCCATCAAAAAACCCACCAGGATTGTTGCGCATGTCCAAAATTATGCCAGAAAGAGACCCTTTTTGTGCCAAAATATCGGCTACTGCGGTGTTCCACTCATCGTTCGTACGCTCACCAAACCTGGATACCGTCAGGTGAGCCACACGCTTGCCAGCACTCTCAACATACTCTAGCTCTACCGAGTTGACTACGATCTCGCCGCGCTCCAACACGACTTCAAATGGTTGGTTGTCGTTGTAATCTTGGCGAAATAAAGTTAGCGTGACAGGCGTTCCCTTTGGTCCGCGAATGTTGTCCACTGCCTCACCAAGTGCCCAGTTGGTAGAGTCAGCATCAAGTGACTTCTGCTCATCCTTCACTCTCAAAATCAAGTCTCCTGGCTGCACGTCGGCACTTCCTGCCGGCGTGCCTTTGAGTGGTGCTACCACCGCCAAAACTCCTTCACGATACCCCAGCTCAATTCCTACTCCATAAAACGAACCTGCCAGGTCTTCAGCGCTCCGTTTATTATCTTCTGGTGGTAAGTACATAGTGTACGGGTCACCCAACGACGCGGTCATGCCCTGAATAGCCCCGTCTACCATCACTTCTTGGTCAAGCTTTTCTGGCTCGATGTACTCGGTTTCAAGCGCCCGCCACACCTGCCAAAACGTGGTTAGGTCAACACTCTGAGGGTCGGTGTACGCAGTGGTGCTACGCGTAACGCCACTACCTGTATCGGCAACATTTGCCCGCACCCGCTCAACAACGTGATAGCGATACTGTGCCAAAAGACCGATGCCCACCAGCAACAAACCAATTACTACTTGAGAAAATACCTCAAAACGACCGCGCATAGAAAGCCATTGTAGCACGTTGACAACACTCGTGTGAATGCGTTAGAGTAAGACTCTATCGCACTGGAACTCCGGTCTTCATTCCGGGACTGTGCCGCAACGGTGAAGCTCTGCATACAAGAGACAAGTCCGATCTTGGCGATAAATACCGAGTGCTGTGTCACTCAGTATACCGACGAGCATCGGGCGTTTTTTTTCTACACATACACACAAACGCTGATGCTCTTTTGTCACATACAAAGACAAAGGAGTCTATGTCATTTACAGAGCGAATCAGCCAAGCTATTTCGCACTTGAAGCCACAACACAAACCATCCATTTGGGATAGCTCTAGTTATGCTGCACACATTGCCACTGGCAGAGAAATAAGCGATGTTTTAGATCACTTTAAAGTAGAACTCAACACACTGTTTGATGAGTACGCTGCCATGATGGCCAAGGTGCGCTACGAGTACACCACACACGGTATTCGTGGCGCCTCACCACTCTCCCTGATCCAGGTAGGACAAAAAATGGTAGAAAGCGCTGTGGTGCGTAGCCTGGAGCCCACCCGCGCTATCTTGGAGTCTGCGTCCCTTGGCTATCTTCAACACTGGATGACAGACAGCGCGGTGCCCACTGGTGCGACACTCATCGCCATCAGTCCCACCGGCACGCCAGATGAGGGCTATCCGGGCAAAAAGCCAGAACACTACTCGTTTATAAATGTGTTTCGAAAAACTCAAGGTGGAATAGCAACCCTCACGCAGTACCGCTCGTACGACAACGACATCCAGCTTGCTACCCTCTCGGCCAATATCCAGTCAAAGTTACATTTTGAAAAAACCCAGCTTTGGCCCAACAACAAACACACAAGTAGAATTGATCATTGCCTCATTGGCTCGATACTCCAGACTCATCATGCGGTATCTGACGAAGATATAGAGCAGTGGCTCTATCTGCGTGAGTACACCTGGGCGATAAAACTCAATAGTCTACCCAAAGTAAATCTAGACCTCTACCAAGCACAACAACAACTCTTTACCACCTTTTTGAGTCAGACATTTGCTGATATAGACCATGGCAACCAAGCAGAAATAGCGCAGTTTGACAGGCTTGTACTCACCTGCAGAGAGTTATTTTTGATGTGGGTGGAAGACCACGCAGAAAACTATAAGGCTTCAAACGAGACAGAGCAAGAACGCACGGCATTCAAACAACAGTTTGGCATCAGCATGGAAGGAAACTACCAGCTTGGCCACGCAACACTAGAAAAAATAAGGCACCTGACACTCAAAAAAGAAGGAGAAGTTTCTTCAAAGGAAGAAAAAGCGAGTATCGCTCTGCTGGGCAGCGCCGTCCAGCTGTCTGGACCCATGAAACAACTAGCCAGCGCTGCCCACTGTATCTTGGGCACACCCACCTCGCTGGGGCTACAAATGCAACTCAACCCAAGTATTCTGGCAAACTCACTCAGTCATGCGGAGCTCACCAGCCTCATCGGGGCAGAGCGCGCCAAGTTGTGGAAGCATGGAACATGCGTTTCATGTGGTAGCGCAGCGCTCGTTGGCGAGTGCTCTGTCTGCTATCGCTGCGAGCTGGCCAGTAGCGGTCAATTGTCGCTCTCTGCTCTTGCTGAACATAAAGAGCTGGGTGTCCAAAGCAATGACTCAAGAGAATTTGTTGCTGTGCATCACTTGCTGGTCAAAGAACTACTGCCAGCTACCCTCTCTGTTGAGGCATTGGTGTTTGACAATCAAGACATCATTCAAACACCACGCGGCGCTTCGCGCAGACTGCTTGAAATTATCAACCTGCTCAAACACAGCACCAACGCCATCATGGTATTGCGCAGTGTAATAGAAGCATTATTAGAGGAACACAAAGATAGTAAAACGATAGAAACAATTTTGTTTGACGGACGGGTTGATACACTCATCCCACCTGTCACAAACAACATGTTGTCTAGAAATGCAGCAGTGACAATACCAGAAAAACCAGGAGGAGACTACACCTTCGTGTTTGCGCAAGAAACGCGCGCGCAATCAACGCACGTCTAAAGGAGTCCAAGTAGATTTCCCTCCGTCGGCCGACGAGCACTCACAGAGTCTGGGTAAACGGCAGTAGCGCCAAGTGGCGTGCGCGCTTAACCTCTCGGGCTAGCTTGCGCTGGTTTTTTTGACTCAAGGTAGTGGCTTCTCTGGGTAACAAAGCACCTTGCTCGGTAACAAACAGCTTGAGTGTCTCGCTGTCTTTATAGCTGAGCACCACGCCTTTGGGTACTTTTACTTTTCTAATGATTTTTCTAGGACTTTTTCGCTTTGGCATAGAATGAGTGTCTGTTTTTTAAGAGGTATCTACTACTAAAATGGAATATCGTCAGAGATATCTTCTACCGCGCTTGCTTCTTCTTTTGGCTCTGGATCATCTTGTGATTTACTACCACTCTTTGATTTTGCTGATGGAGCTGATTTTTTATCACCAGTGCTTTCATACTCACCATCAGCACCTTTGATGGAACGCAATAAGATCATGTTTTCAGCTACAATATCTGTTGTCTTACGCTCGTTGCCGTCCTCGCCTGTCCAGCTGCGGGTTTGCAGCCTACCCTCAATGTAGACTTTGTCGCCCTTACCAAGTAGTTGATCGCAAATCTCGGCTAGTTTTCTCCAGGCAGTGATGTTGTGAAACTCGACTGACTCTTGTTTTTCACCACTATCAGATGTCCAACTGCGGTTGGTAGCCAGCCCAAATGAACACACTGCTGCCCCACTAGGAATGTATCGCAACTCTGGATCGCGGGTAAGATTGCCAATCAACTGCACTTTATTTAATGATCGTGACGCCATAGAGCCTTTCCTTCGTAGTGTTTACTCTTCGCTTGTTTCTTTGCTTGCTTTTGTACTTGCTTTGCTAGTGGAAGAGGTGTCTGCCTCATCTGCTCGAACTACCAGGTGACGAATCACCCCTTTGAGTATTCCTAGATCTTTTTCTAGTTTGGAAATAGTTGCTCCGTCAAGGTCTGCAAGAAGATGAGTGTAGACTGCCTCATGATAGCGCTCGCCCCCAACAATAATGGTGTACGCCAGCTCTTTTACCCCCCAGTCATCACTATTAACAACCGTCCCAGAGTGTTTGGAAATAAGGGCCTGCACAGCATCATGGAGTGCTTTTTGTTCCGAGGTCGAAAGCGAAGAAGGTATGAGGTACGTTACCTCATACTGACGAGCTGCTGTTTTTTTCGCTAGTTTCATAGATACTCCTGTTCTACACCCGAAGAGCTATTGGATCTCTCACTACGAACGTGAGAGAAGGTGTTGTGTGTAGTGTATCACAAAAAAAACATAGCGACTGGGGCAATACTACCTATAGATATCTCTGCGGAAACGAACTCTGAGCACCACAATGGTAGTATTGTGCTCGTCAAGATCAAATACCACTCGAAGTTTTCCCACTCGCCAACGGTATGAACCCAGATCAGAGTGTACTAATTTTCTTGCATGCACAAGAAGATCTGCTACATACAACAGTATCTTTTTGCCAAGTTTCTTTTTGGATACTGCATCAAGTTTTTTGATATCCTTGATTGCTTGGTTTGTATACACAACGCTGTACACTAAAGCTCTCCAAACACTTCGTCATGACTCAACGCGTCACCAGTTTCGTACTCTTTTCTTGCTTTCTGAATGCTTTTAAGATAGGAAGAGTCTCGAAGATCTAATAGCTCTTCAAATAACTCTATATTGACCACAGCAGACTGAATTTTTCCTCGTTTTGCTACTAACAAATAATCTTTTGCATCAGCAACTTGCTGCATGCTATCGGAAAAATTGTTTCTCAGAGTAGTGGCGGTAATGACGTTCATATGTAGCGTATTATACACTTGAAATGTCTATTTGAAAAGAGGGTGTGGAGACTACCTAAGATCCCACCATAAACTCTACTACATCGCCTTCCTGCATCACGTACTCTCTGCCCTCCAGGCGCAGTTGACCAGATTCCTTCACCCCCTTCCAGCCATTGTGAGCAACAAAGTCTGCGTAAGAGCTCACTTTCGCCTTGATAAATTTTTTTTCAAAATCAGTGTGGATCACGCCTGCTGCTTGTGGTGCAGTTGTGCCCTGGCGGATCGTCCAGGCTCTGACTTCTTTTTCTCCTGCCGTGAGGAAACTCTGCAACTTGAGCGTTTCGTAGGCTGTTGTGATCAATCGCTCAAGACCACTTTGGGCTAACCCAAGGTCCTTGAGATACAGCGCTTGGTCGCTGTCGCTCAGGCTCGAAAGCTCGCTCTCTATCTGGGCGGACACCACCACCACTTGGGTTTGCGAGCAACCAAGCATCACGGCGTACTCGCGCGCCAACGTGTCACTCTCGCGCAGTCTCTCTTCATCAATGTTGAGGACGTACAGTATTGGTTTGGTGGTAAGTAGGTTCAGCTCTTTGGCAATCTGACTGGCTTCTGGACTCCCTAGGGCGTCCCGTAGCTGCGTCCCCTCTCGTGCAGTGCTCAAAAACGTTTGGATCACCTCCCAGCGGTCTAATAGTTGTTTGTCTTTGGTTGCTTTGGGTTCTTTTTGTTTCTCAAGGGTGCTGAGGTCTGCCAAAAGCAGCTCCATCTGGATTGTTTCCAAGTCGCTCTGCACGTCCACACTCCCCTCGCGAAGTACTTGCGTGTCACTAAAGTCGCGGATCACCTGCGCAATCACGTCAACCTCGCGGATGTGAGAGAGAAACTGGTTGCCCAGCCCTTCACCAGCGCTCGCCCCTTTCACCAGCCCTGCAATATCAACAAACTCAACGGTAGCTGGCTTTATGGGTGGCAATCCCCTCTTTGAAAGAGGGGCGGGCTGAGAGCCGGGGGTGTTTTGGGACACTTGTTGTTGGGCTCCTGGAGTTTGGGCGGCAATAACTACCGCTAGCTCCTCCAGCCGTTCATCGGGCACGGGCACCACGCCCACGTTTGGCTCTATCGTAGCAAACGGGTAGTTGGCAGCGAGTGCTGCTTGTTGCTTTAAAAGTGCATTAAAAAGGGTTGATTTACCCACATTTGGCAAGCCAACAATTCCAACTGAGAGTGACATAGATTATCTTTTTTCTAAGAAATTATACCGAACAACACTAGTTTCAAAATGACCGCACATCTATTATCTCACACTCATACTGCAAAATCTTTTTGTCAGCAGTAAATAACACACATTCTTCATACAAAGCCTGGGAAACTAACGCTCTGTCGAAAGGATCTTTGTGCAGCTGTGGCAAAGATGAAAGACCAACTACATGACTAGCAGAAAATGATAGGTGCTCAAAACCACTCTGCGCTACTACATCTGTGATCTCTTCAAATGAGGTGTTAAGTTCTAATTTGCCTATTTCATGCTTAACTTGAATCTCCCACAAAGAGATTGAGCTGACGTATACTAGCCCATCAAAATCACGTATATAGTGCCTTACCTTCTCAGAAAGAGCGTCATCATCTCCAACAAACCAAAGAAACACATGTGTATCGAGTAATAATGCATTACTCATAAAAAAGCGCCTCTATTACGGGATTTTCATCATCAAAGTCTTTTGGTATAACAATTTTTCCTTCTAATAGTCCGGACGAGCGAGTGGGGGTAGGAGCCACCACCTGCAAAGAAACCACCGGCTTTCCATACCGGCCGATCACAATCTCTTCCCCTGCAAGGGAGCGGTCAACCAGCTGTGAAAGCTGGGTTTTTGCCTGGTATATATTAATAACTTTCATGACTAGACCTAGTCTAGTCTAGTTAGACCAAGTTGTCAATACGCCTTGGACAACTCAAAACCTTTGACTGCAGTTGCTACTTTCTTATCAAATGTTGCTATATCATAGTTTTTATACTCTGCCTCGGAAAGCAACATGCTGTCAACAAAATGAAAGCCTTGCATGTACCACCTCCAGCTATTTTGTAGTATTGTTCTGCCTGGAACCTCTATCCAGGATTGAGAAAGCAACACGCTCATGGTCGCAACTATTGTGGGTCTATCATGCAGGTAAAATGACTCAAGCACGTAGCATGTTTCTGCTACTACAATAGTAGGTATTTTCAAAGAGATCTCTTTTTGCTCTGCTTGTAAAAACCATTTCTTGGCTTGGGCAAACTGCTCTGCTGTACCATCTTTTTGCAGTAGTCGAATAATAACGTTTGTATCAACCAGTTTTTTCATTCATAGCCCAGTTTTTCTCAAATAAGCTAGTAGCATGCTCCAGCTCTTCATCAGTTAATGAAACACCTTTCGCCAAAGAACCAGGTAGTGACCAAAAATCCCTTTTTGGTGTTACCACAAATGACCCACCTCTCTGCTCCACTATTGCTTTGGTAGAGTGAGTGATGCCTAATTTTCTCCTGACAGAGGCGGGGACGGTGAGCTGTCCCTGAGTAGTAATAGAAACTATGTGTTGCATACACATTATTTTATGAAAAAATAATGAAAAGTCAAATAGTAATGACTTACTCCTCTATCCAAATGCCGCTCCACAAATAAGAACCGAGTTTTGCACACAGGCATACTCTAGCAGAAAGATCACTCGCTGGGAATAATAAACCAACACACAATGTAGGGAATCAAACCAGGAAGGCCGCCAGGAAGAAGGAGAAGCGCCCAGATAAGCCTGACCAATACGACACTGACACCAAAGTAATTAGCCATGCCAATGGCAACACCAGCTATCTTCCTCCCTTCTTTGGGACGGACAAAACGGCGAGGACTGCGCGCTCTACCCTCAGAAATAACAATTTCTTCATTCATGAACTATATTTTAGCACTTTTAATGCGTTGGAGGTAGCCTCTGGCAGCATCAAGGCTTGTATCAGCTGTTGCAGAGGACACAGCAGACCTACTTGACGGAGTAGCGCTACTAGGAACACTCACAACTGCATCGTGCGCATTGCCCTGGCGCTGCAGGCGCTCATCGCGCATAGCCTCGAGCTGCTTGATCAGGTCATCGCCCCATTTTGCTTGGTTTTGGGTGCTGGAATCTGGATTGCTCGGTGCTGAGTCACTCAGGGCAACCGAAGCACCAGTCTGTGCAGAAGCAGTAGGGCTAGATTGAAGCTGGCGAGAAACTTCATCACGAACGATCTGTTCGAGTACATCGCCAAGTTGGGCAAGGAGGCTTTGTCTCATAATGGCTTCATTAAACATGATTTTTTAAAGCGCCGCAAGAGGAAAATGTCACAGAAAGCACATTAGTGTAGAATCATTGGCTAATGACAGCCAGAATACCTTGCATCTCACCTGTATTGAGTGGCCTGCGGCCGCCCCACCCTACTGTGAGCGCACTTGATTGATCAGAAGACTCTATTGCCTGTACCATAGCTGTAGCAAGTGCATGAAGTCCGTCTGGGTCATTTAAAACAACGAGCTGACAGCTGGAGTAAAAATTATCTTGAGTACTTTCTGATATTTCCAAGAGTTGGTTGACAAATGCATCTGTGTAGTCAACATCACTCCTTTGCAAAATTCCAAGAAAATCAGGATTATTCTCTATAACACTCTCCGCATACATCCACAAAGTATCTGCGTTTGATACACCTGCAATAGTGTCTACTGTGCCAAAAATATTCTCATGTTGTTGATATAGTTCGCGAAAATTGTGAGTGATTAAACTTTGATCTCTGTCATACAAAAATCCGCCCTTTTCCACAATTGGAGGTAGTTCATCAGCAACTTGCCCGATATCCTCCACAACCAACATATCTTCTTCTCCTAATATTCCTTCTGGTTGGTGAGGTTGCATGTCATTTTCTGGTACGTTTAGAGCCGATTGCGCCTCATCTAAGGAAGTAGTGACCTCATGTTCTGGGATAGTTACTTCTTGTACATCACTAAGTGGTGAAACTACCACATCTTGAGTCGTAACAGTTGGCTCTTGACTCTCAAAACTACTTCCTACTGAAAGAGCGTCATCTGGTACTTGCATTGTTTGTGAGTCGTCTAGACTCAAGTCAGGCATTTCTACTCCACTCTCTAAATCTGGGAGAGTGATTTCATTTGGATCTAAAACAACTGCTTCAATTGTCTGACCCGAAACTTGAGTAGGATCTTGATATAAAGAAACCTCTTGTAGGTCTGGGTCTGGGGTGGCAATGTATGCCTCTATCTTACCGTCGCCATCAGTGTTAGCAGCTTGGAGCAACTGCTCTACATCAGAGAAATCTAGGTTGGCAAGCTGCTCAAGAGCTATGTGACTAAATCCGCCAACGGCAAAACCAGAAGAAAACAGTAATAAATTCCGCTCAATCTGATCTGCAAAGTTAATAAATCTGTCATCAGCATTCCAATCATATAAGCCAACAACAGTTCTTGACTTAAGATAAGTAATACTACCTAAAGATGCAAATAAAATAGAACGAAATAATCTACCCACATCTGATCCTTGAGCAAAAGATGTAAAACTGCTCCAGCTAAAAACCCAGAAGTAAAAAATACTCCTTTTTCCATTCTAACTCTATTAAGATGATCTTTTTTGTCTCTTGGAGGGCTAGAGAAAAGATTTAATCTTGCAAAGCCACTATTTATTTTTTCACCAACCCGAGTTAGTCGCTGACGTAGTGGTTGCGGTGGAGACCTCCACCCCCCCTCTCTCTTTAGAACTCATAATTTCCTTACTTTATCGGCTTTAATATTACAAATAAGACAGAAAAAGACTATCATTGCATTAACAATGCAACATCTTATAATAAAAAATATTATTCTCAACTAAGAAAACCATCCCGCAGGCTCACCCCAAGCTCCACCAGCTGGTCACGAATGGTATCGGCCGTCTGCCAGTCTTGGTTCGCTCTGGCGGTGGCTCGCTTGTCTAGTAGCGCCTGAATTTCTGGGGTTATCTCTGGCTCTTGAGATTTCTGAAGTTGGTCTATTTCTTTGAGCACCTCTTCTGCGTGGCTTAGTTTCAACCCAAAGACCTCATCAAAAAAAAGTAGTAGATCGTACTTATCACCACTAGGAATGTTGGACTTTGTCACCTCCCACATGGTTGCGAGCGCCTGGGGCGTGTTGAGATCAGCATGAAGCGCTGCCAAGAATTGTTCTCTATACCTATCTACTTTTTCGAGCTTGTCTTGACTCAACACGGTACGCTCTGACTGAGCGGGCAGCTCGACGACTGTCCGCAGCAATCTCATATAGGCAGACTGTGCACCCAGGGCATTTTCCCAGGTAAAATTAAGTTCTGAGCGATAGTGGCTGCCCAGAAGTAGAAGGCGAAATGCCAGTGGATGAATGCCTCGTTTTTCTAAATCTTCAACAGTAAAAAAGTTGCCCAAAGACTTGCTCATTTTCTCACCCTCGATCTGCAAAAAATTATGGTGCACCCAGTAGCGCACAAACGGCTGTTTGCCCATAGCTGCCTCTGATTGAGCGATCTCATTGGTGTGATGCACAGGGATGTGGTCAATACCGCCCGTGTGAATGGTAAACTGAGGGCCGAGATACTGCATGCTCATAGCGCTACACTCAATATGCCAACCCGGGAAACTACGCTCTGCCCAGGGGCTGGGCCACACCATAGCTCTGTTTTCACCTTCGCGCTCAAACTTCCACACAGCAAAGTCTGTCGGGTTTCGTTTTCCTTCTACCAAATCTAGCCTGGCACCAGCCTTTTTCTCTTCTCGTTTTTGACCAGAAAGCTTGCCGTAGTCATCAAGTAACGAGGTATCAAAGTACACCCCATCACTGGCAATAACATAGGTGAAGCCCTTTTTCTCAAGAGTTTTGACTAGCTGGAGCTGGCTCTCAATATGATCAGTTGCTCTGCAAGAAACATCTGGTCGCACTACGTTAACCGCCTCCATGCTCTGCCAGTAAAACTCTTCAAACTGCTGGGCTACCTGCCAGGCTGTCAAGCCTTGTTTTTTTGCACCTTTCTCTAGTTTGTCTTCACCCGTGTCTCCATCGGATGTCAAGTGCCCCACGTCGGTAATATTCTGCACATGCGTGACAGAAAAACCCGTCTGGCGCAGTGCGCGCACCAGCACATCATCCATGATGTACTTCCTCAGGTGCCCCAGATGGGTGTGGTCATACACCGTAGGGCCACAGGCATACAGACCAAGACTCTTGTCATTGTCTGCTTGGATTGGCTCGATGGTACGGGTGAGGGTGTTGTAGAGCTGCATATAGATGATACTAACTCATAACTTCTAGCTCTGGATAGACTACTTTTAGCTGTACAAAGTCTTTGTCAAAGGTAGCAATCTGGCGCACTCCCATGCTCTGCATAACAGCCACCGAGTAACAATCAACCCAACTGATATTTTTTTGGGTGATTGTTTGGAATATTTGAAATGTCCGGTCTAGTGTATCTGCGTCTTCCCTCACGCATCGCCACTGCTCTTTAAACATGTACTGAATAAATGAAAGGGTCACAGCTCTATCATAACGCTGGCTACCCACCGTTAACACTTCCCCAACCACGCTATATGAAGCAAGCATTTCGTCAACCGGTATGTTTCCTAGTAGCTCTTGGGCACGAGCATGGTTATCATCTACTGCAAATAAGTACGAAATAAAAACTGACGAGTCTACATATATCATCGGAAATCTGTTCCGTAGAGATACTGTTTGTAGTTGGTAGAAAGATCTTTTGGCACATCTGCTGTGGCCAACTCGGGGTGTTGTGCTCGAAATTCTTTCATGACCTCACCCATGGTGCGACCCTTTTTCTTTTTTTGTGCTTGTTGTTTCTTATCTGCTAAAACCTGGCGCACCAGCTCACTAAAACCAATGTTTTTACGAGCAGCCTCTTGCTGCCACCACAACTTATCTGCTGGATCCATCCGAACCACTATTTGAGACATATAAAGTAGTGTAACGCAAGTACAATCAAAGTGCAATGCGTAATGCGCATTGCAGATCAAAATCTCTAACGAATCGCAAACACCACCGTCACACTTTGCGATACCTGCTCTGTTCCAGGCATGATGGCGTCTGTAGTGGCTGCACTCTCTAACATCATCGGCATGTAGCCACCAACAAAGCCGCCCTCGGATATACTCACTACCTCTACCACTTGCTTATCAGCTGCCATAGCCAACGTATCTGCTTTCTGTCTGGCATTTGCCACAGCCTGGGCAAGCAACTCTTCTTGAGCAGCTATTGTATCGTCAAGCATAAAGTTAGGACCATACACATTGGTTAGGTCACCAGTACTAAGAATACTTAACACTTTGTCTGCCTTTGAAATATCCCTAAGCGTGATGCTAATAGTGTTACTGGCCCGCCATTGACCACTGCCGCTTTCTACTCCTTCTGGGGGAATGGCATTGCCGTCTGGATCAACTCTGTACTCGAGCGTAATGGGTTGACCAGCATCAGCTGGCTCTTCATACAACGAAGTGCTTTGTGTCTGGATATCATTTCGGGAAATACCAAGGTCAAGCAGCTGCTGCACTGTGGCTGCAATGATGCTATCCACCTGGTTTCGTAATGCTTGCGGGTCGCTCCCACTCGCCTCTGCCCCCGCGCTAAAGTGCGCGATTTGGGTTTCTTCCATACTCGTAGCATATCCACTCACCGTGATGGTCTCTGCTGGTTGGATATTAATACTACCCCAGTTAATATCTTTCCATGGGAAGAGAGCTAGTAGAGCCAAGACCACAAGAGAAAATACAAACAAAGTGATGAGGTTTTGTTTCATAATACTTTCACTATAACAATGAAAGAAAAACTGTCAAGCAATATGCGTGTATCAGTCAAAATACTAATTCGCACTCCCCGGCCCACTTAATTGTTTTCTATCTTGGTGGAGTTTTTGCGCTGCCTTTTGTTTTTTACTACCCGCAGGCCCGACGGGACCTTTCTTAGGGCTGCTTGGCATCTGGATAGAGTCTCTCTTTCTCTGCTCTTCTGCCTGTTTTTTCTGCATGTTTTCTTCCTCTTCCTGCTTTTTCTTTTGCAGTTCAGCCTGGTATTTTTGTCTGGCATAGGCTTGTTGCTCTTCGTTCAACTGCTGGTAGCGCTTAATAGCCTGTTGCTGGCGAGCTTGCTCGGCTGGATCTTTGCTACTTGCTGGCTCTATCCCTAGCCAAGCGTGCAAGCTAAAAAACTGCTTGAGTTCTTCAAAAAAGTCACCTACTGGGCGAGTAATAAGCTCATCCTTGAGTGTGCCCACGCTCCTGGGTGGTTTTTGTTGCTGTTGTTGGGCTTTTTGGTTGGCCACACCCTGCATGGCAGTGGCTGGATGTGCCCCGAGCTGTGAGAGTTGCTTTTGCCCCATGGCTTGGGTCATAGCATTCTCGTCCATGTGCTCGCCAAACGAACCCATTCCTGAGGTAAAACCTCCGCCAGAGCGCGGTCTGACTGTTTGTTTTTGCATGCTAATTACCTCTTCGTGTGTTCTAATTGCCTGATCGCAAAACCATCATCACTGCTGCTTGCCTGTTGCTTTTTTTCTGCTTCCTGCTGTTGGCGGGCTTGCTCGGCTGGGGTTTCGCCAATAGTGTGAATTTTTTGAATCTGGTCTTGAATGGCTGTTGCGTCTTTCTCTTGTTGCTCGGCTTGTCGCTGTTCAAAAGCTTCTCGCTCTGCTTTACTTGATTCATCTTCTGGAGTTTCGTCTTTTCCATCACTACCACTGCTTGCAGGTGGTGGGCCGCCCGACTGGGCGGCTTGTGCTTCTTGTAACAGCTCTTCAAGCGCATCAAGAGGACTCTGACCACTGTCTGAGGGAGGAGTGATTAACGAGCTAGCACTTGCGTCATCTGTCATGTATTCATAGTAGCATATCTTGCTTACTGTCCCCTCTTTGCAAGAGGGGCATCCCTCACCATAGAATGGTGAGGGGAAGGGTGTTTTATATCCCCTCTTTTCAAGAGGGGCTGGCTGAAAGCCAGGGGTGTTTTAACACTTCCCTTGTAAGGGAAGACGTCCCGACTTCGGCTACTTACTCTGTCATATCGACTGCAAATTGACCCGCCTACAACGACTGTGTCGCAGACACTACGGGCAGGGGTATCTAGATGAGATTTTTCCACTTCACTTTGTTCCAGTCGAAATGACAAAGCAACTAGGTGCCTAAAACCCAACATCCTATTTTCCAACAAACTATCATAGTTATAGGATTTTGATACTTGACTTTCAGAGAGAGAGAGAGGAAAATAGCCAAACAAGTGTAAAAAATAAACAAGAAAGCATGTTATGAAAGAGTTATTTATAAAAAACCAACCTATGAGAGGACAATACCTACTTGAACACATTGAAGTTATGAAGGAAGTTGCGCAAGAAATGGGACTCAGACTTGATACTCCTGAAATGGCTCCATACAACGATGGAACAAACACATTACACGAACCTGAGCCTGGCAAAGGTTGGGTCGAAATATCTGGGCAGGGACCAGAAGGACTGACGGATTTTTGGAAACGTGTTGATAACACTATCAAAAGAACCGGCAATTAGATCGACAGGCATCTTCCATAGTGTTCGCCAAAGGTTTGATAAACAAAAAGCGTATGGACGAGCTCGCTAATCATCACGCTAAAACAATCAAAGCAGACTCTGAAACACTCGCCTGCAACGCATTTGCGTAGCATTTCGGGCAAGAGTTCAGAGTTGACAAAGTGACCAGCCTCCAGCACCCAAAGCCAACAGCCTAGTTTCTATGCGATCTGTTTTCGCCTCAGCGTCGCGCGACGCTCATACTCTTTTCGCACCTGCCGTACTGCACTCTCGGCTGCGCCAGAAATTGCTTTGTACATATCGTGAGCGTGGTTTTTTACAACTACATTTTTCCCTGGCAATGAAACCTCAAAAGTAACCTTATTGGCAAAAACATCTTTGCTCTTTTTGGGAACATGCTCTATAAACACCTGCACCCAGGAAATCTGCTTGTGGAGTTTGCCCAGTTTTTGGGCCTGCGCCTCTATGGCCGAGCGCAATGCCTCGGTCACTTCTATTTTTTTGGAAGAAATCAGCACTCTCATGCCTTGTCCTTTCTTCTTGTCCCTCAAGTATTTGACTACCCAGAGACAAAAAAGCCCCTCAACACACTAGTAAGTGAGTTTGCGAGGAGCCTACTGTTTGTACTATGTACAGTGTCATAGTTACTCCTCATCATAAGCATGATGCTATTAAAAATCAAGACCGATAAAACACCTATTCATAGGAAAAAGTTACAACTCTCGCCTGCCTTCCATAGCACGCTTAAGCGTCATGCTGTCGGCGTACTCGATGTCCGCCCCAATGGGCAGACCGTGCCCTATTCTCGTAATACGCAACGATTCATGTGCTTTTGCACGAACCAGTTCGGTAATGTACAAAGCTGTCGCCTCCCCTTCCATGGTTGGATTGGTGGCCAAAATAAGCTCACTCACGCCTTCTAGTCGCCCAACTACATCCTTGAGATACAACTGGTCAGGACCAATGTTATTTAGCGGCGCAATAGCGCCGTGCAGCACATGATAGGTGCCTGCATACGTGCCAGAACTCTCGAGTGCTATGGCGTCTAGTGGCTGCTCTACAACACACAGCAGTGTGTTGTCGCGAGCCGCATCATCACAAATACTGCACGGCGAGCGCTCACTGACGTTATGACACACCTCACATAGCACAACGTCCTTTTTAAGCGCTATCAAGCGGTCGGCGAACTGCTGCAGCGACGCTTCTGGCGTGTGGAGAAGATAAAACACCAGTCGCTGGGCAGATTTCGGGCCAATACCCGGCAGTTTTTCAAATGATTCAGTCAGCTGGCGAATTGCTTTCGGGAGTGTCGGCATGCGGCTCATGCTAACCCAGATATCTATGAGAAACAAGTAAACAAATCACTTCTAGTACGCCTCCATATTGGTGTTGTTCACGAGGGCTCTGTCCAGACTAGCAATCAAATCACCCTGCCTGCCGCTACACGCGACAATGCAGTCAGCCATATCTAGATTGGTTTTTTTGTACAACACGACTGCTTGTTGCACTACCAGATCCACCTTTACATTTGACAGAGAACACAAGAAAGAAAACGCCTCGCCCACAGCATCCCTGGTGGAATCATACAGTTTCAGCAACACATACTCTATTTCGGGAAAAACTACTGCTGGAATATGCAGGTGCTCTGCTGTTTGCAGTACTGCTTCAACTTTCTTTGCTATCGCCACATCATCGTTTATAAAGTAACGAATGAGTACGTTTGTATCAAGAATTATCATGTTGTTTCTTATGATGTTTTATTAGCACTGCTTGTTTGATTGCCGCGTCAAAGTTTCGAGCGGACACCTTCTTTTTTGCGGTAATAAAACCTCTCATGGTCTTGACAGTTGGCACCTTTTTTAGCACAAGAGTCTCACCCTTTCTGTCAAAGAGCACTTTTTGAGATGGGTGCAGACCCAACGCATCACGCAGGTGTTGTGGGATAACCACCTGGCCTTTGGTAGTAACAGTAGTAACCATCTGCATACTTGCAGAATAAGTGTACAAAGTACTACCTAGAAAATCAAGTAATACTATCTTCAT
Source organism: Pseudomonadales bacterium (assembly GCA_020632235.1). Lineage (GTDB taxonomy): Bacteria > Patescibacteriota > Microgenomatia > UBA1400 > PJMF01 > JACKFY01. The sequence continues at coordinate 205,370 of JACKFY010000002.1, read as the reverse complement.
CCAGTAATACCCTGCCAGATGGTCATGCAGACAAAGAAAATAAAAAATAACGTAGCGATGCCCAGCCCAATACTGCGCAGTTTTCCTGGTTGAAACTCGGGCTCAAGCTGTTTTTTGTTCAAGAAAAAGATCAAGATAAACGCTACCATCATCGCGCCGGCATTGAGTGCTGCTGCAAGGGTGAGTAAAAAGTGCGGCTCTTGAAACCCAGAAATAATAATCATAACTCCCAATGTAATTTGCCCCCACAGCGCAGTAAAAAACGCTTTGGTCTGACTCCAGGTATTGCCTGTTTTTGAGCGAATAAGCAAGATATTTTCCGAGATAATCCGAGAGGTAGACTCCAACACGATCAACTGCGTGGAGAACAACATAGTAGCCACACTCAAGAGAAATACTTTGCCCAACAGGGGCGAAACCACAGCAAGAGTGGCTGCCTCGCTATAGAGAAACGCTAGCCCTTCGGTCGTCACTCCCTCAGGGACAAGTGCGTGTGCCAACACCGACAGCATCACAATCGAGACAATGCCCCCGCCCCAAAATACCAATCGGTGCTCGGTAGTAACCAGCTGCCACCACTGTTGCCACATGGCTTTGTTCTGTTTTGTTTTGGGAAATGTTTGACCCAGTAGTGATGGTCGCTCGTCCATCGAGGAAGAAGTAATCGAGCCAATTTTTGGCGCGTACGCCCCCATGCCAAACCCCTTTTCCTTGATATAGTACGACTGGGCAAAGTTTAAGTTCCCCCCACCGCCCGCATAGGCAAATGCTGCCAAAAAGCTCATCAAAGCAATCGTTTCTGGAAATAACCACCACCCATCCCCCACCCCCACCAACCCCACCGCCGCCTGCGACCAGTCGGCGAGACCCGTAAACAGACAAACGAGCACGAAGATAAAAATAAGCGAACCTATCACCACCCCTTTCTCGAGGCGCTCCATTGTTTTATAAACACTACTCCCTACAGAAAGCAGAATGCCACAAAACAGCAACATGCCGATCATAGTTGTCTCGACTGGCAGAGCGGGAAACAGTGTTGAAAAAATCTCGGCTGAGGCAGATGAAAACCCCGGCAGCGACCACGGGATCACCGTTGAGACAACAAACCACCATGGCAGCCACGCACTCAATCGCCGAAAGCCCACAAACACGCTCTCGCCCCAATACAAGGTGTAGCGCATAATTTCTGTATTAAGGAGATACTGAAATGAGACGCCAAGCACTGCGCCCCAGAGCAGGCCAAGGCCGTAGTGGCTAATCAAGTACGGCCACAGAATAACCTCGCCACTACCCAAAGCCAAACCAACCAAGATAAATGATGGGCCGATAGTTTTGATCAAGGATGGTGGCTGGGGCAGATTGTGCTTTGTTTTTGACAGCATTACCCCCTACTATACGAAAAAAAGAGAGCTCAAATCAAGCAGCACGAGTAGTAGCCCAATGTGGAGGAGTCATTATCTCAACCCCGCGAAACTGACCCAACTGCAGTAATTTTGTATCACTCGTCAAAAAAACATGACACTTACTGGCTACAGCCGAGTGTAGCTGGACGTTGTCTTCAAAGTCAGGGGTAGGACCTGTCAAAGCACGCATAGAAATCTTTCCTGTAAAACTTACAAACATAAAGATCTCTTCAAGAGGTATGAGCTCTTTTGGTGGTAGCGCATTTTTGGTTACATACATCAAAATATGGACTGACAAAGGAGAAAGAAATAACGCAACAGGGTAATCAAATAGTACAGAGTGCTCTTCTCTTCTCAAGATAAGATCTATCACTATATTAGTGTCAAGAAAAATCCGATCCATACTTTTTTCTCAAGTGAGCTTTGTAGTTTTTTTCTCTTTCTGTGTGCGACTCTGGGGGGAGTTCGCTCAAATCAGCAACAAACTGCTCAAACTTTTGAGCATCAAACGCCACTACGTTCCGTTTATTTTTATACGGAAGAATCTTTCCTCTTACTTTGGAGCGATGGATGAGAGTAACCTCTTCTCCTCTGTCGAGCGCTGCGATAAGCTGGGACGTCTGTGTTCTCAAATCAGTTGTCGAGATGTACTGCATAGTACCCACTAGTATACCACAATGTACACAAAAGTGTAGATTTAAAAATATATTTGCATGTACAGTTCTATGACTATTTAAGTATACATTTCACTTGGCAAAACCCAAATTATATCTACAAGAAAAACATTCAAAAAAACTACTTCCCCATCATGCCCAAAAAACTGTTAATCAAAGAAAGGGTGAGTGCAAACAAAAGCGCATTGAGCACACTGCCCAGTTCAAACCCAGTAACAAGATAATCGGCAATGTAGAGCATAAAAACATTTATCACCAACGAAAAAAAACCGAATGTAAGTATGGTGATCGGTAGAGAAATCGCCTGGGCAATAGGCTTCACAAAGGCATTGAGCACCCCAAGTACAACTGCCACAATAACTGCTGTCCAGTACGAATCAAGAGTCACTCCTGGAATAACGTATGCTGCGACAAACACAGCTAAAGCCGAGAGAAGAAGATTAAGAATAATTGTCATACAAAAACTATATCACACAAAACAAGAAGATTACTCAGCCAGATAGTTCTGCAAGGTACTCCAAATCTCTTCCTCTACTGTTTCAAGTGATTTTGAAGCATCGATGACGTGCCAGCGACCCGAAGTGTCACGCCGTGCCAGCTCTAAGTATCCATCACGCACCTTTTGATGAAACTCCTTGGCTTCCATATCAAGGCGATCTATCTTGCCTGATTCTTCCCTCCTTTTTAAACCAACATCTACGGGCAAGTCAAGCAAAAAAGTTATATCTGGGGTGGTTTTTTTGGTAGAGATATCATTGAGCTGCTCTATCATCTCCTGCCCGAAGCCACGCACGATCCCTTGGTAGACCACGCTGCTGTCACGCGACCTATCCATCAGCACTACTTTGCCAGCATCTAAAGAGGGTAGCACTATCTCACGGTAAATCTGGGCACGGGCTGCTTGAAACAATAACACCTCGGTGGTGTAGGCAATGCCCACATTTTTGCTCGATAACACTACCTCGCGGATCTGGTCGCTAATCACCGTGCCACCAGGCTCACGAAGCACCACTACGTCTTTTCCAATACTCGTCAGGCGCTCGCGAAGACGCACAATTTGGGTTGTTTTCCCACCCCCCTCTCCCCCTTCAAAGGTGATCAAGACTCCTAGATGTTTGGCTTTTGTTGGCATAGTAGACTTAGTGTAAAAGTATTACGCTACTCTGACAAGCGTTGGATGTCTACCAGGTAGTCTCTGTACCGCATGAGTAACAACTTCTACTCCACTCTGAGTCATACTCACTTGGCGGTACTAGCCACTATTAAAAACTACTACCTCTCGCCCACTCTGATCAAGCGGATAGTCTGCAAATAGTTGCTGGCGAAGTTGCTCTTGAGTCCTGCTACTATTTCTCCACTCAAGCAAGTACCATTTGTATGGTCGCCATTCCCCACCTCGTAGTTTACGGTTTTCTGGGTCAACTGCCGCCCTGATCATCTTCATGCATGCTTCTAGATTATTATATTTCTGCAGCGCCTCCTCTGAAGAAAGCGGTTTTCCTGTCAGTGGATCATGTGAAGTGTAGAGTTCTGGAGGGCGGTGAATGCGTAATGCCTGGTGAAGTGTCTTTTGAAGCGAATCAACAAACGGCACAAATGCTACTGGGGCGTGACGGGCGATTGACTCGAGACGGGCAATAACCTCTGCCAAAGCATGTTGGGGATCATCTACAGCATCCATGATTGTCTCTGCCAACCTATCAAAAGCATATGATTTCTCACCAAAGCCGTTGGCTGTACCCGGGCGCGCGCCCAAGTCAACATCAGGTGCGTGTACACTCACCCAAGAGACAAGAAATACAAATACATCATCGAGCTCTGCCACTACCTGAGAGAGAAACTCTCGTGCTGTCACACTACCGTATAAACCGATAGCTTCTTCTAGTTCTTTGAGCTCTTGGAGAGCTAATTCGAGTAAAAATGACCGCCCATGCAGGCCATCAACCATAGGTAGTAGTGGCACTCTATTTCGCGCACTTTGCACGTTTTGCTGCGCAACGTAGATTATCTGAGCTGTAAGTTCTTGGTTCATATCAGCTGATCACTAAACCACAACATATTGTGTACGCGCAACCCGAAAAAACTACATCTTGTGCTTTGTACACATACTAACTGTGCTCAAAACCCGCTTGTTTTGGCAAAAATGAAGACATAGTGTGTTCGGAACTAAATCTCCTCTTTTTAAGAGGAGCATCCCTCATTCGAAGGATGAGTGGGCGAGGTGTTTGTGTTCCCTCTTTTTTTACAAAACACCCCTTCCGTCAGCTGACAGCAGCCCCTCTTTCAAAAGAGGGGATAAAAACCAGCCCCCAGCATCCAAAACCCAAAACCCAATATTCTATTTTCTAGCAGGCTATTAGATGTTATAGGATTTTAGTACTTGACTTTCAGAGAGAGAGGAAAATTAGGCTTAGTAAAAAGATATAAAAATTTTCTTATGTCTGAAAAAGCAGAAATAGAACCAACAACCAAAAAAGTCAGGATCGATGTAAGCGGCCACCACTCTATTGCAGATGTTCTTATTATGGAGGAAGTAGCAGCTGAGATGGGTTTACAATTTAGATTTGGGACAGGTCGTATGGAGGAAGACCACTTGCAAGATGCCGAACATGGTATGGTTTTCACCACGGTTTCTTGGCCTAGTGACGAGCCAGACAAATATGCTAAATACCAAGAAGAAATAAAAAAAGACTAGCTAAAAACGCTGAGTAACCCCGGCTTATTACTTCGAGTATAGTCAAAAAATCTGCATTAGGGATTTCTCTAACCCTGACATGTCGGGATGTCTTCCCTTGCGAAAAAAAAGTGTTCAAAGTCAACAAGGTAGGTCGAAGCCAACAATCTAGCACCCAAAGTCCAGCTATCTAAACATCCAACCTCGAGCACCTACCTCCCCGTACTCCCAAACCCACCCCTATCTGGGCCATCAAAAGAGGCGTGAAGCTCTAGCTCAGCTCTTATCTGGGGCATGATAATCATCTGGACAATGCGCTGGCCTTTAGCAATACGCACTTCTTGACTAGTAAAGTTGTAGAGTGGCGCATGATACTCATCGCCGTCCCCCCGGTAGTCCCCGTCCCCCACCCCCACCCCGTTGACCAGCTGCAAACCTAGTTTGTGCAGGCTACTGCGCGCTGCCACCATCGCCCAGTACCCCTCTGGCAACTGAATAGCAATGTTGAGTGGCACAAGTACCACTTCCCCTGGGGGAATGTCTGTGTCTAGCCGAGAGCAGAGATCAAAACCCGCTGCCCCGCCTGTCTGGTATTCTGGCAGCGGCAGCGTGGTGTCAAACAGCTTGATGGGAAGGTGGATGGCTGCTTTTACCATGATTGTTCGAGTGGGTTGATGATGGTCAGTTTTTCAGCATAAGCGGAAAAATCTGCTGTGTTATGGGTGTAGAGCACCTCTACTCCATTATCCACCAATGTTTGGGCAAGATAGTAGTCGAAGATTTTTCTTTTACCTAACTGAGTAATTTTCAAGGCTTCTTGCAAAGCACGAGTGTGTGTAGTTTCTAGAGGATACACATTTTGTACTTTTGGAAGACAAAGAATAGAATCAATAAGATCAAGTCTTTTTTGAGAAAGCGGCTCGATATAATGAAGTGCACTAAAGATCTCTAGTTGTATCTGCGGCATTATCACTATGCCTAGCGTAGATAATGTATTAATAGTCTTTACAGATGGTATATGAAAGCGAGAGGCATTATCAAATGCATAGATGAAAATATTTGTATCCACACACCCAACACTAAAATCCGTCATAGATCATTTCTCTGGTGATAACTCCAGGATCCCGACCAGAGTTCAAAACTGGCAGTACCGATGAAATAGTTTTTTGTTTTGGTTGCATTTGTTCCGACTGTTTTCCGGGGTGAATCACCTGGGTGACCCCCTGCCGAACAACGGCAGATAGAGAAACGCCTTTACTATTGGCGTGTTGCAAAGCTTGCTGGTGAAGATCTGGCGGCATGTACACCTGCGTTCGTACCATCATAGTGACTATACTATATCATACATTATGATGTATGTCAAAAGTGATGTATACATCACTTTTCTACCTGGTACTGCAGTAGCAACGTGCCGCGATCGTTGAGTTTTCGGGAAGATAGTAGCTGCACCCTCTCTTCAATAGACTTGGTGAAAAGTGGCACGCCCTGCCCAAAAAACACTGGCTCTTGGGTAATATAGAGCGTGTCCACCACGCCTGCGGCAAAAAACTGTGTGTAGATAGAGCTGCCCCCAGCAATCAAGACTTTTTCTACCCCTTCGCTCCTCAGTGTCTCGACTAGTTCTGCAGGACTCACACGGGTAGCGTCCGCAGTGATAACGTGCGGCTTTGGGTTACTAAAGTTTTCTGGCGAGCGCGAGTAGATAATGAAGCGTAACCCCTTGGGGTAGCGCGTAAATGTCTGAAACGAGCGCGAGCCCATCACCACCGTTTTGTATTCTTTTATTGTTTGAATATAGAACTGCTTATCTTCTGGACTGGTCCAGTCAAATGAGCTCTCCTCTGTTTTCCTGGCAATGAAGCCATCAGCGGAAGTAGCGACTATGAGGGTAACGTGCATGGGTGTATTGTAGCGCACCTTGACTAGATGCCAAAATCCTATAAAATATATCAAAGTAGATACAAAGATAGGTTTGTATGGCAGATCATGAAGATGGGGGGGGTACGCTCAAAGATAACATTCAAACAGGTAAGGAAAGATTGTCTTTCTATACTGAATATAAATTCAAGTTTGATTAGTGGTATTTTGGGAACACTAGAGGACATCATCACGTATTGCGAGGAAGTAATAGAATCAGCTCGAACGCTCCCAGACCAAAATAAAGCTCAAGAGTTATTGGGCTATATTAATCCTCTAAATGTTTATATTAAAAATCTGAAAATACAGCTGAGACAAACATTTCAAGGAAATGCAAACATAGATGCTGAAAAACAGGCATCATTGATCGAAAATCAAGTTAGATATAGATATAATGATGTTATCAATGCAATAACCAACCTACAGGAACAACTAGGAACTATGAACACGAACGGTATTTAGGAAAAAACACATGACACAATCAGAATTAGAACAACCCATCATCCCTGCGCAAGGCTGGGAGAAACACGGAGAGGAATCACCTACTGCGTGGTTTGACAGCCTGCCAGTCACCCCCCCAGTGAAGAATTAGTGCAGCAGTACTTTAGGGAAGCGGTGGAAGAACAGCTAGCAACATTTCAGCAAGAACTCTTTCAAATACGATCTTCAGTTGAGGTGAGTCTGACTACTATACAACTATATATACTAAAATCAGCTCACTCAAGTTCTCTCATAGAGAGTATTTTAGAGTGGACTCCTCCAACAAGTTGGGCCTACCAGAAACAATTGAACCTTATGATTCAACTTAATGCAGCAAAGCAGTGCCTAAGTGAGTACAGAAAAAAATTGCGCCAACTTCATACAAATAATACTCCAGAAAATATCCAACTAGTGGAACAAGCTTTAGAGCAAGTTATTAAAAGCATGCAAGAGATAAACAAGTTGCTTCAAGAATAAAAACCCCTCACTTTTCTGCCTGGTTGTCTCCAAGCGCGAAAGTGAGGGGTTTTATGTTGTGTACGAGAAAAAAAACTACTCTTTTTTCTTGTCTAGTTTGTCAAGACCCAAGCCTTTGAAGGCAAAGTAGACTACTGCTGCCACCACAATGAAGTCAATCAGCGCCGAGACAAAGCTACCCCACATGATCTCTGCCGAGCCGATCGTAAGCGAATAGCTGCTCAAGTCCCCCGCTGCACCCAAGAGAATACCAATTAGCGGATTGATGACGTCTTCTACAAATGAGCCAACAAGCTTGGTGACTGCGCCACCCAAGACAAAGGCAATGGCCAAGCCAACCACCCCTTGCTCACGAATAAAATCCATAAATTGCTGCAAAACATCTTTCATTACACTCTTTCTGTTACTCATTACTAGTGGGGATTATACCACGAGAAAAAAATTCATACTACACAGCACAGGACGGGGTGTGGTAGAACGATCATCATGTATCTATCAGATAGCGACATTCTCAAAGCCCTTGAAAAGGAACAGATTATTATTGAAAACTTTGATCAAACACGTTTGCAACCCGCAAGTTATGACGTATTGCTAGGGAATAACTTCATGATTTTTGAAGGTCATGGCTTTGAGGTGATTGACCCTAAAAAAGACATGTCTCCGCACATGAGAAAAATTACTGTAGAAAACACTGGCTACTTTGTGCTTCATCCTCAACAGTTTGCTCTGGGAGTGGTAGCCGATTTTATTGGAGTTGACAATGCGCATGCCTGTCACCTTATGGGAAAAAGTAGCATTGCTCGATTAGGACTCATCATCCACACTACTGCAGGGTTTTTAGACCCTGGTAATGCACTCAACCTCACTCTTGAGTTTGTCAATGCTAGCAACTACCCCATTCGTCTCTATCCAGGTATGAAAATTGCTCAAATAGCATTTCATACGCTATCTTCTCCCGCTAGTAAAGGTTACGGAGATAAGGAATTGGGTAGTAAATACCACCAGGCACGAGACGTCCAGGCCAGCAGTATGTATAAAAATTTTCAAAACTAACCGATGAAACAATATCGAGATGCTCTGCGATTTATTTTAGAATACGGATCAACTAGAGATGATAGAACTGGTGTAGGAACAATTGCAACCTTTGGCATGCAACAACGATACAACTTACAAGATGGATTTCCTGCAGTAACCACAAAAAAATTAGCCTTCCAGCAAGTGGTAGCAGAACTCCTCTGGTTTATTTCTGGCAGTGGTGACAACACCAAACTAAACGATTTAGGCTGTCACATATGGGACGCAAATGCAAATGCTGACTACTGGAAGTCAAAAGCGAAGTTTGATGGCGATCTAGGTAGAGTTTATGGCGTACAATGGCGATCTTGGCAGAAGCCAGATGGAAGCATGCTTGATCAACTTTCAGAAATTATTGAAAGAATTAAAACTAACCCAACTGATAGACGACTCATTGTTTCTGCATGGAATCCCGGAGAACTGGACCAGATGGCACTCCCCCCCTGTCATCTCATGTTCCAGTTTTTTGTAGACGAAGACAAGTTATCCTTGCAAATGTACCAGCGCAGCTGTGATATGTTTTTGGGAGTACCATTTAACATTGCCTCATACTCTCTCCTTCTCTCTATGGTTGCGCAGGTAACTCAACTAAAACCATATGAATTTATTCATGTATTGGGTGACGCGCACATATATAAAAATCATATTGAGCAAGTACAAGAACTACTGACAAGAAAACCAAAAAAACTACCAACGCTTTGGCTTAACCCCGCCATCACCAGCATTGACGCTTTTACAGTGGACGACATACGTCTAGAAAAATACGAACATTGGCCTGCTATAAAAGCAAAAATGGCGGTGTAATCTTTTTTCAAATCTAATACTGAAATCCAGAAGCAGAGTCCGTGTTCACTTGCAACGAAAAAGCAAAAAGCTCTAGCTCTATGGCTGGTAGAGTTTCTGTTGTTGTATATACTTTTCTACTGCTGGTGGTACAAGGTGTTCAATGCTCTCTCCCGCCATAACTGCCTGACGAACTTGGGTCGATGAGATAGCTACTTCCTGCATATTTCTCATTGGCGTCATGCCTTCAAAAAGGGGCTCAAAAGAAAAACCTTTCCTGGGATACACAAAAAAAGGAAACTCTAAAATACCAGGTGTGTCGTCAAACCAAGTGTAAAAGGTGGGCAAGTTATCAGACCCTATCACAAACGAAAATGTATGCTCTGGGTAATGCTGCTTGAAGGCTACAAGGGTGTCATAGGTATAATTTACTCCTGGTTGGTGAAGTTCGTACTCATCTATCTTGATATTATTCATACCAGAAAGAGCAAGTTCTAGCATAGCTACCCGATGATGAGCGGGCAACATCTGCTTGCCAAAGGCGTGATTTTTGACCGGCACACACCACACCTCGTCGAATGAAGACTCAAGAAGCGACTGGATGATCTGGATATGTCCCAGATGTGGGGGATCAAACGCCCCGCCAAAGACTGCGATATTCATTACTTTTTTTTACTCTTCGCTGTTTCTTTCTTACTTGTCGTCTTCTTTGTCTTTGTTGCTACTTTTTTTGATTTTGTGGTTTTTGCTTTAGTTTTTGCAGTTGTTTTTTTACTCCCTTTTTTGCTCCACTTACCCTTCCGCGCTGCTTTTCTCTCTTCACGCTGTTTTTTTTCTTCGTCCCACTCCTCTTTTGTAATCGTAAACTCTTTGTCTGGTTTACTCCAGGCAGCCCAGTCACACTTTGGATACCGACTGCAGCCATAAAACGGCTTACCCCAGCGAGATTTTTTGACATGTACCTCGCCCTCACCACACAGTGGGCAGCTCATATCATCTAGTTTTTCAACGATATTTTGGGTGTACTTGCAGTCAGGAAATCGACCACAGCTTTTAAACTTGCCGTACTTGCCAGAGCGAATGACGATCTCCCCCTCTGTGCATTCGGGGCAGATCTCGCCCGTTTTCTCAACCGGTATCTGCACGCGCTCAATATCTTCGGCCGCCAACACCTTCTTTTCAAACGGAATATAAAAATCACCCACCACCGCTCGCCACTGTTTTTCACCAACCGCAATACTGTCAAGATCATCTTCCATTTGGGCGGTAAACTCGTACTCCATAAACACGGGAAAGTGTTTGAGTAAAAAGTCACTCACTGTCGTACCTACTGGTGTTGCAAAAAAACGTTTCTGCACACGCTCCACATACCCGCGATCAAGAATGACCGAGATAATCGAGGCGTACGTGCTCGGCCGGCCAATGCCGCGCTTTTCCAGCTCTTTGACCAGCGATGCATCATTGTATCGGGCAGGTGGTTGGGTAAACTTTTGGGCATAGTTGTCTTGTACAAAATGGAGCGCCTCACCCTCTGCTAGCTCAGGAAGCAAGGTGTCATCACCACTTGGAAACAGACGCATCCAGCCATCAAACTTCAATATAGACCCAGATGAACGAAGAGTGGCGCTGGTAACACCTGCTGCATCGCCAGTGGCTATAATAGTGATGCTTGTTTGGTCGTACAGTGCAGGTGTCATTTGTGACGCGAGGTAGCGACGCTGAATAAGGTCGTAGAGCTTGCGATGTCTGTCGGTGATCTTTGCCCCTACAACTTCTTGTGATTTGAGTGAGGCAGAGGTGCTGCGAATAGCCTCGTGTGCTTCTTGAGCATTTTTTGATTTGCTGCGGTAGTAGTTGGGCTTGGAAGGTACATACTCACTGCCATACTTGGCAGCAATATGCTCACGCGCGGCAGTGATAGAGTCGGCAGACAAGTTGAACGAGTCGGTGCGATGATAGGTAATGTAGCCTTCTTCATACAGCTGTTGGGCTACCGCCATGGTTTGCTTGCTACTAAACCCTAGTCGTGTTGCAGCCGCTTGCTGCAGGGTCGAGGTAGTAAATGGTGGAAAGGCAGAACGCTTTCTTTGCTTTCGCTCAACTGCACTCACGCTATAAATAGCACTAGGCAAAAACGAGCGGAGCGGAGCTACATCGTCTGCTGTACTTGGGGCAAACTTTGTACCATCTACTGTTGTCACTCTTGCTACAAACACCGATGCCGGCGCCCCTTCAGGGAGCTTGTTATCTGCAAAAACCTCGATTTTCAGGTGCTCTTTTGAAAGAGCAACATCGACTTCCCAGTACTCATCTGGCTTGAATGCCTCGATCTCGCGCTCGCGCTCGACAATCAAACGAAGTGCTACCGACTGCACCCGCCCGGCCGAAAGACCACGCCGCACCTTTTTCCACAGCACCGGCGAAACCTGATACCCTACTAGTCTATCAACAACCCGACGCGCTTGCTGTGCATCAACCAAGTCCATATTGACAACACCAGGGTTTTCAAGAGCCTTGAGCACCGCTTGTTTGGTAATTTCGTGAAACGTAGCACGTTGAAACGGCACCTTGGTTTTTTCTTCAATCACGTGTTGCACATGCCAGGCGATGGCCTCTCCTTCTCGATCAGGGTCAGTAGCCAAGATAACAGTGTCAGCTGCTTTTGCGGCCTTTTTTAAACTAGAAATAACCTTTGTTTTGCCAGGAGAAACCTCGTAGGTTGGCTCAAAATCATGCTCAATATCGATAGATAGACCAGATTTTGGCAGATCACGAATGTGGCCCACTGAGGCTACAACCTCATACTCGCTTCCTAAATAAGAAGAGAGCTTTTTAGCTTTTGTTGGTGACTCGACTATAACAAGTTGCATAGTATTATGATGATACGTACGATGAGGGCTAGGATACCTACAGTACTACTGTGTTGTCCAGGGCGATTGTATCATGCTGCCCAAAACCTAGGCGCACTTTTCCACCATCACCCCAGCTCTGCGTACCAGTCCACGCAGCTCAAGCGTACTCACAAACACCGTCAATTCACTCACTGAAAAACCAGTTGTTTCAAGCAGTTCATCAAAGAGCATCTGTTCGGGAATGGCGTGCCACACCTCACGCTCACCCGCAGAGTGAAACTCTGGCTCTTTTGACTGGGTAAGCAGCGTATTGGCATCAGAAATCACACCAACGTCTTCCAAAATATCAGCTGCCGAGAGAATAAGCTTGGCGCCTTGATTTACCAGATGCTGCGTACCAACGGCATACGGGCTGTGTATCGGCCCTGAAACAGCGCCCACACTTCTGCCGTACTCTAGTGCAAACTGAGCGGTGATGAGACTGCCACTCTTCTCTGCTGCCTCGACCACAACTGTTGCCGCACTCATGCCGGCTACAATACGGTTTCGCACAGGAAAGTTACCAGGTTGGGGGGCCACTGCAGGCGCAAACTCACTCAAAAGCGTTGCCCCACCCTCTAGTAGTTTGTCCAGCACTCGCCGATGCGAAGCAGGATAGCAATGATCAAATCCATACCCCAACACTGCCGCCGTGTAGCCGTCAGCGCTCAAACAAGCCGTGTGGGCAGCAGTGTCCACCCCATACATACAGCCAGAGATAATACTGCACCCAGCGGTAACGAGGTCACGAACTAGTGTAGTGGTAGCTTTCTTGCCATACGCTGTCATTCTGCGCGTCCCCACCACTGCAATAGGAAGGTTGTGCTGTTGATGCACTTCACCGCGCGCAAACAACACCAGCGGCTTGTCTTCGAGTGGCTGGAGTAGTTCTGGATACTCCTCATCTTGTGGAGTAATAATGCGAATACTTTTTGTTTCCAGGTGGTCTTGAAATCGCTCGATCAAGCCAGAATCAAGGCTCGACGCAATCGTTTGCTTTTTTGTTTCAGTGACTCGCTCTATGCTCAAAAACTCTTTGCCAAAGATGTAGTCAGAGAGAAAAAACCCTTGGTCAGTAGCAGACCGAGATAGAACCTCAAGCGTGCGCCTGCCAATGCCAGGTAGAGAAACGAGATAGGCCATTAGAACTGCGTCACTTGTCATAGTAGAGAGACTAGCAGGCAAAGCTTACACAAAGATGGCGCAGCACTCAGACCTCGGGTATACTACTCTCACTCATGAAACAGTACTTGGCCGCTCTACTCCTTGCTTACTTTCGATTGCTAGCACAGCTGCAGCTGAAAAAAAATAATCCTACCATTATCGGCATCACGGGCTCGGCAGGCAAAACCAGTACGCTCTCGGCTGTTGAAGCAGTGCTTAAACCAGAAAAAAACATCAAAATCAGCTACAAAGCAAACTCAGAGTCGGGCATTCCGCTCAATATACTGGGGATTACGCCCAGGGGATTTTCTCCTTTTCACTGGCTGTGGTATGCAGTGCTTGGCATATGGAAACTACTCACCAACTGGGAGCGCTACGAGGCCTACGTGGTCGAGATGGGCATCGACAGCCCCCATCCGCCCAAAAACATGGGGTATCTACTCAGCATCGTGCAGCCAAATGTGGGGGTGTTTCTCAATGCTGGACCCACACATGCAGAGAACTTTGATAGTCTTTTGCCCTCTGCAAACACAAACAACGCAGAGTACTTGCAAGATATAACGAAACTCATTGCTGGGGAAAAAGGAAAACTAATCGAACAACTGCCAAGTACTGGCGTCGCCATTCTCAACGCTAATGACAGAAATGTGATGACCACTGCCAAAAAAACCAACGCTCACGTCAAAACATTTGGCACAAGTAAGAAAAGCGACATTGTGCTGACCAAGCATACAATAAACCTCGAGGGCACACAGCTAACTGTTTCATACCAATCAAAAACATACCAGCTACATTTTCCGCACTTTTTGATACCAAAACAGACTACCTACAGCCTTATGGCCGCACTTTTGGTAGGGATAACCCAAGATGTAAGCATACAAACAAGCGTCACTAATCTCCAAAAAAAGTTTCAGCTACCGCGCTCGCGCTCGACACTGCTTGCTGGTATCAATGACTCGCACATTATCGATAGCTCATATAACTCGTCACTCGCCCCCGCGCTCGATATGCTTGACACCCTGCAAATTAGCAAAGGAAGAAAACTAGCACTCCTGGGAGATATGCGAGAGCTGGGAGCATCCACCCCAGCGGAGCATGAAATTTTAGCCAAAAAAGCCGCCAAATTATGTGACGAGGTGTATCTGGTAGGGCCGCTGACCAAACAACACATGCTGCCAATCTTGGAGAGTGCCGCTATTCCTACCATGTGGTTTGCGACCGCTGGTGAAGCAGGAAAGTACCTAAAAACACAGCTACAAAAAGACGATGTACTGCTGGTGAAGGCCTCGCAAAATACCCTCTTTCTAGAGATCGCTGTCCAGATGCTGATGGCAGAGCCAGAAAAAGCAGATGAAGTACTCTGCAGGCGCGGTGAGTTTTGGGATAAACAGCGATAAAAGTATGAGTAGACAAATGACGCCGGCAGACTTCCCCGTTATATTTAAAAAAGAGAGAGTTACTTTTAGATCCATGCGTGTTGTAAATGGTAGCTTTGGTTTATTTGCAGTAATTGGAGTAACCCTGCTATTTTTTGAGCCTTTCGCAGGCACACTCACCATACTGCTTGCTACTCTTGCAAGAGTATTTGTACAATCACTACGCTCATCGCCGCTAAGAACATCGCTCACCATCAAGAAAGAAGGTATTATCTATAAACAACCTCAGCGACTAGAAAAAGAATACGCTTGGTCTGCTGTCGACTCATTTGAGTATAAAAAATACTTTCTACTTGACTATGGATATATATTCATTCACCTTAAAGAAAACCAGCCCACAACACGACTGGAGAAACTGATCTATTGGGCTATCCAATCACGACTTGATGTCATCAAAAACTACTTCTCTATCTCGGATGCCGATTTGCTAGAGCTACTAAAAACATCTCATCAATTATTTGCTCATGAAAAAAACTGACTCCGTCAAACTTCTGATAGCACTACTGTGAAGACACACTTTCAGCTCAGCCTGCTACTGTATATACAAAGAATTGACATTTGACATCTCTTGGACTACAATATGCGAGTGAAGTACTATAGTTGGAACTTGGCTAAAAACCAAAAACTCCAAGCAGAAAGAAAGATCTCGTTTGAAGAGATTGTATCGGCAATAGCAGAAGGAAAGTTGCTGGCTGTAGAAGAACACTCCAACCAAGAAAAATATGAAAAACAAAATATTTTTATCGTGGAAATGCATGACTACGCCTACCTCGTGCCGTTCGTTGAGGACAACACCCAAATTTTTCTCAAAACTATCATCCCCAGTAGAAAGCAACAAAAAAATACTTGAAAAACACATGAAACAAACCACACCACTCACTACCCAGGAAAAACAGCTCGTTCAAGACTACACAGATGGAAAATACCACCCTATACAAGATGGTGCTGCAAAAATACAACGCTACCAAAACATAGCACGACGTCATACAAAAAAAGACCGTACTATCAGCCTACGCATAGCCAGTAGTGACATAGAAAAACTAAAGGCAAGGTCAATTGAGTCTGGCATCCCCTATCAAACGCTCATCACCAGCCTCATTCGCCAGTACAACCAAAGAAAAATTACACTGCAGTTGTAAACATTACCCCCCAAACGTCCGCTTCCTCCTACTGTACTCTGCAAGCGCTTTTTTCAGTTCGTATCTATCAAAATCTGGCATCAAGACATCGGTGAAGTACAGCTCACTATAGACACTCTGCCACGGCAAAAACCCAGACAAGCGTTGCTGACCACCAGGCCGAATGATGAGTTCAGGGTCAGGAATACCAGCGGTATCGAGTGACTGCGCGATGCTTGCTTCCGAGGGGCTTAGATCTTGGGCGTTACTCTTCTCAAATGCGCGAACCAGCTCGTCTCGCCCGCCATAATTGAGTGCAAAAATAACGGTGATTGCACTATTCTTTTTTGTTTTTTCTACCCAAGCTGTAACACTCTGGGTGATGTCTGGTGGAAAGGCATCTAGATTACCGATAGTGCGAATCTGCACGCCTTTGTTGTGCAGTGCTTCAAACTCTTCCTCACACACACGCCTAAATAACGCCATCAACCCTTCTATCTCAGCGTCATCCCGTGACCAGTTTTCAGTGCTAAACGCCCACATCGTCACGTAGGCAATGCCTTGTTCAATACACGCATCACACAGTTCTTCCAGACGCTCTTCTACCACGTACTCATGGCCCTTAAGCCCTGGCAAACCCCGCGAGCGCGCCCAACGCCTATTGCCATCCATAATGATCGCTACATGCTGGAGTGCATCATTCATGCTGCTCCTATATGCGTGCCGCACACCTCTTTTTCAAGAAGAGCGCGAAGGAGCTCTCCTCTTCTAGTGCCGTTTATGATTTGACTCGCAATACCCTGGTCTGCAAGCGAAAGTGCTTTCTCCACCTTGTGTAGCATGCCGCCAGTGACATCGACTCCATCAGACCCTTTTAGAGCAGAGCGAAATTGAGCGATAGTATCTTTCGTAATTTCTGGAATAGTGGCGCCATTGCTATCATACACACCGTCAGTTTGACCCACAAAAATGATCTTTGAGATGCATATTGCTTTTTTCTTGAGTGCTAACCCCAGCGCTGCGAGTACATTTTCTGTTGAAAAAATACTACACCCTTTTGCTGTGTCAAATAACTGCGCCCCATACACCACGGGTATCATGCCGTGGCCAATGCTGTGTTCCAGCGTGGTGGTGCTGAGATACTCTAGCTGGAAGTTGTTGGTGGTCATGATTGATTGCGGGTTGAGCGAGATGACAGGGAGGCCTTTGTTGCGTAGGTACTCCAAGATCAGCATGTTGAGCTTGACCATAGTGTAGGACACCTCTACAAAGCCTTTTTTGCTCTGCGCATTGATCATGCCTTTGTGAGTTTGGTATTCGTGAGCCACCGTGTGCCCAAATGAGCCAGCACCATGACCTATTATTAGTCGGACACCCTTTACACATGCCTCGGCAATTTGCTCGGTCAGTAACTCGAGCACCTCGGTGTTTAAACTAAAGGCTCGTTTTTTATCACTAAAGACTGATCCGCCAAGCTTGATGGCGATTAAAGATGTATCACTCATGCTATCTCTTTCTGTGCACTATGACCTGCATAAAACTACGCAGCTCTTCCTTCCATCTCTCTGCAACTGGTAGCTGCGCGAGCTGGTGAGCACACATATCAACAGAGCGCTGTGTGTCTGCCTCCACTCTAGAGCGAGCTCCACTCTGTTCTATCAGCGCTATTGTTTCTGCCACTTCACTCTCTGATTGCGCGTGACCATACAAAGAAAGAAACCGCTCTTTCGCTTTGCCTGAAAGTAAGTCTGCAGTATACCAGTAATACAACGTCTGTTTGCCCTCAACGACATCGTTGCCGCGGGTCTTACCTGCTTGGGCAGATGTGCTAAATAAACTAATGGCATCATCGGAAATTTGATACAAAACTCCAAGTGAACTACCCAAGTCTTGCAGGATGTTATGTGCTGGGTGTGTGTCTTTCTGTGCTGCAGTAGTCGCCAATGCAAACGGCAAACACATGGTGTAGTACGCTGTTTTGTACGTATAGACACCAAGTATTTCTGACTTGGTCAGCGCATCTTTGTTCATCGAGGTGGCTACATCTTTCATCTGGGCTAGGCCCGTAGGGATTGAAAGCGTGCTCATAGCATGGAACAGCTGTACTTTTGTTTCTTGCGAGAAATCAAGCTCGGTAATTATTTTTTGGACCAAAAATTGGCCAATTGTGGCACACATCATTGCCATTCCTGTACCAAAACGGGCCTTCTGGGAAGACGTGCTGCCGGCGTAGTCATCCTCAATTTGTACGTGAAGAGTCGCCTTCCCTCTGCGCAAACTATCGCCGTCCATAATGTCGTCTTGGACGAGGAGGGTTGAGGCGTACAGCTCGAGGGCAGCTGCCAACGTATAGATAGGGTGATCTTGACTAACCTGCGAGTTATGCAGCATTTCATAGGTAAAAACCAGCAGAGAGCCGCGATACATCTTGCCCCCCACTACAAAGTTGCGCAGTAACTCAAAGACGTGATCTCCCCACTCAAGGTAGGAGTATTCCTCCTGCGCTTGCTCAAGCAGGCTCAGTAACACCTCTTGTATTTGCTCTTTGTGACGAATAATGTGTTTCATACATTCACCCTTTTCGATGCGTATAAAGCCTGCAGCATCGTCATCACGACTCGTCGTTTTCTTGGTTTTACTTTGAGACGATACACAATAGACGGATCATGCTGTATGACGCGCGCCGTCCAATTATACAGCCTTGCTGCAGTACTCACAGCCAGCCGAGCCCGAAACGGCAAGTACCGATACCCACGCTCTGCCTGTACTTGCCACTCTTGATAACGATTGATCTCGGCCCGCATGAGAGAGTAAAACGCCTCACTCTGGCGCAAAGCAACATCTTTTTTCAGAGAAGAAAGGCCATGTTTTTTCAAGATTTCGATGGGAATGTACTGCCGCCCAAGCCCGCAATCTTCGTCAATATCACGCAAAAAATTGATGTACTGCATTGCCCTACCCTGCAACTGGGCGCACATATCTGCAGTACGCCCATGAATGCCTACAATCCTGTTCATCATGAGCCCTATAACCTCGGCGGAGCCGTACATATAGCGCTGTGTGTCTTTGAGTGTGTGACACGGTGTATTGTGTAGATCCAAAAACATTGAGTGAAAAAACGCCTCTATCCATGAGTGCTCAAAACCAACCTGCTCTGAGAGTGTGTGAAAATCATTCACCCATCGATAACGGCTTTCGCCCCCGCCCACCACCCCGCGCCACTCTTCATACAACTGTGGTAAGCGATCGGTGTCAACTTGCCCACCTACAACATCGACACAGTCATCTACTCTGCGTACAAACTCATACAGTGTTGCGACCTTCTGCCAATCGTCCTTTTCAAATAGCAAACTACTATAAAAATAGGTTGTGCTACCCTTTCTAAATACACTTTGTTTTGTGGTACTCACACCTTCTTTCTGCACTCCATTTGATACGTCAAGACTATCAGTATGAGCAGCACCCCATTGTACAAACTATCTTCGACAGGAATGGTGAGCATTCTCACTCCAAGAATCCATGGGCTGCCGTACAACACCACAGGAAGAGAGGTTAAGGCGTAGTTATAGATAAAAAAGAACACAAACCCAAGCATCAGATGCGCAGACAGCGCTCTATCGGCAGTGCCAAACACCCGCCACAAACACAGTGTACACACAGCAGCCAAGACAACGAGAGCGGTGTAGGACACATGCAGCAAAGCCAAAGCAGGAAGGATGACAGCAAGCGCCAATACTGCCGTGTAGTACAAACAGTACTGCCTACTTGAGACTGGTGGATACGCTGCCCCCGCGCCAGACAAACGACGCAACTGCACATACAAAAACAGCATGCTAAACGAAACTGCAGTAAAAAAACCCCACTCTTCCAGAGGTAAGCCTATGGCTGTGTACGGCAGAGTGTACTCTGGATTAAACCACCAGTGGCCGATACTGTGCGCTGCGACATCCCATGGAATAAAAAATAACAACAGAACGATACACACCCAAGCAAAACGACGCCACTCGCCAGCAAACGAAAATTGACGAGTGTGCGCAAGCAAAAGCGGAAAAAAAACAATACTGAGTAGCAAAAGTGCGTAGGTATATGTCATGTGTTCGTTCTGTACATTTTATGTAGCTCTGCCTGAAGTAATTGCGCAGAGATCAATGCTGGCGGCACGCCAACCCCAGGTTGGGTATTGGTACCTACAAAAAATAAATTGTCCAGCTTTGCGTGCGAGAAAGGCGGACGAAACAGCATACTTTGTAGTAGTGTATTTGACAAATCGCCAAATGCATTTCCTTCGTACGCATTATACCTTTGAGAAAAATCTTCGACTGAAAACAGCTGCTGCGTCACGATGTGCGGGCGAATGGGGGCTCCTACTTTTTGTTCAAGCAGCTGCACAATATGCTCTGCATACCGCTTTTTTTCTGCCAAAGATGCCGTGAGTCCAGGAGCAATAGGCACGAGTACCGTCATGACTTCTGAGCCAGCGGGAGCCAACGTACTATCGGTTTTACTCGGGGCGTTCACGTAGATGGAGGGGTTTTGAGGCCATGCTGGATCACCAAAAATATGCTCAAAATGCTGCTCAAATGCATCCGAGAAAACAAACGTGTGATGTAAATAGTCTGGCATAGCGGTGTCTAAGCCTAAATAGAGTAAAAAAGCAGACGGAGTGATCACTTTTTTTTGCCAGTACTTAGTAGGGTAGCGGCGGGCACTCTGGTCGCTAAACAGTGACTCTGTGTGAGGATACGAAGCGTTCGAAACATAGAGATCAGCACGATACTCTTGATCTCTGGCTACTACTTTTGACACTTTCCCATCACGCACTACGATGGTCTCTACAGGTGTGTTCACACGGTACTCTACTCCGTATTCCTTGCCCAAAGCAACAAGCGCTGAAACCACCGCACTCATACCACCCATTGGATAGTAAACGTTCTGTTTAAAATCAACGTAGTTCATAAGTCGAAATAATGACGGCGCATTCGTTGGCGAACACCCTAAAAAAATCATAGGATAGGTGAGGAGTTGGTAGATCTGTGTACTACGAAACGTGCTAGTGATGGCAGAGTGCATGCTGCGCAACGACTGCAATAGCGATGGATACGCACGAAGCGGGAGCACACACAAGTCTCGGTAGGACTGCATAGGCGTGTACAAAAAGTGGTCCATTGCGAGCCGGTAGTACTCTTGGGCAGTGGTGAGGTACTTTTGTAGCATCTTGCCTGAGCCTGGCTCAAGCCTGTCAAAGACAGCGGCTGTTTCGTCTATGTCTCGGGGAATATCAACGAGTGTGCCGTCATCAAAGTATGCTCTGTACTGGGGCTCAAGCGGCACAAGATCGTAATAGTCGCTTGGCTTCTTTCCAAACTGCGCAAAGTACCGATCAAACACTTCAGGCATCAAGTACCACGAAGGCCCCATATCAAAGACAAAACCATCTTTTTTCAAGACCGACGCTCTACCACCCAGTTGCTCGTTTTTTTCTACAACAGTCACGTGGTATCCATCCCGAGCTAGCAACGGTGCGGCGGCAAGAGCGCCAAACCCACCACCAAGAATCACCACCCGCTTACTCATTCTGCCTGTCCTGCGGGCGCTACTTCTGCCGAGTCTGTTGCTACTTGCATCGTGCCGCCCATCCAGTCAACAATATCTTTGACTACAGGGGCTGCATCGCGAGAGCCCTCTTTATATGGCTGCTCTTCGTCACTC
The DNA here is from genome assembly GCA_020632235.1 of Pseudomonadales bacterium. Taxonomy (GTDB): domain Bacteria; phylum Patescibacteriota; class Microgenomatia; order UBA1400; family PJMF01; genus JACKFY01. The sequence continues at coordinate 183,570 of JACKFY010000002.1, read as the reverse complement.
TCAACCAACACCACCATCACTAGCTTTTCAGGCAGTGCAGCCCTGTCTATCTTTTCTCTCCATGCAGTATAGAGCTCGGCAGAACTAGAAACCTCGGTAACTGCAGAAGGACGTAGTGCCTGGACAGGTGCTGTGGTCTGAGAAAGAAGAGGTCTTGTATCAAGTATGGCAGTAAACCAACCATGCGTGCTGCGATAGCCATTCTCGTCAACGCCGCCAAACTCTGCCGTACCTGTTTTGCAGGCAACCGCACCAGAGCGAATGCGCTCACGAGCACTCCCGCTAGCCTCAACCGCTGCATTGATGGGGAAAAAGGGATAGGCAGTACCACCATCACTACATGCATCTATCATGCCTTCAAGTACTGTGTCTATTGTTTCGCTTGATAAACCAACCTCGCTACACGTAGACTGAGCGTCTTCGTACTGTATGAGGTGCGGGTGGCACAACAAGCCTTGGTTGGCAAATACTTGCGTGTACTGAGCCACTTGCAGCGGAGTCACCAGTAAGTCTGCCTGCCCTATTCCAAAGTGATAGGTATTGCCCAAAAACCACTTTTCACCAACTACCTCTTCTTTCCACTGAGGGTCTGGCACAAGCCCTGCACTCTCACCCAGCAACTCGATGCCTGTAGGCGCACCCAAGCCGAGCAGACGTGCTCCCTGGGCTAGTCCGTCTGGCCCGATCCACTCTGCTGCTTTGTAAAAAAAGATATCATTGCTGCGCGCTAGTGCCCTGACTACGCTGACCTCGCCATCAGTACCGCCATACTGGGTATAAAACCAGTTGGCAAAGCTGTACTGCCCCACCTCCAAGACACCAGTATCTATTACACTGGTTTGGGTATTAAACGATCCATTTTCAAGTCCGGTGGCAGCGGTAACTAGCTTGAATACCGAACCAGGTGGATACGCCCCACCCACCGCCCGGTTAAACATCGGGTTTCGCTCGTCACGCACGACACTCTGCAAAGCCTGGGCGCGTTGCTGCTTCTCTGCCATATCCAATGGAGTGTGACTAAACAGATTTGCATCAAACCCGGGCGTACTAACCAATGCAAGCACTGCGCCAGTGGCCGCATCAAACACCACTGCCGCTCCTTTTTGTTCTCCTAAGGAGCGGGCGAGCATCGTTGAAAGATAGGGGTCAATTGTGGTAGTGAGCGACTGACCTGGGCTACCAAGAGTAGTAGCAAGCAGGCGCTCGTGCTGGCCAAGTGCATTCACCTCGTACTGACGAGAGCCTTCTTGACCCTGCAGATTACGTTCAAAAAAGCGTTCAAGACCAGTTTTACCAACAACGCTGCGGACAGAGAGGCTGGGGTTTTGCTGTAACTCTTCTGCCGTCACGCTGGAAGCCCATCCTACGACGTGCGAGAGGACCGTCGGAAAGGTGTAAACGCGTGACGGCTTATATGAAACCCGAGCACTATCGGTAGCCATCACCGCCAACGCCTGATCACGACTGACTGGTGTTACCTGACTATATGCTTGAGTTGGGTTATCTAGGAGAAAGTATTCAGGAGAATTGTACACCAAAAAATCACCATACCTGTCAAAAAACACACCTCGCTCTGCTGGAACAGGAGCCGTAAACACTCTATTTTGCTCTGCTAAGTGTGCAAACTGCTCACCTCTGATTATCTGGACATCAAAGAGTCGTAGCACCGTCGTAGCGCACATCACTGCCGCTAGCACTCCAATTGGTATAAACGTACGCACTTTATTCATATCTATGTACTAAAAATTCAAACAATACTAAAAGAATCAGCAATACTACAAAGTATATCCATGAAACGCTCATTTCTGGATGTGCTACAAAAAATCCAACCCCCGCCCCCCCCACCCCTGCCAACAACGACCGAGCAAAAAATACGTGTTGTTGTAACACAAAAAAACTACACATTACAACAAACAAGACCACAAAAAAAATAGCAGGAGAAACGAAGTACACCGCTCCCAGCAATAAAGAGACAATCACCAACAACACAAACAGAAAAGGCGTTGACACTCTGGCAACAAGAGAAAGTAACAACCACACGGTCAAGATAGGAACACCAATACTTGCCTCAAAAAAAAGACACAGGCAGAGGGCAACCAACTGCAGAGTAGTGAGAAACCAGCTGGTATTCATGGCGAGCGCAGCTCTACTAATGATACTGAAGAAAATGTCTCTGGACGTACTACTCGAAATGACTGCACAGATGAGGTGCGCGTGCCAACCCGCGTACCTACCGAACCAATCAAGATATCCGCAGGCACCCCGGGCTGGCCAGCAGTTACGAGCAGCTCACCAGGTGTAACAGCAGTATCTCTGGGCACATCGGTAAAAAGAAACACGTCCCCTTCTCTGTGGACAACACCAATAACGCCTGTAGTGGTGCGCGCCACCACAGGTGCCGTACGACGCTCAAGCAACAACACTGTGGCCTGCGAATGTTCTACAACGTCAAGAAACCCCAGCAGCACACCTCGTGAAAGCACTAGGTCGCCAGAGGTTGGTGCGCCTTCTTCTGGTTTAAATGAAATCATAGGTGTAACATAGTTGTGCACCTGGGCAACTCGTCCCACCACCTGATGCGCAGCACCAGTATCATCCACCTGCAGTAAGGCGCGCAGCGCTTCATTTTCTTGCAGAAGTGATAGCGTAGTTGCTTGCTGGGCTTTCAAAAGAGTATTTTCTTTTTGTAGTATTGTAATATCTGCACTCAACTGAGGAAATTGCACGAGAGTATCTAGTGTGTGTTGTGCCGTAAACAGAAAAGAGGTGGTCACTTGCGTCATAGGTTGTGCTGTCCAACGAATACTTGCTTGTAAAGGAGTAAGCACGCCAATAGCGTTCAGGCTAAATAAACAGACAAAACAGATAAACGCCACTACTACTATCTGAGGCGTCAAATGAAAAGAATGCTGGGCAACTCTACGCTTCATACTGTACCTGTAAGCCCTTAATTGCTGCGAAAGAAGGATGTGGCACTACCTCTACCCGACACCCCAACACAGACGAGAGATGCTGGGGCACATCGATTAGCTGTGCTGTTCCTCCTGCAAGAAAGATGCCGTTTTGTAGTACCGAGGTGGCTAACTGGGTCGAAATTTGAGAAAAAAAATGCGCTATGAAGTGCTCGAGTTCTGCCAAGTACACACGCACTGGTTGCACACATGCTTGGGTGTCTATATCTACCTTCAGTGCTCTACCGCCTATAGCATCTCTGCCTTCCACCACCATAGACTTGTGTGATGAAGATGAAAACAGGTGTACTTGTTTTTTAAGTTTCTCTGTTGTGCTCCACCCCACACGCAACTGATGAATGCGAACCAACTCTGACTGGAGTATCTCGGTTATCCTAGCACCACCCCAACGAATGCTCGCAGATGCTACCACCGCCCTATCACGCACTACCGCAATGCTGCTCATCTGAGCACCAATTACCAAAATACATAACGGTGCGTCAAGCTTTGCAGATACTGTATTGGCCGCTGCAGCAGGAGCAAATACGTGCTTTTTTACACTACAGCCAATTGATGAAAACACACGCTGCCAGGCAGTCGTGCTAGCAGGAGAGCTACCTCCAGAATAGGTAAGTACCACAGGCTGGGCAAACATTCGTCTCCAGAGTGCGGGGCGTGCGTGTTCTTTGATAACAGCATCAAAGTAACGTGAGGCTGCGGTATATGAAGTTGGCATGCCATACATGACAGGAAATGTAACACGTAGATCGGCCCCTACTTTCCCCAACAAAGCAAGCGCCTTGTCACCATACGACACCACTGATTCTGACTGTGCGTGCACTGCCATACAGGTGGGTTGATCAAAAACAAGCTCACCATCAACAACAATCCGAGTGTTTGCACAGCCGCAGTCTATAAGTAACGTAGACATACCTCATCCTACCATCTAGAAGAACAAAGAGATACTCACTCAAACAAAAAATAAAACGGGACTAACCAATAGCATTGAGCGTATCGGCGGCAGACTTCCACAGGTCGTCTCTTAGTTGGGCTTCTGCCTGGTCAATCTGCGCCAAAGCCTGCGTATTCCCCGAGTGGTACTCTCTCATGCCCGCAATACGCTCACGCACCATGTCTCCTTTGAGCTCTAAAGCTTTCTCAAGCATAATATCTTCCAGGTCAGGAATAAGCTTTTCTAAAAACACCACAATTTTCTCTTGGTTTTCCAGATCAGTTGCATCTGCACCAGAACGAATGGTCTGAAACTCTTCGTACTCATCGCTGGTAATGAGCAACTTCACATCAAAATCAAGAAAATCATCCCAAATCACTTGCTGTAGTTCATCAAGAAATGACTCGCGCTCTTCATCAGAGCCATCGGTCACCCCGAGAAGGTGAAAAATATTTTGATCTTCAAGTGCTTCACTGGTAGCAACTTGAGGCTGGGCAGCATCTTGCATACGTTCTTTCTATTACTACTGTACAAACAAAGTATGACACACTCCAAAAACAAAACCAAGCAGGAGTTTAGCCTGATCCTGAGCGAAGTTCTTCAGCTACTTGATAGTACAAAGATCGTAATGGTTCTAACTGAGTAACCGAAATTTGACCTAGTCTATATCTAGTCGAAAAAATATCGAGAATATTTATAGAAGAATCTGGCGCCAGTAATCTTATTTCTGCTTTAATCTGTTCTGCAGTCACACCGTGGGCGTTTGTTGGCTCACAAAACACACCAACAAGTGTCACCAGTCCATCCTATTTTTGAGGTGGCCTTGAATGTTCAATTTTGATTCCCTCTATAGTTTGACGTAGTCCTTCTCTGCCCATAGTAGAGCTCATTATCCTCTCTCTCTCTCTAAATTTATCAAGAGCTAAGATCAACCATTGAGCAACAACCAACGAAGCCATACAATCACCCCTGTGAGAAAACGAATCGTCACACTATTTCAGATCTATCTCTTTACCCTGCCGTTTGTCTTTACCTGGATCAACACCGAGCTGTTTGAGTTTAACAAAATGGTCTTCACCTATGGTTTTGCGGTAATTGTGGTAGCGCTGTGGCTCATCGAAATGGTGCACAAAAAAACCGGGGGGCTACGCAAAACAGTGTTTGACATCCCGCTGGCACTTTTTTTACTTTCCCAGATGATCTCAACTGCTCTGTCGATGCACCCCTACACCAGTCTTTTTGGCTACTATAGTCGCTTTCATGGTGGACTTCTCTCGACTCTAGCTTATCTAGCAATCTACTACGCGGCGGTCAACACGCTGCAAAAAAAAGACATTCCAAAGCTCATGCACTCGCTGGTGATCTCGACTGCTCTGGTAAGCGTGTATGGCATTTTAGAGCACTTTGGTCACTCACCCAGCTGCGCTCTTATCACTGGTTCGTTTAATGTTTCCTGCTGGGTACAGACCGTACAGATTAGAGTCTTTGCTAGCTTTGGCCAGCCTAACTGGATGGCCACCTATCTAGTGGGCATGATTCCACTAACTGTACTGCTTGGCGCCTACTACAAAGAACGATGGGTGCGTCTGATCTACGGGGTTTCGAGTATATTCATGACGATGGCGCTTATTTTTACCGGTTCTCGCTCTGGGTTTTTAGCCTTTTTGGCAAGTGGCGTGATCACACTTGTGTTTCTCTGGATGGGCAGAAAAAACATCACGCACCTGGAAGAGAAGAAAAACATGCTCGCCGGGACACTAGGGGCGATACTGGCAGTTGTTCTGGTTTTCGGCTCACCTTATTCACCTGGATTGGTCGAGCGCATCTCGCCTATCAAGGTAGTCGAGCCACCACCACTTAATAGACTAGAGCAAGGCGGCACTGACTCTGGCGAAATTAGAAAAATTGTCTGGAGAGGAGCGATAGATGTTTGGAGACGCCACCCTTTGTTCGGCTCTGGCGTCGAGACGTTTGCCTATAGCTATTACCAAGACCGACCCGTAGAACACAACCTGGTGTCCGAGTGGAGCTTCCTGTACAACAAAGCCCACAACGAGTACCTCAACACTGCTGCTACCACCGGCACTGTGGGTTTGATCGCCTTACTGTTATTGCAAGGCGCACTTATCTGGCAGAGCTATCTGCTACTCAAGAAAAAACAAACGCCGTTTGTGACAACCATAACGGTCGGAGTCATTGCGGGCAGTGTTGCTGTTTGGATAGCCAACTTCTTTGGTTTTTCAACTGTTACAAGTGCAGTGCTAGGCACTGTTTTTTATATCGTAATTGCTATCTTTGGCAAAAAAGATATTGATAAATCAAGTAAAAAATATAATTTCTATCAAAAAAATCACAGTTTCTTTCGGCATGTTAGAGGTGAAAAAAAAACCATAGGCATACTGTGCGTTGCGTGCCTCGCGTTTCTCTACCAACTGTTTGTCTACTGGAACACCGATCGCATCTTTGCCAAAGGACAGCAGTATATTGAGGCAGGCGAGTATGCCAAAGGTTTGGATGCGCTGGAACAAGCGGTGCAAATCAGACCAAACGAGGCCCTCTACAGCGACTACCTGGCAGATGTCTACGCCCAAATTGCCGCCCAACTACACGAAAACAGCCTGGCTGAAGCAACCGAGTTTGAGCAAAACGCCATAGCACTGAGTGACACAGCGCTTGCCCTCAACCCTGTCCACCTCAACTTTTACCACTCACGAATACGCATTGACCTGCTGCTTTCGACTATTGATGCGCAGTACCTTGACGAAGCACTCGAGTACACGAAAGAGGCGCGCGAGCGCTCTCCCACCGACCCCACTCTCCCGCTCACCATGGCAGAGATCTACAAACGACAAGAACAAACAGAGTTAACCCATCAGGTACTTGAAGAAGCGATAGCACTCAAACCAAACTACGAGGCAGCCTGGCAAAGCTTGATGGAGCTCCAGCTAGCTGAAGGGTACGAAGATGAAGCCAAGAAATCTGCCCAATATATTTTAGAGAATATAAATACGGCCAATGAGCGGGCGTTGGAGGTAGTAGAAAAAAATAACGTGACTCAAGAGTAAAAATTTTTTCCTTCTCTGCTACAATACCTCCACCCCATGACCATCATCCAGGCCCCCCACCCCACCCTCCGCACTAAAGCCACAGAAGTAGACCTGGCCGACCAAGCGCAACTTAATTTTCTAGAAAAACTGGCAGAAACCCTGCTGGACGCCAACGATCCGCCAGGCGTTGGCCTGGCGGCCCCACAAGTGAACGCCAGCTTGCGCGTATTTGCTACTGCCTTTGGCGACGAAGAAAAACAAAGAAACGTGCGCATCTTTATCAATCCTGTTGTGGTTGACCAGTCAAGCACACAGTCGCTGGGAAAAGACCCCGACGACCCCGACCTTGAGGGCTGTCTCTCCATCAAAGGTATCTACGCGCCAGTGCCACGCTACACTAGCATCACCTATCAGTTTTTGGAGCTTGAAGACAATAACTGGAGAGAGAAAACCGAAACGTTTTACGACTTCCCTGCTCGCGTCATGCAACACGAGTTTGACCACCTGGAAGGTATTTTGTTTACTGACTACGTGCTCAAGTATGAGCTACCCGCCCACATGAGCGATGCAAAAACCGACAAGCTGGTCCCTATCAAGCATGATATTTTAGAGATGTTTTGAAAACAGAAGCAAAAACCGCCCAGAATCCTTACAAACGGAATATCTCTAGCAAAACACCCTCTATGCTCTTTTGAAGAATCTCTATCAGCTCGCCGTCCATACATTCGTATTCATCGGGAATGTGCAAAACCTCCACTTTGGCTTGTACTACCTGAGGGTGTAACTGTAAAAGCTTTGCTTTTTGTTCGTCTTCCATCACCAAGATTAGATCTGCCCACAGCACATCTTTCCCAGAGATAACGCGCCTGCTGCGAGGGCTCAGCCCAACCGAGCGAATATAAAAGCGGCTATCGTGTTTGAAAATCTCTTCGGCAGTTCTACTGCGCCGTTTATTTCTGCCACATACAACCAAGATGTTTGGTTTTTGCATTTAGGTAATTGAGCGAGTCATAGCTGCTTCTAGTTTTTCTACCTCATCGCTTCCTATGCGATAAACCGCTTCATTTTTAAGCACAATCTCTACGGCATCAAGTCCAGAAATGCTGTAAATCCACATCTGTGGCCACAGCCAATAATGAATCCCCCAGCCATAATACCAGGGGCTCTTCACCACCTTTGCAGATTTGATTTCAGAAAGTAAAAATCGCTTGCGAAATAGCCCATACCCAAATTTGACCCGTACAAAACGCTCGTCAACACTCACCTGTATAGTTATAAATGAGGCAAGAGCGAGAACAGCAAGCACCATCACAGCAGTGACCCCAAAGTTTGCGCCAGAATTGGCAGAAGTTGGTTCCAATCTAGTAACAAACTGGGCCCACATAAACAGCGCCCAGACAATCAGTGTGATCAAAATCATCGGGTAGCTCATTTGCGTGTGGGAGTATTTCATAAATAGCTAGATGGTCATCTAGTATACTACCCCTACCATGCAAAATCCAAAACAGCCGCCCGTTTCTCTTGTCTTTTTTGGCTCGTTCCTGCAGTACTCTGCCTCTGTTTTGCAAGCGTTACTTGATGATGGCCGGTTTCAAGTAACAGCTGTGGTGACTACCCCACCGCTCATCGACAAGAAAAAAGGCATGCTTAAAAACCCCGTTCACCAGCTAGCAGAAGCGTACGCCACTCCGGTTTGTACCCCCGATACACTAACTAGCCAAGAGCTTCAAAAACTAACAAGCGAGCCGTCAAATTATTTCTTGACTGCTGGATACGGCAAGCTGTTACCTCAAAGTTGGCTTGAACACCCACACATAGCGAGTCTCAACCTCCATTTGAGCCTGCTACCCCACTATCGGGGCGCCAACCCAGCCGAGTGGATGTTGCTGCGCGGCGAGAGAAAAGCTGGCGTGACACTGATTGAGATGTCACCCCAATTTGACACGGGAAAGATGATTGCGCAAAGCATTGTAGAGATACAGCCGACCGATACCAGAGAAACACTATACGAAACACTATACACATTAGGAGCCAGGGAGATTGGAGAAATGCTACAAAAATATCACCATTGGCACATGCGAGAAAAAGAGACACTGTCGCATAAAATAAACATTCAGCCTGGAAAAAATAAAAATAGCGATGCGACACAGTACTACCTCCCTCCCTCCCCCCAACCTAAAGCTGGTGTATATGCGCGAAGACTGAGTCGAGATGACGGGTATATACAATGGAGTGTCTTACAAAAAATACTTAGTAATCAAGCCGTTGAGTCAGCAGAGATGCCGCCTCTTTTTGCAGAGGTACTGCAAAGCCTTCCAATCCAAGAACAGCCAGCCCTGCCAAAGTTGGTGATGCGCGCCACCCGCGCGCTGGCTGGCTACCCAGGACTATGGACAACTATTCCTACTAAAAAAGGTAAAAAACGCATGAAGATCTTGGAGGTTTCTCTCAAACAGAATAATCAGCTAGTACTTGAGGTAGTGCGGATTGAGGGGCAAAATACAGCGAAGTGGAGCGAGGTGAAGAATGGGGTTATAAACTAGCAACCAAAGCCTTATTGATAAAATTCACGTTGTTTTTCAAAACTTTGTGCAATTTTTTCCTCCCCCTCTTTCCTTGCTTCCTCAGCCCAGTAGGCAAAGTAGCCCACCATAGCCTCTCGAATCTTGCTCCAACGTTGCGGCTCGTAATCTTTCATCCACAGATTCAAGAGTTGTTGCAATGCGGGGTCGATTCTAAAATAGGCAGCACTGTTGTCCCAACGCACCAAATGAGTATCCAGCAGCCGTTCCCGAATCACGAGACTGCGTTCGTCCTTGTCATACGGATCTTCATTCCCAAACCATGCATCATCTCGCAAATGTTCGATCATGTCTTGGTTAAATCCGTCCAACGGCGCGAGTAGCTTGAGGTAGAATACTAGCGATTCATTTATTTCTCTATCAAGTAGTGTGTGTAAAAACCTATTGCAATCAGGAAACTCTATCCCGTTTCTAGCAAAAAAAGTTACTAGCCCTGCATTGCCGCCGCTGTACTCTAGTAATGTGGTCGGGTCAGTTTCTTCCAAGAAAAAACCTTGAGCTATGAGCTTGTCGGTAAGCTCAGCAACCTGAGGATGAGTGAGTGGGGGTAAAGTTACTTTTTCAGCGTTTGTATATTTCAAATCATACCAGTCGCAGCTACTACTCGGTGCATCCAACAAAACAATCGATACATTTTCAAATGAGCTCAGAGGGGATAAAAAAAAATGTTTAAATAAATGAAGCGTAGTTTGTGATATGCCACTAATATCATCAATAAATAAAGTAATTTTTTTTTTATTCGTCCATGCTCCTTGAGTAATCAACTCTGGCGTGGCATCGAAAGTCATATTGGCTCCTACGTCAAACCCCAAAACCTGCAAGATAACAACCAAATTATCTCTCATTTTTGTTCTTATGCTTCGCTGCATGCTGTCTTCGCCCAACCCAAGAAAAAATCGAGGTGACAGACTAAAGACTGAAGATTTTTTTCCTAAAGAAATATATAGTTTTTGAGAACCAATAGCATGTTGCTTGACTTCATGCATGGCAAGCCACGTCTTGCCTGAAAACGCTTCTCCATCAACCTGCAATATAGTTGCTCCGCTATTTGTTGACCTTTGCATCCCTATATCTAAAATTGCTCTTTCTAAATCTATCGTTATTACATGCAAAGCGTCATCATACTGCAGGGCGCCTTTTCTTGAAAAAGCACCCTCCCTTCTTGCATTTGATGCATTTTTGCGGGTTTGCCATAGCTGGTGGGCTGTGCGTACGGCCTCATCCAGATCAACAACACGTGCTATATTTCGAGGAATATTGTTTTGCTCAAGAAATTCTTCATATAATCTCTGTGCATCCAAAGCTCTTAAATCGTCCTCTTTCATACTAGGCAAACGATTCTTTAAAAAAGGGGGCCACTCACGCCTCACTGCACTGATCTGACTTGACCTTTCGATTTCATACAATCTACTGCTTAAAACCTGAGAAACTTGGTCAATATTAACAAAAGAGTTGAGCTTATCTGTATTTATATTAGGATATTTTTTTTGAAAAAACTGTATCAATAGTTGTAAGTCACTCTCGTACAACCTCAATCCAGCGTCACTTATGGAAATTTCTCCTGATGCAATATCATCTAGAAACTGCTTCCATATACGCTGTGTTTCTCGCAGGGACTGAAAAACTTCTATTTCTTGTAATAGCGTTTGTTCTGCAGGATCTGCTGCTTCATACCCACCACCTAACATCTGCGACACAATCGACTGTAGCTCTGGACATATTTTAGTTGTTACAGTTGCAACACTTTTTTCCGAGACTAATGTTTTGTCAAACACATTGCAAGACCGAACGTACAGGGCAATAACAAGCAGCTGCAAAGAGCGTACTTTATCTTTATAATGCTCGTCTTTACTAGCTAAGTCCGACAACTTTTCCAGTTTTGCATCATAGATAAAACCCATGCTTATCTTGCCATTCTCTATCATCAATGTATCTAAAAACCAATAAAGTAGGGCATTATCATCAGACTGCAAAACTGTCTGGAGTAAATTGGTTGCTGCACTCAGCGACATATGGGCTATGCGCTTAGCTTCTTTCTCTGTGACTATATGCTGGTTCAAGTCAAAAGCTATGGTTGCAGCAGTCGTTGCTCGCACTTCCTCCAAAAAAACAAACTCAAGAAAATCAAAAAGGTTAAACTGCAAAAGAAATCGAGACTGCTGTTTTTTAAAATTGTGTCTTCTTTGTATTAAAACAGTCAGAGCATCTGCACTTAAAAGGTGAAAGTACTGCTCAAACTTTCGTAAAAGCAGGTCTTCGGCTCGTGGTTCTTGAGCACTTGCAACCACCATATCAAATGCCTCTTGGTATGCACCAAAAAGCATGTCTATGCTTCGTGTGTCACATGCCAGCAAGCCAGCCAACACATCAAGTTTATCATATACTTGTTGCATATACTGCTGATACCACGGTCCCCTCACACTTACCATACGCTCTCTAAATGATCCATCTGTTTTTTGAACAGAAATAAGTTGGTTGCTATTTACTTGTTGTGATAACAACCTTCTTTTCCCCAAAGAATTATGGAGCAGTTGTCGCACAAGCGCTCCCCTCATTTTAATGACACCTAAAGGATTAAAGATTTCTCTAGAGTGAGAAGGCATACAAAGTTCAGCGAATACTAATACCCTAATAACAAAATTATAACATACCTAAAAATACACGCAAAAGTGGTAACAAAATCAAAAAATAACTCCCAACACTCTAGATAAAGGTAAATAAACCCCTACTTCCCCGCTGGTTTTTTCCAATGAGTGGTCACACCTGCTTTTTTTAGTTTGCGGATCATACGCACAGGCAACTTCATACGTTTTTTGTTGCCATCAGCATCCACCACCGTTACAGTCTGGAGATTGTACTTAAACCGACGTTTTGAGCGATTTTTAGCATGAGACACTGTGTGCCCTACATGGGATGACTGGGGAAATTTAAATGCAAATGCCATAAGAAAAGCATTGTACCATTCATTGACCAGATGGCAAGTTGCGACTATACTCGTGACAGATGTTGATACAACTCCTCTTTAGCAATCCTGCTGCCTTTATCCTGATTGCCGTCGCTTTAGTCATTTCTCTTTCTATTCACGAGTTCGCTCACGCCTGGACGGCAGACAAGCTTGGCGACCCCACCGCCAGAAGTCAGGGTAGAGTCACCCTCAACCCTTTGGCTCACCTCGACCTACTGGGTACTATTCTCATCTTTTTTATCGGTTTTGGTTGGGGCAAACCGGTACCCTTTGACCCTTACAACCTCAAAAAACCTCTGCGTGACAGCGCGCTCATTGCCCTGGCAGGGCCTGTTTCAAACTTACTACTAGCAGGCGGACTTTCAGTGTTACTTCACGTGTTTGGTAGTGGTACGGGTCTTGGATCACAGATTTTTGAGGTCTTTGCCACTCTCACCATCTTTTATAACGTCATGTTGGCTGTGTTTAACCTGATTCCCGTCTACCCTCTGGATGGAAGCAAAGTACTACTGCCGCTCCTACCCGAGTCTATAGCGCATGAGTATGAACAATTTATGAGTCGGTACGGCAATATTATCCTTCTGGCACTAATCTTTCCCTGGAACGGCAGTTCGGCTGTTTCCCAGCTAATTTCACCCATTATTGATGCTATTACTGGTGTGTTGATTGGGTAAGAACGTGCTCACCACCCAAGTCTTCACCCTAGGACAACTACACACCAACTGCTACCTTGTCTCAAACGAAGTAACAAGCGAGTGTATTCTGATCGACCCAGCAGATGACGGAGATTTTCTCTCAGAGAAAATAATCGAGCAGCAACTGAAACTCAAAGCCATCTACCTCACGCATGGCCATTTTGACCATGTTTTGGGTTTGCTCTCGGTGGTCACAAACTTCAACACACCTGCCTATCTGCACCCAAAAGACCAATTTTTACTTGAGAAAGCTGCCTCTAGTGCCCAGCATTGGCTAGGTCACCCCGTCGACCCTGTACCCACCCACGCCACTCCCTATAAAAATGAAGTTTCTCTCTTGGGGGAAACCATGCGCATCATCCACACACCTGGGCATACTCCAGGATCGGTCTGCATCTATGCAGAGCAGAGCAATCTTCTCTTCTCTGGCGACACACTATTTCATCAGGCAGTTGGTAGAACAGACACCTCATATGGCAATAGCCATAAACTCTATACATCAATCAAAGCTATTCTTGATTTGCCTAGGCATACCATTGTGCTACCTGGTCATGGAGAACCCACAACGATAGAGAACTTCAAAAAGTGGTGGTTACAGCCATAATATTTTCCCCCTTGACACCTTTCTTTACTCTTCTCTATTATGAGTCAAGCGCGCAACATAGCAGTGCGTGTACTGTAGTGGTGCGAACAACACAATGATCAACACTCATCCTCCAGACTTCCAACAACCAGGTACAACTGATAGTGCTGCTACAGAGAGTGCGCGCGCACCAGTGGAAACAGCACCTTCTTTAGGAAGTACGAAGTCAAAAAGAAACATCACCTCTTTTGTGCTTGCAGGATTACTCCTCCTTGTCCTCACGGTTGGTTCTCTAGCAGGAGTATTTTTAATAAAACAAAATCAAGACTTAAGAAATCAAGCAGCTATTGATCCTGGAACTACCGATATCGTAAGAAATGAGGGATTTCTAGCCATTTGTGGCGTTCCTGGAACCTTTAGTCCTCCACAACTCTATAGCGGTCCAGATGCTGATCCGCTCCCTGCTCAGTTTAATGGAGACCCTTCTATGACTCCATGCGCTCGGGATAGAAATAATGGTAAGCCCATCTGTACGGTTATGGATAGGACGTGTAGCGTCGAGTCTCAACCTGATCGTTATATTTACGTCTTTACCTGTGAAGGAAGACATGATGCATGTCTCTCTAACATGCAGGGCCCGCTCCGATCTGTAAATTTAGATACTATTACTACTGCGTGCAATCAAACTATCCAAGTCGATGTATCAGATAGGGCTGATTGCCAACCTGAGGATTTTGTTGATCCAGGTGGCTCTTGCTTCAACTATGACGGTGTTGTCTACTATCAAGGAAATACTCCTGGATGTACTACGCCCCAAGAAGACATCACCCTCTCTGGTCGCGCCTACTGTGTGGTGAAATCAACCGGTGAGAAGGTATATCAATCAAACATCACCATTGGTCAGAGAAACGATGATCTGTGGAGAGCAGTGACTGATCGTACTGGTAGATGGAGTATTACTGCTCCGGCATCTCAAATCATCGGTGCTATTCGACCTATTGGTAATGCGCAGTTCCCTGATGCATCAGCTACTGATGCCTATACAGGGAGAGACAATGGCATTACCTGTCCTGATAGTAATGTTGAGGGTATCTCTCTTATCAATAACAACACTATTATCAGAGAGATCGCTGATGGTAGTTGTCAACGAGATATTCCTGTCAGTGATATTAACTTTAACTTGGGGTATTGTCCTGAAACAACCTCTCCGAGTCCTTCTCCACAAGCACCGGTGTGTAACAGCACCTGTATTCCCCTCTCAACGGCAACAGGTGAGGATACCTGTTCACAAGCATTGGGTTCAGGCTACGCCTGCACCTTGGTTGATGATCCTGCCATGGAAAAAAGAGAAGAGTACAGATGTAGGCTGAAGGCTAACCCCACAAGTGCTACCTGCTCACTTCCTCCCAGCGTGAGTCCGTCTCCAAGTGCTTCGGTTTCTCCCAGTCCAAGCGTGAGCCCTTCAGTGAGTCCAAGTGTCAGCCCTTCTCCCTCACTTATCACTTATACCTGTAACAGCAGCTGTACAAGTGACTCACAGTGTCAGGAGGCAAACAATAGCTATGTCTGCTACAAACAGAATGGTAACAGCACAGGAGTGTGTCGAATGAGTAATAATCCAAGTAGTACGACGTGTCAAACAGCACAGGGTACGTATGCCTGTAACAGCACGTGTAGTGCCGATGCGCAGTGTCAGACCATAGGTAGTGGCTACATCTGTCACGAGGGTGCGTGCAGAATGGGTGCCTATCCTACTCAGACCAACTGCAGAGCTCCGGTTGCTCCACCTACCACTCCTGTCTATCAGACACCTGCTCCTGTCCAACCAGTCCTTCCTGAAGAACTACCCCAGACTGGTGCGTTTAACTTCTCACTGATTGCCAAGATTGGTGTAGCTACGCTTGCACTAGGTGCTGCGCTATTGCTGCTGCTGTAGAGACTACTCTCCCTGGAGAAGAGAGAAAAAAACCCCTCTATCACGCTATCGCTTGATCTCTCCCCTTACGAAAGGGAGGAAGGCGTGTGGCATTCCCCCGACGTGTTGGGGATTTCTCCAGTCCCGATGCACATCGGGGGTCGGTGTGACAGACAAGTTTACATCAAAGAAAGCTCTAGCAACCACTCAGCGTGTTTGTCAGCCATAGTGGTGTCGATCAACGTAATATCAGTGGTCGTAAGCGCTTGAAGGGCGTGTTCGTAACGAACAGCACGGTCTCTGCCTGCCTCAATGTACTCTGCGTTTGCCAGGATATGGTCTTTTCCCTGATAGCGATCAAGTAGGTCATCAAAACGCTCTGCAACCGGAGCCACCCCTTGTGGCATCACTCGACCATCAGCATATACACACAACATCATCTCAATAAATAGCGGGTCGGCTGGTGAAATACTGTCTTCTGCCCACCCAGGCAGCAAACCAAGTAGTGTCTGCACTTCTTCCGAAAATCTATACTCTGCGGCAATCTTGAGCACTGCCTCATGCTCGTTATCACCATATGTTTCCCTATAGTGATTTTGAACGGAAGTCCATCGTGCAAGGTCTCTCTCTGCTGGGTCAAGTGGGTCAAGGGAGGCCTCAAGGTCAAACTTGAGAATGTTAGCAACATCGTGGATGAGACAAGTGGTAATAACTGCTTGCTGGTCAACCTCTTCTACTCCATCCCAGCACAGCAATATTTCTCGGGCAACGCCTGCTACCTGCAACATGTGCCGTTGAAGGTTAGTAGGTACTTGGAGTTCAGAGTAAAATTCGCGTATTGTCATACCACATTACCAAAGCTTTGCCACCCCGCCTGCTGGGACGGTACGTTGTAGTTATTCTAAAACAATACACAGCAATGTGTACATACTCATCATTGTAAAGCCCTCTCGTCAAAAATACAGTAAGGGGGTGGCTAACGGTAAGAGTAATTCTTACACCTGACAATTGTGCCAGATAGCACGACGGAGCCTCTGTTTTCTTTTGGTATTGAACAAAGAGAAAAAGAGAGCATAATCCTTTTTTGAAAAAAAAATCAAAAAAAGCACCAAGTAATTAATAAAGAACAATAAAAGGCAACAATGTTAAATAAAGAACAAAGTATGAAAGAATTTCTTGGAGCACAAGGAGAATTGCATACTGCTGTTACTAAATTTTTTGCATTATCCGAGCAAGAGCAACAACCTAAACTAACATCGATTGAAGAGATGCCACGCCCAAACCTCAATCTTCTCACATATGTTTTTCCCCATATATTACGACTCAGTGCTGATGACTATGGAACACATAGTGGCGTCAATTTTGAGGAACTTAATCTAGATAAGCCAGCTGAGCTGTCAGAGGATTGCTCAGTGATTCCCAATAGCCTCAGGCAGTTCAATAAGCAACTATCTACACTCACCAGAAAAGAGTTTATACTGTTATTTCAAGTTGAAATATTCAGACTAAAGAGCGCTGATGAGCAATCTATGAAGATTGTTTATACTGTTATTTCAAGTTGAAATATTCAAACTCCTGCGCACAGATAAAGCGTCGCTGTCTGCAGTATTCTAAAATAATTATAACCTACACTTTACAATTACGGTTTTACTTACCAGGTGTATTCCTGCCAAAACTCGTCCCGATTGCAACATCGGGGGGTTGGAGACCCTCATGCTACCGTTATACCGTAGCATCCATAATACTCACTCCGCTCGCATCAGCTGATAAGATTGAACGGTCACTTGTCAAGAACACATAGTCACGTGTTTTTGCTACTGCCACTAAAAAATTATCGAATGGATCTTTGTTTTCCTCATTAAACACCTGGTATTGAGACAGACTTGCAGAGTCGCCCGGCACCAACTCTATTCCCATACTTTCAAGATCATTCATGATGCTAGGGTCAAAACTCAATTTGCCAATTGCAGCTTTGATTGCCATCTCAAACAAAGATAAAAAACTGATGTACACCTGGTTTTGTGTGGAAACAACTACCTTTTTGGCTTGCGCTCCTAATCTAGGATCATCATTTACTAGCCAAATAAAAACCTGAGTATCAAGCAAGATTTTCATGTAGCGCCCATGATCAAGTCGCGCATCAGTAGTTCTGTTGCATCACTAAAGCTATCTGGTTGTTCAGTGATTTTATTTTCAGCGGGTGAAAAATCACGTGTTTTGGATGCAACCAAATCAGCAGGAGAAACAACAACAAGTAATACTTCTGGCTTACCATATCCGCCAATAAAAACTTTCTGTCCTTTTTTGACAGCAGCAATATACTTACTCAAATTCGTTTTTGCATCGTGAATCGATACAGTTGTTGTCATCTGCATGGTGCTATGTTAGCTAACTTAGCTAATTTTGTCAATATACACGTATGTGCGAGTGGGCTCACCAGGATTCGTCCCGACTATAACGTCGGGATTGGAGACTATGCAGGCTCACCAGGATTTGAACCTGGACGGAAGGTTTTGGAGACCTTAATGCTACCGTTACATCATGAGCCCTTGTGTCTCCGGAATCGTCCCCGATTACAGCATCGGGGGGTTGGAGACCTCTGTTCTACCATTAAACTATGGTCCGCTGGGAGAACATTATACATGACGCCCCTCACTCTTTCTAAGTAAGGGGCGTCCAAAAAAACACAGTGTGTTTATACAAATTTATGCAGATTTCAGTTCTCTTCGCATATCAATCGCCGACCACAGAGAGATCGAGCCTGATACTTTAGTGTACAACACAAAATATGCTCAAAAGAAGTAATAAAAACGAAGGCGCATCTTATGTACTCTCAAAATCAGCCTGCAATCGACTCCGCAATGCTTCAAGTGATACTCTAGAAGGAGATTGTGCTAAAGCTTTTGCTATTTCTTGATTATGGAGAGTAAAAAGACTCTCTATTTGCTGGACATCCATGGCCTGTACAATGGTTGCGAGGTTGCCCGCTACATGATTTAAAAACCCTTCGTCACCTCCATAATCTTGTTGATCTTCAGCTGTCCAGCCACTGATTTGGGCTAGCAAAATAGTAATAAAATCTCTGCTTGGTTCAATCTCAGCTGAGTTCATACAGCAACAGTTACTTCAACAGAAAGATCGTCATTTAGTAGTTGGGCGTCTGCGTGCCCCACACAATATCCACCATTCTCTTTAAAACACCCATCACAACAGATAAACTGTGGGCCGCATGATGGCTCGCTACAGTCACGATACGCTGCTGTCTCTGCCCCACAAAACTGACATTGGCTGATAATTGATGGGTCAATCGTGTTGACATCCATCACCACTCGCCCATCAAAGACATACAGCTTGCCCTGAAAGTGTTTGCCACCTGTTTTTTCGCCATACGTATGAATACCGCCATGTAGCTGGCGAACATTGGCGAACCCTTGCTCCTTTAGGTACGCAGACGCTTTCTCGCAGCGAATGCCGCCTGTGCAGTAGGTCACTACCTGTTTATCTTTGAGGTGTGAGAGATTATTTTTCACATACTCGGGAAAGTCACGAAAGTTTTGGATATCGGGCACAATGGCATTTTCAAACTGCCCCACTACCCCTTCATACAAATTTCGTGCATCTATCACCACTACATCTTCACCATTTTCGTACAGTTGATACAATTCTTCTGGCTCGATGTACTGGGCAGAGTTCTGAATTGATACATCGACTCTTTCTTTTTTCAGTCCTAGCGTCACAATCTCGGGTCGAACCTTGACCTTTAATTTAGGAAACACCTGGGTTTGAGAAAGTGATTCTTTCCACTCCATATCTTCTAGCCCTGGAACCAAACCTGTGACACGTTTGTACTCTTCTATGGCCGCTTTTGTGCCAGCGCACGTGCCGTTAATGCCTTCCTCGGAAATAATAATTCTGCCTTTTATGTCAAACTTTTGACACAGCTCACGCTGGGCATCACGCAGTTTTTTTGGATCATCAATTGGCGTGTATTTATAGTACAGCAAAACGGAAAACATGAGGGCTATTGTAGCATGAGTAGCTACTCTCAGCTTTTCAGTTAATCACTGTTGGCAGCTAACGCGTGAAGCATTCCACTAAAACCAATGCTCACTTGGTGTAGCCTATCGGCATCCGCCATCCATTCTTCAAAACCGGGAGTGTTAAACATGGATTGTACAAAGGACGGATTTTCTTTTTGAATAGCCAACCTATCTTTAGCAGTCTGCAATCGTTCATCATCCCAACCTTCATGCTGTATAAGGTACAACGCTGCACACGCTTGCATAGCAGTAAAATCATTGTCCCCCTCGTCCATTTTCTGCTCTAGAATAGCTTGAGCAGCTGCAACATTTTTTTCATTTTGTCTTCTACTAGCAAGCTCACTGGTAAACATACCGCATTATCTAGAACCTAGCTCCAACACTCCCTTTGTTCTATACTCATACTCATGCCCGCTCTCTTTGACCCATTTCTTCAACGTACGTTTCAGGAAGACAAAACTATCTTGACTAAAACAAAGGTGCCCATCGCGACAATCTCGGCTAGCTATAAAGAAGACACCAAACGCCTGCACGGCTACCCACATAACGAAGTAGAAACAGATGTAGTATTTTCGCGCGCGCACTACTCTATGGCGCTGGGGTTTCTCATCACTGCAGGGGGCGGGAGCATTGACGCGACAAAAGCCTGGATGGTGGACCCCACTAACTACGTCAGCTCTGCTGACTGGAAGAACATCAGCTTTACCGAAGTAGTAGGTAAAACAATAGCGCGACACTCTCTACTAAAAAAAGTAAAAGATGGTATAGATCGATTTGGCAGACAAAAATTGCCTATTTTAGGCAGCATCACCCCACCACTATTGTACCTTACTGGTCACATACAAAGACCAATCGTGTCCTTTCATATCGCCGCTGGTAACATCTTGGCAGGACAAGGGAAAACAGTTGTGCAAGTGGTGACCGACCCGCATGTGCGCGAAGAATATGTAGAGTATGCTCACCTACCCCACTGTCACTACTGCGTGTTTGACGCCAAGACAAAGCTGGAGTTTCTAGAGATCGCCCGCTATCAAAACAAGCAGGTAAACCCAGCGCGCGTGCACATCACCGGCCCACCTATCGACCCACGCATTATTGCTGCCAGAAAACACAAAAAACCATGGCGAAACGGAGTGCTCAAGCTCTGTATCACCACTGGTGGTCTGGGCACCAACAAACAAGAAATACTAGAAGTATTAGAGCAACTGTTGCCAGAGCTAAGACGCAGGCAAAGCCCTTACCAACTATTAGTCTATGCTGGTACACATCAGGATATCTATGATAGCGTGCTTGAACTGGCTAAAAAAGAACACGTTGCTGTTGGAAACCAAACTGATAAAGCGGCCAAGTTGCGCGTGCTCTATCATCCACAACTTGTTGACGCGAACGAGCTGCTTATTCAATATGGCTTTCCTTGGGCAGACGGATTCATTACCAAGCCATCGGGCGACATGGCCTACGACGCAGTCGCTGCTGGGTGCTTTTTATACACCTTGTCTGAATGGGGCGAGTGGGAACACAGCGTCTGGGAGGTCTTTAGCCAGAAAAATATCGCCAGAAAACTAGAGCTAGAACACGTCGTAGCCCAGCTGGAGGTGCTCACCAGCGCACACGGCAAGGCGCAATCTTGGGTAGAACAAGCTATACGAAGTGCCCAGACCATAGAGCCACTCTTTTTGCATGGGTGTGAAGAGATTTTGGAGGTATGTAAAAGATTATGAATGTTGAATGAAGAAGATGGCTAAACTAAAATTTTCTACCTATTTTATTGGCTAAATTAATATCTGAGGCTATTGATTGACTTAACCTCATTTGCATAATCCAGTCATCCGAGGGAGCAATAATTATCTGATTATTCCATACCAAAATTCCTTTAAAAAAAGTGCATAAGAATGTAGAAATTTGAGAAGTATCGTTAGCAATAATTGCGTTTCTAAATAACTCTATGTCAGAACGAACTACTTGAACATAAAAATTTCCTAGACCAGCGCCTGCAATGGCTCTTTTTTGCCTACTCTTTCTTCTGCCACCCAAAGAAACCCTGCTAGCTTCAAGTATTAACCCGTTTCGACTTTCATCTATGACTACCAAGTCTGGGCGTGTCTTTCTTGATCCACGTTTCTTCTTAGCTGGTTTGGTAGCAACAATAGTTTGTATTTTATTGAAAACATCAAATCCTAGCGCTAAAAAACAAACAGCTAGTAGTCGTTCTGTTTCATCATGAATAAGCGCAGCTTCAACCTGAGAAAGAGGATCGCCTACAACAAGAGATTCTATAGATAGCACTCTACTTTAACTTCTTGGCTTGTTTATGCTCGGTGTGAGCACAGCAGACACTGCAGTATTTTTTGAGTGGGAAGGTGGGGTCACCACCCGTTTGTTTTTTTAACTGCTCATTATTTTTGTTGTACTGGGTGATGTACCCAAACGCCCCGCATACAGAGCACTTCAGCCCTACTGCCTGGCGTGGTCCTTTTTTCTTTTTTGCTGCCATATCTATCTTTCTGTTGGACGCTAACACTCGCCCGAGCTGGTAGTATACGCCAGAGGTGTTTTTTTTTCAAATAGCAACTAGCGGACAGTCAAGTTTAAAAACACTCGGATCTTTATCACTACCCTAAAACCCGACGAAGTTGCTCGTCCATGCGCAGTGCGTCCTCTGGTCGCAACTCCCCCACTCGCATCTCTACTCTCCCCACATCTATAGTCCAGAGGTACCAAGAAAGAAGAAGAGAGTTCTGGTCTAAACAATCATACTCAGCAAGAAGCAGTTCGCACTCGAAGTTTGGATCGGTAAGACTGGTTGTCAACGGAGCAATCAAAACAAACCGCTCGTCTCTTTTTTGGACATACTCTGAAATCACAACTACTGGACGAAATCGCTTGAGTTCTGATCCAAAACCAGGGTGAAACCGAACAATAACAATACTACCTTTTTTAAGAATCTGCACGCTCTCTCTCTTCTAAATATAAAATGAGCGTGTCTAGGCCCGCTTGGTCTTGTGCTGCTAGTCTAGCAGGCGCATCGTGATCTAGCTCTAGTCTCCGCACCAAGGTATCAACAGCCAGGCTGGTTAAAAGCGTGCTTCTATCGGTGTCAGGAAAAAGTGCATCAAGCGCTTTGACTACAAATGCCGGCATTTTTACCTGCACCCTTGTATCAGAGCGTAATTTCCCCACAGATAGGGCAACTTGCGCATCGCGCAGTTGTAGGTACGTGGTGTGTTTACTCATACACACGATTATACACACAAAAATGGGTTTTGGGAGAGGCCATTTTGAGCCATCTCGGGGATTCGAACCCCGGACCTACTGTTTACAAAACAGCCGCTCTAACCAACTGAGCTAAGATGGCGCTATATTTCCAATGTTTGCCGTTCTCTCACCTTACTATCAACACTCTTGGCTCTCCCGACTGTGCGTCGGGGAACTGAGCTAAGATAGCACAAGTGCTAGGTATAGGATTCGAACCTATGTAGGCGTGTGCCAGCAGATTTACAGTCTGCCCCCGTTGGCCACTTGGGTAACCTAGCGTATTTTTGCTACCGAATTTTATCATGAGGGAGGCCTTTGGGCAAAAACAAGATATAGCAGCGCGATCAAAACAACCTAGAGATACTTGAATTCAAGTGCAGAAATCTGCGAAGCATCAATATGAGGTTGCGAAGTAGCCACATTTTCTTTGTAGTGCTCTAGCGCCATCATTTCTCTGTAATCGGAGACTTTTTCAAGAAACTCCACGCCCTGCAGGTGGTCGTATTCGTGCTGGATAACCCTAGCCAAAATACCATCGCACGTCAAAGAAAACTTCTTCCCTACCCTATCAAATGCCTCGATCGTGATCGTTTTAGGACGAGAAACCGGGCCAAAGAGCTGACCATGCACCACGCTGCCACACCCTTCAAAAATAGTAACTGTCTCATCTGAAAACTGGGTGATGGTGGGGTTGATGTACACCCGCAGCTCATCGGCAATCTCTGGTCGAGACTTTGTTTTTCTGGGTTGGGTAATGAACACCTGATGGTTCTCCCCTATCTGTGGGGCTGCCAAACCTATCAGGTCTGCTGCTAGCATGGTGTCTTCTAGGTCTTGAATCAAAGAAAGAAGTTTTGTATCAGAAAAATTTGAAATTATTTCATTCGCGCTCTGAAGTGCTGGATGTCCTACCTGTGCGGTTCTTCGTACTGCCATACTGGGTATGTTATCACACTTACAGATGCCCGAGCAAAAACATGAGCCGAAGACGGGAATCGAACCCGTGACCCCCATCTTACCAAGATGGTGCTCTGCCACTGAGCCACTTCGGCATTTCGTAGGTAGCCCAATTGTACCCCATTCACTGCAGAGCGAAAACACTTTTTTCAAAAATACACATCACAGAGGCCACCACAACGCGAGGGAACACCTTATTCCCCGAAAGAAATAAGTGGGCAGGGCGTCCCGCACCACGCATGATGAGAGAACAACCCATAGGCCCGTACAAAGAACTGTTGAGGAAAATTGCTGTGTTCCCCCACGCTCTAGCAACCTACAAGATATTAAAGTGCCAACCTACTACGACTAGATAAGACTATAGCAAATAAAAAATGTTTTCAAATCTGGCGCTCTGCCAGATAGGTGATATAATGCATTTTTTGCCAGACAAAAGGAATAATGCCAAAAAGTAGAGAACACCAGCATGAGATTATTAGTTTTGCTTGGGCTTCAGAACCCAGATGGAGAAACCCTGATACTGGAGAATCTCCCCCCCCAGGCTTTGGTCTTAGTGCGAAGAGTTATGCAAGGAAGTGGTACTAAAACAGCTTCTATGACTGGTGAAAGACTCAAGCCTCTTTTAGACCTACTAGGTGTAACTGATGACCCTACAAAACTCGTGAAAAAACAATTTTCTTCTACCCACCATGATCCAAAAGTAGCAATTACCGATCCAAATTCTTGCATCAAAAAATAATCAACACGGGTGCACAAAATTAAGTATGAATGGACCAACTTTGGTTGCCGCAGTACTCAGCATGATGCGCGATGGTGCTTGGCGATCATTTCTTGACTACCCTATCAAAGTAATTAAGAAAGAAATGCACTTGCTTATGATGATTGTTCCCCACTCTTTACAATCAAAGTCTTTTAGATTTTGGCTTGAAGAAGAAAGATCCGCTGGTAAAGAAAGGTCGTAGCTAGCTAGTCCAGCCACTCTTCCACTTTACTCCCATACGACTCGTACTTTCGCACGTACTCTAAATGAGCATGAAAGTAGTTTTCCGGGTCACCTGTGGTCATCCACTCGCCCTTGGTGTGTTCAACAAGCACCGGGGCATCTTGGGCAACTTTGGTGATAGCATCCACCGTCCACAGCTCTGCATCTTTACCTGTGTTTTGAGGCGCCAAGTGCTCAAAAATAGCAGGCGTAAGCAGATATCGCCCGTACGACGCCAGTCGGGACGGCTCACTGCCTTTATCTGGCTTTTCGATGATGGTATCAAGTGACACTCCATCTTCTTTCAAAGAGATAATGCCGTACTTATCGACAACACTCGCATCAACTTCCTGCGCCATGATCACACCAGATACACCTGGATTCTGTGCGTACGCACTCACCATAGTCTGGGCATCTCCTACAGCTCCATACACCACATCATCGCTGTACATCACAAGAAAAGCCTGTTCTCCTTCCACAAATTTTTTGGCTGATGCTACCGGCGAGCCATTGCCATACGGCAAACTAGGGTCTTGGGTAATCACCACAATCTTGGGGAAATCAAGCACCTGCTGGACAGGCTCGTATCTATCTTCTTTACCCTGCGAGGCTAGTTGTTTTCTAATGCGATTCACGCTGTTATTAAAGTAGTCTTCATAGATTGGTTTTCCTTCGGGTGTAGCAACAATGATAATTTCTTTAATGCCTGCCTGGGCACACTCCTCCACCATAAACTGCATAATAGGTCTATTGCCCAGTGGCAACATAGCTTTGGGTATTGTTTTGGTAATAGGAAGGTACCTACTGGCAAAGCCTGCATCGGTGATAATGGCCTTTTGAACAGCTGTCTGGGACATACATTCCTTTCTTCAAAATACACAGTACTTATAGCCACGTTGTACACTATAGCGTAGTACGCGCGCAACCATTCTACACTACCTAGACGAACCTGTTATAGTAGTACGTATGAAACCGTGGCAAAGAGCACTCAAAACAGGAAAAAAACGCATCATGAAGGCCGCGCGGTTTTTTTGGACAGGCGTTGCTGCCCTCTGTATTGTCTCTGGTGTAATGGGTGTTTTGATAGATCACAATAGTCGCCTCCAGCCAGCTGCTCAAGAGGCTACTGATGAAGTATTTCAGCCAAAACTCACTGCCTCCGCCCCCCTCCCTCTCACCCACCCGAATACATCAGCGCAAGAAATCAGAACTACTACCACCCTCCCACCCGAACACACACAGACAGCACGTCTGGTACTCTTCATTCAAAGTGACGCCATCGCCGACCTCCAAGTATCTGCGGGCAGTGGCCCACTCTCATTGATAAAAAGTGAGGTAGAGCAAACAGACGGTGGGTATCGTGTTTTTACCGAGTTTACTGGCCTAAACCAAGACGAGGCGTATGCTGATAGCAACCAATCACTTACTCTCTCGTTTCATACAACCCAGCCGGAAAGTATCACTGTATCGATTGAAACAGGAAGTTCCTTCCTGCTCACAGATACAACAAAGTATGCCTACAACCCCTACTCGCACACCTTCCCCATCAAAGAAGTACAACCAGCCTCCCCCTCACCTACCCCCGCCAGCCAGAGTCCAGCGCCCACCACCCACCCCTACCACCCAACACCAACCCAACCAGCACGCCGCCTCCTCAAGAATCAGACGATGAACAGACCAACCAAAGCTCTAGTACTGAACAATCAGAAAACACCCAAGCTGCCACCGCCGGCTCTCTGCAGTGCAACCAAGTATGCAGCAGTGATAGCGACTGTGCAGGCACACTCACCTGTTGGAGCAATCGTTGTCGCTTGCCCGAAAATACACAAAGCGTAGCTTGTACCCCCCTAAGCACAACAGAACAAGCCCAAGTGCGTGCCAGCTGTAACACCAGTTGCGGCAGTAGTCTTGAGTGCGCACGAGGTCTGACTTGCGTATCTGGTAGCTGCCGACTGCCAAGCAACCCAAGCAGCACTTCCTGCAGTAGTAAAAAAGAGGAAGGAGTAGTCGCAGCTGCAGTTGAGAGCACCGCTAGTGGCACTGCCACTCCCTCGGCTGGATTACTGGCCACCACCCAAGCCTACCCCGCCGACCCCTCCCCAGCACCAATAGTACTTGGGTTTGGCATTGGCGTTAGCATGCTCATTTTACTGTCAAAGTACCTGCGTCGCCTACGTCTGCGACAAACCATTAGAACACGCCATCTCGTAGTAAACACCATTGACGATAGAGGCACAAACAGAGAAGATCACCTCAACCAACAAAAAATAATACATGTATTTTCAGGTGCAAAGTAATCACAAAACCTGTGATACCACTTTCTTTCCTGCACCCTCTTTGATACAATCGGCTGTCCAGTAAAAAGAATACCTATGTTGAACCCTGCCGAGTACCTGCGTCAAGTAGCTGAAGAAGTAAAGCGAGTCACCTGGCCTACTCGAAGTGAGACACAGCAACTCACCCTTTTAGTTGTTGTTGTGTGTGGCGGTATCGCCCTCTACATCGGGGTAATTGACTATGTATTCCAAAGAATACTCAGCTTATTTTTTTAAAAAGCAGGTAGTATAGTACAAATAACCAAGCATTATGAACACCAACGACACTCCCCAAACTGATATTCCCGAGGTACCAGAGGTACAAGAAGCGACAGTTTCTTCACCCAATCTAGTGGTTATTTCTGACGTAACCAACAAAAAAGCTCGCTGGTACGTGGTGCACACCTACTCGGGACACGAAAACAAAGTAGCCGAGACACTCAAGCAGCGTGCCGAGACACTCAATCTTACCGATAAGGTCCTCGAGGTGTTGATCCCTACCCAGGAAAAAATCCAGATCAAGCGCGGGCAACGAAAAACAGTCAATGAAAAAATCTTTCCTGGTTATATGTTAGTACACATGGAGCTAACTGATGACTCTTGGCTTGCGGTCCGCACGACTCAAGGCGTAACTGGCTTTGTGGGCATTGGCAACAAGCCCTCTGCCCTGCCCAAACACGAGGTCGAGGCTATTCAAAAATACATGAGCCAAGCAGCCCCACAATTCAAGGCAGAGTTTGTCGAGGGCGAGGCGGTCAAGATTGTCGAAGGTCCATTTAATGACTTCCTAGCTACCGTACGCACCATTAACGAAGAAAAAGGTCAGGTAGAGGTCTTGGTCAATATCTTTGGTCGTGAAACACCTGTTGAGCTTGACTTCTTGCAGGTGCAGAAGGTGTAGGCTGTGATACAATCACTACTCCCTCGCGCTAAAACATGCGTCTTGTTTTTAGCAAGAGAACCAAGCACGTAATAAGCAAAAAGCAACCCAATCTATGGCAAAAAAAATAGACACAACACTCAAGCTAAACCTTCCTGCTGGCGCAGCCACCCCCGCACCACCGGTAGGACCTATCTTGGGGCAGGCAGGCATCAACATGATGGACTTCATAAAACAGTACAATGATGCCACCGCAGACAAGCGGGGTCAGGTCATTCCTGCCCTTATCACAGTCTATAAAGACAAATCGTTTACCTTTGAGCTCAAGCTACCGCCTGTCACCGACCTCTTAAAACGCGCGGTCAAACTAAAATCTGGCAGTCAAAAACCAGGGAGAGAGTCGGCCGGTACTGTCACCATGGACCAAATTAAAGCCATAGCAGAGGAAAAACTACCAGACCTCAACACTACTAGTGTGGAGAGTGCCATGAAGATCGTCATGGGCTCGGCCCGCAGCATGGGGCTAACAGTCAAGTAAAAGCCAATCAAACACAACAAAAAAGTATTCAATAGCACCACTCATCCCGATAACTATTGGGGACGTGGGAGAATAGGAAAATATGGGTAGCACCAAAAACGTCGATATGTCTATCGACCCAAAAGACTTGCCAAAGGTAGTCAAGGCAGATGTTGTAGAACAGTCTGCAGAGCCAGCAAGCGAGGGCGAAGCAAAGCCAACAGCAATCAAGGCCGCCAAGAAACCAAGAAAAAATCGTAGTGCTAAGTACAGCGCTGTTCGCGCTCATGTAGACAAAACCAGAAAGTACGACCCCTTCTCTGCCATCGAGATGATAAAAAAGCTGTCATACTCGTCATTTCCTGGCACTATTACCGCTCATGGGGTGGTGGAGAGTGCGGGTGAGGTAGGCAGCGTAGCGCTACCACATAACACAGGTAAAACATACACTGTAGCGGTATTTTCAGAAGAAGTGGCCAAGCAGATTGAAGACGGAAACATAGATTTTGATGTGTTGCTAGCCACCCCAGCTGACATGCCAAAACTCACCAAGTTTGCCCGCAGCCTTGGCCCCAAAGGCCTGATGCCAAACCCCAAAAATGGCACGCTCACCCAAGACATCGAAGGTAAGAAGAAACAACTTTCCTCTGGAACAGTCACCATCAAAACAGAAAAAAAAGCACCACTCTACCACGTGGTGATCGGCAAAACTGATATGGAGACAAAGGACCTTGTTGAAAACCTCACCGCACTCCTCACGGCAACCAAGACAAAAACAAGAAAGCTCTCTATTGCTGCCACCATGAGTCCCGGCATAAAAGTAGAACTTGCAAAATAACATGGCACGCACCTATGAAACGCTACCAGTCGCTCACAACATTCTGGCAGTACCTGCGTCCCTACCGCACGGTGGTAGCTGGTGTGGCAATCTCTTTTGCAGCTTCTAGTGCATTCCTTGCTACTATTCCCGTCTTTATCGGTCAGCTGGTAGACGCACTGCCTACCGCGTCTGGAGTCGGCGATGTCTGGGTGCCTGTTGTCGCCTTAATCACAGCCAGCTCTCTGCACAACGCCAGCTGGCGCTTTTCAGAGTATCTATTTCGAAAGTACATCCAGCCCATCACCTACCACTATGAAAACTGGCTTTTTTCTAGAGTTCTAGAGCGAAAGTATAGTTACTTCATCAACTCATTTACAGGAAAAATTGCCTCACACATCAACACACTGACGAACGAAACAAAAGAGGTGCTGACCAGTTTTTGCTTTGAGTACATCACCAGACTCGTGGACATCATCGGCATATTCTTGATCTTGAGTTCTCTTAACTGGCAAACAGGAGCTGTATTTTTGGCTGGGGTTATCGGCATGCTGCTGGTGGGTAGGTATACGCTGGAGAGAGACATGCACTATAACGCTATCGAGACCGACAAAGGTGCAGACAAAAACGCCATTATCTTTGACGCTATTGCCAACTTCCAGGCTATTTTTGCCTACAACAGCAGAGAGCAGGAAGTACAAGCCGTTGCAAAAAAACAAAACATCGCGCTTGATGCTGCCCAAAAATCATTTCTCTACGGCATGATTTTTTGGGGAAGTATGAGTTTTTTTGTACGCGACTTCATCTGGCCTGCCAGTATTGTCTTGAATGTTTGGCTCTACTTCCAGGGTGGTATTACGCTCGGGCAGCTCTCTACTCTGCTGGCAACAGTACTCCTCTTCACCGCTACTATTTGGGATGCTGTGTGGTATTTGTCTGAATTTGGGAGAAAACTAGCCCGCGGGGAAGAAGCCCATAGCTACCTCTTTGCAAACTTGGAAGAGGTAGAAAGTGGGCATGATTCTGTGAGATTTCTCTCCGCCAACCGGCAGATCGAAACAACAAAAGAAAAAAAGAAACACAAACACACGTTTAACAAAGAACTGCAACTCACCAACCTCTCGTTTTCTTATCCAGAAAGCCCGAACGAAGTAGCCATTGATGGCATCTCTTTGCGTATCAAAAAAGGAAAAAAAGTGGGTGTAGTAGGCAAAAGTGGTGGAGGAAAAAGCACGCTGACCAAGCTACTTTTGTGCCTATATGACACTCCAAAAGGAAGCATCACGGTTGATGGGAAAGAGCTAACCCGAGACATCGCCACTCAGCTTATCTCATACGTACCCCAAGACACCACGCTCTTTCATCGCTCAGTGCTAGAAAACATTGGATATGGATCACAACAGGTAAGTCGAGAACAGGTCATAGCTGCTGCCAGAAAAGCACATGCCCACTCGTTCATCGAGACGCTGCCAGATGGCTATGACACACTGGTGGGCGAGCGAGGAGTCAAACTAAGTGGTGGTCAACGCCAGCGCATCGCTATTGCTCGCGCAATGCTACGTGACACGCCAATATTGGTACTCGATGAGGCCACCTCGTCGCTTGATAGCGAGAGCGAGGCGCGCATCCAAGAGTCGCTTGATGAACTATTTCAAAATCGCACCAGCATCGTGATTGCCCATAGATTAAGCACCATTGCTAAGCTCGATGCCATCGTTGTGCTGGATGAGGGGAAAATTGTTGAGTCTGGCTCACACTCAAAGCTACTTAAAAAAAACGGCATCTACGCTTCGCTGTGGAGTCATCAAAGTGGCGGGTTTTTGGACGAGTAAAAAGATTTGGCACAATGAGTTTGCAAGTAAAAAGCGAAGTGGGTATAACCTGATGGTATGAGCACGCAAACAAAGCAATCTTGGAGCACTATAGTGCGTAGTGTGCTAGCGTGGGCGTGGCTCACTCCTACCGCCCTCTTGCTAGCTGACGCTATTATCTATCCTGGCTTTATTGAAACCAAGCTCTCTCTTACTCTACTGGAGGTGTTTTATGGAGGACTAGGCTTACAGATCATGAGTAGGGTTTTCTTCTCTGCTCGCGTCTCCAACAACTGGCACACACAAGTATGCAAAGCCCAATGGTTTCTTTTACCACTAACCGCATTGTTGCTTGTGATCAACTTTTTTACTTTTGAAAACTACACCTTTGGTATGTTCCACATCCACCCCAGCGCGTTAGTCCTTATCACTGCCCTACTCAGCAGTTTTCTCTTGTTGTTTGGTTCAAAACAGCGCTACAGACAACTGCAGCCATACAGTCAGTTTTCCCTGCCGTTTCTCTTACTCTCGCTACTATTTGTTGTCGAGCAGCATTATTTTCACACCGTGTTTTACTTCTTGAAAGGTGAGGATAGTGTCTTTGAGTACCTTACGTGCTTTTTCTTTTTTGGAGCAGCCGCAACACTGAGCGTTGCCGGCTGGAGTCTTCGTCACTCGAAAACAGCGCTTCTTAAACTACTGGCCGTCGTGCTGTGTACTGGTGGGTTGGTCTTCTTTGTAGCTGGAGGGGAGGAAATCAGCTGGGGACAGCGGTTGCTAGGAATCGAAACACCCGAAGAAATAGCAAAAGTAAACTCTCAGCAAGAAATTACCATTCATAATCTGGATGGCATTATTGAGTACGTATACTATGCCTACTGGATCATCTCTGTGTACTGCGCAACCGCCTGGATCATTCCGTTTGTACTAAAGAAAATGGGCCGTCAATCAGTTGCCAACGCACTTGATGTATTTTGCCCATCACCCAAACTCTTTGGCTGGTTTGTGCCTATGCTTTTGTACGTACCACTCAGAGAAACTGAAAGCTATGCTGTCTGGGGACACTGGGAAGAGATGTCAGAGATGTTTTGGTCTGCGGGGCTACTTTTGCATGCCATTGATGTAAAAAAGATGATAAAGCGATGGAGCGATAACTCAATCTAACTACGGTTTGTATACATCTTTGCGATGACCTACTTTTACCACTACCACCATCACCGTTGTATCAAAGATCTGATATATAATTCTGTATGCACCGTGTCGTAGGCGATATAAATTGACCGATCCTTTTAGTTTAATGCTGTATGCAGGACGAGGAGTCTCTCCGAGAGATACAATCTTGCGCACTACTGCAGATCTATCTTTCTGTGAAAGTTTGCGTAGATCTTTTTCAACACTTTTCTTGTACTTGATAGTGTACTTCACAGCAAACCCTCAAGCTTGAATGTCTTGAGAAGATCATCAAATGAATACGTAGGCTCGCTCAAGCGCGCCAGCGCATCATCAATATCTTCTGCATTTTCAAGTAAGCTATGAATGGCAGCGTCCTGTACCAGCTGTGAAACAGTCGTGCCTGCCTCTGTTGCTTGAGTTTTTAAAGCTGTGTAGACCGAATCATTAAATGAAATTGTGGTGCGCATACTCATGCCTCTCTTACTTATTTAGAGCATTTTAGCATCAAAGCATCAAAATAGCAATTTCTCTTCACAACATCAAGCTCTCTCGCTAATCTCTCTAACAACCTGCTCTACAAAGCTATCAAGAGCCAGCACCTCTTGCGCGCCACCCTCACGCGTGCGCACAGCAACAGAGTTGTCTGCTTGTTCTTTCTCCCCTACTACCAACATGTAGGGAGTTTTTTCTAGCTGTGCATCACGAATTTTAGCTGAAAGTCGCTCGGAACGCTCATCAAGCTCTACCCTCACCCCTTGCTCTTGCAAAGTCTTCTCCACACTGTGCGCGTATTCCAAAAATTTATCAGAAATAGGCAAAATCTTGACTTGCACAGGTGACAGCCACACAGGAAATGCGCCTGCATAGTGCTCAATTAAGATTGATAAATAGCGCTCAATAGCGCCCATAATCGCCGCGTGGATCATCACCACCCGCTCTTTTTCACCACTCTCGTTAATACAATAGAGATCAAAGCGTTCGGGCATGTTCATATCAAGCTGAATAGTCGCCACCTGCCACTCGCGACCGAGTGCGTCCCGCGCCATAAAGTCTAGCTTGGGGCCGTAAAAGGCAGCTTCTCCCTCCACTTCCTGAGCCTCTACTCCTCGCTCATCAGCCATCTCGCGCAGCGTTGCCTCGGCGACCAACCAGTCATCTCGTTTCCCCAGGTATTTTTTTGGCTCTGCTGGGTCAGACAAAGAAATACGTAGGTCAAGGTCAAACCCCACGGCTGAGTAAAAGGTGTCGATAATATCCCAGATTTTAAACATTTCCTCTTTTATCTGAGATGGCCGACAAAATACATGGGCATCGTCCTGGGTGATCGAACGTACTCGAGAAAGCCCAGCCAGCTCACCACTCTGCTCGTCGCGATAAACCATCGTGGTGTTGGCATACCGCTGAGGCATCTCTCGGTAGCTGTGCGGCTTTCTAGCAAAAATCTGGGTGTGATGCGGACAGTTCATCGGCTTCATGGCAAACTCATGCCCTTCACGCGTCACGATACGAAACAACTCATCTTTAAACTTATCCCAATGACCACTGGTTTCATATAGATCTTTTTTGGTAATGTGGGGAATTTCTACCCGCTGGTAGCCCTTTTCCTGGCGCAACTGCCACACAAAGTTGTCAAGCTCTGAGCGTATAACCATGCCTTTGGGCGTCCAGAGTGGCAAGCCAGAGCCAACAAGTTCTGAAAAGGTAAATAGGTCAAGTTGCGGTCCGAGCACTTTGTGGTCGCGCTTCTTTGCCTCTTCTTTCATCTGGAGATACTCATCTAGCTCTTTTTTGGAAGAAAATGCGGTGCCATAGATGCGCGTCAACATGCTATTTTTTTCACTTCCCCGCCAGTACGCACCAGCAACCGAAAGGAGCTTAAAGTGCTGTAGTTCTTCGCTGGGTTTTTCTACGTGTCCACCACGACACAAGTCGGTGAAGGCGCCCGAGGTGTACAGAGTGATCGCTTCTTTTTGTTGGTCAAGTTCGTCAATCAGTTCCAGTTTGTATGCATTGCGCGCAAACTGCGCGCGTGCCTCTTTTGGTGAAACTTCCCTATGGGAAAACTCTTTCCAGCGGGAGAGAAGTGCGTGCATCTTTTGTTCGATAGCCGCTAGCTCGGCCTCGCCCACCGGCTCTGGGAAGTCAAAGTCATAATAAAACCCATCATCAATGGCAGGGCCTATGGTTGGCTTGGCATCTGGATAGAGCTGGAGCACTGCAGCTGCTAGTAGATGCGCTGCCGAGTGACGAAGGCGTTGAAGATAGTTTTTTTCATTAGATGCGTGTTGTTTCATATCAGACTTTCAGACTTTGTTAGTCTAACACAGTTTTTGATACTCCCCCAGAGAAATACAGGCTGGATGAGCCTGTAGTAGCTGCGCATCTGCCGTTAACAACGATGCATCAAGCTGCAGTGCTGTTTGCTCAAAGATATCACGAATGCATCGGATGGTTTCTCGGTCTGTATGACTATCAAATAGCTGCAAGTAAATACTCGCATCAATCACCATGGATGCTACTGCATCAATTTTATAAAAAACCGCCCTGCTTTCAACCAACCAACCTATAGTTGCGATGGTGTAAAAGCAAAAAACCCGCTTGTCTTAAGCGGGTGTGAGCGTTTTATGTGTGGTGTGTCTTATGCTACATAAAAGCCAACCCGCGCGCCGCGAAGTTGTTGCTTCTTAAAAGTAATGGTGGACACACTCCATCTATACATAGAACAGATAGTAACACAGTTTTGGCAAAGCACAATGACCTGTTGTAATTGCGCAGGTAGGCATGTCAAGAACTTTGAAGATTGCAGGGTAGGTAATCCGTGATATACTAGCCCTTGTTCCAAAGACAGTGTGCAAACATAAGTCGCACCGAGGAAGACACACTAGCTTTTACGCAGTCTAACCAAAAGACTACCAAAGCTATATACTCTCCCCTTGGTAAAAAACCAACTACGCGCACGCTGCAAGCGTTTGAGCGTACTCTCTTGTGAACCAACTAACTAATTATTACATACACTAGGTACGACAAAAACTATGCCAAGTCAAAAAAACCAAGATCAAATTGCTCTTTTGAGAGATAAAGTAGCGAATGCTGCATCAATTACCATCGTTGATTACTCTGGCACTACTGTCAATGACCAAGTAGAGCTGAGAAAGCAAATTGCGGCCGCTGGTGGCGAGATGCTGGTGACCAAAAACACCCTCATCGATATTGCGGTAGGCAAAGGAAAGCTGACCGACTCCCTCACTGGCATGAACGCCATTGTGTTCTCCAACAGCGACGCAGTTGCCGCTATCAAAGCGCTCTTTTCCTTTCACGACGAGACGGAAAAACTAACCATCAAGCAAGGCTACATGGAAGACAAGGTGCTCTCTATTGAAGAAGTACTGGCACTAAGCAAACTACCTGGCAAGGACGAACTCATCGCAACTCTTATTGCGCGCATCCAGGGTCCATCATATGGTTTAGTGAATGTCTTAAAGGCAGGGCAAAAAAACCTTGTCTATGCACTCAAGGCCCTACAAGATAAGAAAGCACAGGAAACAGCATAAACAGTAGTAAGTAATACAAGTAGTCATATCTAAAAAGGAAACCTATGACAGAAGAAAAAAAAGACCTTTCCAAAAAGGTACAAAGCATCGTTGATGCTGTGTCTGAACTCTCCCTGATGGAAGTATCAGAACTCGTAACAGCCCTTGAAGACACCTTCGGTGTGAGTGCCGCTGCACCTATGATGATGGCGGGCGCCATGCCTGCAGCAGGTGGCGAGGCAGCAGCAGCTGAAGAACAAACCGAGTTTGACGTTATCCTCAAAGATGCAGGCTCAAACAAGATCGGTGCTATCAAAGCTGTGCGTGCTCTCAAGCCAGAACTCGGCCTAGGTGATGCCAAGACGTTTGTTGAAAGTGCCCCAAAGACAGTTCTGGAAGGTGCTAAAAAAGAAGACGCCGAGGCCGCCAAGAAATCACTTGAAGAGGCTGGTTGTGTTGTCGAGCTGAAGTAAGTTAAGCTAGAAAATCAAAAACCCCTCACTTTCGCGCCTGGCTACCACCAAGCAGAAAAGTGAGGGGTTTTACTTCCACTCTTCTCTATTATTTGCCATCCAACTAAATATCAGTGAGGCTAACTGCGCAATTCCTTCTGAGGAAACCCCGGGCAAAGGCTGACCAACAGGATTTATACCCCTTATAAAAATATAAAAAAGCTGAGCTTGAATTCCAGAGTCGAGCTGCTTGAGAGTAGCAGCTAAATCCTCGCCCCCCCCATGCTCGTAAATATATTTGGCAGCTATTGCTTTTTGCTGGTCTACTGGCTGCCTTTGGTTGAGCCTAATCATACAAACTTTTCCCCATCAAATAACTATAAGATATTTTCTACTACTGTTTTGACAATTATAAGATGTAATTGTGGAAAAGTAAAGATAACTCTATTTAGCTTGCTGAGACAGATAAAATACTCTGTTGACCTACTTGGTACTACTCTGCTACTTTTAAGAGTACTAAAGACAAATTGCGCAGATTTTGATCTGCAATGTATGTCTTTGTCCTGCCAGATGTATACCAAGTACGCTCACCTACGAAAGGAGTAGCATGAACACCGCCGTCCCCGCAACCAGTGACAGCGCGTCTGACCAAAAAGTAAAAAAAACAGGCAGAGCTGATGATGCTAATAAGCTAGATATTAGCAATCTGCCAGATTTACTCACCGTACGCGAAGTAGCAGACCTCCTGCGTGTCTCGCCACTGACTATAAAAAGATGGGGCAAGAGGGGTAAACTCAACCCTATCCGTATTAATTCTCGAGGTGACCGCCGATACAAAAAAGAGTCAGTGCTCTGGCTACTTGGTATAACTACCATCTCTGACGAATAAAATCCAGCCCCCTCTCCCTTTTGTAAGGAGACCCCCCGATGAAACATCGGGGGGGCAGGGACATCCCGACTTTAGTCGGGATAGAGGGGTTTTGTATCACCCACGACGAAACGCTTCTTTGAGCGTGAGCCACACATACACCAAGAGTGCGCGCTGGCGTCGCCAGCGCCACGGCTCACGCACCAAACGAAACAGCCACTCGAGCCCTACCGCGCGCATCCATCGTGGCGCGCGAGGTAATTTGCCAAGCAACATATCAAACGCCCCACCCACCACCAACACTACCCGAACACCGTTTTGGCGCAAAAACTCCTTCTCTTGCATCACCCAACGCTCTTGGTATGGCGCGCCAAACGCCACAAAC
Organism: Pseudomonadales bacterium; assembly: GCA_020632235.1. Taxonomy (GTDB): domain Bacteria; phylum Patescibacteriota; class Microgenomatia; order UBA1400; family PJMF01; genus JACKFY01. The sequence goes on along the minus strand of JACKFY010000002.1, from coordinate 145,898 downwards.
ACAACTGCAGGGCGAAGAGTTTGGATCGCAGCGTGTAGCCGAGCAACCTCTGTTTGCGTAGGTCTAGAAACATCTGCAAAACCACCACTCCACCATAATTCATGATAAACCAAGCCGTTTTTACTGCCATCTGTTGATTTCTTACCTGGAGCTTGGGTGCGAGAACCACTCAGTTGCTCTACATCGCGCACAGTATATGAGATATCACCAAGATGTATTCGGACAGTATATTTTTTCCCTGTTTGATAGTCTTTTCCACCAACAAGCAAAGCAGTTGTATCTGCCTGCCAGGCTAAATGAAGTAATGATGTGCTCAGGTCTACACCCGTGATGCGCTCTGCAAGTGGCTTTGGGAGCTTTCCAAGCAAAAATAGCAACCGAGATGAAACTATAAGGCCTATTCCATCGGGTATGCGAATGTCTGCTTGCAGCAAGAGATGGTAAAACTCTACGTCGCTCTTGGACTGCACGATGTGCTCCGGATTTGGTGTAAAAATCACTGTTATAGGACTATTTTTAGCCTGTCTTGGGGGTTTCTGTAGGTTTATTGAATCTAGCAGTTGATGCTTTTTACTGCCAAAAAAAGATAAGTCAAAAATTTTCACTTTTGTATCATTATTTTTTTTCACTCAGTGCCTCCTGTATACGTATATTCGCTGTCCAAACAGCATCCAAACGTTTCTGCCCATTTTAGGCACTCTCATCCATTCTCGCAAGCTGGTTTTTATATCAGAACATGCAAGACAAACAAGCTCTGGGCTTGCACTCCCTTTAAAGGGGGATACTCTATTAAAAATAGTACACTTCAGCATCTTTCCACTTCGGTAAACAAAAACCAAACGTACGAAATGAATAGCAGATGCATGCCCTGCTGCAACGAGCTGAAAGCCACTGTTACTCCATCTACTTTAAACACCGCCACACTGCACAAAATGAGTATATTTTTTCTAGAGTAAAAACGTGCTTTTTTTCACAAAAAAAGAGCATAACTCTGCCAAAAAAAATACTTCGCCTTTAAAGAGAAGGGTGCAAAAAAACAAGTGATCAGTCACCAATGTTCAGACGATGCAAAGATATCTTATAACTTTTTGATGAAGCTCTTTTGTACATACGCTATAATGAATGCTACATGAAAACAACTGCAGTACTTCGATCACAGTACCCCACCATTTCTTTTGATGCTATAGAGTGGCGCGTCACCGATAACGCGCTTCACATCACCTTTCGCTACAGCACCCCACCAGATCACTCCTTCACCCACACGCTCACACTCCACAATGTCACCCAGCACGATGTCGTAGCCATTCCCCCGAGTGAACTGCATAGTCTTCTCGCCTCTCTAGGCCTGGTAGAGCTCCTCAGCTACTGGAAATCAACCGTTTCTCCGGTCATTGATGTACGCGTCGCCTATTTAGATGACTGGCAGGTGGCTTGGTGGCACTCCCTGTTGCTCCATGGCATGGGTGAGTTCTTTTTCGTCAACCAGATTGACCCCAACGAGAAAGACTTTGTACAGATTGTAAGTAATACAGATGCTATGCCTCTCTCGCTCCACTCGGACGCTACTGTAGATCTTGGTGCGGGCGGGGTGCCACCAAAACCCCACACGGCACTCATTCCTATTGGAGGCGGAAAAGACTCAGTCGTCACCCTGACCCAACTACAAAATCTGTACGCCGACCAAGCACAGCAATCACTTGCGAGTGTTGCTATCAACCCCACCCAAGCAACAAAAGATATCATAGCATTAAGCAATCTATCAAAACATTTCGTAATAGATAGGATACTAGATCCAACAGTACTGCGGCTCAATCAAGAAGGCTACCGTAATGGTCACGTGCCATTTTCTGCGAGTGTTGCGTTCCTGACCACACTCTTGGCAAGACTCAAAGACTTTGATGCTATCGCCCTTTCCAATGAAAGAAGTGCTAACGAAGGTAATACGACGCTGTTTGGCCAAGAAATAAACCACCAGTACTCAAAATCATTTCACTTTGAAACTGCATTTCAAGAGTACGCACATCGCACACTCTCCAGTAAAAACACCATTCCCCCCTACTATTTTTCGCTCCTCCGACCGCTCTACGAGCTACAAATTGGTATGTTATTTGCTCATCAAGAGCGCTTTCACCCCGTCTTTCGTAGTTGCAACCGTGGTCGAAAAACAAATACCTGGTGTCAAGACTGCCCCAAATGCCTCTTTGCCTTTATTATTCTCTTTCCGTTTTTAGAACAAAGTGACATCGAGAACTACTTTGGTAGCAACCTATTTGAAAATAAAAAACTCATTACTACTGCAGTTGACTTGACAGGATATGGGAAAAACAAACCACTTGAGTGCGTGGGTCTGTACGAAGAGTCTATTATTTCGTTCTGGCTTGCTGTCAGAGTCTATCAAGAAAATAAAAAAAACCTGCCTGTAGTACTTCAAAAAGTGCAACAGAGAGTACTCCTGCACGAAAAAAACCTGCCAGAAAGAGCAAAAGCACTTATTACTGGTTGGAACACAGAGCACGCAGTGCCTATAAATCTAGCAGAAAACTTGCAAAACCAGCTGGCTGTAGATATACCAAGCGCAAGAGAAAGTCTTGGTATATGAGTGTGTTTCCCCAGTCAGTTATTGAGCTTTGTAGTGGCACTGTCGTTATTGTGGGGTTGGGTCGGGAGGGATTTTCTACCTATCAATTCTTAACGCAACACTTCCCTACAACAGCCATTCTCTTTGTTGACGATAAGCCTATGGCAGAGTTGAGCGCCCGGTGGCAAACAATACTCAAGCAAGGCGATCACGCAGTACTCTCAGCAAAAGAGATACCTAGCCGCGCACCAACAAAAGAGCATGTCACACTCTCCCTCTCTCCCGGTATTCCACCAAATGCGCCAGTTATACAAGCGCTAGAGCGTGCGTTTCCTCATGCAAAAAAAACAAGTAATACCGACCTATTTTTCAAGTGTGCCTGTGATACTTCCACCATCATTGGTGTGACAGGAACCAAGGGAAAGAGCACCACTGCAAGCCTTATCTACACCGTACTTTCCGACTTTCTAGGAACAACCCACGTTTTTCTGGGTGGCAACATCGGTGTTCCCCCACTGGATGTCTGGGAAAAATGGCGAATAGCAACAGACACACATCAAAAACAACCAATTGACAAAACAAGTAGCCAAGAGACAAAAAAAACCATCTTTGTGCTAGAGCTCTCCAGCCACCAGCTCTCCCCACTCACCGTAAGTCCCCACATCGCAGTTGTGCAAAACGTCACGCCCGAACACCTTGACTACTACAGTTCGTATGAAGAATACAAACAGGCAAAAGCATCTATTACTCGTTTTCAAACAACACGCGACACAGTCATCTATAATGCAGCGTTTAGCGAATCAACAGATATAGCCCACCTCTCTACTGGTGTAAAAGTTGACACTAGTGAGTACCGTATTGCCCCAAGTACAATCAAGCTGAAGGGAAAAACAGTTATTGAGAGATCAAGGGTGCAGCTACCAGGAGACCACAACTGCTACAACATTCTCCCCGCTCTCGCCATTGCCAAGATGTACAGTATTCCTCAGCAAAGAGTGCAGACGAGCATCGAGCACTTTCAACCTCTTGCCCACCGACTCGAGTATGTAGACACAATCAAAGAAGTACAGTACTACAACGACTCACTCTCTACCACACCAGACGCAACCATTGCTGCACTCAAGTCATTTCCAGACACTCCAGTTGTGCTCATTGCAGGCGGCTACAGCCGAGGGCTGTCATTTCACGCACTTGCCCAAGAATTACTCGCAAACTCGGTGGCGCACCTCGTCTTGTTTCGCCCAACAGGTGAGGACATACAAAAAGAACTAACAAAGATCAACCCAACACATACTATCTCGATTGTCTTTGTAGCAACAATGCAGCAGGCAGCACGAGAAGCACAGCAGCACGCCTCGCCAGGAAACATTGTGTTGCTCAGTCCAGGCAGCCCTAGCTTTGGCACATTTACAAACTACGCCGATAGGGGAAACCAGTTTAAGCAAGAAGTAACCAAGCTGAAGACACACGCGTAGTACTACTCATCACTTTGATACATAACGCTTTTTTTGAACTCATCCAGATGAGTAACGGCTGTCTGCACGCCATGAATAACCGCTGTGCCTGGCTCATCAACCACACTCATTGGCACTCCAGCTGCAGTAGCAAGAGCCTCGCTCACCCCAGGGATGTGTGCCAAACCGCCAGATAGCAAAACACCCTTATTCATGCTATCTGAAACAAGCTGCGTGGGCACCGCCATTAACAATTCTTGCAGTTGTTTTGCGCACAAATCAAGCCATGACGCAAGCGTAGTAGTAAATATACTTGAAGATACTTCAACTTGTTTTGGCTCACCTGTATGCCGATCTTGACCAAACAACGGGAATATGTGTTCCTTTTTTGGTATAAAAGTGGTGCAAGTATGTAACAATATTCTTACATCATCCAGGCTGACTCGTATCCCATATGCTTTTTCTACATCTCGCTGCAGGCGTTCCAACAACCAGTTTCCACCAAAAACACCCGAGCGGTGTGCAACAACACTCCCCAGTGATACCGCGGCTGCTTCTACTACCCCTGCACCCAACTGCAATACAAACGCTCCAGATGCGTCAGCAATGGGTACTCCCGCACCAATCCCCGCAGCCAAGGGTTGGGCAATACTTACCACCTCTCGGGTGCCAACAGCACCTGCAGCAAAAGAAAAAAATTCTCTCCCAACAGCAGTAGCCATACTGGGGGTCGCGATCATAACGCTTGCAGGAAACACAGAGGTTACTCTACTCGATCGACTCGATACAAGATGACGCAGAAGTGCTTTTGCAGCAGCTGGATCAACCACCTCTCCCTGCCGCACGGGCCACACGGTAGTAAGGTGTGCGCCTACCCTCCCCTGCATCTGGGCTGCTTCATCACCTACTGCCACAACAGTCTCTGATCGAGTGTCGACTGCTATACAACTTGCCTCATCTAGTATGCTTTCTGGCACATCACTACTCCAGAGGCGAGTGCGAGCCGTACCCATGTCAACACCGATTGTCCTTTTAAACACACTCATAGGAATACCACTTGCTTGCTCATACTTCTCACATCTTGCTATACTATACAACAATGAAGCGTCGTATAAATCATCGAGTAATCTACACCGTTTTTTCAGGGCTCATTATTTTTTTGGGTACACTCATTGCCATCCAGTATGCCCAGGGAAAATTTCGCAGTTTTGACGAAAACATCACCCAGGGCTCTGCCTTGCTAGCAGCCAACTCGTTCCCTACCGGGGCGGAAGTATATGTTGATGGCACCCTCACTACAGCCACCGATGATACGCTGTACCTTACACCCGGAACATACAATGTTGAGATTAAAAAAGAAGGCTACAACACTTGGAAAAAACAACTCCTCCTTGAATCAGAGCTGGTCACTCAAACAAACGCCACGCTGTTTCCTATCTCTCCTAACCTAACTGCTCTCACGTTTACCGGCATCAGCTCGCTTTCTCCCTCACCAGACGGACTCAAGATTGCCTACTACAACGCCTCAGCGTCATCAGAGCTGAAAAAAGGTATCTACGTCCTCGAACTTTCAGATAATCCTCTGGGATTTCAAAAAGGTGCAAAACAGGTTGCAGTTGATGTTCCGGAGTATGAACTAGGCCAAGCCAATTACATTTGGTCGCCTGATAGTACCGAACTTTTGGTACAAACCCCTGTTAAAACAATGTTGCTTGACATCAGTAAGACAAATGAACTACGCACCCTACCAGACCAAGAACTGCGCCTCAGCACGCTTCTTTCTACCTGGGAAGAAGAAATGTACCTGCGAGAGGTCGAGTACCTGCGAGAGTTTCCACCAGAAATTCGCCAGATTGCCACGCAAAGTGCTACAAATACCTATATCTCACCTGATAAAAAACGATTGCTCTACACAGCAAAAGAAAGCCTCACCATACCAGAATCTCTTGTTACTGCCCCACCCAGCATCAACTCTCAACAGCAGACGAGGACGCTCACGCCAGAAACTATCTATGTCTATGACAGAGAGGAAGATACTAACTTCATGGTGGGAGCCGCTAGCCCCTCGGCTGATACTACTGAAAAAGTATTTCTGTCTGCTACCGCGCGACCAACTCTCTTGACGAGCGTTGCTTCACCTAGTGCCTTTGCCACCCTCCAGGCAACAGCAGCTGCCCAAACTGCACAGCAGTTTGCTGCTTATCACACCAGTGTCGCGGTGGATACGCTCCAGTGGTTCCCTGACTCCAAACACCTGATCTACATCAAAGATGCCGCCATCAACATCATAAACTATGACGGCACCAACCAAACAGTGCTGTACTCGGGCCCATTTGAAAATAACTTTTTGTACCCGTGGCCAGATGGCAGCAGAGTGGTGATTGCTACTGTCTTGAGCCTTGATGCACCAGTTAACTTATATGCTGTTGAAATTAGGTAGCCACTACCGCTTCTTCTCCCACACTACCATTTCACCGCTCCCCACCTTTTGCCTGGTGTCGTTGTCTACCAGACGTACTTTGAACGTGTTGATGTAGGGAAAGAGTAAAAATGCAGACTCGGCAGCCATACTCATGCGATCACCATACACATCAGAAAAGAGCTTGGCAAACGACTCTCTATAGATCGTCCCCTTTTTCAAGAAATGCTTTTGAAAAAACCGCGGCAACCACAGACGTTTGTTGCCCTTGCTAAACGAGGCAAACTTTTCGCCCAACTGGTCAACACTAAAATCAAGATGCCATACAAATGTATTGACTTCAAAGTACCACGTCGAGCGCACAATAAGTGCATTAAGCAAAATATGCACATCTTTATCAAACGCCCGTTTTTTGACCCCAGATTCCACCGATCGCCCACCAATTCTATCTCTGCCCACATGCATTTTGTCGGCCAAAACAAGCGCCCACTGTAGTGGGATACCGTCCGAGAGATGCACGCCCTGCTGCACCAACACCGGCTCTTCATGAAACAATATACTGTACTCTACCGCCTCCCAGGCTTTTACATCGCTATAGGTATTACCAAACAGCTTTCCTAACATCCACGCACTATAGGTGGAGTGCTCTTTTCTACTCACAAAGTTACCAATGTCATGCGTCATACCTACCAAAGTAGCAAGCACTTCTGTTTTTTCATTGTAGTCTTTCTTTCCCAGGTAGCTTTTTCCAGAACGATGCAAGAGCTCTGCTACTACTTGACTCACCCACAAGGTGTGCCTGTCGGTGTGATCATTAAAGCCATGCTCTAGTTCACTATCAAGTACGGGACCCACGTAGTCAAGAGACCTTCCAAAACCCTGGTACAGATAGGCCAAAGCCTGGCCGCGTGACTGTAGCGCCATAAACGCCTCAAAGTCATACACTTCTTTTAATCTTGGGATTTTATGAGCGGTCAAAAATGGAAAGTGGTCTTTTTGATAGGCAATTTTTTCTTTTTTGAGAAACTGCCAAAACGAAGTGCCGTCAGGTCTGAGCAACGATGAGCCGCTGGCGATATTTTTCACTGCTGGGTATGACTGCTTCACACCTGGTATAATAGCACACAAACAGTAGCTCCCGTAGTTCAATGGATAGAACGGAGGTTTCCTAAACCTTAAATCTAGGTTCGATTCCTAGCGGGGGCACGTTACATCTAGGTTCCCTGCTTGCGCAGGCAAGGATTTCTAGCGGGGGCACGTTTATATCATTATTGTTGTATAATCAGTATTGGTATGCAAACAACAATAAACATGACTCGATCTTGGCAAGTCTATATTCCCGAGCAGATTAGAAAATCAATGGGGATTGATGCACCCACTCTTTTTGAAGCAACGGTTAAAGATAACTCATTGGTGTTAAAGCCAACTAAGAGTAGATTCCTTGAGTTGGGTGGTGCCTTAAACAAATATCATAAAAAAAACCCAAATATTGATATCGATAATATTCGAGACTACATAGATTACTCAGATTTATAAACATGTATTCGGTTTTTTTTGATACCAATACGTTTCTTCGGTATTACTTGAGGGATAATGAGCAACAGTATACTGAATGTCAAACTCTTTTTACTCTAAGTGAGCAAAAATATATTATTCCCCATACGTCAAGCGCTGTGTGCCTTGAGGTGTACTATGTGCTTACAAAAACATACAGGCTTAAAAAAGATCGTGCTCTTCTTTTTTTAGAAAATATTTTTAATCTCCAACATCTTACTCTTATCGAGAAAACAAACATTACAGATGCTATCAAGCTGCACAAAAAAACCAAGATCAAACTGGCCGACTGCATCATCGCCCTCCAGGTACCAAAAAACTGCTTGCTATGCACGTATGGCAAAGACTTTCAAAAAATAGACACCGTCACAGCACACACCCCAAAAGAACTGCTCGCTCTTCTCTCTTGAGCCAAGCGCTACGAGCCCATCTCATAATCAGCGTAGATCACGCCTTCCATAACTGTTTGGTAGTCAAATAACTCGTTCTCGCTAAAAACTATAGCAACTTCTCTCACAGCATCATCGTTGTTAGCGGATGCATGGATCAAGTTATACTGCTGGCTCATGCCAAAATCACCGCGAATGGAGCCCGCCTCGGCCTCTCTACCCAAAGTGGTGCCAACCAACTTGCGCACCACAGGCACCGCATCGATACCTTGCCACACCATAGCTACAATAGGTTTTGAGCCCATGAATGACTTGAGATCATCAAAGAAGTTTTTTTCTTTGTGCTCGGCGTACCACTCAGAAAGCTGTTCGTCTGTCATATCAAGCATTTTCAGGCCAACCAACTTTAACCCCTTTCTCTCAAAACGAGTGATGATCTCACCGATCAAACCTCGCTGCAAGCCATCTGGCTTTACCAATACTGCTGTTCGTGTATTAGGCATAGTGTTCCTAGTGTTACTTTATAAGTGTGTCTTGGTAAGATTAGTATACTTCCTAAACTCATCCTCGTCTTTGTACGGACCAATAACTGCCAGGCGCATTGCGCCTGGCTGAAACAGTTTTGCACACAACTCGTTTACCTGTTTTAAGCTCACCGCATTGATTTTCTCAAGCGTCTCTTCTACTGTTTCGTCGCTGTCTTCCAAAATCCGCCTCAGCCCAAAGTGTTGGGCCACACTTTTACTGCTCTCCATACGCAACGTTGTGCTGCCAGAAATATAAGCTTTCGCTGTTTCTAGTTCTTCTGTTGTCAACGGCTTACTTCCATCTGCAGTGGCAGCGAATTCACTCGTAATAACCTCTAGCGCCTCATGAATGCGGGTTGGATCAACCCCAGCCGAGGCACCCATGCTCCCACTATCGTGGTACACATCACTATCGCTGTGCACGTAGTAGCACAGCCCTCGTTTTTCACGCACTTCCGAGAACAACCGAGAGCTCATCGTTCCACCAAGAATAGTGGCAACCAAAATACGCGCATGTTTGTTGCCAGCATGCCTGCCCTCCTGCGGCCAGCCCAACACCAGATGTGCTTGTTCGGTATCTTTGTGCTGAACGGAAAGTAAGTCAAAGGTAAATGGTGTCGTTTTCATACCAGAGCGTACGTCTTTTTTTCCACTTCTGTTACTTTCTATATCAAAGCATTCAGTAACATATGCAAGGGTATCGCTATGATCTACTACAGTACTATCACCAGCAAGCACCAATACCATATTTTCCTGCCCATACCACTCGTTCATGAAAGCTTGAAAGTCTGCCGTAGTAAGAGATGCAACTGTTTCCTTTGTCCCAAGTACGTCTCGCTTGAGGCCGCCAGCATACAGGAGTGACTCAAACTGCACACCTACTTGGCGGGCTGGGGTGTCTGCGTACATGTTGATCTCCTCTATAATCACCCCACTTTCACGATCTATATCCTCTTGACGAAACAGTGGTTGCAACATCTGGTCTGAAACTATGCTCACTGCTGTTTGTATGTGTTGGCTGGCAGCAGTCACGTAGTAACCCGTGTATTCTTTGGAAGTAAATGCATTACTCTCACCCCCAATAGCATCAACGCTGCGGGCAATGGTTTGTGCGTCAGGGTACTGCTTGGTTCCTTTAAACACCATGTGCTCTAAAAAGTGGGCGATGCCCGCCCTGCTCTCATCTTCATATCGCGAGCCGGTGTTTACCATCGCCATAGTTGTAACAGAGCGCACCGACTCCATGGGAATAGTGATGAGTGTAAGGCCTGTGGGTAGTGTTGTGGTGTGTGGTGCAAGTGACATCACCCGCAAGTATACCAGCTACCAAAAAACTACGCTAGAACACTTTGTGTTCAAATAGTACTACTTTATATCTTATATTGACGTTCGCGCAACACCATATGCAGTCAAGCAAACTTTCTAGTACAAAGTATCTTCTTTCTACTTGACTAATCAATACTCATAGACCGTATAAAACACAAACAAAGTTGAGTATTTATTGTATTCTTTTTGGTTTTTGTTTCTTTTAATAAAATACGTACTTCATGCCGTCAATATATACTCAAAAAAATACTTATTCGTATAAAAATCAAAAACACAGCACATGTGCTACTTGCGTACACTTTCACGTTCGTGTACGATCAAAATATATTTGCAGTATTGTCCGAGAGCGAATACACACCGAACCGCATTACTCTATCCAATATGCTGTTTTGTTTATACCAATAGTAATGGTGCCCTCGCTATCAGTTCGCACAATTTCTGCAACAGCATAGTTATGCAGTCGCTCTAGCGTTTCCGATGCGGGGTGACCGTATGTATTGTCACGACCCGCGCTAATTACGGCGATTTCGGGGCGTGTGTTGTGCAAAAAACTCTCTGTTGTGCTGGTTTTTGAGCCGTGATGCCCTACTTTTAACACATCAACATCTATTAGCACATCACTCACTACAAGCGCTAGTTCTCCTGTTGCCTCCAGATCTCCTGTGAAAAGCGCTGAAAAATCTCCATACTCAAGAAGAAACACTATAGACTGGTCATTTACATCTTCGGTTGTAGCAAAAAATCGTGGGTCATCTCCTTCGGCATCATTGCTGCTATGAGTACTTTTTGCTTTGGCATAATGAGGTGCTATTCTTGGCCATAGCTGGCGCAGTGCAACGCCAGAAAAGAGAAATGATCGGGGTGTTTTCTCGGGGAAAAGGACCCGCATTCCTGTAGACTCTTCAGCACGAACTGCTGCTACAAAAGCATCAAACTCTTCGTCATCTTTTGCGTACGGCAGCGTAAAAAGTGTTTGTACCTGGTATCTATCAAGTAATGAGCGGGCTACCCCGTAGTGATCAAGGTCTGGATGGGTAATCACCAGTAACTCTACCACCCTATCACCTCTAGGCATAAACTGATCAAGACATGAGAACAACTTGTAAGCATCATTGCCTGTGTCAATAATAACCTGTGTGTAGCCTTTTTGTATTAAAATTCCATCCCCTTGGCCCACATCACAGGTTGTCACATACAGGTTTTGATCAGGAAATTGGAACAAGGTGACGACAACACTCATCAGCACAACCACACAACATAACGCTAGTGCTACGTTACGCATGCCATGCCTTTGCTCGTCTCAAAACATAGTGTGGCAACACTGTAAAAAGTATCAGTAACACGCCATAGTATCCAGCAACAAACGGCAGCGTCACATCAGGCAGCGACAGGATTGTATCTTGATAATACCTACTTATCGATAGCAAATATGAAATCCCTTCTGATGCAAATTTTGTTGGCTGAATCAGCATAAAACTTAGTATTGATGCAGTAGAAAACGACAGTAATCCAACAAAAAATACTCCGTAGACATACAAACTCGTTACTATCATCAATGGAGAAAGCCAAAACAACACAGTGTTGGCCGCAAGTGATACCAATGGATACTCTTGAAACGTGTACCACAGCACAGGCAGCGTCCATAGCTGCGCAACCAGAGAAACAAGAAAACTTTCTTTTAGTACTGTAAAGAGGTGAAACGAAACCTGCTCTTCTCCCACATCCATGGTTTCAAGCGCGCTGGCAATAGAGTACTCTCGCTGCAAGCGAGAAAATAAACAGATGCCAAGAGTGGCCAGGTACGAAAGCTGAAATGAAAGCGATGCTATCACTGCCGGACGCAGAAACACCCAAATACACCCAACTACTATACAGAGGCGGACCGCATCAACCTGCCGAAAAACGGCTTTTTTTAAACACAGTGCTATAACCGCACTCAGCACTGCCCTATCAACAGATGGAACTAACCCTATCATCATCCAGTACCCTATAGTGAAAAAAGTGATGATAAAAATAAGCTGTTTTCTCTGGAAAAATCGGGTAAGTAACGGAGAAAACAGCAACACAAAAAAGCTAATATGATATCCTGAAACAGCAATCATGTGCTGTATACCAAGTATTTTTAGCGACTGTTGCACATCTTCTGGCATTTGAGTAGTAAAACCAAACAACGCTGCCTGCGTCATCCAGTTGGTATCAGCCGGAGCAAGGCGCGCAAATGTTCGTGAAAGACCGGCAAGCACACGAGACCATATTTCCTCAAAGTACCTATAGTAATCTGCTAATGAAAATGGAGAGTAGTCATACCTATCAATGCTGATTACGTCAGCCTTTTTACGCTGAAAAATGCCACTATCAAACCGACCACCTTGACTGCTAACTGTACTGCTTTGAGTACGTTTGTCTTCAACTGTCTTGAGTATTACTGCATACCTCTTGCCATCTGCGTACTGCCAACAGTTCGGTACATAATATATATACTCTAATCCATACACACTGCAGTATTTGGGTTCTTCTCGCATGATAACCGAGTGAACAAGTTCCGAACTACCAGGTTGTTTGGCTTTTTTTGCATAAAAATATAATACGCGAGATACACACAAAAATATAAGTAGTAGTAAGAGAATCAAATGACCATACTGTATTGGTGATTTTGTCTTCATACTTTTCCCCAATCAATACAGATGAGAACTACCCTTCAATAAGCTAGCAAAGGCTTTCTTCCTACCATAGGTACATCAGTCCTTTTTTATTTACAAAGTGTCTTCATATAACTGTAATACGGCTCTACTACGTCCAATAGCTTCGTCTCTATAATACTAATTCTGATTGGATGCTATTGAACAGTGATTCAGAAATAATGCTTTGCTTTAATAGCTCATCCACAGTGCTGTATGGCCGACCAGCAATAATATCTTCAGCACGTTTCTCGCCAATACCTTTTAGCTCCATGAGTTCACTAGCAGTCGCAGTATTGAGGGAAATACCCCCTGTCGTAGTAGAAGAGCTATTGACTGCAAAGCTATTCAGGGGGTCATCTGCCACCTGAGCGGCAACAAGAGCTTGCTGAGCTGCCAACTCCCCCTCAAACGGCACATATATTTTCTCACCATCACTCACCACTCTGGCTAAGTTGAGCGTACTTTGGATGTATGCCTCATCCGCCTCTGTGTGAAACCCGCCTGCTTTTTCAATTGCCGTTGCAACTCTTTGGTTTGAAAGTACTTCAATAACCCCAGGGTGCACAACTGCTCCTGAAACATCAATCACGACTACTTCTGGCTCCAGTTGGTCAAAGCTGGAAAATACTGGTTGTGGAGTATTGGCATCAGAATAGACCATATATATACCATAGAAAGCCAAACATATTCCAAAAATGGTACTAATTAGTGACAATATTGTACCTTTAGAAAAAGAAGAAAAAGTCAACCTATGACGAGCTTCCTCAAACATAGGCGTGAGTATACGCGCAGTACCTTACAGAAAGCTTACGTTGTCATATCCACTGGAACAAAGTGGGGGGGGGAAGAAATCTCACAAAGATCTCTCCACTTGCGGTCGAGATGACAGGTTGGGTGACAAGGCAGAAGTGCGAGCGGAAGGAGTGCTACGGACCAGGAGACGCCTCAGGACTAGGCGAGGGACTCACACTCGGTTCTGGAGTGGGTGATGGACTAGATAACGGAGTAACGCTTGGCTCTGGAGTGGGTGAAGGCGTCGGGTCGACGCTAGGAGAACTTGGGTCTGGTGAAGGTATCGGAGTTGGTAAAGGTGACCCTGATGACTGTGCCTGCCCAACCTGAGAAACTTGCAACGCCTGCCAACTAAAGACGGTGTCACCACCTTGAGGTTGCGAGAGCTCTATGACAAAGCCTGTTGTGCTCTGCTGGGTAATTCTGTACTGCCCATCAGTGAATGCATGAGGAGTAACGGTTACTACAGGTGTACTACTAAACGAAGTGCTAAACGCCACCTCTACCCTAGTGCTGCCAGAAAGGATAGTCGCTTGCCCAGCCATATTGTCACTCAACACTGGTGCTTCATAGAATGTTGCTACTCCATCAAATGTCACTGATCTCATAAATGAAACTGATTGTTGGAACGTCACCTGGGCAGCAAACACCACCTTCTTCACAAATTTTGTCAGTGACTGGGTCAAAGTCACGTTGTTCTCTAGGGTTGTTTTCTCTAAATATTGGTCGAGATCGACCGCTGCCACTGTATCAGAGAGCGCTGCTAGCTGAGTAGTGTTGGCTTGAGTGGAAGTCAGGTAGTTAGTAGAGCTACTGGTAGTAGTACCGTTTTCAGTAATGTAGCCTCCTCCAAGGAGCAGGTCAGTCTGTTTAATAAGACCTTCCATATCTACAAGCAAACTTTCACCCGTAATAGTGTTGCTAGAATTAAACCACCAAGTACCAGTTGCTGGGTTGTGGGGTGATAGCTGTGTCGTATTTCCTGCTGCGTCTAGGGCAAACAGCTCGCTACTTCCCGATACGTCTTGGGCAAAGATCCCTGCATGGCCACTTACCCCCGCAGGCGCACTACCCAAAGATTGGGCAAGGATGAGGCCGTTGACATCGAGCTTGGCGTTAGGGGTGGTCGTGCCGATGCCGACATTGCCAGAAGAAAGTGTATCATTTATTCCATCCACACCAGTTCCGAAAATAAGATTACCGATGTTTAATTGATTGGAGCCAGTGGCTGCAGGAGCATTCAGATCGTAGCCAATTACAATATTTCGCGCACCACTGGTAATATTTTCTCCGGCTCTATTTCCTAAAAGTGTATTGTCGTTTCCACCCGTTCGCAATGCATATCCAGACCGATAACCCAATAAGGTATTACCTACTAAATCAGCACTTGCTCCGCTGCCCGCACCTCTGCCTGCGTATGCTCCGACTACTGTGTTGTCACTTGTAACGCCTGTTGGCAGATACAAACTATATGAACCAAGAGAAACATTATTATTTCCATTTACATACCGCGCCCCCAAGTAACCAGCCACAGTATTATTGGTACCAGCATCACCTACTTCTAAAGCAGCAACGCCTAGCACCGTATTCTTGGCAGCAGAAACTGCGTTCTGCATCGCATTAGTACCTAAAACAGCATTATTAAATCCAGTTGTAAGGTTCCTGAGAGAACCAGCTCCTACGCCAGTATTAAAATCTCCCAAAGTGTTAGAAAGGCCTGAATTTATTCCAACATACGTATTATATTTTCCTTCATATGTATTTGTTGCCAGATTAGCACCTCCATTACCCACAATCAGTGAGCCAGTAAAATCATTTTGATCTGGCAAGTACACTACAGGAGTACCGTTAATGCCAATTGTTCTATCTTCTATTGAAGAAGTGCCTGCTAGTTCCAGCTTGTATCCTGGTGAAGTAGTACCTATTCCTACATTTCCGTTCTGAAGAATCCTCATCTTTTCGAACCCAGCTGTTTCAAATGCTAGGTCATAGCTATCATTAGTACCAAGCGTAGCAAGTGTGCCAAAACTATTTCCATCAAGCATGTATGTATTGTTACTAGCAGCTTGCACTTGTGAGAGGGTAGCAAACTCATTGCTGCTTACTGCATCACCACCTATAACACGGCCGGAAAACTGGCCAACAATGCCTGTTCCCGCCTGGACATCAAGCTTGTATGCAGGAGTAAGCGTTCCTATTCCTACTAGGTCGGTGGTATCTGTAAGTCGTGTAACACTGCCATCATTTGTAAAACCAGTGGCCTGTTGATACTCCGCAGGCGTACCGCCATATGCAGTAGCAGAAATAGTGGTCCCATCTATAGAAATACCACTTCCTGCCGAGAGCACTATATCCCCCGTGCTTCCCTGAAGAGAAGTTACGCCAGTATTAGTAATGGTGGGGCTTTGAGTATCAGAAATGTGAATGCCATCACCTGCTAGTAATGAATAAACAATATTAGGCGCAGTAATAGTCTCGGTCACTTCTATCACTTTGGTTATGAGGGTGTCTCCCAGCTTAGTAATCGGGTAATAGTACTGAGTAATAAACGTGTCGCCTCCTGCCTGTCTGCTCTCTTCTTGCCTTGTTTTAGAGTCAGTATTTTCAATTACCAATGATGGGGTAGTTGGAAAAGGAGAAGTTGCAGTAGTCGGAGAGTGTGTAGGGCGAACAGATGAAGTTACGCCAGCTCTATGGTCAGTGGTAGAAGTTTTAACAGTAGTATTGCCCGTTAAAGAAAAAAGTGATCCTAACACTCCGCCAGCAGAAACACACCGCAAACCAAGGCAGCACAGAATCCAGATGACAATGATGATGGTAGCGATGAGAAACAGAAGTACACCAACAAGACGCTTGAGCGTACGAGACACACTTCCCTCTCGTCTCTTTTCTTGTGTGGTGGGTGGCATGCACTATCTATGATAGAGGGGAATCTAACTACAACGCAACTACATCTTAAGCAGTACGAGTAAAGCAATGATAGTCAATTATCACCCACAGAGAAGATGGAGCTACGCCCCCTCATTTGTATTGAGTACAAAATTAATGATTTTACCTGGTACGTAAATAACTTTTAAAACTGTTTTGCCATCAATCCAATGGGTAACTTTTGTATCCATTAGAGCTTTTTCTTCTATAAGAGTTTGATTGTCTATCGCAGAGCTATCGACCAGTAGCTCTGATCGTACTTTGCCATTGACCTGCGCTGCTATAATAACAGCATCTTCTTTTGCTAGCTCTGGCGAGAACTCTGGCCAATCTTCGAGGTGCACACTCTTGCACTTTCTTTGTCCTGCTGGTAATAGACTGTAGAGCTCTTCTGCTAAAAATGGCGCAAATGGCGCAATCAGTAGTGCTGCTCGCACAGTATCGCCGAGTGACAACTCTTGCCCCTCTGTTTGCCATTCATTAACCAACTCCATCAAGGCAGCAATAGCAGTATTAAACCGCATCTCGGGGATATCACTCGAAACTTTTAGTCCTACCTGGTGTAATTTTTTTTGTAAGGAAGAGCTGGGCAGTGTCTTTTTTGTGCTAGTGCTGGAGTTGTAATCTAACGCCTGTCGCACCAGCGAGTTATACCTGCTCAAGAAACGATACACGCCAGCTACCGAGGTAGTGCTCCATGGTTTGTCAGCGTCTATCGGCCCCATAAACATCTCGTACATACGCAGGGTGTCGGCGCCAAACTTGTCTACCACGTCGTCGGGATTGATAACGTTACCTTTGCTTTTACTCATCTTTTTGCCATCAGGACCCAAGATCATGCCTTGATGGCGCATCTTTACAAACGGCTCATCAAAATCTAACAAACCTTGATCGCGTAAAAACTTGGTAAAAAACCGTGAGTAGAGCAAGTGAAGCACGATGTGCTCGGGGCCAATCATGTACAAATCAACAGGAAGCAGAGATTGAACCTTTTTTGCATCAAATGCGTGTGTGTTGTCATCAATAGATGTATACCGAAGATAGTACCAACTTGAGTCCACAAATGTGTCCATTGTGTCATATTCTGGTACCCAACCTGTACCATACAACCGCTCGACTCGCGCTTGTAGTTCGCGCGAAGACCGCAGCGGAGACTCACCGGTAGGCTTAAAATCAACGTCGGTGGGAAGCGTCCAAGGCAAGTGCTCTTCTTTCACCGGGTGAGGCTTCCCGTCTGGATCGTACACAATCGGGATGGGCGTACCCCAATAGCGCTGTCTGGAAATGAGCCAGTCACGAAGTTTGTAGGTAGTATTCCACTCTGCACGCCCTTCTTTTACCAGCCAGTCTGCCATGTTTTGTTTGCCCTCGCCCCAGGCTTCTTGACCATCAAACTGGCCAGAGTTTATCAGGATTCCTTCTTGCTCGGCTGCTCGCTCGCCGTTTTTTACTTGAATATTTAAAGCTTTGTCTGCGTACGATACTACTTGCTTGATCGGCAAGTTGTACTTTTTGGCAAAGGCAAAGTCTCTTTGGTCGTGGGCAGGCACGCCCATGACTACTCCTGTACCAACCCCCTCAAGTACATAGTCTGCTATAAAGAGCGGGATAAATTCCCCCGTCACTGGGTTTTGAGCCTTCAAACCAGTGTCCACACCCGTCTTGTTCTTTTCATCAACAGCTCGCTCTTCCTCTGTTTTATTCTTTGCTGTGTTGATGTAGTCAGCTACTTTTTGCTGGAGATCTTGCGCAAGATACTCAGACAACCCAAGCTGTTCAAACGTTTCTGGGGCAATAACAAGAAATGTAACACCATACACTGTTTCCCAAAACTTGGTCCAGGCTTTAAGAGTTATAATAGGAGTCTTTGATAACAACATTGACAAATACTCCATTATCGTGGTATGATTAACGAAATTATCGCGCTGAAGGACACTGTTTTTACAATCCTGACGCAGCAGACTCTGATCTGCTGGAGACGGCGCGGTTTTTTGTTTATTAGAAAAGTTTTCCGTTTCACTAAGCCAGGTTATTGAATACAAGTGTTTGTGGGTGTTATTAACACTCCGAACCGTTACTCCTACTCTCACCCCTTCAATTTCTGCTTGCCAACTCCAAAACTCCACATGTTTTTTTGTGTCATTTCCTTTCGAGTATTGTAGCGTCCCCTCAGCAACAGAAAGCAGATTGTACACTTTGGGCAAGGCGTACAAACGAAACAATACTTGTGATTGTTTTCTATCTTTTTCTAGTAAGTGGTTCCAAAACGATCGGGTGAGCAACACAACATCATCTAAAAGAGGAGAAAAAACCTGCTTGCCCTGCAAGTAGCTCAAGTAAAAATCTCGAGCAATTTGTAGTGTGTGTTGATATGGGTGGTCATATAAACTATTTGTACTACAGGAGTGGTTAGTGGGTGCAGTCATCAAGGGAAAACTGATGGAAAGCCCCTCACTCTTGCCTATCCAGTTGAGTTGTTGTTGCTTGGTTGGTGCTGGCCAGTCCACCTGATCGAGTCCAGAAATAAGCTCGTCTTGATACTGGGTGATCTTAAAAAACCATTGATTCATCTCTTTTTGAATAACACTAGCACCACAGCGTTCACACTCACCATTTACTACCTGCTCGTTGGCCAGCACGGTGTTGCATGACGGGCACCAGTTGACTGGTGCTGATTTTTTATAGGCGAGACCTGCTTTGAAAAGCTCTAAGAATATCCACTGCGTCCAGCGATAGTAGGTGGGGTCACTGGTGCGAAGCTCATTTTTCCAGTCATACGAAATGCCAATTCTCTTGATCTGCTTTTGAAAGGTAGTAATGGCGTCATCAGTCGTTTGGGCAGGATGCACCCCTGTCTTAATAGCATAGTTTTCTGCCGGCAAGCCAAACGCATCCCACCCCACCGGGAAAAATACATGCTTTCCCTGCATTCGGTAGTAACGCGCCAAGATATCAAGCGCGGCTTTACTCTCAACATGACCCACATGTAAACCAGAGCCTGAGGGGTAGGCAAAGGCAAACAACAAGTACTCTTTCTTTTTCCCCTCCGGCACTATCGCTGTGTCTTGAAACAACTGCTGCTCTTCCCAGAATTTCTGCCATCTCTTCTCTAGTGTTGCTGGGTCATACGAGTGTTTCATAGCAAGATAGTGTATCATGTGTACTATGTCATCTGCCAAGTACGCCATCTTCATGACCTGTGTGGTGTTGGGCGCATATATCTGGTCTATGCATGCCACGCTAGCCAGCTACTCACCACAGTTAATTGCGGTGGGATCTGTGTGTGTCGTTTTGATGAAGTTTCGGCAGCGAAAATCAAAAAGTGCTGTGTCTTATGGACCGTTTGAGATGTTGTGTTTGGTGGTCATCATGCTTATTGCTTTAAGCTCGCTGAAAGACTATCCATCACTTTTAAGCCTCCTTTTGACTAGCTTCACCTTTTTAGTGGCATTTTTTGTTCCCCTTTTGCCTGGACTCATCGCCGTACTCGGCGCTGGATTACTCCTACTCACCCAACACCCCATCAACACGCTACTTGACTTCGCCCCACTACTCTTACTCCCGCTTCTTTTCATTCTGTTTTTATTTACCAAAAGAGAACATGAGCGTGCAGTAACACATGCTCACAAGGCAATAATGGAAGAACAACGTGCCCAAAATGGAGAAGATGCAAAAAATAAAGAGGTGGTGTTTGTAGAGCAATACATCATGCCAAAGTTGGCCACCCTAGAAAAAATGATTACCGATGAAGAAATAACCAGAGACGAAATGAAAACACAGCTCTCACTCGTCATCAGCGAAGTAGAAAAGCAAGAGCAATCTCTATGAATAGAAAACAATATGCACGAACAATAGTACTCATGCTCATACCATTCATGGTGTGTGCTATGCCAATCCAGGCGGACAATCTAGAATCTAGTTCGTATAAAATCCAGTTTGGCAACTTTAATATTACTTCTGGAGAAAAGTCGAGTAGCAACTACAAAGTCACCGATACTGTTGGTCAAACTGCAGCCGGGCCATTTGGACAGTACGGTAGCGACTCATACTTTGTGGGTAGTGGGTTTCAGTACATCTATCCACTTCAGGAATTTACGTTCACTATTTCCAAGACAGCTATTGATTTTGGAACACTCACTGCAGGCACACACAACACAGACTCCCACACTCTAACTGTCTCAACCAAAGGCGCTGGTGGATACACAGTCTACGCGCGCGAGCTCCACCCTCTCGAACACACCACTACTCCCAGCCAAACCATTCCCAACACAACCTGCGATGCTGGGGCGTGCACCATCTCGGAGGCAAAAGTCTGGAACAATCAAAATATTGGGGGGTTTGGCTACAACATGTCAGGCCAAGATATACCTGCAGACTTTAGTACGCTCTCGCACTTTCGGCCATTTGCCAATCAGGCAGTAGCAGAACCAGCACAAGTTGTCATGAGTGGTACTGGTGTAGTGAGCGATAGACAGTCTACTGTTACCTACAAAGCAGGGATGTTTGGTAGTGAAACGGCAGGCGAGTACGAAACGGGTATTATCTACACAGCAGTGCCGGGGTACTAATACTATGATCAAAAAGCTCTGTTTTTCTTTCTGTCTCGCACTGGGGTTGTTCCTTATCCAACCAAACAGTGAAGTGAAGGCTAACAGCTCGCTTACTGTTTCCCCTCCTGTTCAATATATCGCTCTAAATCCAGGAGAATCGCGCGCAGTTGAGATAATCATCACAAACAATAGCTTGACCGAGCTTATCATCACCCCAGCAGCAGTAGACTTTACAGCAAGCGATAAAACAGGACAACCCATTCTATCTGATCACACGAGCTTTCCCTACTTTTCTAGCACATCATTTACAGAGCCCATCTCTCTTACACCAACAGAGTCAAGAGTTATTACGATTCCCATAACTGTTGATCAAGCGGCTGCACAAAATGAGTACCATTTGACTGTGTTATTTCAAACAGACTCAGAAGCCTCTGGGGCACCCAGAGTACAAAATGTCATCGGCAGCAACATTATTATTTCTATTGATGATGGAGAGGTGCTGCCAGCACTAGAGGCGCACCTGCACCTGCCAAAAGTGGTAGACACATTTCAAGCTATCGAGACTTCAGGGTGGCTTACTAACACAGCCTCACTCACCCAAGAAGCATCTGGCGCAGCAGAAATTACAAACTGGAGAGGTAGCACTATTGGTCATTACAACATCTATCCAGACGCTGCGCTTGCTTTCAGTGGTAGACCGCTGCGGTTTTTTACTGACGAACCCCTCTCGGAGGAAACAAAACCCATGCAAAAAATGGTGGTTTCTCCACCTCTATTTGGAGTGTACAGCGTACAAACATTACTCGTGTCAAACCCTTCTGGACAAACACACAGCGCCGAATACATCGTTATTGCCGCTCCCTTCTCACTGCTCTTTGTAGCTACATGCATCATCTGCATCTTAATTTTTACCTACAAGAAGCAAAAGCAGCCCACAACATCAACCGAGTACTAAGCCTAAAAACATACTCCTCATCACTCCACCTAATTTTTAGTACTTGCGTGTCACTCAAAATCTATCTAGTATTTTGGTTGTACGTACTAAAATTTAAACAAAGTCTTATTTATGCTGTCACTCTCTTCATCTACAAAACGCGCATGTATCGGGGGCATCCTCGTGCTACTCATGGGGGCTACAGCCTTCTCCCACCAAAGTGAGTCTGCTAGTTTAACCAATACTTCCGTTACGCTCTCTACTCCCCGCCTGTCGTTCTTCGGTGAAGTGGGCAGTGGAAATACCGTTGGATCAAGTATTTTGGGCATAGACACTACTCCTACTACCGGAACTTCTGTCTCTACTGCTGGTATTCAAAATAATGATACGATCGTTATAAATGGAAACTCATATACCGTACAGAACGTGTCTGATGCAGACACGCTCGAACTTGGATCTGGCATTGTTTCAGGAGATGAGACTGCAGGAGACACCATCTACTCACCACAGTCAGCTGATCTCTCAGTTCGATTTACTACTGCAAATGCGGTAAATGCGGGCTCTTTCCGCGTACTTATTCCTGCTGCTGCAAGCAATAATAATGATGACAATCCTGACGCTGGTTTTTGGGACTTTACTTCTGCTGGCGCAACGGTCACTTGTCCATCTGATGTTGGTAGTACCTATGTTTTTGGGACTGCAGCTGCATCTGCTGGCGCAGTAACTATCAATAGTCAGCTGTATCATAGCTTTACCTGTCCATACACTGGAACCGGCGCAACAAGCTCTAGTTTTGCTGCCAACCCTATGGTGATTAATGGCCTCATTAATCCTGCTCCCACGGCAACACACACCGAAGGCACGGCCGATTCGCACAAAATTATTGTACAAAATCTAGATAACTCTTCATCTGTTATTGACAGCACCACAGTATCGGTAGGTACTATCGAGTCCGTTCGCATTACTGCTAGCGTTGATCCACAGCTCACCTTCACTATTACTGGCGTAGCAAGTAGTGCTAGTCGCTGTGGAGTAGCAACAACCGTTGCCACGACTCCCACTGCCGTTCCATTTGGTCCTCTGAGCCTCGCTTCATTTGCTCAAGCAGCCCAAAATCTAGCCGTCTCTACAAATGCTGCTGGAGGGTTTGTTGTAACCGCCATTGAAGATGATCAAATGAGCAAGGACGGTGATGGCTGTACGAATGCTACTCCAACGAGCGCTGGCGATCCAAATTGTATTCAAGATGCATTTGAAGATGTGGGTGGAATTAGCCAAACAACTTCAGCAGAATGGGGCTCTGATACTACCAAGAAAGGCTTTGGTTACTCACTCCATGACGTAAGTGCTACTACCACTGAGGCATTTAGCTATAATGAGTCAAGTCGCACATTCTCTACCAAACACTTTGCTGATGCACAAAACTCCGAAACTCCTGTTCAGATTTTCTCTGGAACAACAGTGGCTGATAACCAAAACCTTGACGTGTGCTACCGCATTATCCCTGCTGTGACTACGCAAGCAGGAGAGTATGAAAACAACGTAACATATCGAGCAACCGCCACATTCTAAAAAACTCAAGAAAGGAATACGTAATGAAACCTGCCCTCGTTTCACTCAAAAGATCAGCTGTGGTAGTAGCTCTGGCATGCGGTGTTTTTGTCACCCCAGCCTTGGCACAAGAAGCCGAGCCCACTACAACAACTCAGAATGCTGTTGCTGAAGTAGCCACACTAACTGCTATCCCTCCTAGAGAGGGAGAAAATAGAGAGCTCACACTTCAACCAGGAGAAAAAAAGCAGGTCGAGCTACGCGTGCGTAATACCTCGACAAACCCCATCCAAATCACCAGTCTCGCGCGTGATTTTATTGTTGATGAAGATGGCACCACCCCTCTTCCGGTAGACGAGGAAACGTCAAATAGATGGGCGCTGAGTGATTGGCTCACCATTACACCAAGCGGTCAGACCATTCAACCAGGAGAAACAGTTGCCGTATACGTGCTTATTGAAGCACCAAGTGATGCCCTTCCTGGCGGTCACTACGCAATGGTCCTTCACTCCCCTGTTGGCCAGACACAAACCGTTGATAGTGAAAATGAGAGTGCGGTAAAACAAGAAGTAGGAACCCTCCTATATGTCGTAGTTGATGGTGCCATCAATGAACAGGCCTTTATTAGAGACTTTTCACTTCCCTCTCTGAGTGAGTTTGGTCCCGTTCCGTACTCATTTACTGTCGAAAATCAATCTGATATTCACATCAATCCCACATTAAAGATGACTATTACAAGCATGTGGGGTAATGAGGTGGCATCGTTTGAGGTCGAGAGTCCCGATGGTGGTTCAAAAAATATCTTCCCCCTTAAAGAAAAAATGTTCTCTGGTGAATGGGATGCTATTTGGGGAACAGGTAGATACTCAGCCGAGCTAACCGCAAACTACGGTCAAAATGGACAAGTTATTATGGCTCAGTCTTCTTTCTGGCTCTTGCCTGTCAAGCTTATTACAGCAGTGCTGGTAGCTCTTCTTGCCCTTATTGCTGCTATGGTGAGTGTTCGAAGACATATGCTGCACCGCCAAGATGACAGAGACGCTCGCATTGCTGAGTTAGAGTCAAAACTAAACAAGAAGAAAGCATAAAAACGGCTATCTTCTACTAGATGCTCTCAAGAGAGGTGGTTGCTATGAAGCAGGGAGTGCAGTTGAGCCTTATTCTAGGATTAAGCGCTGTACTGCTATGCACCTTCAACATTGTTGGTGTAGTAGCCCAAACAAGCACGTCAACATATGGAACAAATGTGCGTGGCAGCGTGCCTGACGTGGTAGCACCCAGCACGCCTGTGCTCATTACTCCTGCAGATGGTACTGTCACCAGTGACAACACGCCTATTTTCTCTTGGTATGGGGCAAGTGATAACGTTGGTATTTCTTCATATACCATCGTAGTTGATGGCTCCCCATTTTTGAGCGGTATACCCATTACAGATACAGCAGCTGGGTTATTTACTGTTACGTACAACGCTGTTGACAACATATACACGCTACAGAGTAATAAAATCGTGCCTGATGGCAGTCACACCTGGGCAGTCACCGCAGTTGACGCTGCGGGCAATCAAACAACCTCTGCTTCTTGGCAACTTACGGTGGATGCAACTACTCCATACCTAATTATCACTCAAGCGGGCAACTACTCACTCGCCACCACATCGCAAAATACTGCCAGCGTGCCTACATCACCACTAGAATTCTGGGACGATAATGAGGTGTTGAGAGGCTCTGGCGAAACGGGATCTCAGGTCACTGTTTCTTTTACCAGGGGAGGGGTAGAAGTAGCCACCCCTACAATGTTTGTTTTGACTAGTCCCAACTGGCTACTCTCACTACCTGATGTTCCTAAAAACTCTGTCATTTTTTTGCGCTTTACCATCACCGACTCAGTCGGGAATATTTCCTTAATAGAGCACTTTCCCATCTACATTCATGACGAAGAAGCACCACAGATCGACCCTCCCCCAACCCCCAACCCCTCCAATCCAGTGATATCGTACATTACCCCTTCTCCTTCTCCAGACATCACGCCAAAACCTTGGTGGAAACCGCCTTGGACCCTACAACCTTCTCCATCAAGTGCTGGTCAAGAACAAGTGGGCAGCAGTCAACCACCAAAAGAAGTAACGCTGCTGGAAACAATCACTACTCCCCTAGTCACTCCGCCCCTGCTTCTTCCTGGAATGAAACCTCACAGCCAAGTAATTCAAGCTGCACCAAGTAGCGAAGTTCAATCAAGTACGCAAGATGAAGAAAAAAGCCAGCTAACATGGTGGTCATATGCTCTACCACTCACCCTCATCATGTTTGCACTACTAAAAACACTTGTCGTAGCCGGCATACTAGGTCTGCAGACGAGTATTGCAGGGATGCTGGCAGCACTCAGCGCCGTGTGCGCTCCATTGTTGGCAAGAAAAAGACCCAGTCTTGTATTTGATGTATTTTCTGGCAAGCCAGCTAGTTTTATGCCAGTTCTTTACAAGAAGTATAGCGATACAGGTGAAGAAGTAGAGCAAACCCTTGTTTTTTCTAATGAAGACGGGCGACTTCCTCTCGTGCCAACAGGTGCATACTCTCTAGAAATAGATGACGCCTACGCCCAGTTTCCTACCATGGAAGAGAGACCTACCTACCTTAACTATCACCAGTTTTACAAAGGAGAGTTGCTGGAAACAACTCAAGAAAGCGTTCTTAGTATTCCCTGTGAAGTACAGATGCATGCGCACAGACTACGTAGAGTGACGCTCGTGATGTTTTCCGCTACCAGAGGAGTTTCTGGATTCTTTTGGTTTTTATTTTCACTAGGGATTACCATACTGTACCCTTCTTTCATTAATGGCATTGTGTTCGTTTTCTACCTGTTATGCGTTGGTGTTGTGCTAGTGCGAAAAAGAAAAGGTCCCTTTATCAAAGTTTTTGACCAATCAGGAGCTGGCATCTCGCACTGCATAACGTACACCGGCCAAAATGGAGATACCACAGCCATCTATATCACCGATAAAAACGGCTCCGCACGCCTCGCTTACAAAGACCAAACACTTACGGCATACAAATATGGATATCGTCTCATGGAGTCTACCAACAACAGTCTGCTGCTTGCAGCACAGTGAGTGCGGTATTTAGCGCTTCCCTTGTAAGGGAAGACGTCCCGACTTAAGTCGGGACAGATGGGTTTACATTCCTCTTCATAAGGGGACCTGCCCGCTAATCCGTCACCTGACGGACAGTCGTAGCAGATGTCTCCACTCACGGTCGACATGACAGATAGGGCTAGTCGAAGTGACAGGGTGGGTGACAGGCGGGAAACCCTCACCAGAGAATGGTGAGGGGTCCAGACTAAACACCTCTCAAACGCTCCATTTTCGTCTTCAATACTTCTTTTCACACAGTAATGCGCAAAATTGTTTCAACAAAAGAGTCAAAAGAAATACTTTGTGACTTTTATAGTTGAGTCTCTATAACAGTACTTCATCTAAAAGTATAGTAAAAAATAAATTGTACTCATTTCGATGTTGTACACAAAACACAAATAATACACGAATGTATGTGTAAGGTAACATACTGAGTAAAAAAAGAAGTATATTTGTGTTTTATTCGCAGCTATAACTCTTTTTTCTGTTTGCAAAAAACTGCAAAAATGCCTTATTTTTATTACCGCACCATCACCGATATATTACTGCAAAGCCTGGTGCAACATTACTGCAAACCATATGTTCGTGCTATATAGATATAGATATACCTCATTAAAAATAGATGACTGCTTCATACCGCATCTACCCAAATATACTAAGTAAAAAGAGATTTGTATGAAGCCAAGAGAAAAATAGAAACCAAATTCTGAAAAAATATTACTATACTAGGTAAAAAATAGTAAAAGGCGCTATTTTGATATGCGATAATAATACGAAAGTGTGTGGTGAAGATTTTGCAACTCTACCAATACCTGCCCTACCCCTTTGCTCTCGGGAAAACAATACTTGGTTGCACCTGAGTCTTGATCTACCACCGCATAGTACCTATCTACAATTGATAAATAGTCCATTTTTACTTTACTGGTCAATCTTTTTTTACTGTTTATTTTTTCTAGCATAGTGTTTATATCTCTGCTAATACTTGAGAGGTTAACAAGCGCATCATTTAGATGAAAGTAGTCCAATCCTATAGTGCTGGAAGATCCGAATATCCACCGTCCAACCTCGGCAACCAAGACTGACCCATCGTACTTTACTTGCAGCTCACGCTGGATGGTCTGAAAAGAGTTACTTGGCAGTAGGTACACTCCCGACTGGATGCACGCTGCCCTTCTCTGCATGAGAAGTGACCTTAGGTAGCGAAACTGTGCATCTGCCTTTGGAGCAGTGCGAAACATCACTATCACCCACTCCTGATCATTATTTGTAGAAAAAGACGGAAAACGATCATGTACGTGCCTCGTCCCCCTATCCAAGAGGATGATCTGCCTAGTTTCACCAGCTTCCACAAGTGAAACGTACCCTTGTTTTTCTAGATAGTAGAGGAGCGACCTCCTCCCCTCTGGGGCGTGATCTGGAAGTAGCAGCGCCAAAGTATCAAGTGGTACTCCACGGGCTTCTTGGGTACTAGGGTACGTCAAAAGCAGTAGTTTTTCGGTTGTAGTTCTCATTTATTTCACGTTTTTCATCTACATCATTCTACCTCTTTTTCACCTCCATCTTTTTCCCGCGTTATTTCTCGGTATATAAACCACCATCTTTTCTGCAAAAATAGATAGTTTTCTACAGATCATCATGCGAATCTCGTGTTTCTTCGTAAAAGTGTGAAAAACAATGAGAGAGATCATGTGTTTAGCCTGAAAAAAATACTGTTATTAGTGATGTTTAGTTATTGCTTCATTAAAACAAGTTTTTCTGCACAAATCAACAGGAATGTATGCAATAAGAAAAAAAAGATAAAAAGCATATTTTGATGTACAAAGGCAAATAAAAACCATATATATCATCACTTTGATACTTGTGAAATGAGTGAAATAATTACCGAATCAACAAAGGTTGCATTACTCTACACCAGGCAGTTACTCACCCAAAAATAGAGACTCTATGCGGTCTTGACTACCTCTCTTGAATCAAGATATCCTAGTTACATATCTGCAATACGGTCTATTAAGCCTGGATTACACGTTTTTACTACACCAATAATCATGCCTACCCATACCCCCATTTTCCAAGTTGTGCACGCAAAAGCAGCTCGCTTTTACTCACAGCAATTGATGAGCGCTGAAGACCAAGAGGTTATCTCTCAGGTACTCCTTGACGCATCTACAGAGCTTACTGATAAAAACTCCCCAAAACAGCTAATCCATATATCCGAAGAAAAAATGAAAAATAGGGGGATCTCGGTTAGGTTGAGGAGCATTCTGCAACGATTTTTAGCACAACTTCCTAATACTTGGGGAGAGATGTATCTGGAGGAGTACCTTTTAGCACTCAAAGACTCCGGCTGCTCGCAGGGAACTATTAAAAATTATAAAAGTGATATCAAGCAGTTTTTATCTTTTTCGCCAGCTCAGACGAACACTCCGGTTATCACAAGAACCAAACTATCAAAATTCCTCAAAAATGAGAAAAGCAAGGGACTTTCTGAGAACACCATCACACGAAAATTAACAAGCATTTCCCAGTTTGCCTACTGGATGAGAGACAACAACATATCCAAAGATTCATTTGGTTGGTTGACCTCTTTTAAAAATGGTCAAGATGAACACTATGGTTTTTATTCTGGTGAACAAAAACCAAACATAGCTACCAGTCAACTGAGTACATATGTACCTACTAAAGACTCTTTTGATACACAAAGAGTACAAGAAAATAATTGGCCTACTCTTGGACCAAAAAATACGATCCAGAAAATAGAGCAACAAGAGGCTGAGGACAACTATCAAGCTAGTAATCATACTGAAAAAAAAGACACTCCAGAAGTTGTCCCTCCTGATGCACTTTACTCCGCTGAAGTGCAAAAAAACTGGGAAGAACAGGAAAAAACAAACTTGGTAATTGAAAAACGAATTGCTGAGTTGCACTCAGATACCAAGAAAAATGTGTTTTCTCGGGGGCTTAGCTTTGTCAACTTTGGTATTATTGTGTTCCTATTGGGGCTCATGGGCTTCTTTGGGTACCAGCAACTCGTTAGAGAAACAATACCCTCCCTCGCCTACCCCTCCACCCCCACCCGCCCCACCCGCTCGCTCTCATTTCAGGGTAGGCTGACTGATACTGCTCAAACCCCCATCACTACAGCCACCAACATGCAGTTTAAGCTCTTTGATTCCCCGAGTGGAGGCACGCAGCTGTGGGATTCTGGCGCGTGTAGTGTTACCCCCGACCAAGATGGCATATTTTCAACAGGACTGGGTGACGAGTGTGGCAGCGAAATAGCAGAAGATGTCTTTACCGAAAACGCCGGTGTGTACCTGGAGGTCACTGTTGCCAGCGAAACCCTCTCCCCTCGTCAGCCCATCAAAGCAGTAGCCTACGCCCTCAACGCCGAGACTATCCAAGGGTTCCCCATCAACGCCAGCGAGTCTGCCACTGTCAATACCATTCTCACCATGAACGACAACGGTCAGGTAGTACTAGGTGAAGTCTCCCCCTCTATCAGATCTGACTCTGGCACGTTTTCTATTACCGCTCAGTCATTATTGCTTGAAACTGGTGCTGGCAGTAATGGCGATATTGACTTGAGTCCTGATGGCACAGGAGAGATAAATCTTAATAGCAACAGCACCATTGCGGGAGATCTGGAAGTAACTGGCGCATTTATAGATAACACTTCATCAGCAGGTACCAGTGGGCAAATCCTTTCATCTACCGGCACCGGCACTGCATGGTCCAGTATTAGTACAACTCTAGACCCAACATATTACAAACAAGACGGCAATAGCTTTGGCGGCCTGGCCACACTTGGTACTAATGACAACAACTCACTAGCCTTCGAAACAAATGGCAGTGAGAGGATGAGGATTGATACGAGTGGGAGTGTGGGGATTGGTACCACCACCCCAGCCTCAAAACTCGACGTGAACGGCAAAATCCGCTCGCAATCAACAGTCAGCGGTGATATAGGAACGGTTGTGACTACAAAAGACTATGTAGATAACGCAGTCGGAGGTGGAAGTCTTTGGACAGCAAACGGGAATAATATTTACAACTCGAATAGTGGCAACGTTGGAATTGGGGTAACTGATCCAACAGCTGATTTACACATAAAGAGCGATGGAACTTTAAAGTTTGGGAGTAGCTCTAGCAGAATTTATGATTCAGGTTCTTCAACGTACTTACATTTAAATGCGCGCAATTCGATCCGATTAAGTTCTGGATATCCGGAGAAAGAGTTTTTTTCTGGAAGCCCAACAGCAGTTGCATTAACATCAGACAGTTTTCAGTACCGAAATGCTTCGAGCAATGGATTTGATTTTATAGGAAATACGTTAAGAGGCACGAATCAAGCTGGTGCGCTTTATATAACAGGCAATACCTTTTCTCTTCAAAGAATAGGAACCAATATGGTTTTGGATGCCCAGCATGGGTATATCTTTCGCAACTCATATGCAAGTGCCAATGACGAACTTATGAGAATAGACTTAAATGGCAATGTAGGAATAAATGATGACACCCCTACCTACAAACTCGATGTCAATGGCACTGGTAGATTCACAGGTGCTGTAGATTTGGACAGTGATCTAGAGCTCAATGGCACACTCACTGACATCAATGGAGATGTAGGTACAAGTGGTCAAGTACTCTCTTCTACTGGTAGTGGTGTAGATTGGGTTAGTATTCCTGGCGCACAGAACTTGTGGGAGACATTCACTGCAGATACAGGTAGTACCAGTGCAGACACAACTACAGATACTCTCACTGTTGCTGGTGCAGGCAGTATATCTACCAGTATCACTGGTGACACCCTCACTATCACTGGTACTGATAGTGATACTACCTACTCTGCGGGGAGTGATCTAGATCTTACAGGCACTACCTTTAGTCTAGAGACAGTACTAGACACTGTTACTACCATCAACCTTGCAGGAACAGGTACCCTCAATGGTCTTGATAGTATTGATGCCACTACAGAAAGCACACTAGAAGCTGCTATTGATATTGCAGGTGATGTAGCAGGAACAGGACTAGGCAGTGTTGTTATCCAACCTGATGCAGTAGCTCTTGGTACTGACACCACTGGCAACTATGCTGGGTCAGTTGCAGCAGGTACGGGTATATCAGTATCAGGTAGTGCTGGTGAAGGTACTACTTTTACTGTTACCAACAGTGATAGAGGTTCACAACAAAACATCTTTAAAAACATAGCAGTCTCAGGACAATCAAACGTCGTATCTGATCAAAACAATGACACTCTTACTCTTGCAGCAGGCTCTAATGTGACTATCACCACCAATGCTACAACAGACACTATTACCATTAGTGCTACGGGCAGTAATGATACTAATACCACCTACTCTGCAGATGGTCTTGGCATAGAAGAGTCTGGCACTGTCTTCTCTCTTGAACTAGATGGCTCTACGCTTTCAAAGAGTGCGAGTGGTTTGAGAATAGCTTCTACCTATGCAGGACAAACAAGCATTACGACACTGGGGACTATTGGTACTGGTACCTGGCAAGGCAGTGCAATCGCCGATGCATATGTGGCAAATGACCTCACTATAAGTGGTGGCTCTGTAAGTGACAACTCATTTTCTGCCTACTCAGACCTGGGTACAGAAGGCTATCTTGATAATAATGCAGGTGGTGACTTACTCACGAGAACTCAGCTCGACGGCAGATATTTAGCATTAAGTGGGGGAACTCTTAGTGGTGATTTAACACTCAATAAAGCAGATTCTTCTATTATATTTGATACTTCTACCTCAACAGATACTGACTTTTGGATGGGTGTGCAAGATGATGCGGGAAACGACAACGACGACTCGTTCTTTATTGGCACCGGCACAACTCCAGGTAGCAACACTGCTCTAGAAATCAATAGTTCTGGCCAATTAGGAATTGGCGTAACACCAACACAAGCACTTCATGTTAATGGCAATGGCGCATTGACAGGCGGCCTGTTTCTTGGTGTATTATCTTTTAATGGTGCTACAGACGTATGTAGAAATACTCTCAATGCCTTAAGCACCTGTTCTTCCAGCCAAAGGTACAAAGAAAACATTGAAAGCCTTGACCTGGGTCTGAATGAAGTAATGCAACTGAGACCAGTTGTATTTGACTGGAAGGCAGATGGCATGCATGATCTTGGTTTCGTTGCAGAAGAGGTAGAACAAATTGATCCACTACTAGCAACATACGCCAATGGCCAAATAGAAGGTGTGAAGTACAAACAACTCACTGCAGTACTGGTGAATGCCGTGCAAGAACAACAATCACTTATTATGTCCAACAAGTCAAAACTGACTAAGCTAGAAAAGATCTCACTCGCACCAGACGGCACAGTCATTATTGCAAAACAAAACGGCACGTACACAGCCACGCCAGCAGGTGTCAGCTCTCCTCTCTCTGCAGTCATTGGTGCTTCTAAAGCCTTTATTGCGAATATGACTGCCGGACTCGTACACACTAAAGAGCTGGTTGTAACCAAAACGGCAGAGGTGCAAAGTTTGAACACCTCTGCTCTTTCTATCAAAGGCGAGTCTATCGAGTCCATGATTAAAAGGATTATCAATACTGAACAACAACGCCAAAGTTTGCCGGAAGATGCTGTAATCAATAATCTAGCCGTGAAAAATAGTAACGGTAGTGTAGTAGCTCAAATAGATAATCAAGGCAACGCTACCTTTAGCGGAAAGGTAGCTGCAGAAACAGTGACCACCAACAACCTAGTGGTACAAGAAGAAACCAATTTGAGCACATTACTGGCACAAGAAGCTACCATATCGGGTACTTTAGCAAGTGAAAGTATCACCGCAGAGTCTGCCCGCCTTTCCTACCTTGAAACAGAAATTGCTCAAATGAGAGAGATAAACGCCCAAACAGCAGAGTTTATGAACGCTACTGTCTCGGGTACATTATATGCACAAAACATCGATGGGCTTGATGACAAAGTTGCCTCATCACTTAATGAGCAAAGCCTGATTGACATCATTCGTGGTATCCAGCCGGAAAACCCTGCCCCGGCCACTGCGGCAGCCAGCGTTGCAGAAGGTCTGGGCTACACACCAGTGAGCACCTCAGAATTAGATCTTTCTCTTGAGGACTTAAACCTCAGTGCCACTGAAACCGTCATTGTGCCAGATGCTGTGTACGTCACAACCTACTTTAATGTAAATGGTATTGCGTATGTTTCAGATATGCTGGGGGTGGGAAGTAGCATTGCTATTGGCGAGCGCACCACACTGGCAGATGGAGTACTCAGCTACCAGGCCGCAGACAGTCAAGACACCCTGCACATTCAGCCAGAGGGAATGGGTACAATTGAGCTACTGGCAGGACTCCTCACTCTTGATGATTCTGGTCTGGCAAAAATTGATGGCAACCTAACAGTTGCTGGTGACGTTGCAGTTGAAGGGTCGCTCTTGGGAGACTTACTCCAACCCACCTCGTACGAAAACCCACTGCGCGTACAGGTGGCCGGCGTTGCTACGAGCTCTGGCGAGGTGCTAGATTCTAGCTTTGAAGTTGTTGACGAAACACAGACTGCTGTTGCCAGCATTGATGCAGACGGCGAGGCTCAATTTAGCAAGCTGGGGCTCAACGCCCAAGACTTCACACAGCAGCCAGAGGGAGAACCCCTAGCAACCAGCGCTTCTTCCGGCAAAGCAACGATCAAGAGTAATCAAACAGAGCTCTCCATCATTGCTAGCAGCCTCACGCAAGACTCACTCGTCTACATCACGCCTGTGGGGAGTACAGGCAATCAGGTGTTGTATATCAAAAATCAACAAACAGATAATCCAGAAACTCTAGAAAATGAGGCGCTACTTACCGTTGGCTTTGATAACCCATCATCAAACGACGTCACCTTTAACTGGTGGATTATCAACTAATCCGCACAGACACAGTAGGGATTTTCTCTTCCCTCAGAAGCCAAAGTTTCAACAACAGATTCATCAACATCACATCTCTCTAGTGTCACCTTTTGATCATCAGCGGCGCGTTCAAGCCCCGAACACGAAAGAAAATCATCACCAGAGTCTAGCTGCTCGTAGTAATCAACTCTCGGTATAGAACCCATATAGGTAGTTCCATTGTCAGAAAACTGCTGATCTTCTGCTGGAAGACTGGAAGGAAAAGACTGATTATCATTGTAGTACAACTGAAGAGCTGTTTTCAGCTGACCCAACTCTCCTTTCATGGCTCCATCGGCTGCTCTTTCTCTGGCTGACAAAAAGTTTCCTACAATAAGAGCCGCCAAGATACCAATAATAGACACAACAATAAGTATTTCAATAAGGGTAAAGCCAGTTTTTTTCATCAGTTTTTCCTCTCTGCATCATAGTAAAGCTGCTTTGCTATCGCAAGTACGAGAATATCAGCAAGTGGCAACAATCTCTGGCTTTACAGCATCGTTTTGTATGTACTACACTGTATGATGCCTATGAAACACGCCTCTGCCCTCCAATCACTCATGACTATTTTTTCTTTTGCCATGATGTGCTCCATCATTTTGTTTGTGCTGCCCATCACCGATAATTTTGTTTCTACTACCAAGCTGTATACATTTTTCTTTTTTATACTCGCCACAGTAACACTCTACACACTGCGTTCAATCAAAATAAAAGCAGTAGAGATCATTACTGGGCCTTTTACACTTCCCCTTGTTTTATTTGGTCTAGCAGCAGCGGCAAGTACATTCTTTACCACTACGTATCCCCAAGAAAATATTCTTGGCGCGGGCGGTGTCTACATCGGCCTGGCAGCCATCGGAGTACTCGGCCCATCCTTAATTAAAAAAAACCTTTCAGAAGCACTTATCACTTGCCTTGCTATTACTTCTTCTATTCTAAGTGTCTTGGCCACACTGCAATTACTTGGATTTGGACCCAGTCAAGCACTCAATGCTCTATTTGGTCTCTCTCTCCCATCCAGCCTGGTGTTTAGTCTGACTGGATCTGCCCTGATATCTCTAGAAGTTATTATGCTCTCAATACTTGGCGTCATAAGTCTTTCTTTCTTTAGAAAAAAAATAAGCACACTTCATCTCGTGCTTCTGCCCATTTTGTTAGTAGGAGCAGGTGTGCATATTTGGTCTCTTCTGCCTGGAAAACCAGCTGAGGTTATACTCCCCAGTTTTAGCACCAGTTGGTCAATAGCGCTTGACTCACTCAGATCTCCTCGCACTGCTGTAATTGGTGTCGGTAGTAGCTTGTACACAAATGCGTATACGCAGTACAAACCTGTCACTGTAAACACAAGTCCAGCCTGGAACATACCGTTTGGCTTTGCTGCAAACACCCCGCTCACACTCATTGTCAGCATGGGGGTTTTGGGGGTTACCACATACCTTTTATTTGCCGGATCATTTCTTATGCAGCTGGGTGACAGCGGCAGCTCCTCGAAAGCTCTTGGGCTACTCATAGCTACCGTGTTTATCTCACAGGTGTTTCTACCAAGTAATATTGTTCTGCTGGTCATATTAGCCTTGATGATTATGTTGTATACGGCAGCCGAAAAAGATAGGTTTAGGCGACTACAACTCCATCCATTCTCTGTAAAACTACTTGATGGCGATCAACATGCTACAAAAACAACACAGTCGTCTAAAAGTACTCTCAGGCGCGCACTCTCTCTATCAGCAGGAGTTATTCCATTACTTCTGGTGGCTTGGCTCATCTATCAAACAGGGCGGGCTTACGCCGCTCATTTTTACATGAATGAGTCTGCCAAAGCAGCACAAAATGATGACGGGGTAGGTCTCTACACCAATCAACAAAAAGCAGTAGAGCTAAACCCGTACCTAGACTACATGAGGCGCGAGTATGCTGCCAGCAACATCCTGGTTGCTGCTGCCCTATCAAGCAACAAAGATATAACCCAAGCAGAGCAGGAACAGGTCAACACGCTCATAACGCAAGCCGTCAGAGAAGCTCGGTCTGCCACAATATTGGACCCATCTGATACCCAAAATTGGACAGTTTTGGCACAAATATATGCCAACCTCATCGGCAGTATTGAGGGAGCAGACCAATTTGCTGTCCAAAGCTACATTACCGCTATAGAAACTGACCCCACCAACCCTGCTCTGCGCAACAACCTAGCGACGATCTTCTTTAACGCAGAAGAGTATGCACAAGCAGCGCAACTCTTTGCGCAGGCCACAGACCTCAAGCCAGACTACCCACAGGCACAGTATAACCTTGCAATCTCACTTGCCAACCTCGGAGACTACCAAAATGCAGTCATTGCCTATCAAAGAACACTCGCACTCATTGACCCTGCGAGCGCAGAGTATGCGCAGGTGCAGCAAGAACTAGGAGAGGTACAGCCGCTGGCAGAACAGCAGGCAGCAGCGCAAAATCAGGAACAAGCTGCCGACGAGAGTACGGTAGAACAACCAAGCTTACTCAATGAAGCACTGCAAAACCCAGAAGACGCAGTCAGTGACCCTGCCACAACAGAAGAGATAGAT
Source organism: Pseudomonadales bacterium (assembly GCA_020632235.1). Lineage (GTDB taxonomy): Bacteria > Patescibacteriota > Microgenomatia > UBA1400 > PJMF01 > JACKFY01. Next base: position 108,611 of record JACKFY010000002.1, on the reverse strand, counting down.
GCGCAAGCAACTCCAAATGCTAGCGACAAAGAGACTGACCCCACGCAGGATCTAGAAACCACCAGCTCGCCGTCGCCTGAGGCGCCAGCAACATAGCCGGTCATCTCGAAAGATTTTGCCTTCCCCTTGTAAGGGGAAAAACCAAGCAAGAGCGTGGTAAAAGGGTTTTAACTACACCAACACAACCTCAAACACTCGCTCTTTCACTTGGGAAACTCCCTCTCCGGTCGCCGCACTCATCAACAACACCTCTATCCCCTTATGTGTAAATACTTGAGTGATGGCCTGTCGCACATCCTCAGAGTAGAGATCAACTTTGTTGACCGTTACTACTTGCTGCTTTTCTAACACAACGGGGTTGTGTGAGTGAAGTTCACTCAGAAGGGCAGCATACTGCTCATAGAGCAACTTGGCGAGAAAAGAGGCATCTTTCTGTTCATCAAACACATCTGCTTCTTCAAGCGCCAACACAAACCACAGCGCGCGGGTGTTTTCTATGTGACGCAAAAAGTCATGACCCAAACCCTTGCCTTCACTTGCCCCCTCTATCAGCCCAGGAATATCAGCTATCACCAGCTCTTCCTCAACACTACTCGAGCTAGAAACACGAAGTACACCCAGATGAGGCTCCAATGTAGTAAATGGATAGGCGCCAATTTTTGTGCTTGCACCAGTCAAAGACGACACAATGGTGCTTTTACCAACGTTGGGATATCCAACTAGCCCGACATCAGCCAAGAGCTTTAGCTCTAGCTGCACCACTTTTTCCTCTCCAAACGAGCCGTACTCAGCAATGAGTGGCGTTGTGCGCTCAGGGCCTTTGAACGAGTCATTTCCCCGCCCACCATACCCTCCCTGGCATATGAGAAGCTCTTGTCCGTCTTCAAGTAGCTCTGCAACTACAAGTGGTGGCGTTAGTTCTTGCAGTTCATCTGGCTCTCTGCCGGGAATAGGGGCACCTTCTCTGGGCAGTAAGTAGCGCTGAAGACGCGCGTCACCTCTTTTCAGGCGGCCATCAGTCTTCTTTTTCCTTCTTCTGTAATCCGAGATGCTGTTCTCTGCAGTAACGGTTACTTGTGTGCCCAGTGGCACTTCTAACACCAGTGAAGCACCATTTTTACCTGTTTGCTTTTGTCTTCCCCCAAATCGACCATCCTCTGCTGAAAAATGCGTCTTTCCTGCATACTGCTTGAGTGTTGCCAGATGCTTGGAGGCTCTGATTAAAACACTACCTCCGTCCCCTCCCCGCCCTCCGTTTGGCCCTCCCTTCATCACGCGCGCTTCTCTTCGAAAAGAAACGCGTCCGTTGCCACCATCACCGCCTTTGAGTGTGAGAGTTACTAGATCTATCATTACTACCTCAAAAATGATCCTGGATTCAACAATATTCCACCTTGTCGCACCTCAAAATGAAGATGTGTGCCGGTTGATCTACCCGTACTACCCATCTGGCCTATCACACTACCCCTGCTCACCGTCTGGCCAACACTCACTTGCAGCACCCGCATATGTCCATACAGGGTGCTGTATCCATTGCCATGGTCAATGATCACTCTATTACCATATCCGCTAGAGTCCCAACCAGCAGCAGTAACGGTACCACTATCGCCTGCCAAGATAGGCCCACCGCCCTGATTGGCAATATCAAATGCCTTGTGGTAAAAACTATATCCCTGCGTAATACGCCCTGACGCAGGCCAAACAAAACTACCCGTAGCCGTCACTGCCCCTGCGTCTGGTGTTTGTTGGGCAGCACGCGCCACTGTCGTCCCAGATCGAGTGGTAGCAGCACTCGTTGTTTTCTCTGGAGGTTTTCCCCCCGGCACTACCACGTACTGACCTGTAGCCAACTCAAATGTTTCATCATTGAGAAACTCATTAAACGGATAGTCAACAATAACCTGCACCTGGGCTGCATCCAGTCCATACTTTTTCCCAATTGAGTAAATAGTCTCACCACGAGAAACCTTGTGACGTACTCCATCTACCGGCAAAATGCGCAGCTCAGTACCTGGCTTGAGACTATCTTTTTCAGAAAGATTATTTTCCCACAAAATAGTATCTACAGAAAGCCCGTAGCGAGCAGCTATTTGGGAAAGTGTTTCGTTTTCCGCAACAGTATGAATGATGATCTCGCCACCTCTATACTGTTTTACCTCTTCTGCCTGTTGGGTGTAAAAACTCTCGTTTGCATTGGCTGCCGAAAGCACGCTTCTGGTGGGCTGAGACGGCTCTGTGGTGTCTCTGCTCGAAAGTATGTAAGGACCAATGGTTACAACCAAAAAAGTAAGACCTACCGCCCCAAAGTGTAAAAATGGTCGAGCGTACTTTCCTCTGCGCTTGTAGAGAGCGTCTACCACAACATTTTTAGCACCCTCAAACCGAGAGAAGTAAGCATACCCCCGCGTCCAGACATACTTTTTACAAAAGGCAAAAAATTCCTTCAAGTCTGTCCAGATAGTATGGGGGCGATTAGTGCGCTGCCACGTTCTCATTGAGACTGCATTCTAGCACAATGTAGGACAACTACGCTGTCTTGAGAGAAGCTAAAAATTCTTTATTCGTTGTGGTGCGACGCATTTGGTTGATGAGTGTAGCCGTACGCTCATTTTGATCTAGTGTATCAAGCATTCTATGTAGCGTGAGGATTGATTGGTACGTCATAGGCTCGATAAGTAAGTCGTCTCGGCGGGTGCCAGATCGTTGTACATCAAGTGCTGGATACGTACGCCTCTCTGCTAGGCGTCTGTCAAGATGAACCTCTTGATTGCCCGTACCCTTAAACTCTTCAAAAATCACCTCATCCATGCGCGAACCCGTATCAATAAGGGCTGTGCCAACAATGGTCAAACTTCCAGGCACTTCGAAATTACGTGCTGCCCCAAAGAATTTTTTAGGCGGAAATAACGCCTGTGGGTCAAAGCCACCAGACAGCGTCCTACCAGACGTAGGAATGGCGAGGTTGTACGCCCTCGCCAAACGAGTGATTGAGTCAAGTAATATAAGCACATCGGCACCCATCTCTACCATACGCATAGCTCGCTCAAGGGCTAACTCTGCCACATGACACTGACTTTGTGCCGACTCGTCAAAGTTACTAGCAGCTACTTCACCCTTACCCTTGGTAATACGCTCAATGTGACGACGAATGTCGGTTACTTCTTCTGGCCGCTCGCCTACCAACACTGCCATAATATGAATCTCTGGGTGGTTTTGGGCAACACCCGTGGCAATCTCTTTTAAGAGTGTTGTTTTTCCTGCTTTTGGAGGGGAAACAATCAAGCTCCTCTGCCCTTTTCCTATTGGTGCCACCATATCGATAATACGCAGCGCGAGTGGTTCTTGACCTATCTCAAGCTTGATCTGTTCGTCAGGGTACACCGGAGTAAGGTTGCGGAACTTTGGTCGTTTTGCTTTAGTAAACTCGGCTGGTGACAAGCCGTTTACGGTCTCTACCTTGAGCAGACCCCAGTATCGCTCGTTGTCCTTTGGTTCACGCACCGGCCCGGTGATGATATCTCCCGCCCTTAAGCCCAAACGACGAATATGAGAGGTGGCAATGTAGGCATCAAACTCTTCATTACCCCCCATTCCCACCCTGACTACTCCATGACCATCTCGGGATGTATCGAGCACTCCTTCAATAATCTTTGTTTCTCGTTTATTGCCTGACGGGGGTTTTTCGCCCATAGTGTCAGACTTTGCCTGTTTGAGAGGAATTACTGGAGGAACAGTTCGTTTTTTTACTACTGGCTCGTTTTTTGGTTTAGGAGAATTTTTCTTGGTCACTGGAGTTTTTGTGCTTTTTTTTGTTATGTCTGTCATATTGTTCACGTACTTTTCGTTACAACATACTTACTACCTACTTGAGCACAAAGGCTCGTTTTTCTTTGGGAATAATGGCGCAGGACGCGCACGCTGGCTAACAAACATGATATATGAAATATAGTTATGTGATTTCTCCAAAATCCTCTTGCTCTACAGGGAAAGGGTTGGAATAACAAATTTTACTATAATTGCTTTTATCCATTCTGTCAATACCACTACAAAAAATAACACTATGTTAAGCAACATATCAAAAAAGATATATTCTGAAGAAAAAAAACAAAGGCGCTGGGTGGAAGCTCGGCTGCCTGCCCTACTGCCGAACCTCCACACAACACCCTTATTGTAGATTTTTAAAGAAAATTGATAGATATTGACCTATTATAGAGCATAAAGATGGGCTGTACAATAACAAAAATACTTGGTAACTTCATAAGTACAAGTTATTTCCTAGTTTACTAGGTTATTGCTCAAGAAAAAGCATTGTTATACGTGGGATCTGCCCAGCGATAATAATGCTTTTTTGCTTTTTAGACCCCCACCTCTTTACTGACTCTGAACTCCTGCCCGAAGTTCTTCCTCGACTAAAAGTCGGGATACAGGCGGGTGTTTCAGAGTCTGCTTTATCACTCTGTCTTGTCAGTTCGATCCGCCAGCTGGCGGAGAGAAATCTAAGTTTGACTCTTACTTTCGTAAGGAAGCCCTAATGTGAAGTCGGGGCGGGCAACCCAAGCGGAGCACGGGACAGGGGGGTTTATATTCCCCTTGTAAGGGGAAACACCAAGCAAAAGCATGGTAAAAGGGTTTTATAATTCCCTACTCATCAAGCTATAACTTATTTTTCTACTAAAAAAGACTCATAATATAATTTCATTGAACTATGTGATATCTTATAGTATAATTTAATGACAAAATACTCAGGGAAAAATACTATTTTTCAACAATAGAGATGAGAGTGTATAAAAAACAGGAAGAACTAGCACCATGAGTGTTGAAGCAGCTGTCCAGGCTACCTTAAGAAAGATGGCAGCATACCCACTAGCTCATTTAGTGATACCTTCCGTTCTGCCACGAAACGATGACGACCGAAGTCTGGCGCAAATTTTGAAAGACCAAGCTGAAAATCTAGCACACTATCTACAAAAACAGTTCAGCACACACCTCACTCCAAGTACTACAATTGACGACCCCCAGACAAGCGGGATCGTCATGAGTGCCCCAGCTGCCTCGCCCCACACAGATGTCTCTCTTCAACAAATAATGAGAGAACATGTTGGCCAGCACGATGAAACACCTCCCTATGCCCCGCACATTATTGTGTGGTGGGATGTAGAAGAAACAAAGTTAGATCATGACTTATTGCGATTAAGCCCTCAACAACACGCTGCTTTTTTTGAGGTTATTGCTCGTCATATTGATGAAGCAAAACGGGTCTTAAAAAACCTGGCTAAAAAACGTGATTTGCAAGAAGGTGTTGACTATAGTATAGAGATATACGGCCTAACTGGCTACGCGAACATTACATCAGTCACAGAAATAGACCAATCAAGGACCCAAACTGGCCTAGGAAGGGGCTCACAGAGTGCGCCACTCGGGCACTTTAATGTAGTGTTGCGCCTCACCGAGAGTGGAAGAAAAAAACTAAATCTGGTGCCACTCCCAAAGTATGCTGTATTTAAAAGCAGTGATGCTGAGCCAGAACTAAAAAGAGGGAAGGTTTCCAAAAGAATCCAGCACTTAGCAAAAATAACCGACGCCCTCTCAAAACTACCTCATCTCACTGGCAATTATAGAGAGGCGTTCTTGCATGAGTTGGAAAACATTCTTGCACAATCCCCTGACAACTATCAAATAAACATTGATCCAGAAAATCTGGAGCTTCTCGTCAAGATGTCAGAAGCAAGCACTGAAGAAAAAATTACGTTAGCAGCATATATTGCCCAGTCTTTTAACAACTTTCAAACAAAGCTATACAAAGAATATGAGATGTACTGGAGACAACGAATTATTGGTAGTCAAGGAAAGACTGCAGATGTAGATGCGTGGAAATTTGCACTTTTTTCAGGCTTGCATCCATCAAAAAAACAACTAGAAGTCTGGAAAAATAACGCTGAAGATGAAGAAAAAAGCAAGTTTGATAAAAAAATAAAGCGCTACGAAGAACTACAAATCTATTTCTCGACTCTGCTTTCAAACCTCATTGGCAGAATTACCGAGTGTGATGACGAAGAACAAGGAGCAGAAATGACTGCCGAGGCGATAAAAATACTCTACCTTCTTGACTCGGTCAGGAGTGAAAGCTCTGATGAGGGTTTGCCTGATAGAAAAAATGAATTTGCCCAGCGTTTTTCTAGTGTTATACACGTGACTGATGAGGGTATATCGATTGGTTTTCGTCAGGGTCAAAAAGCAGCTGTAGAAGACTACGGGGTGATAGACAGAGAAAATGGAAGTGGGTAAAGTGTTATACTGATCTACCATGCAAAACCCCATAGTATTAGAGCTGAGAACAGGTAGAGATAGTGAGTCTCTTGCCTCTGCCGCCGAGTATCTATTTGAAACAATTCCAACCATCAAAGATGCTCTTTTCCACAAACTACTAGGCAAAAGTGATCCTATTTCATTCGAAATATTGGCGCGCAACCAAACAGTATCATTTTACTGTGTGTGCCCAAAAAAAGTACAAAGCTACATTGAAAGCTCGCTCAGCGCAAGTTTTCCTCAAATACTAATTAACACAACTCAAGATGATTATATCCATGTATTTTCCGCTCACCAATCTGGCCTTGAGCAAAACTACCAACCACAACCCATTACAGAATTTGCTTTTTTAGACCTTGGAAGAGACTCTTCACTTCCCATCAAAACATACGACCAGTTTGCTGACACCGATCCGCTCAGCGCTCTTCTCTCCACCCTCTCAAAGTTTCAAGAACATGACTCCGCCCTTATTCAAGTGCTCGTCTCCCAAGGAGGTGGGCTCATCCACACCCCAGCAACCCTGAACGCTGATGAAAAACCATCTCTATCAAGCACTCAACAAGCGCATATTGCAAAAAAAATGAGCAAACAGACCCTCAAAACAAGCGTACGCGCACTCACCAGTGCCCCAACACACGAGAGAACACGATACATACTTGAGGCAATATATGCCTCATCTCAAGTTTTTTCGCTCAGCGAAAGTAACCAGTTTACACTTAAAAAACCACTTTTTTTTAAGAAAAAAGCACGCAAACACGTTGTGGAGCGAACATTTTCGCTTGGACACTCATACTTTCTCAATACTTCAGAGCTAGCGACCATTTGGCATCTGCCTAATAAAAACCTTGCTACTATTCCCAATATAGCCTGGGGAAAGTCCTTGCTGGGTGAGCCGCCAGAAAACCTGCCTATTATTACTAGTAACAGCACAGAAGAGGCAAAACAAAATACCAATCCATTTGCCAAAACCATATATAAAAACTCACCCACTATCTATGGCATTAAAAGACCTGATAGAAGACGTCATATGTACGTAATCGGCAAAACCGGTACCGGGAAGTCTACACTACTCGCCAACATGGCTATACACGACATCAAGAAAGGTGAGGGGCTGTGCGTGATAGACCCACATGGAGACCTTGTCGAGACGCTACTTGATTACATCCCGTCACATCGCATTAATGACGTGGTGTACTTTAATCCCAGTGACCCCGAGAGAACAGTCAAGATAAACCTATTTGAGGGTGAGAATGTCGTGCATCGAGAGCTAATTGCCTCTGGGATTATCTCTATTTTTCATAAGCTCTACGGCTACTCTTGGGGACCACGACTCGAGTATATCTTGCGCAACACGCTTCTAACCCTTCTCACGGTAGAAAGCGCCCGGATGTCAGATATTGTTGAGCTATTGGTAAATAAAAAGTTTCGCGACAAGATGATCGAGAACCTTGACGATGAGATCCTCAAGTCATTTTGGGTAGATGAGTACAACAAATTAAACGAGCGTCAGCGGACTGAGTCTATTGCTTCCATTCTCAATAAAGTGGGGCAGTTTGTCTCGTCACCTATCGTTCGTAGCGTGGTTAACGCTCATAAAAGCTCGTTTAGCATCGAAGAGCTGATGGACAACAAAAAAATCCTACTCGTTAATCTCTCGCAGGGCAGGCTAGGCGAAGATAACGCTACATTACTTGGGGCAATGCTTATTACCAAGATACAGCTGGCTGCTATGGGTAGAGTCAAGATGCCAGAGGAGGAACGTAGTGATTTTTATCTATATGTAGACGAGTTTCAAAACTTTGCGACTGAGTCGTTTAATAAAATCCTTTCGGAGGCACGAAAGTACCGACTCAATCTTACCCTGGCCAACCAGTTTATTGCCCAAATCCCTGAAGACGTGCAGAAGGCTATCTTTGGCAACTGCGGCAGTATGATTAGTTTTGTGATGGGGGCAGATGACGCGCAGGTGTTCCAAAAAGAATTTGGCGGTTTGTACACTACCGACGACCTCGTTTCACTTGGCAAACACCAGGTGATAAATAAGCTCACTATAGATAATATTGCCTCCAAACCCTTCCCCGCCCACACTCTCCCGCTGGCTAGTAGTAGCAATCAAAATAGAGAAAAAGTGATCAAGGTGAGTCGAGAACGGTACGCAAAGAAGCGATAAAGACTTATAACTGAGAGGATAGGTGTATAATAAAAGATGTTAAAATGGCATAAACCATCAAACACATGCGTTTTTTTGTTTGTGCCAAAAAGAAAGGAGGGCATATGACTGCCCTACTGGTAGTTGGAGGGCTCGCACTAGCTTTTCTGCTAGTACGAAAAGCCCTCAAGTAATTTTTTTGCCCCGGCTATGTATATGGTCGGGGCATATGTTCTATTCTATCAAGAGACTACCTCCTTACATCCAAAATTTCATGAATCTGTTTCATTATTTCTGTAAACGTGAGTCCAGGATTTAGCCGCTCCATTCGTCTTTTATATAACTCAAAGCCTTCATCCTCTGATCTGGCTGGATGGGCTCTAATAGGCACATCTGGGTGGGTTGTCAAGTGCTTGATATCTTCTCTCAATTTTTGGGAAAGTAAATCTGGAGACTCCCATCTTCTGCTCAAAAAATCCCAAGACAACCGAGAAGCTCTGTAGGGATTATTGTCTCCGTTTGGCATGCTAACTCCCTTTGACTTTACACCTCTACCAATATCTGTGTCAGATCGATACCACACTGGGTTTTCGCCCATTGTTGCAAAAGGGCCTTGGTTTTGCACTCCGATTGAGTCCATCCAGTAGGTTCCCCTAAAGTGCGTTGTGGGAAACGAACGCCTCAACACGAGCAAAGCATTTTTTAATGTTTTGCCTGTAGCGCGCACCTCATCTACCACCAAGATTGTTTTGTTGTCAAGAAACGAAGGTCTGTCGATGACGCCCTCCGCCACAAGCCTCCTATTCTTTGGCTGCATAAATACCGCCCGCAAGCGCATTACATCATCAGGAGTTACCTGTTGATCTTTCCCTATATTTATATAGCGGATTTCAGGCATAGCAGGAACAAATCCGGCACTATCTTGTGCCAAAACTGGCCATAAATCTCGCAGCAACCACGAAACCGGACGCGCTGATTTGTCTAAAAATAAAACAACATCAATCGACTTATACTCCACCCCCCCCTCTGCAGCTCTTACCTCTATGCCGCTTTGAATGGTATGAATGAGCCTATCAGTCAGCATGAAATACCTCATGCGCAACTCTCTGCCTTCTCGAGATTGCGAGGAAAAACCAGGCTTAGACAGTACCGAGTAATCATGTTCGTTCATTACCCCTCTAGTATACACCAACTTCTGTTTTAAATAAACCTATAATATATTTATTATTGACATTAGTGATTTGTTCTGATATACTTCTTGCTGCTAACGTCACGTTAGCACGTACTCTTGCCATTGCTCTTCTCTCTTTTTGTGAGGGAATGGGCGGTGAGTGAGGGTGCTCTTTAAAAACAACTTAATTTACAAAAGGAGGTTGTTGGTATGAAAAAAATATATGCGCCAATATTAGAAATTTGTTTGTTTATTGCAATTGTGGTCGCCTGTTTTGCATTTGGCCCACCAGGCTTACTCAATAACCCTGAGCTGCGTAGAGTAGCTCCCACTGCAGTCATCACTGAAGTAACCCCCGAGGTTTCAGCACCCTGGTGGGAAACCGATATTGATGGCTGGCTCACTCCATCGGAGTCACTTGAGTTACGGGAAAAAGAAAATATAGTGAACTTTACCCTGATTCATCAGGATGAAATACGCTACGCTTCTACCCAAAGCTTTCAACTCACTGAGGAGTGGGAACAAACACGACCATCATTCGTGAAGGCCGTGTCGCTTGACGGGACCGCTGTTGTCGTACAAATTGGCGCGCGGCAGTTTCATCTGAACGCGCTACAACCATTCACCTGGCGAGATGCCCCAGGGCAAATCGTCATGGTCGATGCAGAGAGAGCTCTTTGGGTCATAGATGCCTCAAGCATCTCCCCTATCTCTCTGTCAGATGTACAATTGAATAGTCATATCGATCGAAACCAGAAGCTGGAAATCAGCTTCATCAAGCAATAAAGGAGCTTGAAATGTCAACTATGGTACTATACTCTCTCCTTATCGGACTCCCAGCACTAGTTACAACTGGTGCCATCAGTGCTGTAACAGGAGGACTGAAAGTTGGCCGCAGTATTGCGGCCTTCATTCTTGGAGCGCTCCTGGAGCTCTTAGCTCTCTACACCCTAATGCCCCACTTTGCTCACTGGAGTAGTGGAGGGGTTTTCATCAGCGGACTGATTGTGTTCTTATCCGCGCTTGTCGCTACTTTACTCGCTGAAATGATGGGGGGCGACACCGATAGGTTTGGTAATCACAAATTCAGTGCAGACGGATCTGTACTGACAATAGCAATTGGATTTGTACTATTCATCGTATGGATAGTCACTGCTAGTTGTGCTGTTCGTCCTGCGTCACTCGGCAATAATAGTGAGTGGGACGAGATCGCAGCGCTCCTCGAACCAAGAGAGGCTACACAATCTGATTTGGAAGCAAGCGCTTCTGATGATGACTTAATCAAAATTTCACCAGCGGCGGCAAACCTTGAAGCCCAAGGTGTGATGCCAGGCGATGTTGGATCCTATGCTCAAGTGGGGAAAACCTTTGAGCAGACGATCAACGGAGATCAATACTATATCACTGATCTCCGTGTTACCAACTGGCGGGGGTTTCGACAAGCGGGAGGAGTCCTTCCAGGCTACTTCATTCGTCCCGCGAAAGTAATGGATGCTACAACTACATTTGTTCCTGGGCACGCCTTGCGGTTTGTCCCTGATGCTCGCTGGTCGGAAGACCTTGGTCGTCATGTCTACCTCAACTTCACGCTTGATTGTGGTTGCGAGGTTGAGAACCTAGATGTACTAGAAATTGATAATGAGGGTAATCCCTTTTACACCGGAACTGTGTGGCGATACAGCGTTGGCAACGTTGGTATGATCGCCGACGCCGTCATTGTTGTGGACCCAACTGACGGCACCATCACCGAGTACCAAATTGGTCAAGTCCCAGACTGGATTGACCGTATTTACTCCCTTGAAAAAATGCAAGAGAGAGTCGAGTGGTGGGCCACATATTCAGAATGGGACGCATCAACGTTTCCAAGCCCAAGTACAACACTTGGGAAAATGCTGTTAGATTCCGCCGAGGATGTCTACGGACATACTGGTAGACTATTCTATCAGTATACAGTAACATCATCGGGGGCAGACCAAACCTTAAAATGGGAGATCCAAGTTGACCCACGCACAGGGGAAGCTGTGAAATTTCCCGCTAGTGGTAAAACTATTCAAGCAGTAAAGGATCTTATCACTCAACAGAAAGATGATCTCAATCTTTTTGTAACAACTGATGTAGTTGAATGCGAGCGGCAACCACTGTTGGGAGTTGAGACATATTACTGCCTCCTCCAAGCAGAAGATTCGGGGGCTATCTCTGGCTATGTATTTGTCCAAGAAAGGTTTACCTCCTCTCCGAGCCAAGTCATCATAGCTGGAAGCTTCGATGAGGCGTGGAATCTCTTCCGTCGTCAATTGACGCAAGGAAGTGGAGGAAACGCCAATGTCCAAGGAGAAACCGCGGACACGATTGTCGTAGTCGGCACTGTCCAGCGGATCAGCCTCGAGTCAATCGATGACGCGATCCTCATGCTGGTAATCGCGGAGGATGGACAAGCACTATACTTCCGAGTAAGTGCAGAAAATCCATATGCCTCGCTTACGCGAGAAGGTGACAAGGTGGAAATTGTTGCCTTCGACATCCTCACAGATGAAGCGAATGAAGCAGTCGACCTCCGCAATGAGTCGCTACCACCAGCGGTTCTAAATCCCTAATTAAGTTGTAACACCAAACCCCAAGAGAAATCTTGGGGTTTTTTTCTTTCCCCCTACCCCACCCCCAACTGCTTCAAGACCTCTAGCACGCTAGCGTGGCTTTCTTTAGAAATAATGTTTGTATAACCTAGTCGTTTTGCCTCTTTTATCCTACGCTCAAGGAAGCTGACCCGGCGAATCTCGCCTAGCAAGCCTACTTCACCAATAAAGACTGTTTTTTCTGGAAGTGGCTTGTTGTGCACACTGCTAGCTAGCGCCATCGCAATGCCCAGATCAAGCGCTGGCTCCTTGACGGTAAAACCGCCCACCACACTCACGAAGATATCGTGCGACTCAAGTGGTAGTTTGCAGTGTTTTTGAAGAACTGCCGAGAGTACCTGGATGCGCGACAACACCACCCCCCGCCCCACTCTTCTCGGCATAGCTAAGAACGACTTGGTAGCTAATGCCTGCACCTCGATAAGTAACGGACGCGTCCCTTCCACCACTGCCACCGTGGCGCTACCTGGTACGGGTTTTATATGGTTTTCCAAAAAAAGTGCACTGGGGTTTGCAACCGACATAAACCCCGCATCGGTGCTTTGAAACACACCCACCTCGTCGGTGGCGCCAAAGCGGTTCTTTATCGCGCGCAACATGCGCACCTCGCCCGTTCGCTCACCACTCAACTCCAAAACTGAGTCAACAATGTGTTCAAGCACTTTTGGCCCCGCAAACTCACCATCTTTGGTCACATGCCCCACAATAAACATTGGCACGCTCATTTTTTTAGCAACGCTTGTTAGTTGATGAGCACACTCACGCACCTGCCCCACACTTCCCGCTGCGCCGGTCAAGCTACCAGAGGTAACTGTCTGAATACTGTCTACTATCACCAATTGAGGATTTAGTTTTTCTACTGCAGCAACAATAGTTTCTACCTGTGTGGCAGTCACAAATACCAGTTTTTCTGCAGAAAAACCTTCTTTTTTACTATTTTTAGTATTTGTTCTTTTAGATAAAATTCTATTGATACGAACGTTTATTTGCGATGGACTTTCCTCTCCACATACATACATAATTGGTTTTTTACTTGTCTTACTCTCACCACCACCTCGTTCTGCTGCGAGCTCTAGGGCAACCTGCGTGAGTAGTGTTGACTTGCCAATACCCGGCTCTCCACCAATCAGCATCACGGCGCCCGCGACCATGCCAAACTGCCCATCATCACTACCCAAAACCCTGTCTAACTCATCAACTCCTGTTGAAAAACGCTGTTTTGAGGCGCTGGCAGCCTCGACCTCTGGTAATGTCATGATCGAAGCATCTAGTTTTTTCTTGCTCACTTGAGAAGATGGACTCGCAGCTGTTTTTCGTCCACCACTTCTTCCACTAGCGTGTTCCACTCACCACACTCGGGGCACTGGCCGGCCCACTTAGGCTGGATAAAACCGCACGATTGACACACAAACTGGCTTTTTTCTTTTGGCATAGAGTAATTGTAACACTCTCCCGACAGGTTGGGAGAAGACACCAGAGCGAAGCAAGGTGGAGTGGAGAAATCCCACTCGAACCTGTCAGTGCAGATGCCCCTGCCTCACAATGTCTTCCTCGACTAAAAGTCGGGATGTATGGTCGATGCAAGTAGCAACAGGGGAGATAGGTTTTTCTTTGTCACCCCGGATCCGTCAGCTGACGATAGAGAAATCTACACTAGTTTTCCTCCAACAACTTTGTTGTCGAAATGCTCTCATCCTGCTGCATCACCACCTCTACCCTCCCCCCACCCTCTCCAGTAACTTTCGCTTTCTATCTAAAAATGGGGTGTGTGATGAACAGCTAAAACATCTACTTTAGCGTACTGAAGTAGATGGAGGTAATGTTCTGGCTTGGAAAATAATTCTGGCAGTATAAACACGCAGTGTGCTATTTTTATATTTTCAATCTCTTCTACTCTTTTTTGTGCAGAGTTGATTGGCCTGTCTTCCCTTTTAATATTTTTACTCGCGCATCAGACTCAACACCAACAATTAAAGTTCCGCCCAGCTGCTGGGCGGCGTGCAAAAATGCTACATGTGCGCATGATGCAGTACATCAAACACACCCGTCACCAACACGATGGGTTTTGGTGTGATGTTTGGAGAAAACGAAGTAATGCTGAGTCGTACAGAGTGCTCATGTATTCACTTTTGTCCTAATGTTAGTACTATTTTGTGCCATTTTTGATAAATAAGGCGCCTCGTATCTCTGGGGTGAAACGATGCTTGATGCAAGTCTGTTGTTTCTCTTGTTTGATGCAGCTGCATGTATGCTGACTGGGCGTAATAACTGCAAACGTTGAGCAGATCAACAGCGGGAGAAAAATTGTTTTTTTTCTTTTTTTTTGCATTTTTATTTTTTACACTCGCCACAGTTTGTAAAAAAACATGTGTCCAGCAGTTGTCTTCCAGTAAAGTCTTTTTATAACCTTCTTTTGCATAGATGCGCTCTGCTTGTAGTAGTTCGTAGGCTGTGTAGACACTTCTCTCACTTTGACGCACTAAAGTAGTATTTTCTTCCAACCACATGTTGGTACACCACGCTCCATCTAGATGGTTTGTCTGAGACCGTTTTCTGCGGAGTGGGTGGCCGCGCAGTAAAAAAAATAACCAAATACGAGACAGCCATAGCCTATTTTTTTCTGTTATCACCAGAAAATCAATATCATCATGGGGTGAAGAAAACCCCGCCGCCACCGATCCAGTCACGTAAACTGATGTTATCCACGGTATTTTTTGCACGTACGGTAAAAATGACGCTGCCTGAGTGAGCTTGTTGATGGCATGCTCCCTTTTTACATCCTGTTCTCTGCTATTTTGATTTTCTTTTGTTAGATAGATATACTCTGTGTCTGTATAAACAAACCCCTTTTCTTCAAGCAATAGAAGCACTTTATCAAGGTAAAGCGCTGCTTGGTTTTTAGATACTTTCAATAAACGGTGCCGCAACTCTTCTTTTGTAAGTGCCACGCCAAACACTTGACTGTACGCAAGTGTGAGAAGAATGGCTGTTTGCAGCTTTCGTAGTTGGGTGAGTACTGTCACAGAGTATGTTATACCAAATAGTATCTATTTGGGGGCAAGAGAGATTACTGAGTAGTGGTGCTCGTTGTTGTGCTGGTAGTAGTCAAGCCATATGTTCTAAGCACCTGAGTCGTCCCTTGCTCTATCGTGGTCATAACAGCATCAATGCTCTGGCCAGATAGCAAACTGGTTACGCCACGCTCGTAGTACTCTATTAACTGATCATTAATACCGTTGTCATGTGTGTAGGAACTCAAGTATCCACCTTGGGCGTGCTCTGCGTCTGCTAAAAATGGCTGGACAAGCTCATTGGTATCAATCTCGGCAGCCATAGCTGGCTTTGGATACAGCTCGCCAAACGCCCGCACCTGACTTGCATCCGAGTGGAGCTTGCGCAACACATCGTCAGAACTGAGGTACGAAATAAGCTTCCAGGCAGCATCTTGATCTTCACTGGCAGTACTCACCCCCTCTGCCCAATAGGTCCCCCACGCGATGCTTTCGTCGGTTAGTTGAGGAACGGGAGCGATAGCAAAATCAAGCTGTGGGTTGAGAGCTTTGATTTCATGGACCCGCCAAGAAGGGGCAAACATCATGGCCGCATCACCTCTAGCAAATGCGACTGTCGAGCTGGGCAGGGTGTCGCTCCAAACGTTGTCAGCGCGAATAAAGTTTGTATAAAATAGTAGGGCGTCTCTGGCTTGAGCGGTGTTTGGTTTTGTGATATCAGCCCCATTTTGAAGCATGAGCAAACCAATGATGTCGGAAAAATGTTCTACATTTGTGGCGTTTCCTGCAGCTAACCCACCTCGCTGTATGGTCGATCCGTCAGAAACAGTTAATTGCTTGGCAAGTGTGCGCAAATCCGACCAAGTTTTGGGCGGCTGAGCATTGGCCGTGCGAAGTAGTTCTTTGTTGTAATACAGCGCCAAGCCATCATACATCAGTGGAATGCCCAACAGCTGTCCTTGAGATTGTAGCTGTTGAGAGGCAATAGGGTAGTATGCTGATTGAAATGAAGAGGTGCTGATAACCGAGTTTGGCACAGGAGAGAGCTCTTTTTTAAGCATCGGCACCCAACTAGCATGAAACCGAAACACGTCGGGACCAGACCCATTTGCAATTGAAGACTGCAGGCGCTCTCGATAATCTTTGTATGATTGCTGCGTGTAGGCGACGGTGACTCCTTGATTTTCCTCTTCAAAGTCTGCTAGAACACCCTTGAGCACCTCGGATGGCTCCCACAAACCCCAGTAGGTAATAGTTGTCTGGGTACCCGACACCACCTGTCTGTTTGTCTGTCCAGCGCTTGTGTCTGGCTGGGTAGATGGGGTGTTGCTATCTCTGTTCAAAAACCAAAACACACCAGCGCCAAGTAAGGTGAGTATAAAAAGTCCCCCCAACATCATGATAATTTTTTTGGAAAACGAACGTTTGGGGGTGGCCGCAGTCAATGTTTGGGATGGTGTTGGTGTTGGTTGAGTTGCGGGCGGCGAGGGTGAAGAAGGTGGGGTGCTGGCAACCTGCGGCACCGTGGCTGTTGCAGGTTGGGGCGGTGTTGGTCTCATTGCACTAGGAGGAACTGAGGTGCTTTTCGAGACGGGGGTGGGTTGGGGTGGGGCGGGTTTTGGCAGGCTATTGGTGTTCATACGCGTCTATTGTATGCTATACGCAGTAAAATGCTAGATTTTAGAACAACACAGCGTTGTGCTGTACGTCGTATATAGTAGTACAAAACACCACCTGTTGGCAATGCTTGATACACTTACACAATTCTTGCAAACAAAAAAAACAAAACGTCTTGGCTTAGTAGCACTACTTGTTGCCCTCTTTCTTTTATTTGGTGCGCGGGTGGTAACCAGCCAGTATCAAACCAGACCTCCACCCAATATCTTTATAAATCAAGAGTTGGTCCAGGCTCAAACATACCAAGAACTCTTAGAAAACCTGAGCACAAAGTATCAGATTGACCCTAACATGAGTGTTGTTCTTTCTGTTGATGATATTCAGGTTGCCAGTAGTGCCGGAGAGCTGGGTGTGTGGTATCCCCACGAGAGTCTTGTTGAGCAGATGCAGTCGGCGTATGAAAGCAAAAATATTTGGGGAAAAATACGCTTTATCTTTGATGATCACTTCTACACCCTCTATTCTCAACTTGACGAGCAAAAAACGACCGAGTTTATAGCGCAACTAAACACCATCGTGGCACACCCAGGAGAAGAGCCCTCGGTCGAGCTTACTCAATCTGGAGACGCGGATAGTATTGTGGTGTATCCTGGCGCGCAAGGACGATCGGTTGACACTGCGCTCACCACCATATCTATTCAAGATGCACTCCAAAGCCCGCCCGCCAGTGAGTCTGCCTACTTGGTTGCTGCCGCTGTTGCCTCGACTGGTGCAGAACTAAATGAGGAAGAAATAGAAAAAGCACGAGCTAGGGCCGAGCAGTACGTGGGGGTTAAGCAAGTTTTATCACACGATACTACGACAGTTACTATTAAAGATACCGACATTATTACTCTTTTAAACATTCCCAATGGTGTAGATGAGGCAAGCATCTCGGCAAAAATTGCTGAGTGGAACACGCTTGTTGGACAACCACCACAAGATGCTGCCTTTAGCTACGATCCAGATACCCTTGTCGTAACAGCATTTAGAGCACCACAAGACGGCTTACAGCTAGAAGATGAAACTATACGTAGTACTGTACAGTCTATTCTTGACAATCCAGAGCAGTATAAAAACAACCCCTCCCCCCTCCCCCTTCCCGTCACGGTGGCTAAGCCACAAAAAACACTGGAAAGCACAAACAACCTGGGGATTGTCCAGCGCATTGGCTTTGGCGAGAGCTGGTATGCCGGCTCTATACCCAGTAGAGTGCATAATGTTGCACTGGCCTCGGGCAGAATGAATAACTACATTGTGGGTCCAGGGGCTGAGTTTTCGTTTAACGAAATGCTGGGCGATGTCTCGGCCGAGAGTGGATTTCAATCAGCCTACGTGATTATGAACGGACAAACGGTGCTGGGTGATGGTGGAGGTGTCTGCCAGGTCAGCACCACCCTCTTTCGCGCACTGCTTGATGCAGGACTAGAGATTACTAGGCGCCTGCCCCATAGCTACCGCGTGGGATACTACGAGCAAAATAACAAGCCTGGGTTTGACGCCACAGTGTACTCTGGCAGCGTAGACCTGCGCTTTAGAAACGACACAGACAATCACATACTTATTCACACACTCACTGACACGCCAAGTAGATACTTGCGGGTAGAGCTCTACGGCACGTCAGATGGCAGAACAACCCAGCTCACGGAGTATAAACAATGGGACAAATCTGACCCCCTCCCCACCCAGTACATCCCCGACCCCTCCCTCCCCTCTGGCACTAGCAAGCAAATTGACTGGGCGGTGGGTGGGTTGAAAACCAGCTTTGTCCACACGGTAAAAAACCAAGATGGTTCTATTCGTTATCAAAATACCTACACCTCAAACTATCGACCTTGGGCGGCAAAGTACTTGCAGGGAACTGGAGAGTAAAGCTGGTAAAAATATCTTGCGTTGGTAGAAAAGATCGAACTCTGTAGTTATCGCGCGCGAAACACACCCTTGAGTCTTCTAGTGATCACCTCGTCTTCAGTTGTTTGGGCTGATGAAGAACTTGAAGGACGACTACGCGCATATGCATCGGCGTAACTAGCATCAACAGAGCTTACTGCCCGCTCTTCATCAAGACGCACATCATCATCTACAAACTCACCAGCTGTTGAGTAGCGATCAATCAGCATGGAGCGAATAATATCTTGTGGCGAAACACCCGTCTGATCTGCATCATCCTGTAGATGTTGCATGAGACCTGATGGAATACTCGTTTTCAGAACGGTTGATTGTGACATATGTCTGTCAGTATATCATTTGTCACTAAGTAAGTACATAGTTGGAACAAAACAAGCCCTATCGACCCACCCTCTACCCTACCCCAGTAAGGTACGCTGCTTGTTTGCTGTCTTGGTCATGCACGTTGTGCGGTATAATCCCCTCATGGACACTCGATACACTCCACACAGCTATGAAAACGATATATACAAAAAATGGGAAGAAAGTGGCGCCTTCTCGGCTGATAGCCAGGTACAAACAATGGGCGAGCACCAACCATTTTGTATTATCATGCCGCCGCCAAATGCCAACGATCCACTTCACATTGGTCACGCCATGGGCGTTGCTGTGCAAGACGCCCTGATTCGTTTTCATCGCATGAGGGGAAGTAAAACACTCTGGCTGCCAGGTACCGATCACGCAGGCATTGAAACCCAATATGTGTTTGAAAAAAAACTTCGCAAGCAAGGAAAGTCTCGTTTTAACTTTGATAGAGATACGCTCTACTCGATGATCGCAGAGTATGTGGACGAAAACTCTCAAGTAGCTATTAGTCAGATGAAACGACTAGGCGCAAGCGCTGACTGGGACAGATTTACCTTTACACTTGATGAAGACGTAGTTACCTTTGTCAAAGATACGTTTCTCAAACTACATGATGATGGACTAGTCTACCGAGATGAAAAGCTCGTCAACTACTGTACAAAGTGCGGCACCAGCTACTCAGAGCTTGAGGTGGTGTACAAAGAGCAGCAAACACCACTCTACTATCTACAGTACGGCCCATTTGAGCTAGCTACTACGAGGCCAGAGACAAAGTTTGGTGACACTGCAGTTGCGGTTCATCCTGATGACAGGCGATATCAACACTATGTTGGAAATACTATTACTGTTGAGGGAATTTCTAGCCCGTTTGAGCTGACCGTCATCGCTGATGAGTTTGTTGACCCAGAGTTTGGCACTGGTGTGGTCAAGATCACTCCTGCACACGACCACAATGACTTTGCTGTATGGCAGAGACACAAAGATGCTATGCCAGCTCTAAAGCAGGTGATTGGCTTTGATGGCAAACTCAACGAGTTAGCAGGAGAGTTTGCTGGACTACCTGTTGTCGAGGCACGACAGAAAGTAGTTGCGGTTCTGCGGGAAAAAGGGTTGCTGGTAAAAGTTGATGATACATACCAAAATAGGGTAGCTACCTGCTATCGTTGTTCAAGAGTTATAGAACCACTTCCCCTCACCCAGTTTTTTATCTCGGTCAATAAAAAAGACAACAGTCTTGCGCACACAGCACTCAAATCACTAAGCGCTGGTCAAACAAAGATTCTGGGCGCTGGAAGAGAAAAAATACTCAAACACTGGCTCGAAAACCTGCAAGATTGGAATATTAGTCGGCAAATTGTCTGGGGCATCTCTATTCCTGTCTGGTATCAAGTCGATGGGTATGAAAGCAGTGTTCATGTAGGTTTTTTAACGAAAGATGGGGTATACACTCGAGGTACGCTTGAAGAGCTTCTCACTCAGTTCTCTATTGACGAAGTTGTGGCTGGAGTTCAGTCGGTTCAGGCAGAAAACACCGTTCCCTACGTAGTATCTCTTGAAAAACCAAATGGCGGCGGTATGTATCTAGCCGAGACAGACACCTTTGATACGTGGTTTTCTTCTGGCCAATGGCCTGTTGTGACACTCAAAACAGGAAAATCAGATGATTTTGAGACGTTTTATCCTACAAGTGTGATGGAAACCGCCTACGATATCCTTACATTTTGGGTAATGCGCATGATGCTGTTGGGAGAGTACCTGACTGGCAGATCGCCTTTTTCAAACGTGTATCTGCATGGACTTGTGCGGGACGAAAAAGGTAAAAAAATGAGTAAAAGTAAGGGAAATGTTATAAACCCTCTCGAGATCATTGATAAATACGGAGCAGACGTGCTTCGCATGAGCCTGGTTATTCGCTCAACCCCTGGTCAAGATAGGTCGGTGGGTGAACCAGATTTTAAAGCAGCGCGCAACTTAACGAATAAACTATGGAATGCCGCACGTTTTGTGATGCTACAGATTGAAAATAACGAAGGTGGAGATAACACACCGCACTCTGAGTTTGATGTAAAACTAACAGAGGTAGTGCGCTCCATTACCTCACATATAGACGAGCTGCGCCTTGGTTTGGCAGCAGACGAGCTGTACAATAGTTTTTGGCACTGGTACTGTGATGAGTGTATAGAGCAACATAAAAAAGGGTCGCTTTCAACTGATCAACTTCTTACAGGATTAACCACATTTCTCATACTTTTTCATCCCTTCATGCCCTATATTACCGAAGTTATCTGGCAAGAACTAAGAGAAAGATCACTCGTGAAAACCAATCTTCTCATCTCGACTCCCTGGGCAAATTCATGAAAAAACAGAAAAAAACAGTACATAAAAAAAATGGTGTTGGATACTTTAGCCTGCTAAAGTCGTGGTTCTTTTCCCAGTCGCCACTGATGAAGTATTGCGTTGTGCAGGTCTGCGCGATTATTTGTGTCACTCCCCTACTCTACCGCGTCCCACCCCACCCAAAGATTGTGTATACCCCCGCCCTCCCCCCAGAAAACCAAGAACTTTTTACGAGTCAAGTGATATCACTAGAAGAACTAAAAGAGAAAGAACAAACGCTCACGTCGATTGTGCAAGATTATCCTACTCACCGAGATATATTAATCAATCTAGCAGAAGTAAAACAAACACTTGGAGAAGAAGACGCGGCGTCTATCTATAGGGAAAGAGCGCGCTATCAAGACCCCAACAATCCTTTATTTGAGTAAGTGCTGTTATATCTATTCGCTATCACTCTCACTTGGTGAGTCTGATTGACTACCTCCCTCTTCTTGAGTAGCTTCTTGGTCTTCTAGCGTATCTTCGCCACCAACTTCTTCAGGTTCTTCTTCTACTTTCTGCTCTTGCAAGATTACCACTGGCGCCGTCCCATCAACTTCTTCGGAAAGAACAATCTCCACCACAGATCTATCATACGCCAAGTCATCAATGGTGATTGTGTCACCTATTTCTGTGAGTGTGGAAACATCAACCGTAAAGTGCTCTGGCAGATCGGCGGGCAGCGCCTCTACTTCTAGTTCGCTACGCACCAACAATATATTAGCGCCAGAAACAGTGTTTTCTCCAACCAGCTCAACGGGTACTTCAGCTACTACCTTAACCTTCAGGTTGACGCGCTTGAACACAACATGCATCAACTCGCCGGTCACCACATGTGTTTGAATATCCTCAACCAGCACTGGTTCTGAGGTTTTTTCACCAGCAAGCTGCAGATATACCAGGCCTGTTTCACCTACTTGTGTGTATAGTTTTTCAAACAGTCCAAGATTCATCATTATCGACCGAGATTCTTGAGAAAGACCCATAATGTTACCAGGTAGTAGCCGCTCTGCTCGCAACTGCTTCGGCTTTTTTGTATGATCTCTTTGGTGTACTTCAAATGTTGTTTTATTTTTTGTATCAGTCATTTTTGTTTTTCCCCTCTATGCACTCTCTTCAATAGGATTTGGATTATACCAGACCATTATTCATATCGCACACCAAAAAAGAGGTGGTCAGTTTTTTCATTTTGAAATACAAGGCTGTTTGAAAACACCTGTGCTTCGGGGGCCACCAAGACAGGTTTTTGTCCCTGGCTCTCAATGATGCTTAATGTAAATGGTGTACTCCCCTCCCCTGGTTGCTTCTGTTCAAAAAAAGTATACGAAAATGCGTCGCTTGTCTGTTTTGTTTCGTAGTATGTGACTCTCACTAGGCGCTCTGTATCAACTGGTACACTCATCATAAAACCAAACACTTGAAAATTTTTATCTTCGTAGTACACCATGTCTTCGTATGAAACTGGCGCGTCATCTATAAAGACGTTTGTTAAAATTGAGCCCTTTGGTACATACAAACGAACAAAAGATTGATATACTCCCTGAGGCCAAGCTTGTACCTGAGCGGTGTTGGTGTAGGTGATTGTTCTTTCATGCTCAACTCGCTCTTTTTGCAGCGTGACAACGTGATTTATTCGCTTATGTAGGTACTCATTGGCCTTATTTATACCAATATTGGAATCAACTTGGTACATACTATCCACTATGCAGGGCGGAGCAAACTCACTCGGACACTGAGGAGAGATGACCGATCCGTCAAATCCGAGTGATTGAATCGTTTGTTGTAGTTCATCATTTGGCGAGTACACCATGCTTTCTTTTGTTTGTAGTGTGTTGATAAATGCTGATAGAATTATCACCACTTTTTCTTCACTCGCTTGTGAGAGCTGCTGGACAACCGCTTGAAGAAGGGCGGTGGTGTAGTCGGGGGTTGTGTTTGTTGGCTGCAGGGTGGTTTGTGCATGAGAAAGAAGTCTCTCCGAGAGGTTGTCACTGGTAATTACTTCATTAAACTGGGGAAGGGGGACTGAGTCCAGCGCAGCAATAATACTTGAAAGTGTGGTGGTGTCTACACCCACCACTAATGATATGTTGTCTGCAGGCTTAAACTGCTGCAAAAACCACATCGCTTGTTCCCCCGACTGAGAAAAATCAGGGTGCCAATTACTATCGCGAAAGTACAGTCGTTCTTCCTTGAGAAAACGAGCTATCTCTTCTGTGGCTGCAACTGGTGTTTGGGAAAGCGCTTCATCTACTTCATAACTACTAACAAATGAGGTATCAGTGATTATTCCATCTTGAATGGTGAGAAACACAACCGATTGGATAAACCCACCTGTGGGTCGTAACTCTTGAGAGTCTTGATAGAGAAGAGCAACTGTCTGTGGATCTTGACTAGTTAAAAATGAGCGAAGAAGGGGAGTGGCTTGTAAAAAAGATTGTGCTGAACTTACTGCTGTATCAAGTTCTACTGCTAGTTGGTCTTTTTGTTCAGTAGAAAGTGAAGAGTCAGCAAGCGCAATTTCCTGAGAGCTTTGTAGAGTGGTAATGGTATGTGTTAATTGATTGAGATCATCCTCAAGCGAAGTGAGTGTGTTCCTAGTATCAATTTTTTTTCCTTGAAATAAAGATAAAAATAGATCATTCGTCGTAGTTTTAATACGTTCTTTTTGTTGAGAAACCGAGAGAAATGCTTTTGAAAACTCAACGGTAGTAATAGCATCACTCAGAGAGTGGTGATCAAGGTGGGTGATGTAGGCGTACGCTTGGGTTTCAAGAAACGTAGTCGTTGCAGCAAGCGACGCTGACTCTTTAGAAGATACTCCAGCTGATACGCTCGAAGCAAGCTGGCGTTTGAGCACGGCAGAGGTGGTAAAGAAGGTTAGTATGAGAAGTGAAACAATGCCGCCCACCACCATAAACAACAGTCCTCCCCAAAAAAATGCTTTTTTATGTTTTGATTTTTTAACTATTTTTTTCTCCACACGCGCCATCTGAATGACTCGACGAGCTTTATGATTCGTTCGTTTTTTTTGAATAAGTACTTCTAAATCTTCTGTCTCGGGGGTGGTTGTTGAAGAAGTTTTTGCGCCTGGGTGTCTACTTCTTTTTTATAACTTTTTGATTAGAGGGAGCTTGAGTGCTTGGAGGGGGGGGGGGGGGTGCTCACCAGCTTTTGGTAATGAGCGAATAAACGCTCTTAGTGCTGTTTCTGTGTCATGTGGTGTATCAGAAAGAGTGGTAATAGAGAGAGAAAACGGGACTGGATTAGCTACTACAACTTCTTTTTTTTGAACAACAACATCTATGTGATATATCGTTTTCTGAAACGCACGTATTTGTTGAGTGATGTGATGACTTGGTATTATCACCCCCTGAAGATGGATGGAGGGTTGTTGGGTGGGGTGAAATATGGTTTTTTTTACCAACGGTACAACAGAGGTGAAAGATAAAAACGGAAGTTCTACCCCATAATCAATCACATACCCCTGAGATAAGTAGCGAGTACTATAGATAAGAACATGTTTTGAATCGGGCAGGTCGATGCTATTTTCGATAAAAATACAGGTTGCTTTTAAAAACCTTGAGGTGATAGCGGTAATATTTTTTCTTTGTTTTTCACTCGCTTCATACCACTCAGAACACCCCCCTGTGTTTTCTATTGCCGTAATAATCGGCATGATAATGGTGAGGGGTACTCCTGCATCATAGTACTGTGCAATACGCTCTATTTCTTTGGTAGTAACCGACTGGGGAGAAACTACCCACACTACTTTATATATATTTTGTATATCTGAGATATGAGAGTCTAATTGATCTATGGTGGTGGGGTAGAGCAACACCTCACTACTACTGAGCGCTTCTAACATAGGGGACTGAACAGACGAACTACCTGATGATATATACAGCACCACAGGTAAATCTGAGTCAAGCTGGACAGTAACTTGAGAGGGCATACTAGCCACTAGTGTAGAGAAAAAACATTTTTTTGTCAGCTGACAGCTGAAAGACTATCAAGTGCTTGATTAACAAGCGCATCTGCTCGTTTATTCTGCTCTCTTGGTATGTAGGTAAAGGTGTGTGTCCCACCTACTTGCTCCATCAACTGCCAAGATGTTTGAGCAAACTGTCTCATGCGAGCATCCTTTATTTTCCAACGTTTTGAAAGTTGCTCGACAACCAACTTTGAGTCTGAAAACCACTCAATCGTACTAGGAGTAAGTGTTTGTTTTTGCTGCACTAAGTACTCAAGACCTCTTACAACAGCAGAGTACTCTGCCTCATTATTTGTTTTTATTCCAATGTACTCAGCTACTTCAAAGAGTAGTTTTTCTTCGCTCGCAATATGCACTCCTATTGCTGCTTTACCAGGATTACCCCGAGATCCTCCATCGGTGTGGATTATTATCTTCATATAGTTTGCAATGCTCTACACCTCCTCTTCCTCAACAAGCGCAATGGTGAGTTTACGCGATGGACCTTCTCCAGATGAGTAGCTCGTTACGTCAGCATACACATCATTTTCTGCCAAGAGAGAATGAATTTCATAACGCTCATAACTAGTTAAAGATGTATTGATTGTCTGTGCTACCCCTGTCTGTCGAACGTCATCTACTACCCTACCAACCAAGTCGTATAGTCGTTCTGTTTTTTGTGCACGGTAGTTGTTGATATCCACAACACACTTTTTATCACCAATTTCCTCCATAAAACTGAGTCGTATCATGCGCTGAATAGAGAGTAATCCCTCACCACGCACACCAATACAAAGACCAGAATCTTCTTCTGGAACAGTAATATCTACATGTACTTTCTCATCACCATCATCTACTACAACATCTATTGATTCTGGGTCAACTCCACAGTGCTCAAGTAATTGAGTGGTAAATAGTTGAATAGTCATACATACTCCTTTTTAGTATTTCTAAGATCGTCTCAACCCTTTTGGTAAGTACTTCGTTAAGCCTCCAGGACCAGCAATAATGTACTGCTGTACTATACTATACAGCGTACTCACCACCCAATACAGCGCGAGACCCGAGGGAAACCGAGTGGCAATAAAACCCGTCATAATCGGCATGATGTACATCATCTGTTGTTGCATTTGTTGCGCCATCTCGGCGATGTTTTCTTCCTTTTTATTTTCTTCTTGAATCGCTTTTTTCGAACTGTTGTTTGGCACGATGTCTCGTTTTTCAGCACCAGGAGCAATCATAAGAGAGAGAACGAGTTGTGAAAGTGCTGCTAAAACAGGAAGAACGTATGTTGTGTCGGGTAGGGTAAGATCAAAGCCATAATACATGGTATCTATGACCACTCCGTTCACTGTTGGGTTTTCCAAAAAGTGTACAAGTGCACGGTACAACACTATCACCATACCAATTTGAATAACTTGAGGAATACAACCGGCAAGAGGGTTTACATTATACTTTTGATATAGCTCTACCTGAGCTTTTTGTAACTCCTTTTTATCTGTGTATTTTTTCTTGAGTTTCGCAAGCTCTGGTTGTATCTTCTTCATCTCTCTTCCTACTCGAAGAGAGGGAAGTACTACTGGGAGCAGAAGTGTTTTAACGATTAAGGTAAAAACGATTATCGCCAAACCAAGACTACCAGTGATTGTATACAGCGTTGTGATGCTAGTAATTATGAAGTTTTCAATCATGTAGAACCCCAACATCGAAGTGTTTGTTGTACTGCTTGTTGTATTTCTGTTTTACTTTTTTTTTGAATCCCCACTACCAACCGAGTTCCACAAGTCGGTGTATGAGGGCAGTGTGATACAACACCAAAAGTCGATTGTAGCA
The DNA here is from genome assembly GCA_020632235.1 of Pseudomonadales bacterium. Taxonomy (GTDB): domain Bacteria; phylum Patescibacteriota; class Microgenomatia; order UBA1400; family PJMF01; genus JACKFY01. The sequence continues at coordinate 81,250 of JACKFY010000002.1, read as the reverse complement.
CAGTGTAGCGAAGGGATCGAACAACCTGATACAGAATAGTTATACTGGTCATATATACGCGTTGCATCATACATCTCTACCTAGATCATGTATCATATCTAAAAAAGAAGTTGTGGTAATACCAGGGTGAACAACAACTACTCTAATACCTGGAAACGACTGCTTTTGCAAAACTGCACGCACTCTTCGTTTTACTGCATTCCTCATCACTGCCTTTGGGAAGTATTTTTTTGGTGCGATTACGGTAGAGTACCTACTATTTTCACTTTTTTGAGAGTACAACACGCCAAACGAAAGACGTTTTTTTCGCGCGGTACGAAAAAAAGAGGGATTTTTTCGCAAGGTAAATACTTGACCAGACTTCATGTTCTTCTAAAACGGTTTTTTCTTGACCGTTAGTTTTTTTCTTCCTTTGCGGCGGCGGCGTTGTAAAATAGCCCTCCCAGAAAGAGACTTCATTCGTTTTAAAAAACCATGCGTACGCACGCGTTTTCTTTTTTTAGGGTTCCAGGTTCTCTTTGGCATGGCGGGAAGTATATCACACTACGTATGTACTTTAAACGGCATAATCACGTAGGAATACCCGGCGATTTGAGAATGAGTGCACAGCACGGGTTTGAGTGCGTCAGTTATCTGCATGGACACCTCCCCCTCGGGGAGAGTATGGAGATACTCAAAAAGATATCGGGCATTAAATGCGAGAGTAACATCATCACCCTCCATCACTGCATGCTCCATCTCCCCTCTAAACGAGCCGTGAACGCTCGATTCTGCAGTAATACTACTTATTTTTTTCGAACACTCAAGTGTAATAATATTTGAGTTATCTTTGGAAAAAACCATCGCTCTCTTGACCTGCTCAAGCGCTGTCTGTACATCCATTGTAAGAGTGCTCTGTGTAGAGTGGGGGATTATTTTTTCATACGGTGGATACTCACCTGCAACAATTTTTGAGTACAGAGTGGTATCACCACAGGTGAGTTGAAATTCCTGCAGATCACTCGAGAGATGTAGCGTCACCTCATGCTGATCGTATGCATCGGTAATCTTTAGTATCTCGGTGAGTACTCGAGCGGGAAATAAAAATGATATATCTTGAGAAGTGGTGACCGAAGGAAGAGATAATACACAGAGGCGAAATCCATCAGTTGCAACAATAACTCCCACCTCTTTTGTGAGTGAACATAAAAAGCTCCCCAAAACTGGACGGGTAACATCTGTCGAAACAGCAAACTGACAGTACTGCTGTACCTGTTGTAAGACATCGGTTGTGAGAGTAATTGTGTGACCAGAGACACTTGGGGGAATTGGGAAGTCTTGCATCGCTAGAAGGGGAAGTTGTATGCGAGATGAATGGGTGATCATAGTGAGTGTCTTATCACTCAATTGGCACTCCATGACTCCTGATGAAAGTGACTGCACGCTTTCTTTTAAGATTCTACCTGCTACCAAGTATGAGGTTGTGTCTGTAGTATCTCGAACACTTGTGGTGGAGAGAGTGATTGAGCATGCAGAAAATACATCTGTCGCAGTAAGTGTTATAACATCTTCTTTAAGAGAAATGTGTACCGCGCTTAAACTTGGCAGTTGTGGTTTATTAGGTATGAATCGGTACAGTATGTTTAGTGCTTTAGACAGTTTTTCTTGTTCTATAGAAAATGTCATGATAGATGTACTTTCTCAAACTTTATTATATAAATCTAGTAGTAGTAATAGTAGTGCAGCGATTTTTTGTGTAAAAGTATCGTTTTTCCTTGAGTAAAATTACTGTGTATTGCGTGTGGATATACTTCAAGCAATCGATGTTAGTATTACCTGTGAAAGAGAGGGGATATGAGTGAGAAAGACTCGTGAGTACTCCCCATACTGTATGTATAATCCACATATATTCACCGATAGTACACCTGTTTTCCCCTCTTTTTTCCACTACTATGTTGAAAACTACTTTGCAAGGAGAGTTGTTCTGATAGCAGCCACATCCTGCTGTAGTACTTGGTCTTCACTGAGTTGGCCAGTTATTTTATTTACGGCATGAAGAACACTTGTGTGATCTCTTGAGGAAAACCACTTTCCGATTTCGGCCAGAGGAAGAGAGAGCTCATCTTTCATGATGTACATAGCAGTGTGTCTGGCTGTGACTAGGTTTTTTACTCTACTTTTACCCTTTATAGCAATCTGTTTTACTCTATAGTGACTAGCAACAACCTTAATAACATCGCTGGGAGAGGCTGTAATTCTTGGCTTCTGTTTTATTACTTCTGTCTGGAGAATACTTTCGATAAGTTGGGCAGAGATCTGTTTTCCCTTTAGCTCTACTTCTGAGCGAATGCTGGTGATAATACCTTCAATTTTTCGCGCACTTTCTACTTTTGCAGCAATAATCTTGGCTATCTCAATAGAAATGTTGAGGTGAGCAGCCTTGGCTTTTACTAGGCAGATAGCGGTTCTCAGCTCAAAAGATGGTTGTCCAATATCAATCATGAGTCCCGCTTCAAACCGAGAGCGAAGTCTATCTTCTAGTAGATTTATTTCATGCGGTGGTCTGTCAGAGGTGAGGACGACTTGACTCGATTGTTTAATGAGTGTATTAAAGGTGTGAAAAAACTCTTCCTGTACTGCATTTTTTCCTGCTATAAACTGAATATCATCAATAAAAAGTACATCAGCTGATCGAAATTTTTGTTTGAAATGTGATGCTTTTTTTGTTCGAATGGCAGTGACGATATCATTGGTAAACTCTTCACCACTACAGTAGACAAGTGTTGCCTCTGGGTTATTGTGCAGAATATTATTACCGATAGCGTGCATGAGATGAGTCTTTCCCACCCCCACCCCCCCATATAAAAAGAGAGGGTTGTATGCCTCTCCTGGTCTATTTGAGACAGCAGTGGCCGCAGCATGAGCCATTTCATTAGAGCTAGAGACGGCAAACGTCTCGAAGGTATAATCTGGTCTTAGACCAACTTTTTTTATGATGCTTTGAAGACGATCACGTGCTGCTGACTGCATGGTTGACTCCGAGAACAGATCTTCCACACGAGGTGATTGAGGAGATTTTTGCTGTTTTTTTTCAGGTGGTTGTTCTACCCCCGAGACAGTTGCGGTGATAGGAGTAAAAGAGGTTTCTGGCGGTTGAGAAGTGGCATATGGATTACCCACTTCGTACTGCAGGGTTGTTGTGCGCCCCACCACTTGATTAAGAGCGGTTTGGATCTGTGCGTGAAGGTTTTTTTTAACGTTTGTGGCATGAAAAGCGGTTGGACTGGTGATGGTGGCAACAGCCACATCTTTTTCTTGTAGTTCAAGGGTGGTGAGGGGGTTTGCAACAATCCAGGTATTATACACAGCGGGTGAGAGTGTTTTGTGCAACACACCACATGTTTCTTGCCATATAGCCTGTGTTTCTTCTGGTGATAGGATTTGTGAGTACATAGGTATAGCTAGTTATACACAGAGTTTTTCACAAAATGCAAGATGTAATTTGATGGGTTTTTACCCCCCCCAACTATGGGATTAAGCTATAGGACTTCTTGAGAAATACCAACTATAGGATGTCTTATAGTTGGAAACCACTAGACTGGAGTGTAGTCATCAATTCCGCGCGGCTGGGCGCTTGATGGTGTGTTTTGAGTCTGTGCTGCTGACTGCTCTTGAGAACGCTGAAGTAATTCCTCTGGATTGGTGGTAATAACGGTGTGCTCTTCTGGACTAGCAACTACACGTAGTGCAACATGACTCTGACCAGCAAAAAACACCCCTTCTCCTATATCAGCGGTTACCAACAACTGTCGTTCTCCTTGAGAAAGATAGAATGTTTGGGCCAAGATTGGTACAGAAGCGGTTGATTGTTTCATAAGAAACTGAATAGAGGCATTTGTGACGATAGAAACACCGTACTCGGTGTTAAGAAAGTCTTCGACATCTTGAGTAATTGTAGTGATTCCTAGGTAGTACTTGCGCGCCCGTTTCACCATAGCACGAATAAAGGCCGCAGAGTCGGGGTGTTGCATAAAGTACCATGCCTCATCAATCACAAGAATACGTTTTTTAAGGTCTTTTTTTACCCGAGTCCAGATAAAATCTAAAATCATGTACATTGCAACAGGGCGGAGCTCATCTTCCATCTCTTTCACAGAAAATACGGTGAGTTGGTTACGAATATTTATGTTTGTTGGTTGATCGAATATGCCACGGAATGAGCCGGTTATATATTTTTCCAATCTGGAGGCTAGATCGTCAGAGTCGCCACTTTCCATGCCAACCAACGCCTTATATACATCTTCCATGAGTGGTGGTTCATTTGTTTGGGTAGCAGGGTCGGGGGTAATGCCTTTTGCCTTGTATGCTGCTACTAGGGCTCTATCGAGGAGCGCTTCTTGTTGTGGTGTCATGCTACCCAGCATGACCTTGAGTAGTCCATGAAGAGAAATAATTTTTTGTCCCAGCTCATTTTCTCCTTCTTCATAGAGGTTGGAGAGATCAAAAGGGTTTATTTTTGCCTCAGAGCCAAAGGTAAAGTTGATGTACTCACCACCTACTGCAGTACAGAGCTCTTCATACTCGTGCTCGGGGTCAAGGACAATCACCTCGGTGTCAAACATCATCTGTCTAAGGATTTCTAGTTTCACGGTATATGACTTTCCCGCGCCAGATTTGGCAAAGATCACCATGTTGGCATTTTCCATCTTAAATCGGTCAAAAATAACGAGCGAGTCGTTATGCTCGTTAATGCCGTAGACAATGCCTGTTTCCATAGTCAGTTCTGAAGAAGTAAAAGGAAAGGTGGTTGCCAGAGAAGTAGTGTCCATGTTGCGCGTGATCAGGAGTTTGTCGGTGCCCATAGGAAGGGTATTTTTAAACCCTTCAGCCATCTGGAGCGTGGCTTTTTTCGAGACAATGAGGAGTGAGCCAAGTGTTGACTGGATGTTTTTAGTCACTTTTTCTAGTTCTTCAATACTGTTTGCCTGGATGGTGACATAGAGCCCTAGCTGAAAAAAGCGCTCGGAGCCTTTTGCTAGTTCTTCTCTAATAAACCTGGCATCTTCAAGTTTCACCTCGGTGTTGATGTTGCTAATCTTGCCGGCTCGCAGATCAGACTGAATCTCAGCCTCCATCTCAGTGATAGTTCTCTTGAGGTTGTCAAGAATTTCCCCAGAATTTGCGGGAAATATAAACATCGAGACACTCATCTGGTGAGGGTAGTTAATGAGAGGCGAGAGCCAGTTGGCGGGTACGCTACGAGGATATCCTGCTACAAACAGCGTTCTGGTGTAGGTGCTGTTTATTTTTTGATAGGTGAAGTCGACCTCGATGGCTTCGGGGGCGATGATATCTTGAATGGTCACCAAACCCTTGGAAAACTCCTTGAGTTGCTCAATATTTTTTTCCTCCTGGGTTTTTTCAGGAGTGTTCTTCTTTTTTTTGAGAAATGGTAGTGAGAGTGAGGGCATAGGAGTAGTTTACGTTATTTCTGGTAGAGGAGGAAGACTGGGGGTTTCCACCAGGGGTAGATTAGCCTCTGGCTGAGGTTGGTTGTTACTTGTCATGTCGATCTCCGCTTCGTCATGTCGATCCGTCAGCTGACGGAGAGAATCCAAGTTTGCTATTGTGTTATCCACTTGTACCAGAGGAGGATTAGTCTGCTGCTTAGGTTCGCCGGTTGGCTCTCCGGGCTGTGTGATTGCCGCCTGAGTTGGCGTAAAGACAGCTGAGGTACGAGAGAGCGTTTGGGAGTTGGGTGCTTGCACTAAAGCAGGATTAATTTGTGGTTGAGGAGGAGCTGAAACAACTTGTCCCGCGAGAGAATTTAGGGCCTCCTGGGCGTTCTGAGGGCTTTGTTCCGGCTGATTTGTGGCTTCTAGGGCCTCCTCCTCCGACTGATGTTTGTTGGCTATTGTCTGGTTGTCATCTGTCGTGTCGATCTCCACTTTGTCATTTCGATCCATCGGCTGAGGGAGAGAATCTGGGTTTACTATTATGTTATTCGTTTGTGCCAGATCTGAATAAATCTGTGTTTGAACTTCATCAGTTGATGGAGCTGACGTAGGACCAGAGAAAATGGCTTTAGGGATGGTGGGTGGGGGGATTTTTTCGTCACTTTGCTGTGGTGAAGTACTCATTTCACCCATCACCTCTGGTTGAGTATTAGTACTTTTGTCTACTAAAGTGGTTATTTCCGCCAAAGGCGGATTAGCCTCTGGCTGGGGTTGATTGTTACTTGTCATGTCGATCTCCGCTTCGTCATGTCGATCCGTCAGCTGACGGAGAGAATCTGGGTTTACTGTCGCACCACTCACTTGCGCCAAAGCAGGATCAGCCTCTGGCTGAGACTGACTTATAGGCACCTCACCAACAGGTTCTTCAGACACTGGGACTACTTCTGGCACAGCCACCTCTTCTGAAAAGGTGCTCACTAGTGGTGAGGCATAGCTTTGTGTTTCGCCTAGTTGTTGACCTTCTGCCGCTTCTGGGTTGTAGCTGACATAAAACAACTGGATAATCTCTTGTGTTTCTAACTGCCGAGAGTAGAGTCCAATCCGGGCAAACTGAGAAACAATGTGATCTCGTTTTGGTTCAAGTACTGTTTGGGCTTTTTCAAGTAGAACAGGCTTGTCTACACTCTCGGCGTTAAATGATTGTTTGCCAGGCAGCACACTGCTTGCGGGCACAATACCCAACTCAATGGCGGTGGCAGGAATAACAACATAGAATTTTTTATCAAGCACATTTCGCTCGCGAATAAGGTTGCTCACAAACTCTCGGTATCGCCCAATTCTCTCTTGGTTTAGTCGAGAGCTCGCTTTTATTTCTTGTTCTTTGAGACGTTGAAGGTATGAGGTTACGTCTTTTGTCTGTGACTTTACAATGACTTGAATAGGGTAATTGAGTGAGTTAAGGAGCCCTGCGTAGGCATACATCACTGCGTCTTGCTCCTCTTCTGCCAAGAGGCCAAAGTTCATGGCATCTACCGTCAAGATCATGCTAGTAGAGCCATCTTTCATCACCACGAGGTTGTTGGTGATGTCATAAATATCAAGATACTCTTGGGTGGTTGACTGGGTGTAGTTGGTGGGCATGGCGTTACTTCATCATACTGTTTGTGAGTGGCTTGGGTCAACAGAGCCGCGGATTTCGATAGGAGGGAGGTGTTGGTTATGGGTAGAAAGTGATTGTTTTGCAAATACGTACCCTGGCTTTTCTGCCGAGAGCACGTACTCACCATCTTTGAGCGGTGTTGAAACACTAAATTGACCGAGTTTATTGGTCTTTACTGCTCGTGCAACTGCACCTGTTGTTGTTTGAATCTCAACAATAACGCCGCTGAGCAAGTTATTTTGACCGTCAAGCACCATGCCGACTGGCGTGTTGGGGGTGGAGGGGAGGGTGGGGAAGGGAAGGTTGGTGTTAAACGAGGCGCTGCTGCTCGCCACCACTTCATTCTGTGGTGTGTGTGTTGTAGCAATGTAGGCTGCTGCGTTGTCTTGGGTGTCTTGGGCGGCAACCTCGTCAATGTTGTGCAACTTGTCTACCTCGATGAGGGTTGTTTCAGGAATTTCTACTTTGTGCGCTACCTGATCAACCGCAAGTTTTGATTTTGCCGCATTGGCCAACTCTTGTTCTGCGCTTTGGGGCTGTACTTCTGCGAGCCGAGAGGGTGGTGGAGCAAACACGACCTTTTCCTGTTTTGTGTGTTTGGTAACAGGAAGGTTGTTGAGGTTTTCTACCTCAAACTGCACTTGGCGCACGCGCACTCCTAGTGTTGGTTTTTGTTTTGTAGCAACTGCGCCCTGTGGCGGGGTGGTAGTTCCAACTTCAAACTGCTCTAGTATCTGCGCAACTCGTTGTTTTTCTTGTTTTTCTTCTTGAGAAATAATAGTTTTTGTTCTCGAGACAGAGTGAATGTACTCGCGGATGCGCTGTTTGCGGTGGGGGGAAAGATCTAGTTCTTGCTCTACTACCACTTGTTCTTTTGACGCGTTATGGATGAGTGAGGGCGGGATGTTGGGAGATTTTTTCCAAAAAAAGAGGGTTGGTTTGTAGAGTGCTCGAAAAAACGCAAGCAGCCAGTGGTCGAGAGGTCTTTCGGCAATGGGGACAAATGCAGCAACTACACCCATCAAGCCAAATAGAGCAATGAGTGGCCACTTTAAAATAATGGGCAAGTTGGTGGCATACACAATAACAGCCACAATAACACCAAGTGCCAACTCGCCAAACTGCTTGAGCGTCATGTTGCCGATGATGTGAAAGCGATAACCAGTGATGTCTTGGGGAATAGGATGTTCGCGCATACTCTCTGGCAAGTATAGCGCACCACGAGCGCGAGCACTAGACCATAGCACACAGTGGTGACAAAAATAGTCCAAAAAGGGTCATTTAAGGCTGATGAGTAGTTTCGACGGCTGGGGTGATGATAGTGCCCTCAAATGACTGCCCTTGGTTGTTGGTGAGCGTGCCAGTGAAACGGTAGAAGGGGTAGATGAGCGATTGGTCTGTATCTAGTCTATACTCAACACTCGCTTGATCCAAGCTCCCACTATTAATGGAGTCAAGGGGTGTGTACTCAAAGGGATTGTGCTCTGTTTGAATAAGAATCCCTTGATTGTTGTTAATATTTTCTATAGCTGTGTTGACAGAAATGAGATCCGCTTCTTGCTCAGCTCTAGCACTAAACATATAAGGTGAAAACACAACTTTTAAGAGAGTGTTGTCCTTGTCAATAACCACGATATAAGGAGGGGTGTATGCAGTATTCTGAAAGACGGGGTTGTTTTCTACTGTGGTTTGGGCAAAAGGAATTTGTGCAATTGTCGCTTTTAGCTCGGATGTTTTGTTAAACTCATAACCGCTATCAAAATATATAATACCTTCTTGTAGAGGGGTTATGTTTTGTATCTGCAGATCGTTTGTTAAGAACTGCTGTGCCTCCTGGATGGCAGCTGCGGTATTAAACACGCCCTGGGTGTTTTCTGATGTACTTAAGCCAGGAATAAAGAGAAATTCTTGGCTCAATGCATCGTATGAAAGTGAACTTTCGCCATTTACCCACAGATCATCAAGGTGTGGAGAGGGAAGTAGTGCATAACGCTCGATAAGTCGTTGTGCAATTTGCTCGCCCTGATTTGTAAGAGAAGTTGAGTAGATACTACCTGTTGTTTCTAAGCTCGAAGTAGTACCAACAAATACTATGTCTTCAAAAGTAGTTGTTTCACCCAAGTAATTTACTTGGCCTTCAGAGACGCGCACGACCGATTGTCTTTGAGTTGTAAGAGATTGAAAAATAGACGATGCCACAAGAGCAAAAAAAACAAATAATACTATTGCTTTAAGCCAATTAGGGAGCGTTTGGATAAAGTGGCGCACTTTTTGTGAGAAGGTGGCTTTTTTAATATTAGTCATAGCAGCTTGTTACATATGTATTAAGTGGAGCGCTTCTATCAGGAACAAGCGTTCTAAGGACCCCAAAAGGAGTGCTGGTCGTCTCTAGTATACCGTAGTGAAGATGGCTTCCCCTGCTGTTGCCAGTACTGCCCATAAACCCTATGGTTTCTCCTGCTGTAACACTCTTTGTGCCCGAAAACGCTTGTCGTGTCATGTGGGCAAACATAAGGCTTTGATTGCTGTTGGTTTTTAGTACTACATAGTATCCATATCCCCATATCCCCCCTGCAAAACTATTGCCCGTAAAGGCAGTTCCTGAAAATGGCGCATAAATAGGTGTGCCAGCACCATTAGCAATGTCAAATGCGTCGTGGTTGTATTCTGCCACCCTGCTGTGGCCGTCCGCGAACTGGGAGGTAGAACTCCATGACCGTAGGTTGTATGGTAGCTGGGTGATAGAGCCCGTCGTGGGCCAACAGCCAAATATCTCTGGCGTTCCCACCGGCAGCTGGGCAGTGGCGGTGATGCTGTCTGTTGCCACCTGGGCGCCTGTGCCGTCGTACGCGATAAAGTCTACCTCAAAGGTGTTCTGGATCATGACGTCGGTGGGGGAGTTGGTGATGGTAAAGGTGTAGGTGCCTGTCTTGGTGGTAGTTACCTTTTCGGCTGGTGTGATGTCAAAATCCGTCTGTAAATCGACTGGGTGTTGGTTGTTGCTGTCTAGCTCTGTAATAACGGGATCTACTTTTTCCCCGTCTTTGCCCAAAAACTGAAAGGTGTCGGTGGCGCTTATGATCTCTACCTGGTACAGACTCCTGGGGCGAATGGTGATGGTGTAGGTCAGCTGGGTGGGCGGCGCACTGCCGTTTTCCAGCACGCTGGGGGTGACCGATTTTTCTACCTCGATGTACTGGGAGTAGCTTGGCTGGGCGGTGAGAGGTGTGCCCAGGGGTAGGGGTGCTAAAAATGAGTGTTGGATGATCCAAAGGTTATAGAGCGACATACCAGCAATCATGGCAATACCCATGGCTGGGGCTAGTACGCCAATACCCAGAGCACTGGCGGCCGCTGCAGCCGCGCCCGTTGCGCTTGCAATAACGCCTCCACCACCAGTGGCAGCTGTGGTAGTTGTAGCTGTCCCAAATCCTCCCGCACCTCCACCTGAGGTAGTGAGAGTAGATCCTCCTGCGCCAGCTGCTTGTCCACCTGTTCCTGTCACGATGTTGCTGACACCGCCAGTGGCAGCCTGGATATTTGAAAGACCCTCTGTGGTGCCGATAGAGGAAGTGAACCCACCCTGCCACCCTCCCATAGTTCCTCCAATTGCTGAGCCTATAGTCCCTCCGATTGCTGAGCCGACAAGAATGCCTGGTATAATTCCAAGCGGACCTCCAATTGAAAAGCCAATGAATCCACCAACAGTACCACCAATAACTCCACCACCCACAAATCCTGCGAGCGCTTTTAGTCCCCCCAGAATATAAGAAATAACCCCTCCCGCGATGCCTCCTAAGCCGAGGTATTTCACAAGTTTTCTAAATTGCTTATTGCGAATAACATCAACAAGCGCCTTGATGTCGCCACTTGCTACTCTGCCCGCAGCAGCAGCTAGCTTTGCTAACTCTTTTAGATCTTGAGCGCGCTTTGTTGCTTTATTGACAGTAGTGTTTCTTATACTTCCAGCAGTTTGCCCTCGTTTGAAAAATCGACTGGGAGTAGTTCCTTCTGGAATAGGCTCACCACCCGCCTTTGCTGCTTCCCAAGCTGCTTGTTGTCGTTCTTGGGAGACAATCCCACCCATCATCTGGGCATATTGAAAATCTGCTAGTTGTGCTTCTCCAGCCTCTAGAAGTGCTAGTTGTTGCTCTATATATGCACGTCTTTGTTGAATGAAGATCTGCTGCTCCAACTGTTCTACTGCCGCAAAGTACTCTAGTTGAGCCTGGTACTTGGCGATCTGTTCCTGTACCAGCTGGTTTAATAAGATTTGCTTTTGCTGCTCATCGAGTTGTTCAAGCAATGCCTGGGAGTAGAGCTGTTCTAGCTCGATTACCTCAAGTTGCTCTTGGATTTTCGGATCTATCCGCAGTCGCTCAAACTCTGCCACAGAGTTATTTGCCTGCGCCGAGTCAATAACAACCCCACCACTCGTTTTTTTCTCAACAACACGCTTTAACTCACTGCCCGAGAGCCAGGTAAACTCGATGGGAAAGAGCAGTTCTTTGCTGATGGGGTCTCGGTAGGGGGTAAACTGGGGGTTTTTGCTTTGGATATAAGCGGCGATAGCTTCTTGTTGCTCGGCAGTAAAGCTGTTCCACACGGGGCCATACATTTTTTGTACTTTCAAAAACTGGCGATCCCCCAGCCGGCCAGCCCGGCGAGCCACATTTTCTCTTTGCTCTGCGGGGAGAACTTCTGGCTCATCTTTGCTTGTTTCTGCTAATACGATAGTGCGAGGTGAGTAGTGTTGCTCTAGGCTTTCTCTGGGAGTACCGGCAATAGTAATACCACTTTCTGTGTCTTTATTTTCTGTGATCAGGGCAGCTTCCTTGACCTGCATCACCACAAAGGTCTTGAAAAAAGCAACGAGTGAGAGCAGGCGCGGGTCGTCTGGAGAGAGGCGAATGGCGGTGGCTTGTTCAAAGATCTCAATAACAATAGTGGGGGTGATAGTAACGCTAGAGCCGTTTAGTACCTCTAGTGTGTGCAGCATTTGCTCAATAGTGACAATTTGTTGGTTACTTACATTGGGGAAGTGCTGGCGTATTGCCTGGGAGAGTAGTTGTGTGTCGTCAACGGTGGTGGGTTGGTCTAGGGTAACGCTTGTCTCGCTTTGTGCTTCTACTCCTTGCTCATCTACTCTAGTCAAGACAATCTGGAGTTTTTGTCCATTCAGCAGTCTCGTTATCTCTCGTAATGCCTCTAGGCGGTATATGTCGGCATTTTTTAGGTCGCTTAGGTTTTGCAAGTTGCGCGGATCGCTCAGATACTGGCCTATGGCGTTTTGTAGCGCAGTGCGCAGTAGCGCTTGTTGTTCTGCCCCCAGGCTGTCAATATCAATCCCTAGCTGGGTAGCAATCTGATGCATGCCTGCAGCCTGCAGCCAGGCAGCTTGGTACTGGAAGGCCTGGGCAGCAGTGCGCGTGCCGTAGAGCTTTTCTTCTTGTAGTGTTTGCTGGGCTGGTTGGGTTTGGCCTGTTTCACCGCCTCCCTCCGTTGTTTCTTTTCTTCGTACTTTTGCCCCAGAAAGAGTTACAGCATCACCCCTTTGTTGCTTTTTTAACCCTGGATCATCAGAAGTTGTTTCGCTTTTATCTGTTTCTTTTTCTGGCGGCTCTTGTTTCGTTTGTGCATTGATATGGGCCAAAACTGCCTCGTAGGCAGCTTGTACAATCTCAAATACCTCAAAGCGCAGGTTTTGATTATCCACCAGCTCTACTTCATCTATAACGCCAGAGTCTGCCCCTGTTTTGTTTGAAAAGCTGTTTAGCTTTGCTGCAACCTCACTCTCTGAGTATCCAGGCACCTCTAGCTGCTCGAGCGCGTCAAGAGAAATACTAAGAACATCGGTAAAAAACAACCAGACTTTTTGTTCTTCTCGCCCAAAAGCCGAGTGCGGCTCGTTGGTTGTGGTCAGTTCTCCCATTCCATCCTCAAGAGCAATGGTTATTTTTTGGTCATGCAGCAGGTGGTGTTCACCATCAAGTGCGCCAAGGATAGACAAGAGCAATTTCTCTAGCTGCTGCCAGTCATTTCCTGCCAGGCCAGTCTTGAGATGCTTGAGGTCGGAGACAAGTACGTGCCCCCTGGGTATGCTTTGCCCACCCTGGTTGTCTTGAGCGGTTTGCTCTGTTGTTTCTGGCGAGTCAGTACGAGCGTCAAACATTTTGTTTGATTATAGCGAACTCTAGCGCAGATTTGTGGGGGCAGTATGGTCTGGCAGGGGTAACAGTGGTATAATTTGAGGGTATGAGTGAACCGAATCGAGAAGGCGATTCTCCGAATAACCAGTCTGAAGAGAACAAGTCATCTCAAGAAAGAATGGGCGTAGAGGGTTTTCAACGTGAATTGCAGGGAGTGGTGGATACTTTGAATTTCTATGATGCAGATGACCTAGATACATTAAAATCACAAAGAAGGGAGTTTGTTACACAATACCAAAATTTGACAAAAACTACTCAGATTGATGATTCTAAAAAAAGTGAAATTTTAGAAAATCTAAAAAGGATAAAAGCCAGAATAAAAGAGCTTTCTGAATCTGAAACAGCGATCGTAACAGAATCACCCGTTGTTGATGCTAGTGGTGAGAGCGAGGAAGTGAAGAAAGACATAGGTAGGGTTCAACAACTCACAGCTCTTATTGAAGGTCAGTTTGCAACGGGGGCTTTAGTGGATGGTGATGTTGATAAGTTGCAAGAGCTGGTGGAACAGTTGGATGGCTTTACGAAGAGCTATAGTCAAGGCAAGATAATTCATGCAGCTAGTAGCTTGTTGAAGCGGCTTGATTTAGCAAAGAAAGAGCAGTCTCCAAGAGATATGGCAACTAGAGATCTGATCGCATATTTGAAGAGAAAGGGGATTAGACTCTCTGCACAGGGCTATGGCGCAGAAAATCCAACGGAAGTTGGTAGTTATGTCGTTGAGTTTTGGAGTAGAAAGGCTGGAGGGAAAGAACTACAAAAGCACCATGATGACGATTTTTGGATAGAACAAACTGAGATATACAGCTTTATTCTCAGCAATATGGTAGGAAAAAAATCTGTGGGAAAGGTGGCTGCTGAAAACAGAACTTCTGTATATGGTCCTGGCGAAAGTTCTTGGGTAAATGAATTTCTACTTACTCGTGAGGAGTTGTTACAAATTACAACATACAACCCTATTTTTGGGAATAAAATATCTGATGCTATACACACTCTTATAGACCACTCTATTACTGAGGGCGGTTTTTACGAAAAATTAGTGAGTGACTCAGGACAAGACTTTCTTAGAGAGGTTGTGCGACAGCTTTTCCCAGACTCTTTTTTTGGCCAAAATATAGAAAAACAACTGCACGAAGCCCTCCTTTCAATTATTTGGAATACTTTCATTGCATTTGATTTTGCCTCAATTGTTTTACAGGAAGGACAGTTAAGAAGAAAATCGAGAGGCACAAAACACAGCTCTTCTAGCAAAGGCTATGAAGTAGTTGCGGTGCAGAATCCAATGGCCTATATGTTTCATAGTTCCTATGGATATCCTGGAAACGAGAGAAATGGATCACAATATTTGCTTCCTTTTAACCAGATTTCGGGGCAAAGAATGGGCTACCGTGGACAAGGTGCCAGAGCAGGAAAGTTTGGTGATTTAGAAAAAATGAAGGAGCTTGTTATTACTTACTTAAATTCACAGTACGATGTTGGGCCGCTTATAGATCAAATTCCAGAGCTTGGTCTTGGAAAATCGCTGCTTTCTCCAATAGATATTTTTTTTCTGAGCGCTGAAGAAAAAATAAGTGTAAATGGCCAGATTGTCTATGGCACTTCGCTGCAGATAAGTAGGTCTGATGTGCAAGGATTTGGAGAGTACCAACTCGCTGAGGCAAATTTTGCTGAGTTTTTACAGCTCATAATAGGGTCAGTTCCACAGAACTTAAAAGCTTCTGACATTCTTGGTTCATCAAATAAATCTGGAAGTGAGATAGGAAAAATTACGGGCCTGCTGGGAAAAACGAAGGTATTTTATGCCGAAAGGTTGGGCTCTATTCTTTATCCATACCTCACAGACAGAATAATGAGAATGTATGTTTCCTTCGTAGGAAATCCAGAGGAACTTATAAAACTCAACAGAGAGGTAATTGAGAAACTTGAGCAAACAAGAGATACAGCAGGTCTTACCTCGGGTCCTTTGAAAGACAGTCTCACTAAAACCATTCGCTACTTAGAAGCAGTAGACCTTCGTAGAATTGGCCCAGGAAGAAGGAAAAAAGAAAGAAAAAGGTATGCTACAGCTTACAGCAAGATGTTTCTAAAGAAAGACCTTCCTCTTGGAGATAGATATGCTGGCACTCGTTTCTTTAAGGAGTTTTTTTCTTCTCCAGGATCTGAGGAGAAAGAAGCTATTGATATTTATACTGGAGAAAATAATCACCCCCCCCTCACCCGCTTAACAGAGCTTGTCCCACCAAAAGAAGATAAGAAACAATAATGTATTTGACCTATTCTTTGAAAGAATCTTTAATGCGATTCTGGTGGTTTATAGCTCGATGCTCTTTTTAGTTTTCCACCAACAGAAACAAATCCTTTTGGTGGCTCTTTTTGCTTAGTTTGTTCTTGAATTTTTGCCAAAAGGTTGTTTTGATTTTCGACATCAACAAGCCTTCCGTCTGCTACTCTGTCAATATTTTTTCTTATATTATAGCCAAAGTCATATCCAGCCTTTGCTCCTCCAAACAACCCTTTTGAACTTCCTTGTAAACCACCCATGAGTTGTCCTTCGCCATCAATTCTTGTATACCCATCTCTTCCAGCTCTCAAAGTATCTGCTAGACCCATGTTGTCTTTTCTAGCTAATCTCATGGCATTTAGACTGCCACCAACACCGCGAGTAGCCATAAATGGCATTGGGAGGTAGTCTTCAGCTCTGCCTGCAGCAGTTTTTGCAATATCAACACCAAATCCATCTTTTGCCCCCAGAACTTCTTTCACTTTTTTCACAATCTCTGGCAACGCCAGCATAATAGCCAAGCCCATGATAGAGCCTATTACTCCGCTTGCGCCAGATTGCAGGGTAAACGGTGGCACAAACCCTCCCGCCCCACTCGCATTTTCTACAAACTCTTTGTACATCACCAGCATGAGTAAGACGGTAGGAAAGGCAGCGAGGTTGCCCACCATGCCTTTAAACCACCCCATAAAGGGGTTTTTGCCTGGTATTGCGCCAGTCATTAGGATGATGGGTGCCGCCACTACATTGAGCACAATAGCAGCGTATGACTTGAGTAGCTCTATAAATAGCTTAAAAGTAGCGATGAGCATAGCTATGGCAAGCACAAGCACAAGGGTTATGCCGCCAAAAATACCGCCAATCGTCCCAAGCAGAGTACTGCCGCTAGCAGCGGTGAGCACAGTTTCTACAATATTGCCCCCCACACCAAATGAGTTCTTCCCAGCGTTAAACATTTCGCCTGCGAGGTTGAAAATATCATAGCTGATGATGTCGCCACCCCTGTAGCCAGTGCCGTTAAATATACCGGCAATCATAAACATAGATAGGTACATCAGGTCTATGAGGAGGCCTGCAATGGCGTATGAAAACGTGACCAAGAGCAAACTGACAATAATGCTGGGAATAGCCTGCTGGGTAGTGACCGCGTTTTGCCCGCCGATTTTGGTGCGAAACATAATCATAAAGCCGATCACGATGAACAGCACCACAAAAGCAAGGTAGGCAATGTTTCGAAACTTTTTCCACATGGAAAGAATGGGGTTAAGTGATGCAAAGCCAATGCCTTGGGCGTAGGCTGGCTGGGCGATGTTGGCGGAGTCAAGCACGTCAGAGACGTACGTTCTGGTATTTGCGGCTGGATTGGCGTACATACTACCAATAAAGCTGTTAATATCACCTAAAAAACCGCCATCTGCGGGAGCTTGTGATGTAGGAGGGGGACACCCGGGGTCTGCTGGGTCGCATCCTATGCTGTCATTTTCAAGAAAGTCTTCTCTACCTATAATATTGTAGATGATTTCTATTGCGGTAAAGCGGGTGGTGTTGTGCACCAGACACTCAAGAGAGGGAGTATCGCAGTTTTCAGTAGCTTGGCGATAAGCAGTGATTTCTTCTTGGGCAATAGCATAACCAAAGTTATTGTCGGCATCATCTTGGGCTACAGCTACAGAAGGAGAGAGGGAAAAAATAACACCCACCACAACAAAAGCTAGTAGAGCAAGTAGCTTCTTTCGCATGCAGGGGCGATTATATAGTATCTGGGGGGAAAAACACCCCCGGCTTTTAGCCCGCCCCTCTTTGAAAGAGGGGATATGAAACCCCCCCCTCACCACTTTATGGTGAGGGAAAAAGAGGGGATGTCTAGCGCTTCAAGAGTTTGGACAAAGGGTTTACCCACTGCCGAAATGAGCTTTGTGTCGGCGGTGACGAGAGGACAGTCGTACTGCTGAGCCAGCACCACATAGCTGGCGTCATAGGCAGAGATGGACTAGCCGCGAACAGCTTGGGCTATTTTTTGCATATATATCTCCATAGACACAAGGTTAATTCTTTCATCTAATATTATGGCGAGCGCATCTTTTACCTGCTTAGAGCTGAGGTCTTTTTTTAGGGCGATGGTGTTTGTCACCTCGTATAATAGCAGGATTGGTGCGTATAGCTCGATTTTTTTACTGGCGTGAAGGTCAAAAAGCGTAATAGCTTTTTCTGTTCCTGGTTCGGGGAGAACCCACTTCAATACAACGGAGGCATCAACTATCAGGGCCATAACGAGTGTCTCTTGCTTTGCGGATGATATCTACTGCTTCGGTACCATCAAATGTGAGATTGTTGTTGGCGTGCCAGTCTCGTATTCGTTGCATAAGCTCATCCGCTCGTTCCTCTTGAGCTTTTTTTACAATTTGTCTGAGTGTTTCAGCAAGGCTCATCTTGTTTTGTTGCGCCTGCTCTTTCAGCCACTGGTGCTGACTTGGGGTAATTTTGGTGTTGAGTGTGACCATTTTCATATCTGATAGTACGGTAGTGGGAAGGGGTAAACCCTTCTCCACGTTTTAGCCTGTCATGCTGAACGAGATTCAGCATCCGCGTTGACAGGCGTGAGGGTAGTCTCTGAAACAAGTTCAGAGAGACAAGGAGGTGGGCGCGGCAGAGTGACAAAGGTAGGGGATTAGGACCTCTTGCTGGAAAACTTCTCGTTTAATTTTGCCAAAATAATAGTAAATGCGGTAAAACCAGCGGTGCTTAAAAACTCTTTTTTCTTGGCGGCTGCCAGGCCGGTGGCTATTGCGCCGCTTAAGGTAGGTATGCTCCTTAGTGCTTGCTTGAGTCTCCAGGCGAGAAGACCAACAACACCCATCACAATCATGAACAGCACCATGAAAGAGATGGCCACTACATAAAAAAGTGTTTGTATATCCATATAGTATGTTTAGGCGTGTGCCTAGCTTGGGTTGTACACTACCTAGTTACGCAGCTTGTTTTCAAGTCTGGCTTTAGCCAGGTACCACTGCGCTTTTACCTTGTATTTCCAGGCAGTAAACTGCAGTTCTCTTCCTGCTTTTTTCATGTCTTTTTCCACTTTTTTGATGAGTGAGTCAAGATCTACTTCGTTCATTTCTGCAAGTGTTTGTTCTGCTTTTTCTTGTAATTCTTGAAAGTATGCATCAGCATCTTCAAATGCACCACTAGTACTTCCTCGTAGTTCTGAAACAAATGACTCAACAGAAGAGCGAATATCAGCACCACTCTCACTCATGTTTTGTTGGGCCTTTTTTAGTGCAGTAGAGGCAGTTTTTCTATTTTGTTCACCTGATTGGGGAGAGAGGAAAAATGTAGCGACTGCCCCAGCAAGTGCGCCCAGAAGCATACCGCCTGCGTTGAGTCCTCGTTTGTCGTCGCTCATACATTTCCTTTCTTGACCGCGTTGGTCATGTACGTACACTAGATAGTGTAGCATACTTTATTTTGATATAGTACTAGCTATTTTGCCATCTATTTGCTATACTAACGGCATGAATACTGACCAAAACCAACTCACAGAACTACTCGAAGAAGTTAGCTCTGTTCTCGTGGTGTATCCAGGCAATGCAACCACTGATGTCTTGGCTGCTACTGCTGGGGTATACACTTCACTGAAAGCAGCGGGTAAAGCAGTCAGCTTGGCTAGTCCAGCAAAACCAAGGGTGGAAACCGCAGGTTTTGAAGTGCTTTCTGAAACCCAAACAGAGGTGGGTAATCAAAGCCTGATCGTATCGTTCCCCTACTCTGAAGAAGCGGTGGATAAAGTTAGTTATCACATCAGTGATGACTCCAGCACGTTTTATCTCACCATCAAGCCGCAGGCTGGCGCCCTGCCGCTCGATACCTCAAAGCTAAGTTATGACTATGCGGGTTTGGAGGTAGATGCCATATTTTTGGTGGGTGTATCTTCACTTTCTTCTTTGGGTGCAGTGTATGAAGGATATGAGGATGCCTACGAAAAGGCGACCATTGTCCAGGTGGGTAGTACTGCTAGCAATACTGCTGCACTGACTATTAAACCCGACAATGCTGCCAGTCTGAGTGAGACAACGGCAGTTGCATTACTAAACAACCAGCTACCCATACCAGAAGAAGCAGCAACTGCGTTTTTACGCGGCATCGAGACACAAACCCAGTACTTTACCTCTTTGAGTGCTACAGCTCAGACATTTGAGACAGTCGCGTCGCTACTGCGACTTGGCGCGCGGCGCAGCAAGCCCGCCCAGAGCAACTCTGGCACATCCGTGCAAGAACAGGTGGTTTCACGCAGTCCGCAGCCAAAGCGCACCATTGTGTCTTCTGGGGCAGAGCTGCCTGTCAAGCAGGCGAAGAAGTTGGGGAGTGATAGCTAGTTGATCCCGCAGTAGCTAGCAGCTGCCCAAGGCTGCCAGTTGGTCCCATCATTTGACAACTCCACCATTTTTCTCAAGTTATTATCAGGAATAAAGTAGTACGTTTCGTTTTGCTCGAGGAGCGCTGCATTGGCAACACTGCAGGGGACTGCTGTTGGGTCATAGCCAGGACTACCGTTTGTTCGCCCGTTTGCATCAAACAGAATGCCAGGTGTACCGTGAGCAAGTAGGTTGATCTGAAACAGACCGATGCTGTAGTCAACAGTACCACCTACCAAACAACTGGTGTTTGCTACATTTGGGTTACCCCCACTTTCAACATTACAGATGATGGACGCTGTGCGGGCACGAGCTTCATCCCAGCCCGTAAAGCTTTGAATAGCAGAGATGCTGCAGTAAGGGTTTCCCTCTGGAACAGGTATGCACTGGTGGTTTCCTAGTATGGTTGGAGTGGGTACAACACTACTGGCTAGAGTGGTGGTAGAACCACTACTTGTTGCCCCGCCGCAGGTGCCCAGTAAAAATTGCTCTAGTGTCTGACAGCTGTCAAGGTATGAGCGTTGGGTGCTGACGGCGGTATTGAGTGATTTCTGGATCTCTCTGGTCCAAAAACCTAGTTTTTCGCCAGGAATCATCAGTGTGTTGGTAAGGTTGGACGCAATGACTCCAGCACCAGCCTCTTTGTAGTTGCAGTCTGGTTCGCCAGGTGGGCACGAGATAGTGACGTCCCTGAATGGAAAGACAACACTTCCCCAGCTTGACTGAAAAATACCTCCAATGAGCTCAAATCCTCTCTGGATTTTTGGTTTGACCGATCCGTCTGGTTGTAGCAGTGGCGGACAGTCTGTTTCGTAGGGGTCGCAACCTTTGAGTCTGTTTATGTCAATCTCTTCTGCGTCTTCAAAGGGCACAAAGGGGCTGCGAATAGCATTTGCAATCTCGTTTGCCTCGTACTCTCCCGGATACACCACATAGGTGTTGATCATAGCGTACCTATTTTTTTCTGTATTAGTTGATTTGATAATAGAAGTAAATGGGCTAAAGTTTGTTCTCGAAATAGGAGTGCTCGTGTCACCGTTTCTGAGTCTGTTTGCCAGAGACAACGCGATGTGTTCGTTTGTTTCGCCCAGGTCATTTTCTAGGTTTCTATAGGGGTCAGACTCATCAATGGTCGATGGATCTGAAATGCGCGTCACACCCTCGGGGGTGATCTCGACTATTTCTGGCTTACAGTTTAGATACAAACCTTTGTCTCTATCAGCTATGTCTTCTACTGTGTAGGTCCTGCCAGGAATAACATCGGGCTTGCCGTCTTCATCTTTGTCTTCTGTGCCGTAAATGCCTTTGTTGGTATTGACCAAGTCTATAATTGCACGAAAAAGCGGGTCAACTGGCGTGCTGGGGTCAAAATGAGGTACGCCACAGCCAGGAGTGAAAGGGCAGTTGATGAGGTCATTACCGCCAAACGGACGAGGACCAGTAACGACAGAGCCATCTGGACGTTCGTACTCGGTGTATGAGTTGTGCCTGAGTATATCTTTATACTCTGCACTCATGGTGGCTGCGTACTGCTGTTGCTTGGTGCTGAGCACCGATAGCTTGGTGTTGTACAATGGGTCGGTATATATGCTGGTGTCTTGCAAATCCGCTGTAGAACCATCTTCGTTTTGGAGTTTTTCGTAGTCATGACCCAGCCCAACATCAGGGATTTTAAATGCAGTGATCGAAACATCGTTCATGCTAGAGGCGTAGGCGAGCCCCACCCCAGAACTATAGTTATTCGAAAAAAAACTAAAAAAAGTATCGGGATTGCCTGTGTAGCTATTTGGCGCAACCTGCCGTACTGAGGTTACCAAGAACCCCAGTCTATAGAGCCTTTCAAGATACAATGGATTATTCATAATGGCGGCTTTTAGCGGGTCTGTGTCTTGACGCTGGACAAGCTCACTGCATGTTGTGCCTTGTCCTTCAAAAAGAGAGAGGGCGTCGAGTCTCTTCATGTTGCCAATTACCGAGCCGGCAGGGTCTGGTATCTGAGTATTGAGATAGCACGAGGCTGTATCTGCATTTTCTTCTCGCTGGCAAAATTGCTTGGTCTCCCGCAAGATCTGCACCGACAGCTGACAGCGCTGCTCTTGGGAAGTTAGTTTTTCAATCATAGCGCTGTTGATGAGGCTTTCAGTGTCTTTGTTGGTGTAAATATCTCTAAATCCAAAAAACTCTTCCAGCGATGTCATGCGCCAGCGTTTACCCGATACATCTCTGAATAGCGGCACCTTCATGTTGGTGGCGTCAAGCACGTACTCGCTTTGTGTTGTTTGCTGACTCCCGGGTTGTTGTCCAGAGGCAATGAGTGATAGGTAGAGATCCCAGTTTTGCCCCGTAGTGCCGAGTACTTGCACTTCTTCGTTGGCGCAGTAGGCCTCATACCCTTGGTTTATGAGGCTGTTTTTATACTCCACGGTTGCCTCTTCATAACTACCACTTCGGCACACCTCTTCATTTTCGCAAATAGGATGGATGTAGTACTCGGTGTTTTCGTATTCGTACTCGGGGAAGATCGTCGTACTATAGTTGCCCACAGCCGCACAGTAGCCAGCCCCGTCGGGGGTGGAAGGGCTCAAGCCGCACTCGTCACACTGGATGATCTCGCCTGCGTCAATTTTGTCTTGTATGTTGTTGTCAGCAAACCACGCTTCCTCGTCAAAGGTTTCTGGAATTGGCGCAGTTCCACCACCCAACCCCTGAAAAAAACTAGCGGTCTGTGTACCGTAGATGCTCCAGTCGCTGGCGTGGGGGTTGTAGGAAAATGTGGCGGTCATTGCCAGCCTGGAGTCAAGAAATGGCCCAGGGCTGCCATAACCAGCCTCGTAGTACGTTCGCAGTTGGGTGTCTATGTAGACGACGTTTCCATTTACCACGCCAGATTCGACAGCGTAGACCTGCTTGCCAGCATCAATGCCTTCGAGCGCTTTGTCTTCTAAAAATCTTCCTGAGTTAAGATGTTTGTTGGGGTGGCAAAACGGCCCTCCGCAGCCTTGAAAATCATATAAATTCATTGATATACCAGAAAATTTATTGTAAAAACCTGCTCCGCCCAACAAGTCCACATTGCTTTCATAGTTTGGGTGTGTTCTGTTTATCATGGGCGAGAGAAATACCACCTTTTGGTCTAGTCCCGGAGCAGTAGAGAGAAGAGTGTCAACATACGCGTTCACCATCTGAGCGGTGGTGGCAGGGTCGTTGGAAAACCCCTCCTGCGCCCCCCGGGTAAATGGCTCGTTCACAGGGTAAAAATATACTTTTCTTCCGCCCGTATTCATGTTGGCTAGGGTGTAGGCCCATGCTTTTGCGTGTTCAGGAGACATTACGTCGGTGTGAGGGTGGTGTCCGCGGATAACAAAGTTGGTGTTGGGGTGATCTGCCATCATTTGCGAGAGATCCATGCAGTCGCCCGGCTGTGCCATGACGACTATCCAACCACCATCACGGGTGATTTGTGCTGCTTGGTCTACTTCACCAAAGTGGTCGCCAATGTTAATGCCCGCTTTACCTGCCAAAACTCCACTTACCGAGAGCAGCAAGAGACTGCTTGCCAAAAGGCACGACAACAAAAACCGAGTGGGAGATCGTAGGGCCAACATGGCCTCGATTATACCAGCTTTGGCTCTGGAAGCCTGAGTGGGTTGTGCTGGTTTGGTTGTCATGTGGACCGAAAGCTAGAATGTCATTTCGAGCGTAGTAGACCCGCCTGCTACGACTATGTCGCAGACATTGCGGGCAGGGACATCTGGGTGGGATTTCTCCAATCCCGACAGGTCGGGAGTTGAAATGACAAAGTCCCGACTCAGTTCGGGAGAAGCGCTAAACCCCTCTATCACGCTTCGCTTGATGTCCCTGCCCGCAGTGCTTTCAGCACAGCTGATGCAGGCGGGTCCCCTTATGAAACGGAGGGCTAAACCCTTTTCTCAAGTTATCACTTGAGTTTTCCCCTTACAAGGGGAAGGACTAAAACACCCCTGGCTTTCAGCTAGCCCCTCTTGAAAAGAGGGGAATGCTAAAACCCAGAACTTCAGCTGGGAATACGGAACACCTTGATGGCTTCAACTCCAGTAAAGTCTGCCAGGACATTGAGCACTATAAAGGCAGAAAGCGAGACCACAATGCCCACCACCGCGTAGGTCATGGTGGCACGCGCCTTTTTGATGCCTTCGGTGTTGCTGCCTGCCGTCATCCAGCGAAACGAGGCAATAATAAACATCACAAACCCAGCCAGGCCGATAAGGGTGATAATCACCACAAACACATTGGCTACTAAGCACTCCAGACCCTGAATAGTCGCTACGTTACGGTCTGGCCCACCCACGCAAGTGCCACCCCAGGCGCTGGTCTGGGCATGTGCCTGGACGGGCAAAAAAACACTCCACAATACAAGCGTGAGTGTGATGAAAAGATTTTTAGCAAACAGATGTTGTTTCATACCAGGAGTATAGCATGATTTTGAGCTGAGGAAGGTAAAAGGTTAGTTGCTCATGGCAGAGCCAGCCCGTTGTAGTAGGCCATTGAGGCCACCTTCAATGCCGAGGAAGTTGAGGGTTAGTAGTAAAATAGCGTACGAGGCAGCGACAATAATGAGCCCTACCACCGCGGCAATAAGGGTCGAGCGAGCTGAGTCAATTTTCCCTTTATCACCGCCAGAGGTGATCCACTTAAACGCGCCCCAGATGAGAAACCCAAGCGTGAGCAGAGCTGCCACCGCCATGGCTGCAGTGAGGAGCTTTGTGAAAAGCTCTCCAAAGTTATGAAAGTAGCCTTGTGGTATCACAATTTGGCCAAAGTAGGTATTCAGTACAACATCGCCATCTTGTTGGGTGCTGGAGGTAGTAGTGGTTGTCTGGCTTGTTTGCTCGGTAGTACCGCTTGCGCTATTGTCAGTAACCGAGGTGGTTAGGTACAGTATGTCACCATCTTTGCGTGCTACCACGTCACCTGTTTGGTCACTAGGGGTGTTGAGCATGCCCTGGGCATACACGCTAGGCGTAAGCATCAGACAAAAACCAAGTAGAGCAGAGAGAAAAAGTTTCTTCATAAGAGTATTTTATGTGTAAACGGATTTATTATATCAAAATATCCTATAAAAATCAATAGAGGATACATTGAAGTAGTTGTACTGTAACACCACACATATTTTAGCATAACTGGAACGAAAAACCCCTCACCTTGGTTAAAAAATTAAAGTGAGGGGTTTCCTGTATATCTACAATAAGTTATTTGTTTCCACCAGCTCTATTGAGTATGCCCTGGAGGCCACCATCTACGCCAATAAACTCTAAAGCAATTCTAAGCAAGGCATATGAAGCTGCAAGAATGATAAGACCGATAATTGCTGCAGTGATTTTGTTGCGAGCAGACTCAGTTTTACCTTTATCACCACCGGAAGTGATCCATTCAATGCCACCCCAGATTAGATAAACAAATACTAATAATGCAGCAATTGCCATTGCAATAACTACAAGATCGCTTATGAGGTCGCCAAAATTTGAAAAATAACCATCAGTACTCTGAACTGTAACAGTGCCAATAGGATCTTGTGGATCTTGTGCAAGTGCTGGCATACTTGTTGCCAAGAGTGCACCAGCAGTTACCAGTGCTGTGTTGAGAGATTTTCGTGCTTTTTGTAGCATTATTTCCTTTTTATTTGTGTACTACTATTTTTACGTACTGCCTCCTTGGCAAGACATTATAGGCATGTAGCCAAGGTATAGTCAAGTAATACTTTTTACTGGTTTTATTGTATCCTATAGTTTAGTTATTGTCAACCATTTCCATCCGGCATACAAAACTCATTTGGTGGTGTAAAATTATTATCAATTATCCAGGTACAGCCAGGGGCAGCATTACATGTTGTTTGTGTCTGATAATTACAATTTGGTGTATTTCCTCCAGGATTCCTGCTCCCTCCTACAAAATTAAATTGCAAGACTTGAAAACCAAGAAACGCTTGCACCAGCATGAAAAGAGCAACGGAGCCAGCTAAGACGATCATGCCAATAATTGACTGGGTGATCTTGCTGCGGGCAGACTCTAGCTTGCCCTTATCACCGCCAGATGCGATCCACTCAATGCCACCCCAAACAAGATACAACAATAGGAGAACGGCACCCACAACAATGGCAATAGAGAGAATACGGCCGATGAGGAAGGCCATACCGCCGCTGGGGTCTGCGTCATATCCAGTGAGGTTTTGTGCAGCAGCCTCTTGAGAAAGATTTATGGTTGTTTGAAAGATCATAAGCTATGGTGTTGGTACATTAAATATAAGAATCTGGAATGAGCCCCGGAAGAGCAGCCAGCCAATAAAGTTGATAATAATGAATGAAAACACAAGTAAGAAGAGTCCAATTATACTATTGATGATGCGGTTTCTCCCTTTCTCAATCTTACCCGAGTCACCACCGGCTGCAATCCACTCAATAGCACCCCAAAGGAACATCAGGAGGACAGTTACGGCACCAATAATTATAATCACCTGCCAAAAGTGTACAAATAATGTTTGAAACGTGCTGCCAGAGGCTGCATCGCCAGAGGCGCCAAGGTCGCCGATTACGGGGTTGGTGATAATACCGTTCTCGTACACAGGGTCGCTACCACCTACTCCACCGCCAGTATTGCCTCCACCCCCAGAACCACCACTTCCTCCGCCCGTACCTCCGCCACCGCCTCCAGCTCCTTGAGCCAAGGTTGTCTGAACAGAGATGAGGAGTGATAAAAACGTAACGGAGAAAGTTTGAAAGAATTTTTTCATGTTTGGTTTTAGTTTGTTACAGGTGCAACTCCTTTTATTAGATCTGCAATATTAAAGATATTAAACCCAAGAATGCTACCAATAACACCGATAATAGCGTATGAGGCCACCAAGAGTGCTAAACCAATAGTAGCGTTGCGCATTTGGTCTATGGCTTTTCCTACTTTGCCAGAGTCATTGCCTGCCAGTGTCCAGTTGAGTGCGCCGATAATAAAATAGACCACAAAAAACAGCCCGCCAAGGATGGTGAGAATGCCGATGATGTTGGAGAGAACAAGAGCGGTGTTGTTGGTAGCACCCTCGATAGTGTCGGCGTTTTGGGTGTAGCTGTTGTCCACCGCCGGCTGAAAGCCGTCTCCAAACTGGGCAATAAGGGTGGGTAGTAGCATGGTGGGGCTATTATAGCAAAGAGCAGACTATGGGGTAGTGGTAGTTGAAAGAGCGCTAGATAGCTGTGGGTTGAGGATAAACGTGGGGTCGCCAAACATGATGAGGCCGATGAGCGCAGCGATAGTGTAGGCAGTAGCAATCACACCCAAGCCAATGACCGAGTAGGTGAGCAGCTCTTTTACTTTGCCAGTGGCCTCGGTGTTGTCCCAGGCCATCAGGTAGTACCAGCCAGCGCGAATGATGTTAAACATAATGAAGATGCCAGAGACTATGGTGAGCGCTCGAATAGCAAGAGAGGCAAAGTTGATGATGCCAATGTCAACAATATTGCCATTATTGTCTTGAAAGTCAGTTATTCCCTGAGGGGGCTCAACTCCACCAGTAATTGAGGTATCGCATAGTGACCCACTAGGGTTGAGCAACGTGCAGTTGCCGGTAGTAGGGTTGACAAGCTCGCATTCGCACCTTCTGCCTCCCACACATTGCCCGACATAATTGCAGCCCGAGCTTTGAGCGTACACCTCCGCTTTAGGTATAATAGTGACGCACATCAGGATGAAAATAAGGACAAGTTTTCTCATGGCTGCGGCAATTCTGGATTTAAAATATACCCTGGGTCGCCAAAAACAAGTAGACCGATGATGCCAGCAATAGTGTAGGTGAGCAGTATGAGTAGTAGGCCAATGACGGCGTTGATAAATAACTGCTTGACTTTGGTGTAGGCGCCCGTATCACCCTGAGAGGTGAGTAGTGTGTAGCTGGCGAGGATGATCATCAGCGATGCCCAGAGGGCGCTGATAACGGTGATGAGCAAGATGCCACGATTGATAAAAAAGATGATGGCGATCTCGTCATCCGAGAGTCCAGATTGCGCGATGTAGACATCAACGCCAGGAGGGACATCGATGGTGCCCAGAGAGCTTTGGCCCCTCACCTGCGAGGTGAGGGGGAGGGCTAGTAAAGCTGTCAGAAATATAAAACAGAGTAGTATTGCTTTGGAAAAACTGAGTGGTAATTTTTTCATACTATTAAATAGGTATGTCAGCGCCCGTTAGGTACTTGATAATCTGGATGATCCAGTAGGCAGAAAACATGAGAATAAACCCCGCAACGGCAGCAGTGAGAGCTTTGCGCGAATCTTCAAAGCCTTTTTTACCGCCCGTGAGCATCTTGAACCCCACGTAAAACACCAGAGCAAATAGTAGTACGCCTGCTAGCACAAAGACATTGCGCACCACCAGGTTGATCAGGACTGAGGGGCTAGAGTAGACGTCTCGTACGGGCGTGTCGTTGGAAAGCTTGAGGCAGGCGCCAAGATCAGTGCCCGCGCTTATTCCTGGTGTACAGGGGGGGCAGGCAGGAAGCCCTAATCCTATACATCGCGTATCATCTCCAAAAAATGCCGCGCACTGCTCAAAACAGGTAAAGCTTTGTGCCTGCACAGGGTGATGGGAAAAAACATACAAGCCACCTAAAAGAAGAAGTGCAGCTAGTAAGATGCAAATACGTTTTATCACTACAAAATAACTATACCAAATACATATTGAATAATTTGCATCAGCCAATAACTGCAAAACAGCAGTAAGAAACCTACCAGAGCAGCGGTGGCGCGGCTTTTTCCAGCATTCAGTGACTGCTCGCCACCAAATGAGCCTGCCAACATCTCAAACCCACCCCAAACCAGCATCACAAACAGTACCATGCCAGCAATGGGAAAAGCGAAGTCCAGTGCGCGAGAGACGATCCCACCAGGTGTTGAGAGTTGGTGTGCTTGACTACTTTGCTCAATCACGAGTGGGTTGACCGCGTCAAATGCCTCTTGGGGAATACCATCATCTACCCAACCATCAGGTAGAGCCCCTTGCGCCTGGGTGATGTTTGGCACAAAGAGGGTACAAAATAGTATCAAACATGTACCAATAAGGGTGATTGTAAGTTGTCTCATGTACCAAACCCTGGTATTCGTAGTACGGTTACGCCAATAAATTGTAAGATACTAATTGATAGTAGCATGAATACCAGGCCCACCACGCTGGCGGTCATCATTTCTTTGGCCTTGTTGACGCCCTCAGGGTTACCCTGGGAAGTAGTGAGCATAAAGCCGCCAGCTAGGAAAGTGAGTAGCACCACGCCGCCAGACATGCCCAGGCCTACCTTGATGAGTGACTGGATGATAGAGGCAGGGTCTTTGCTGATGCAGCCAACTGCTGTCCAGACGCCACCGGGGTTTTCTGGGTCACCTCCTCCTGTAGTAGCGCATGTTTCGCATTCAGCCCTTTGGACAGGATTGGGGATTTGGGAGCAAAGTTGGAAGGGAGTGGTGGAGGTGGGGGTGACGGCATTGGCGCATGATTCGACAATTGTGCCGACTGTTTCTTCGCATGCCGTGTGGTAAATAATTAAATCACTTATTGCAACAGCAAATCTCACGCTATGGTTATTGCCATAATTAGTTTCATTTGATTGAAGTATTTTAGGATTTAAAAAATTGCCGTTACCATCAAGATCAACAAGGGTAGCTGCGTTACTGTCATAGTGTAATGTTGCCTCATTTCCCGAAAACACACCCAGGGGGTCTGTAATGTTAGTAGCGTTAATGCTAAAATCGCTTGTGGTGTCTATGCACCCCCATTTTCCGAACGTGTCGTTTTCATCGTTTGTATAGGTAATGTTGAGGTCGCAAGAATGATTTCCACTAGTGCTACTTTCACCTATTTCGAAATAACTATTTGGAACAACACAGTCATTAGAGCCTTCTCCGTTCATAGAAATTTTTCTACTATCCGCTGCCCAAAGAAGTTTTTTTACTCCGTTGCCTGAAAACTGCAGCGTGATTTTACCATCAACAGCAGTTCCGCTTGCTGATTCAAGAGTGATTGCGGCAAATCTGTCTTCCGTAATAGCAAACTCTCTGTATGCTCCATTTGTAAATCCAGCTATTTTAACGATGAGTACCTCTCCATCTAGGTGTGGTGATGCTATTGGTGGTTCAACACTAATGCCGCCACACATGTCTTGCGCCTTGGTTTGACTCGGCATCACAAACGAGCCTATCTGCAATACAGCAAAGCACAGTAGTAGTATTTTCTTCACCCTGTTATTTTACTCCAGATGGAGCTATTGAGCAAACCCCTTCGTTTGTTTTAGTTGAGAGTGACGAAGCAAGACTTGTCATGCCGACTGGAATGGAGGTATCCGCGTTTACAAGTCTTGATGAAGTCTCTTGCAAGGGGAGAGCTAAACCCATCTACTACTTTGATCCGCCAGCTGACGGAGAGAAGTCTGTGTTGGGGATTTCTCCAGTCCCGACGTGTCGGGAGTCGAAATGACAAAGAAAAACCCTTCTATCATGCTGTCGCTTGATGTCTCCCCTTATGAAAGGGAGTGAGTCCATGCGCCATGCTTCGCTCCCCGCCTGCAACGACTGTGCATAGCATTTCGGGCAAGGCAGAGTGACAACTGCAGGCAAGGGGTTCACTTCTTCTCAAGTGCACACCGCACCTGCTATAGTGAATGATATCTATGAAAGCTGCTCGGCTGCTGGTGTTACTTCTTGGCGTTTTAGTGTTAGTTGGGCTAGTGTGGCATCTGCCCACTCCCATCTTGATACAGGCTGACGAGGTAGAAGAGCTGCAACGGCAAATTGATGAGCTGGAAAACCTCAAACAACAGTCGGAGAGTGCGACCAAGCCACTTGAATCTGAAATTGCATCTCTGGAAAAAAAGATTCGCTCAGCACGCGCGGGGGTAGAAAGTGCTAAAAAAGAGGCAGTAGAGCTCGCCGAGAGTATTGATGATCGTGAGCTCGACCTGGCCGTACAGTACGAGATGCTCACTCTGCGTATCGCCGACCAATACAAAAAAGCGCGCACGTTTTCACCCCTCATGCTGGTGATCGCCTCGCAAGATGCGGCCAACATCACCAAAGATTTAGCCTATCGAAACTCGGTCAAGGCCCAAGACAACAAGTTGATCCAGTCTATTTCTGGCGACATCGTCCAGCTGGAAAAAGACAAGCAAACCTTGGAACAAAACCAAGTACTGTTAGCCAATTTACAAAAACAACTTGATAGCCAGCAGGCATTTTTTGAAGAAGAAGTCTTAAAAGCAAAGGTGTATCAAAACGACCTGGCTGGCCAGATCGCTGCGCTCTCTGCTAGGCAGCAAGAGATCATTGCTGCCAGAAGTGGTGGGTTTACGGTGAGTGGTGATGGCGAGTTATCTGACGACTCAATGGGCTCTATCAACAACTTTAACGCAACAGCGCCAGCAGGATACTTTGGTGTGTTTTCATTTGGGGCGTACTCGCACCGCAATGGCATGAGCCAGTATGGAGCACTGGGGCGGGCAAAAAGTGGGCAGAGCTATCAGCAGATCCTCTCGGCCTACTATCCAGGTTCAACTATTCAGACAGATTACCCTGCGATGGATCAAATTACGGTGAGTGGTGTGGGCTCTGGCTCGTTTGAAGATTGGTATTTGTTACGGATTTATGAAGTGCCAGCCAGTTGGCCAAAAGAAGTCTTAAAAGTGCAGGCTATTGCTGCGCGCACCTATGCCATTCGCCACACCAATAACGGCCAAAGCTCTATCTGTACTACCGAGGCATGCCAGGTATTCAAGAATGAGCCAAAGGGCGGAGCCTGGGCCGAAGCAGTAGCAGAAACCAGAGGAATGGTGCTGACCAATGGTGGCTCGCCAGTGCTAACGCAGTTTGCCTCAACGCACGGTGGGTTTACTCGTACTGCTGGCTGGGACACGACCGATGGAGGTGGTGGTTCTGACCTGCTCACCAAAGCATACGAGCGCATTGGTGGCTCGCCATGGCTGTACAAAGCCTGGTGGAGGCAGGGGTACAGCAGCTCTGGGGCGACCTGCGGGCGCTCTAGCCCGTGGTTGAGCCCTGAAGAGATGGCTGATATTGTCAATGCGTATGTAGTAATGAAAAATGGTACGGGTGAAGAGCTGGAGCGTGTGACACCGGTCACCACTAGTTGTTGGGGGGGCAACCCGTACTCGATGAGTGAGCTGCGCGATGTGGCCAGCAAGTATGGTGGTATTGCGAGTGCAGGGAGCGTTTCTGTCTCGCAGGGAGAGGGGGCGACCAACAACGTGACTATTTCTGGCGTTAGCATGAGTGGGAGTGATTTTTGCAAGGCGTTTAATGTGCGCGCCCCTGGTAACTTGCGTATTCCACAGTGGTCTGGCAGCCCGTGCGGTGGGGCATTTTTTAATGTTGAGAGAAAGTAGGCAAAAAGTAGCAAAAAAGTATTGTAAAAAGCCTACTTATCTGCTATACTGACGTGGGTATGACAAAAATACAACTCACATTGACCGATAAAGAGGCCCAGCTCCTCACCATGTATGGTGAGCAATTTGGCTATAATACGGCAAAAACAGCCAAGTTTATTGTGCAAAAAGCTACTGAGCAGATTTTTCACCAAAGCATGCCTACATTTATGCTTTCCAAAAAACAAGAAGGCCAGGGGATCACAGCCATACAAGAACATAGAAATGGTAACACAATCCCCTTTTCAGGGTCATTAGACTTTCTTGATTAGTATGAAGTTGGTACTCACTACTTCATTCCAAAAAATAGTCAAGAAACGTTGCCAAAAAAACCCTGCCTTACGCCAAGTTATAGAAAAACAACTGCAGTATTTCTCAAAAAACCCGTACCATCCATCACTAAAAACCCATAAGCTGGTGGGAAAAAGAAGCAATCAGTTTTCAGTAAGGATAACAGGAGATCTGCGAGCGCTATGTGTGGTTGATGGCAACACCTATATTTTTTTTGATCTTATTACTCATGATAAATATTAGAGTCTATGCAACTCAAAACCATCTCGCTCACCAACATTCGCAAACACACATTTTTGTCTCTTGATTTTTCACAACAAACAACCGTGATTGTGGGCGAAAATGGTAGTGGCAAAACAACTATTGCGGAGGCACTCTACTTTTTGACTACAGGAGAGAGTTTCCGCGCCAGTGTGATAGATGACGTAATAGAGTTTGAGAGCGAGTTTGGCAGAATTATCGCGGTAGTAGAGCATGATGACGAGCAAAAAGAACTCGAGCTCCTCCTGACCAAAGGCCTGGTGCAGGGAAAGCGAGTAGCCAAGCGCCTCTACTCGGTAAATGGCGTGCGACGGCGCAAAAAAGACTTTGTGGGCCAGTTTGCCAGTGTTGTTTTCAGGCCAGAAGATATGAGACTGATTGAAGGCTCAAAGTCTCGCAGGCGGGGCTTACTTGACGCCATTCTCTCGGTGACGAGCCCCGAGTATGCTCGTTCCCTCGGTCAGTACGAAAAGGCACTCACCAGGAGGAATAAAGTTTTGTTGGCAGTGCGTGAGGGCGAGCAGTCGGCTAGCAGTCTGCAGTATTGGGATATGAGCATCCTCAAGCACGGTGTACTACTTCAAGAGGAGCGAAGGAAACTACTCTCCACCTTTATTGTGCTAGAGTTTCCCGTGCAGTTTCGCGTCCAGTATTTGCCGAGTGTGATCTCGCCAGAGCGTCAAGAAGCATACCGCTCAAAAGAAATTGCTGCTGGTAGAACACTGGTGGGCCCCCACAAAGATGACTTCATGGTCACGCTGCAGTCTTGGCGAGGCGAGCAGCTGCAGGTGCTTGAGGGGGAAGAGTTTGACATTGCTCGCTTTGGCTCTCGTGGCCAGCAACGCTTGGGAGTGCTCTGGCTCAAACTGTGTGAGCTGCAGTATCTTGAGAGCACTCTTGGCTACACGCCACTCTTGATGCTCGATGACATTTTTTCAGAGCTTGATGATGAGAGTAGGGTAATCATTTCTGATCTCTTACCCAGCTATCAGTCTGTTATTACAACGGTGAGAGAGCTAGAGATTGATCTACCGAACAGTAATGTAGTGAGGTTGTGATGCAGTATGCGTGCATATAATAGGTGGTATGACTACCAGAGCTACCATCACTATGCCCACTAATTTGCACCAATACCTAAAGCGTGAGGCAGCAGCGCTTGGCCAAAGTTTTTCTGAGTTTATGACGAGTGTTGCAGAGAAAGAAGCACGACGAAAGTTTCAAGAACAGCAAGCAGTAGGTTACGGGGCCGTTCAAAGTATGATAGGCGCCATGAGCAAATCTGATACATCATTTCAATACACTCGACTAGAAGATATCTCAAGTGAGATAGATGAAGCGCTCTATGGTGACGACGGTGCATGGAGAGGGGATCTAGCCGATGCAGACACATAACTTTGATGTTTTTTTGGACTCCGATGCCTTTGTAGCTCTTTTTCTTCAAGACGATGCACATCACAGCCGTGTTGCCCATATGTTTGCCCATATTGTGAGTGAGCGCATCTCCATTGTTACCTCAAACCAAGTTATTGCCGAGACAGCAACGGTGCTCAGTCACAAGTGCGGCCAGCAGCCTGCCTGTTTATTTTTTAGAAAAAGCCCAGCAGTATCAAAGTGTTTTTGTTGACAGAAATTTGTTTCAAGCGTCTCTAGAGCTTTTTTCATCACTAAAAAAGCGGGGGACCAGCTTTGTTGACTGCTCAAACGCAGCGGTGATGCGCGCGCTGGGTATTCCTTTTATCTTTAGTTTTAATCGAGGCTATGATGCTCTTGGGGTCCAGCGGTTTGCTATTTTTGACTAGATACAAAAGGGCGACTAAGGTCTAGTATTTACCTTCTCTTTGTTACCAGTCGTACGCCAGTTACATTTTGGGAGGGGTCAACTGGTTGGTGTTCTATGTATTCTTCATCCCCCCCCCGCGCCGACAGCTTTTTGTTGAAGAAAAGCGCTCCTTTCTTGTTGTTCAGTTGAAAGCAAAATTGTTTTTTGTAGACTGAGGAGCTTGACTAGTTCTCGCGCTTCTTGAAGTGTTAAGTTTGGATATGGGTTTTGCCCGGCATCAAGCATGTCTAATTTGGTTTTTTCAAAGTCTTCTTCTGTAAAGTAACCTTTTTCATTCGGCATACACATCTTTCTTTGTTGTCTTATAATAAAGTCGATTATCTTCTTCTTCTTCTTTGTCAAGCTTGATATAGTTTTTCAGGGAGTGAGAAGACTCTACCGTGGCACGGCAGAGTGACAGAGGGAAAACCCTTTTCTCTGGCTCCGCCAGAGTTTTTCCCTTACAAGGGAAAGGATGTTAAACCACAAGGACACTATGGACAAACAGATACAGAGCTACTTAAAGAGAATAAAACTGCCTAGGCCAGACTCACACAAAGGCCAAAACGGCAAACTGATGATCATTGGGGGGTCAGAGCTGTTTCATGCGGCCAGCAAGTGGAGTCTTGATGTTGCCAGCAAGTTTGTCGATATGGTGTTTTATGCATCAGTGCCCAGCAATAATAGACTGGTTGAAGAGGCAAAAGGTGCATTTTGGAACGGTATTGTGGTGCCCAGACAAGACATCGAGAGCTATATTGACGAGGCAGATTGCGTCTTGATTGGGCCGGGGATGACCAGAAACCCCCCAAAACATTCCTCCCCCGATGAAACATCGGGGGATCCCCTTACGAAAGGGAGTAAAACTACAGAAAAGTGGAATGAAGACACCGAGTTTGTCGTCAACTACCTTCTTGAAAAGTACCCAGACAAAAAGTGGGTGGTTGATGCTGGGGCGCTTCAGATGGTGAACCCAGAGCTACTACATAAAAACTGCATTGTGACACCGCATGAGGGGGAGGTGCGTACTCTTTTTACCAAACTTCCTGAAACGTGGGAGTGGAAAGATTTTGGTCATGATATTACTTCGACCTCTGACACATTTTTTCCTGTAAACTTGAGCGCTGCGACAGGAATGTCGGGTGACCTGCAGGGAGCTACGGTAGTGATAAAGGGCGTCATCGACTATGTCGCTCAAATGGACGGGTCAGTCTATATAACTGGTGGCAACTCTGGCATGACCAAAGGTGGCACAGGTGATGTTTTGGCTGGGCTGATCGCAGCCTTGTACTGCAAGCATCATCCCAAGACGGCAGCGGTGGTAGGCTCATACATCAATAAAAAAGCAGGGGACAATTTGTACGCCCAGAAGGGCCCGTACTTTAATGCGAGTGATCTGGTAGAGGAAGTGCCTCGGGCTCTGTGGCAAGCACTCTCAAGCCTGAAATCCTCTTGAAATGCTTGGCGTTGTTGGTGATGAGCGTGAGGTCTTGACCCAGCGCAGTTGCAGCAATGAGGAGATCAAAGTCTTCTGGTTTTTGACCTTTTTTTTCTAAATTAACTTTGATTTGTATGTACAACTCAATTTCTTTAAGCCCTATATCGACAACAGAAATATCGAGCAACTCGAGAGTTTCATCAAGGATTCTTTGTTCATGGAGAGGGTTAGCGGATCTATAACAGCCATATAGTAGTTCAGCATAAGTAAATAATGATACACCGCATTCTTTTTCTAACCATCTTGGATCAACCTTTTGCTGTCGGCGTAAGTGTTTGATAATGATATTGGTATCGAGTAAGTACTGCATTACCAAGTTTGTATATCTGACCAGTCTTTATTGACACGCATTGCTCTAATTTCTTCGGCAGTTGGGAAGTCAGGAAGCATGCCGTATGTTGCATCAACTACTTCTTGATAATTTTTTGTTTCGGTAGGAGTAATTTTAGCCACAGTCTTCCCGTGGCGCTTTATCAAGATTTCGACCTGCTCGTAGGCAACCCGATTGAGGATGTCGGCGGTATTATTTTTGAGTTGTGTAGCAGAAATAGTATGCATAACACTAGTTATTATAGCTATTTTATCTATTTTGTCAATTTACCTATTTTAGCTAAAATAGTTATTTTGTAGTGATCTTTTTAAATCGAGGCACCCATTTGCCCTTGACCTCCACTTTTTCCATAAACATAGTCAAGGGGCGGACCCACGTTTCGCCAGTATCCAGGTGGGTGTAGGCCACCATAGCTTCTTTGGTTTCTGAGTGCCTGGCAACATCCAAGATCTTGACGGTGGCACCTTTGAAGTGTTTGTAGGTGCTGCCTATTGCCAGGCTAGCAGCCTCGGCTAGCTCGTCGTCTTCTATGTCGTGCGGCAGGATTTTGTCTTCAATTTCTTCTACCTTTTTTTGAAATGCCGAGAGCTGCATGGTGATAAACACAGCAAACAGAGTGATGACAATAGAGTAGAGGGTGAGTGAGATCAACTCACCTGTTTGACCAAGATGGGGGTTGATAAACTGGGTGACAAAGAGCTTGACCGTCTCATTCCAGGCCAGGGCAACTACCAAAGCAAAGCCATTAGTGGCGAGCGTGGTGATGTTTTCAATGATAGCAGAGGGTAAATCCCTGAGAGTATCGGGCGTTTTGATGTCTGGCATAGTTACTTTTGCAGTTTTTGCGAAAATACTGTACTGTGGGAGTATGTACCAACCCCATTTCACTATAACAAACAACCTCCTTACCTACATCAGTAAAATAGAGGCAGCAAAGACACTGATTGATAACGCGCCGCTTGTTCCTGCCTGGGAGGCAAAGTTTCGAAATGAGGCGCTGACTAGAACAGTTCATTTTGGCACTAAAATAGAGGGTAATGATCTGACAGAAGAGCAGGCAGAGCAAGTAGTTCGCCTGAGGGAAGAAAACGATAGTGGTGAGCTGGCTAAAAAAACGGGGATTGTAGCGCGCCAGCGTGATATTCAAGAAGTCATCAACTATCGTAACGTGCTGTCATGGATGAGTGACCAAACAAGCCTGAAGTATAGTGATGTATTTACCGAAAAGATGCTCAAAGATATTCACGAGATTACGGTGACGCACCTAGTGCCAGATGAGTATGTAGGTCAGTTTCGTGACAAACAGGTGATTGTCAAAAGTGCGACCAGTGGCCAGGTGGTGTTTCGCCCACCTGTCTCTGTCGAGATCCCCTACTTGATTGATGATTTTTTTGAGTGGGCGCTTTCTTCTAGTGCTGAAAGTGTGCACGCTATCTTTCGGGCAGCTATCACACATTATCAACTGGTGTATATTCATCCGTTTATTGAGGGAAATGGGCGAACGGCGCGAGCAGTAGCGTCGCTCGTGCTCTACACCCTAGGGTATGACTTTAAAAAGTTTTTCTCGCTCGAGCAGTACTTTGATAGCGATGTCGAGGCGTACTACCGGGCGTTACTCTCAGTACAACACAGCAGCGAGGCAGACCTTACCTACTGGCTGGAGTATTTTTGTTACGGCTTGGCTATCGAGCTTGATAAAGTACAACGTCAGGTGACCAAGCTTTCCAAAGACCTAAAGCTGAAGCGCCAGCTGGGCAAGCAGGTGGCGCTTTCCGAGCGGCAGATTATTTTGCTCGAACTTTTCCAAAACCAAGAAGAGATTACCTCTGATGACGCACTGCATGTGTTGCCCAATGTTTCTATCGATACTATCTTGCGCGATATTAAAGACCTGATAGAAAAGGGAGTGTTAGAAAAACAAGGTGTGACCAAGGGCGTGACGTATCGGCTGGTGGAGTAAATACAATGCATAACTATGTTATATTTTGCCAGCCCATTAAGGAAGAATACTTGTAGTTTTGTCAAATGTTGCATTTTTAAAAACACTTATTTTTCCAGAAGGCTCTAAGTATGCTTTATTCACTTCTTCTAAATACTCAATACCCTCAAGGCGCAACAGCATTCTAACATCATTATGGTTTAATTTTACCTTTCTGATATTTTCTTTCATCATCTCTCCATTTTTAACTATTAGTGTAGGACTCTCAGAGAGATTATATTTAAAAAACCTATTGTATTTTGTTAGATAGTTGTAACAAACATCTATCACTATTACTGCGGTTACAACAGTGAGAGATACTATTAGTGGAATTGAAGGATAAAACAGGGCGTCACCAACTGCAGAACCAAGCGCAATCACTAGTATTGCATCAGCATTCCTCATTTCACCTGCTGCTCGTTTTCCGAGTACCTTGAATGCTATGTAGGTATACATAAGAATAATAGTTACACGAAGAATAATTTCTAAAAATATCTCTGGGGGATATGATCCAAACAGTATGTGCAAAAGATTAAAAGTATATTCGGTCGGTTCTAGCATAAAGTACATTATAGCAGTCATGATTTCACGCTATTTTGTTAGTCTTTGTTAGCTATAATAGTTGCATGCTTTTTGCAACATTTTCCAAAACTTTATTACAGCTAGAACAGCATTCCTCTCGGTTAGAAATGACAGGGATTTTAGCTGATTTGTTTAAAAAACTGGATGAAGCAGAGATTATTCCTGCCAGCTACTTACTGCAGGGAGGTTTGGTGCCCGCGTATCAGTCTCTAGAGTTTCAGTTATCTGCCAAGATGCTGATTCGCTCACTTGCTCAGCTAATGCCTCAAGCTGATGTAGCAGTTGATCTGTTTGGTGAGTCTTCTTCTGAAAACAAGATTCAAGAAGTTGAGCGTTTGTACAAACAGATAGGTGATATAGGCCAGACAGCACTAGCAGTGCGAGAAGCCTCAGCTAGCTTGACTAGCGCGCGGCCTTCTAGCATGTCCCTTCAGGAAGTATTTGAAGATTTACTACGTATTGCCCAAGACAGTGGCCAGGGCTCGCAGGAGAGAAAGGTAGCGGCACTCTCATCACTTCTCGGGCGACTCGACGCGCTTTCTGCCAAGTACGTGACCAGAATTGTCATGGGCAAGATGCGCCTGGGGTTTTCGGTGATGACCATGATCGATGCGCTTTCTTGGTCTATTGTAGGTGATAAGTCACACCGAGGTCTGCTAGAGGACGCCTACCAAAAGCAGGCAGACATAGGCAACTTGGCGTTGTTTTACCTCTCGAACGTCACCAACAAAGATACTCTTGACGATGTAGAGCGCACATTGAAAAATCAATACAAAGTAGTGGTGGGTATCCCGGTCGTGCCAGCGCTGTGCCAGCGGTTGAATACCTCTGCAGAAATTATTGAAAAAATGGGTAAGGTAATTGCCGAGCCAAAGTATGATGGTCTGCGTGTGCAGATTCATATTCAGAAATCCAGCCAAGGAAAACCAAGTACTCAAGTGTTTACTAGAAGTTTGGAAGATGTGACGTATATGTTCCCAGAGATAGATACGCTCCCTCAACTCCTTGAGTGTGAATCATGTATTCTTGACGGAGAGGCAATTGGGTATGACCCAGTCAATGATCAGCTTCTGCCGTTTCAAAAAACAATCACAAGAAAGAGAAAACATGGTGTTGCAGAGCAATCAAGCGAGGTGCCGATTCGTTTTTATATTTACGATGTATTACTCTTCGAGGAAGAGGGCCAACTTGATATACCTTTGAGTGAAAGAAAACAGTTACTTAAAAAAATTGTTACCTCGGGTCCATCGCTTGAGCTTACTCCGTTTATTGTTACGACAGACGCAACTCAGCTGCACTCATTTCATGAAGCAGAACTAGAAAAAGGTTTGGAGGGGGCAGTGGTAAAGCAATTTGATTCGGTGTACCAAAGTGGTCGAAAGGGTTGGTCTTGGGTCAAGATAAAGGAGTCAGAGGGAAGTAGTGGCAAACTTTCTGACACTGTTGACGCAGTGATAATGGGATACTACTTGGGTAAGGGCAGCAGAGCTCAGTTTGGCATAGGAGCATTTTTAGCAGGTGTCATTGATACTTCAACCAACGATTTGCAGGTAGTAACACTTACCAAAGTAGGAACGGGTATGACAGAGGCGCAGTTAGCCGAGCTTAAAGCCCGTTTGGCAAACCTTGAAGTTTCTCAGCAACCAAAAAACTACCAGGTAGATAAGCAACACACTCCTGATATCTGGGTGGAGCCAGAACTGGTGGTAGAACTTGCCGCCGATGAAATTACTACTTCGCCAAGCCACACCGCAGGTGTGGCGCTTAGGTTTCCTCGGTTGGTGGGTATCCGTGAAGACAAGGCGTTGGGCGACGTGACAACGCTTGTGGAGCTTGGTGGGATTAGGGTGGGGTAGGGAAGGGTTTAGAGGAATACAAAGAGGTGAGTAAGTATGACAACCACCACGGCAGCAAAGATGATCAGTTTAATCTCTTGATTGGAGTACTGGTGATGTACGTGCTGTAGAAATCGACGCGCAAACGCATCTGGTTGTTTTCGCAGTTGCAGCATTTCTGCCGTGAGCCCTACTTGCAACCCTATCATCATACCCATACCCACCAGGCTCCCAGATGAAGTGAGTACAAAAATACTCAGTGGAATGAGTATGAGTAAAAATATCACACTTCGAGTGATGAGCTGGGTTTCTCCTGACTCAAGATAGTATTGGCTCAGAAACAATTGGTCGACTATCAGGATGCCGAGTCCTAGTGCAATACCGATACTAAGTGGTGCGAGTGTTGCAAGCGAGGCGTTGTCGGTGAGCAACGCAATACCACCCAGACTACTATAGACGAGAACTATCAAGCAAAAAGAGAACAGTGTGTGTTTGTTTGAGATGGTGGCGTTTGACTTCTTCTTCATACTCTCTTTATTGAGCAAATGTGCTGTAGTGTAGTACACGAAGGGCTGCGGCATCAATGTTGCTTTGCAGCACACTGTCTTGCTCTACTGCTGCCGTGATACTGACCACGAGCTCTTCCAGGCTTTCTGATGAGGCGCCTTTCTCAAGTACGATCACGTCTACTCCTGCTTTGAGCGTATCGATAGCAGCTTGGGTTGTAGTCTGATCACCCGCTCCAAGAGCAGCTGCCATTTCTAGCGCGTCACTCACGATCAGATTATCTTTATTGCTGCGAGCAAGCGCCACGCACTCGATGTTTTGTGCGCAGGGCAGCGTGCTGTCTATCGATTCTAACCCTGCATGTGATACCATGATGCCCAGCATGTCGTTTTGCTTTGTCAAGTTTTCAAACGCGATCATCTCGTCTGGCGAAACGTCTGTTGAGCCGTAGGAGACATGCAAATCCTGGTTCACTTTCCCAATATTGGGAAAGTGCTTAATCACCGAGACAACGCCCTTATTTTCAAATGCAGTGATAAATTCTTGAGCCCGCCTGGTGATAATAGCTTGGTCAGCCGAACATGCTCTGTTGCCAAGTGGTGACCCGTTGACTCGTGTGTCTACCACGGGCGCAAACACCATCGAGACCCCCACTTCTCGCAGTTCTGCTGCCGAAGAGGCTAGCAACTCTTGTCTTTCTTGTGGGTTTTCTATTTCACACACGGCAAACCAGCTGGGAAGAGTAGTAAAACCTTTTCCACTCAGTCGCTGCACCGACCCGCCCTCATGATCAACGGCGATGATGGGTGAGAACACAGCAGTTGTGTAAGTAGTTTGTACCTGGGACACCACCTCCCCTGCTTCGTCCACCGAGACATCACTGCCAAACAGCGTAACCATGCCGGTGGGATTTGTTTCCAGCCACGCAAGCACATCTTCAATCTGCAGCGGTTCTCCTACCGAGAGCGGTGTGGCGATGAGCAGTAACACTTTCTCTCTTTGCGACATGTTCTGCAGAGCTCTCTCTTCAGCAGTGGCAGTTTCTGGAGTGCTAGGCGCCA
This sequence comes from Pseudomonadales bacterium, assembly GCA_020632235.1. GTDB lineage: Bacteria > Patescibacteriota > Microgenomatia > UBA1400 > PJMF01 > JACKFY01. The sequence continues at coordinate 38,648 of JACKFY010000002.1, read as the reverse complement.
TCTCGTTCACCAACGGATAACTAGTGGTGAGTTGACTTGAGTCTGATGCAGAGTCTTCCTGCGGCAACTGGGCAAATGGTGTGTAAAAGTAGTTGTAGCCCACTAAACCGACCACGATACTCAGCAAAAGTATAAAAACACCTAGTTTTATGTTATTTCGCATCTTTTTTTTCGTTTTTAAGCTGCTTGACTTTCCACATAAACAGTTTTGCCTTACTTTTCGCGTGGGTAGCATCACTTACAAAGCGCAGTGCTGCGTCCAAAATTGTTCTATCCACCTCTTTTGCCATCTTGATGTAGAGCGCCTTGTGTTTCATATCACCCAAATCAATCGCTAGTCGGTAGCCATAATCTTGAAATTCTTGTGTAATGTAGCCACCTTTATCTACCAGCGTGTACTCTTCAAACAAGCTGCCCAGTTGCGTAAAGTTGCCAGCAGTGTTTTGTCCAGACTTCTGTGTGTTACTCATAACGTTTTATCCAGCTGGGAGCGCCATGTTCTTCAATTTTAAAGGTGCCAAACACGCTCAGCGCCCCAAACAGAAACAACGCTGTCCACGAGTCAAAAAGAAGAAAGTAGATGCTAAAGATACTCCAGAAAGAAAGTGAGGTAGCTATGCTTATTATGTCAGCGTAGACAAAGAAACTATACGCTCGTTTGCCCGAGGCTCGCTTGAGATAGGTCATATCGTAAAACAGCCAGTGGAAGTTGCCCGTCAGCCTCCCGATGGCGTCAACTACCGCAATTGAGATAGGACCCAAAACTTGTATACGAAGTAACCAGAGTAGCGAGAGAATACTACCACTCACGTAGTAGGGTTTCTTACTGCTTGATTTGCTAACAACTGTGCCCAAAAATGCGCTGGCAAAAAGCACTAAAAAGAGCGTAGTGGTGTAGAGCAACCCTACTTTTTCGACACTACCCAAGATAAAGAAGACGTAGAGTGGCCAGATGTAGAGCACGCTATCATGCAGTGTGCGTGAGGCATGAGTGAGGGCAAAGGCGCGAAAGGCTGCCTCTTTCCACCATTGTTTAAATTCTTTCCAGCTGGGGGATTTTGAGCGAATGGATAGTTCCATCTGCAGGCTCACACTCAGTTCTATGAGCGTGAACGCAATGCCCACGATATACACAAACTCTAGTCCAAACACTGCAGCAATAAGACCACTTACTGCTGGGGCAACGGCGGTGACTAATTGCGTGAAGAACTGCTGCAGTCCCAAGTCTTTACCCATGTTTTTTTGCAAGGCATGGTTGCTTAAAATAGTCAGGTAGCTGTTCCAAAAGAGACTAGTCTGTATAGCTTCTAGCACCAGCCCAACAATGAGAAACAGAGGATGCGTGTTTGCTAAAAAAAGACAAGCAAAGGCTATCACACGTAAAAGATATGAGTAGGTCAGGGCTTTTTTGTGCCCAATTTGTACTACTTTTGTGCTAATAGGTAGTACGCTGATTAGAGACACTACCTTTGAGAGCACTCCCCACACACCGATTAGCAGCATACCTTTTTGAAATCCAGAAAGTGGCAGTGAGGCAAACAGTGGAAAGGTCTCGCCTAGACTGTATAAATACAGTGGTAAAAAAAACATCACAAGTGTGTTAACGATATCTCGCATAACTCGGTTGAGGTACAGTAGGCGCATAGTTTTATTTGCATCAACATGAGGCAGGGGTAGGTGAAGGTGGTAACTGTGGACTTTGTGCATAGATGCTTTGTTTTTCTAGTGTAGTTGTTCCAAAATTTCTTGGAAGACTGGGAGGAGTAGCAATCGCTCTTGCTCTAAAAAAGGAGAAAGCACGTACTGGTTGCCAGAAACACCGCGTTGTCCATTTCTACCATCCACACCAACACGAATGTGCCAAAAGTCCTTTGTACCCAGGTGCTGATAGAGCGACAGCAAGCCATTATGCACTTTTGGGCCAGTGCCCTGCTGCACTTTGTAGCTTCCCACGGGAATATCAAGATCATCATGTATGACAAAAAAGTGTTCTAGCTCACTGTGCCATTCTTTGTTGTAGTAGGAAAGGTAATTTTGCACTGCCTCTCCAGAGTTGTTCATGTAGCTTTGGGGTTTGAGTAGTGTTAGCTCGTTGTTTGAAGTAACTGCCATGTTTCGTTTTACATCTGTTTTAAACTGAGGAAGGTCTAGCTGTTTCTGGATGTACTCAACAGCCATAAACCCCACGTTGTGTCTGGTATTTTCGTACTGCTTTCCGGGGTTTCCCAGGCCAATGGCATACTTCATAGCCCCATTGTAACAAGTTTTTTGTATACTATCTTCTGTGAGTCTTAAAAAGAAACCAACTATTGCTATTTTTACTACCAAGTGGGGTCATGAGAGTATTGCGCAGGCTGTAGCAGAGGACTTGCAAGGTAGCGCAAAGATTGTGGTATTTAACGATGCTCCCCAAGTAGCAAACATCTATACATTGCTGTATCAGTATATGCCGAGTGGTCCAAAAGTGCTTGGGCCGGTGATGCATAGTCAAACATTCTCTGATGGAGTTCTTAAGTACTTTCAGCAAAACTATCATTCAAGCATTACTGCATTTTTAAACCAACATAAACCAGATATTATTATTAGTACGTATGCATTATTTGGCTCTATTCTTGAGCCGTATGCAGAGCAGCACAATGTTCCACTTCTCAACATTCTTGCTGACCCCCGGACGATGTACAGTGTGATTATTAGCAAACATGCCGATCTCAACGTATCGTTTGACGCCGCCGCCAGCGAGTATGTTCGTCAGCTTGCTCCAGGAGTAAAAGTGCGAGAGGTGGGTTGGTTTGTGCGAAACGACTTTGAACAGCCTTACGACAAAACAGCAGTGCAGAATGAGCTCGGCCTTCGCCCCGACATCCCTGTGTTTCTTATAGTATCTGGCTCTGAAGGCACAACGGCTATCATGAAGGTCTTACCTGCTTTGCTAGAGTCTTCGTCTCCACTGCAGATAGTAGTGGCCTGTGGCAACAACACTGTGCTGTATAAATCACTCACCGCACTGCAAAAAATAACTGATCAGTTTTCGCAAAAAACACTCCTCCCGCTCTCGTTTACCACCCAGCTACATCGCTACATGCAGGCTGCAGACCTCATCATCGGCAAGGCAGGGCCGAACACTCTATTTGAGGCAGTGGCTACGAAAACGCCATTTTTTGCCATCACGCATCTTGCCGGTCAGGAGGATGGCAATCTTGATATCATTCGTGAGTATAACTTGGGTTTTGTGGAAGAAAACCCACTTAAAGCAAGAAAATTACTCCAGCAGTTGCTTGAAAACCCCCAACTGCATACTTCGCTCGAGCCTAATATAACAAAGATGGCGCAGTACAATGCGCGTTCTGGTGAAAAACTACGCAGTATTGTCACGAGATTACTGGGCTGATAAATGCGACATAGTCGCATCTATTTTTTTCTTATTGAATCTGGTTTTTATTTTTTATGCGACATTGTAGCTAAAAAGAATAAAACAAAATACCCCTCCTCACCATTTGATCTCCATGCCAATCTGTCATTTCGGCCACAACTCAGTCTGTCACTTCGAGCATATCCGAGAAGTCTGCATTGGGGATTTCTCCACTCCACTTTGTTCCAGTCGAAATGACGAGGGAAAACCCCTCTACCTGGCTTCGCCATGTGTCTCCCCTTATGAAAGGGAGGGCTAAAACACCCCATGCTTTCAGCCTGCCCCTCTTGAAAAGAGGGGATGAAAACACCCCTTCGCCCATCACTTTATGGTGAGGGATGGTAGACTACGTGTATGCCACGCGCGACCACACTTGTTTTTTTCTTGATAGGCATGTGTGTTGTGGTTTTGGTGGCACTCGCTCTTTATCAGCGCTTTCATACTTCGCCAAGTTCTTCTTTATCTGTCAAATTTGCCGATCGCTCACACCAAACTATTACTATCGGTACCGCTCGTCTCACCGTAGAAGTAGTCAATACACCAGAGAGCATGACCCAGGGTTTGAGTGGGCGTAGCCAGATAGGGGCTGATGGCATGCTCTTTATTTTTCCCCAGCCAAAGCACGCCACGTTTTGGATGAAAGAGATGCAGTTCCCCCTAGACATGATCTGGATTCATAAGGGGCGGGTGACGGGTGTGACTGAAGATGTGCCCTATCCACTGCCAGAAACGCCACTTGACCAACTACCTACCTACTCGTCTCCCGGGTTGGCCGATATGGTGTTAGAACTACCCGCTGGCATGGCAGAGGAGTATGGGGTGGAGGTGGGGAGTGTGGTCGTTCTCACTCAGTAGTAGAGTGGTACACTCTTTGAAATGTCAGCCAATTGGCTCAATACTACGGTTTATACGCTATTGTTGTCGCATGGATTTTTTCGTTTTGGTCGGGCTGCGTTTGACATTTTTTTAAGCGTCTTCATATGGAAGATCACAGGAGACATACAGACGGTTGCTATTTTCAATATCATCTATGCGCTGACGCACACCGCTATGTTTGTTGTGTGGTCTCCTTTTGTTGGTAGGGGCTGGCTCAATACTATAAAAAAAATTGGTCTGGTGGGATTTTGTTGCATCTATGTTGCACTAGCTCCTCTAGGAGAGAGTATGAGCAATCATGTTTTTTTCTTAGCTTTTTTGATAGGGATAGTGAATGGCTCGTACTGGTTTTCGTACCAGATTCAACGCTTTGATGTAACGCACATAAAAAACAGGGGAAATTACACTGGAATAGAGTCTGCTACCAAGATTTTTGTCGGTCTGGTGGCGCCCATTATTGGAGGGCTTTTAATAACTCTTGGAGGAGGCGAAAGTGGATATAAGTGGCTGTTTGGTTCTGCAGCAATGTTGTTTGTTCTCTCAATTTTGTTTAGTACTGGTGGGCAAGAGTCAGAGAAAAAACCACTTCTTGGAGTGGATATATTGAAAGATATTGCAAAAACACCAAAAGTAATGAGAGTTTTTTTGTCTGGTACGATGTCTGGATTTGCATTGGGAAATGGAGCGTTGTCCTCGGCGTTGATTCCCCTTCTTATCTTTGAAAAGACAGGAAATGAGCTTAGTTTGGGAGGTTGGTTAAGTGCATTTGCGCTTGCATCCATCATCACTTCACTAGTGGTGGGAAAGGTAGTCAACTATACAAAGTATGATGTCGTGTTATTGCTTGGGCGTACTGTTTTAATAGGATCATTTGTGCTGCTTCTCGTTTTTCCTTCATTTTGGTCGGTTGTTGTGTTTGGCGTTGTGCAACAAATGGCAGCTAGCATGATGGAGGTGCCAAGACGGGTATATAGCGAAAATCTTTTACATACAATACCAAACTATGAAGAGTATAAAGTGGTGTACCTTGTGATAAGGGAGGTATTCAACATTGGGATTGGCATGGTTGGTAGTTTTGTCGTGTTGTTCCTTTTTGCAGGTGTTGATGCCAGTTCTTTATACTGCCTATCTGGTCTAGTGGTGTTGGCAACTATGTTCCAAGTTTGGCTACTTACTTCGATCAAGTATGCAAGCCAAGAGTTGCAAGAGTAACTAACTCAGTGCACTCCTTCTTCCCTGGCTAAAAAAGTGCTATGCTAGTGGCAGTATGTCTGCTGCCACTCCTTCTCCTCTTCAGTCAATGCGCTCTGCGTTTACTTCCTCTGGGACTGCAACTTCGCCAGCGCCTGTGTCAACAGCGGCCATGTCAAAAACCCCGCCAACCTCTCCATCTTTACCACCCGACACAGTACCAGAGGCTGGCATCTCTGACCAAGCTAAACGAGCCTTGTTTGAAGACACTATTGCTGTGGCAGAGCAACTGGAGCTTACTCCAGAAGTCGCACCTGAAAATCGGCCTACAGCTGGCCTAGATACGAGTGATCTTGGTCAAGTGGCAGCCAGTTTGCCTCAGGCAGTTGATGAGTTAGTCAGTCAACAAACACCCCAGCAAACCGCCACTGCAGGGATAAAAGAGAGAATGACGCAGTCAAGTATGGAGACAGGCGCTACTGGTGGCGCGGTAGAGTATGAACCGAGCAGCGAGCTCCCCCCAGAAGTAGAAAGCTATATTACCAAGGTGACCGATCACACCGAGCAACTACCCCAAGAAGTAGTCATAGCCGGTGACGCTGTGCACCTGACCCAGCCTACCTATGCTGCTCAGCCCGTGGTGGTTCTCCCAGTTACTCAAATGGTCGAAGAGGTGGGGCGCAAAAAAAACACCACTTTTAGTGTGCGTTGGTTGGTGGAGTGGAGCCAGAAAATGATCAAACTGTTTGCAGGAAAGGTAGTCTACCGCCCAGAGTAATACTTGCCACACTTGTTAGAATAGAGATATGGATACACAAAATATAGCATCCCAGATTTTAGAAATAGCCAGTCTGGTGTTTTTCCTTCTTATTTTTGCTGCCATCATCGCGGTGTTTTTCTACATGTTGCTGCAGTGGTATAAACACAGAAACCGCGAAGAGTATGCGCTTGATTTTGTTTCACTGCTGGTGCGCCTGCCCAAAGACAACGAAATCAAGATCGACGCTGCCGAACAGATGTTTGCTGGGCTGTACTCCATCAAACACAGTGGTGTTTTTTCATTTTTAAAACCAGAAGATGTCTTTTCGTTTGAGGTAGTGGCACTGAAAGAAGAGATTAGTTTTTACATCAGCTGTCCCAAAAAAATCCGCGACCTGGTAGAAAAGCAGATTCACGGGGCGTACCCCAACGCTGATATCTCGGAGCGCGACGAAGTGAATATTTTTAGTGAAAAGGGGCGGGTTGACTTTGCCGCACTCAAGCTAGAAAAAGCCAATTACTACCCCATCAAGACCTACAAAGACTTGCCCACCGACGGGCTGTCACTCATTACCTCGGCCCTTTCCAAACTTGATGACGGTGAGGGCGCAATTGTCCAGATTTTACTTCGCCCCGAGGGCAAAAAGTGGCGAGACCAGGGTAGATCACACATTCAAAACGAAAAGAAAAAAGAGGCTGATCCGGAAAAAGCGACCTATGGACACGATCCAAAAGAGATGGAGGCGATCGCCACCAAGACAGAAAAACCTGGATTTCGGGTGGCTATACGCGTGGTGGTGTCGTCCACCAATGAGTACTCTGCTGAGTCGCACCTCAACAACATCACGGGCGCTTTTGCCCAGTTTTCATCTGCCTACAACGGGTTTGACAAGGGTAGGGTGTTTTTAAAACACATTTTTATGATTGATTTTTTGTATCGCTACATGCCGTTTTTTAATCGAAACACTGCTATTTTAAATACAGAAGAGCTAGCTACCATCTTTCACTTTCCGAATAAAACAGTAGAAACACATCATATTAAGTGGCTGAATGCTAAAAATGCTCCGGCACCAAGCATGATCCCTACCAAAGGGTTATTTTTGGGTAAATCACTCTATCGTGGCCAAGAGCGCGAGGTGCATATGTCGCTGGATGACAGAAGGCGGCATATGTACATCATTGGGAAAACTGGTACGGGCAAGTCAGAGTTTTTAAAAGAAATGATTATGCAGGATATTGAATCTGGATACGGTGTGTGCGCGGTTGACCCCCACGGTGAGTTTGTCGAAGACATTCTGCAGCTGATGCCGCCAGAGCGTGCTGAAGATGTTATTTACTTTAACCCCTCAGATTTGACCCGACCAATGGGAATGAACATGATGGAGGCAGACACTGAGGAGCAGCGTCACTTTGTGGTGAGTTCCATCATTGGTTTGATGTACAAGCTGTATGATCCACATCGCACGGGTATCATTGGACCGCGGTTTGAGCACGCTATTCGCAATGCCATGCTCACTATCATGTACAAAAAGGGGAGTACGTTTATAGAGCTAGTGCGCGTGCTCACCGATAGCAAGTATGTTAACGAGCTACTGCCGTACGTCAAAGACCCGGTGGTGAAGCGCTACTGGACAGACCAAATTGCCCAAACCAGTGATTTTCATAAGTCTGAGGTATTGGACTACATCGTCTCGAAGTTTGGCAGATTTGTAACCAACAAAACTATGCGTAACATTATTGGCCAGCCTCATAGTGCTTTTAACTTTAGAAAGGCCATGGATGAGAAAAAGATTATTTTATGCAACCTTTCAAAAGGAATTCTGGGAGAAGAAGACGCTAAGTTTTTAGGTTTAATCTTAGTACCAAAGGTACTGACAGCTGCTATGAGTAGGCAAGATGTGCCGATGGATCAGCGCGAAGACTTCTTTTTATATGTGGATGAGTTTCAAAACTACGCCACCGAAGATTTTGCGGTTATTCTCTCGGAGGCTAGGAAGTATCGCCTCAATCTGATTGTGGCCAACCAGTTTGTGAGCCAGATTGACGAAGATGTGAAAAACGCTGTGTTTGGCAACGTGGGTACGATTGTGTCATTTCGTGTGGGTGTGCCTGATGCTAACTTTTTGCAACACGAGTTTGCACCCACCTTTAATGAGGGCGACCTGACCAACATTGAGAAGTACCACGTTTACATTCGTACCATTGTGAAGAACGAGCCAGTGCCACCCTTTAGCATGAGTTTGATGAAAGACATGGATGCAATTAAAGCCAAGATGAACCCCAAGCTAGCCGAGATGATAAAGCAGCTCTCGCGCCTGAAGTATGGTAAAGATAAAGAGATGGTGGAGGCAGAGATACAAAGCAGGAGTAATTTGTAGTTATTTAGCCTCCCACCCCTCCACCACCTGCTTGCAGTAGAGATACTTGCCGTACGCAACAGCGGTGTTGGCCATGCTTTCACCACTCTGGGTATCTGCCTGTATGGCTTCTCCTAAAACCTGTCCAGTGGTGTCACCGATGGTTTGGGCTCTGCTGCCTAGCTGGGACAGCTGTTCTGGCGCACTCTCTGAGATCTCGGTAATTTTGATGGGTTGGATGGTGATTATCTTCTCGGTTTGAGGCAGAGTGAAAGAAAAAGCAGTTTCGCGCGTTGCTGAAAATGCAAGAAAACCTATTCCAGCAATAAGGAGCAGTAAAACGATAATTTTTTTCACACAGTCAGTATAGCACTACTCATACCTCAACGCCTCGATGGGCGAGAGCTGCGCTGCCCGTCTGGCGGGAGCAGCGCCAAACACCAGACCGACCAGTGTCGAGACACCAAAGGCAAGTATGACTGCCTCTACAGTCACCTTGGCGGGGAAAAACGGCTGGATAGCCAGAGAGCCCAGGTAGGCAATCAGTAGCCCCATACAACCACCGATGACCGAGAGCAGAGCAGACTCAATCAAAAATTGCAGTAAGATCACGTTGGGCGTCGCACCAATGGCTTTGCGCAGACCAATTTCTCGGGTGCGCTCGGTGACACTGACGAGCATGATATTCATAATCCCGATCCCCCCCACAACCAGCGAGATAGCAGAGATGCCACCCAGCGCTACCGTGATAACCCCCAATATATTATTGATGGTTTCCAAAAGTTGTGCCTGGTCATAGACGGTAAACTCATCTTCTTCTAGGTACTTTGAAAGAGTCTCTTCAATGTCTTTTTTGGCTTGCTCGACAGACTCGGTATCTTTGGCGGCAAAGGAGTAGGAGTCTATGAGCTCTACGTCAAAGTCATCTTGCAGGGTTGTAAATGGGATGTAGACATAGTTATCAAAGCTAGGCCCACCAAACCCGCCACCTTGTTCTTCCAGCACGGCGTCTATCAAGTACGTTCTGCTCGCAATTCGAACACGTTTGCCCACAGGGTCAACATCGCCAAAGAGCTCGGTGGCAATACCACTGCCAAGCACTGCAACCCGCGCACCTTTTTGCTCGTCAAGATCGGTAAACCAGGTGCCTTTTGCTGGGGTTGCTTTATTAACACTCTCAAAGCTAGGGGTTACCCCATACAAAATCACCTTTTTTGTAGTCTCTCGGTACTTGGCTTGTCCTGATGCTAGTCCACTCACCACCCCTTCACTAATGCTATCTCGGTGTGTACGCAGCACTTCGTCAAAGTACGAGCGCTTGAGCACTGGCTTGGTGCTCTCAATAAAGCTGCTTTCTCCAAATCCGCCCTCGCCAAATGGATCACCAGGGCTGACAAAGATCACTGTTCCCCCGAGTGTGCTAAATTGATCGGATACATACGACTGCAACCCTGTGCCGATGCTGGTCAAAAGCACTACCGAGCCCACACCGATAATCACTCCCAGCATCGTCAGGAATGAGCGCGTTTTGTTGGTGAGGATTGCCTTGACAGCAATCAAAAATATTTGCCAAAACATAGACTACTTTTTTGCTTTCTTTCGCGATGTTCGCTTTGTTTTACTCGCGCTTCGTGCCTTTTTTACTTTGCGCTTGCCGTAGGCAGTTTGCTCGTGACTTGTGTCAAATTTGGAGTCAGAGATAACTTTTCCGTCTTTGAAGATAATTTTTCTCTTTGAAATTTCTGCCACATCTTCTTCGTGTGTAACCATAATGATCGTTTTTCCTTCTTGGTGAAGATCAAGTAGGATGTTTTTGATGTCTTCGCCACTTTTTGAGTCAAGATTGCCTGTTGGCTCATCCGCAAAGATAATACTAGGATTATTAACAAGCGCGCGGGCAATAGCCACGCGTTGCTGTTGGCCACCAGAAAGCTGGGCGGGCGCGTTACCCATTCTGTCCGAGAGGCCGACTTGGTCAAGCATTTCTTTGGCTCGTTGTGTGCGCTCATTACTACTCACCCCCGCGTACATGAGGGGAAGGGCGACGTTATCGAGCGCTGAGGTGCGCGCCAGCAAGTTAAACTGTTGGAAGACAAAGCCAATTTCTTTGTTGCGCAGCCTGGCGCGCTCTGTCTCTTTGAGTGTGGATACTTCATGATCTTTTAGCAAGATGATGCCTGATGTTGGCTCGGCTAACATGCTGGCAATTTGCAGAAACGTAGACTTGCCAGAGCCAGAGGGACCCATGATGCTCACAAACTCTCCTTCGTCTATTGAGAGTGAAACGTTATCCAGCGCGTTGATGGTAACCCCGCCAAGTGTGTATATTTTTTGAACGTTTTGCAGAGAGAGTAACATAGTACTAACTAGGGATGACGATACTATCTTGTGTCGAGAGCCCTTGCACTACTTCTACTTCGTTTTCAGTTTCAATCCCCACCTCTATTTCTTTTTCTTCCAGACTGCCATCAGCATGTTGTACCTCAACATACGTTTTTTCGTCTCGCACGATAGTTGCATCAATAGGTACGCTCAACACACCTGTTTTTTCTTGAATAATGATGGTGACATCGCCGTTCATTCCTAGGCGATAGTAGTTGAGTCCTGCAACAGTATCGAGTGGTAGCTCTACCACAAAGACTGTGCCCGTGCTCGACTGTTGGCTAGTAGGTGAGATGTAGGACACCTGCGTGCGCACTTCATCATCAGGGTGAGCATCAAGTGTCACACGAGCCGAGAGCCCCTGGGTTACTTTCGCGATGTCTGTTTCGTCTACCGCAGCACGCATCACAAGGGTGGTGGGGTCAACTAGTTCGAACACGTCTTGGGGGCCAATCACAATACCCGCTGTTGGCACTGGTAGGGCAGTGATTACTCCTGCAAAAGGTGCCGTTAGTCGCGCATCACGAAAGGCAAGAGACTGCATCTCTACTTTAAGCACGCTGTTATCAAGATCAAGTTGGTCTTTTTCTTTTGCTCTGTTGTCTTCAATAGTTTGGTTGGTTTCCTCAAAGTCATCAAGCGTTTGGTCCCAGTCGATACGCTCTTTTTTAAAGGTGTTGAGCTCATACCACAGTTGTTTATTCAAAAGTGCTTGGTCAAGCGATGCGATAAGTGCGCCTTTGCCCACGTACTCACCCTCTTTGACATTGAGTGAGACAAGCTTGCCCCCGCCGGCAAAACTGAGCGCTGCTTTTGTTTTTGCATCGACAATACCGCTTACGTCGAGTGTTTGGGTGATGGTTTTTATCTCTGGATGAGCAGTAACAACTTCTTCTACCTCTGGTTTTGCTTGGGCATACACAAGAGCGCCTACTCCTGCAAACAAAATAAGGAATAACAGTAGTTTTTTCCAGTGTTTGTTTAGAAATGTTTGAGTTTTTTTCATACCGCGAGCGGTATTGTACCGCGAGCTGCTTGGTTTTACCAGACTAACTCACTGCTTTGGTGGGGGTGGGTGGTGGGGTATAATGCTTTTGTCCGTGCGTCTATAGCTCAATTGGTGAGAGCACCAAGCTTATACCTTGGGGGTTCTAGGTTCGAGTCCTAGTAGACGCACACGCGGCTAGTAGGGCGAGAAGCCTGTGCCGATCGCAGCATCGGTAAGTCCTAGTAGACGCACACGCGGCTAGTAGGGCGAGAAGCCTGTGCCGATCGCAGCATCGGTAAGTCCTAGTAGACGCATAGTGCTTTTGCCGTCCTTTTTTCTTGCCATTTCAACTGGAATAACGTGGACAGGAGAGATCTCTGTTCCATGCAGATTTGTATCCGCCAGCCGGCGGATCGAAATAACAGAGGTAAACCCTTCTATCGCGACTAAAGTCGGGATGTCTTCCCTTACAAAGGAAGTGCTAAAACACCCCTCCTTCACCATTCTATGGTGAAGGAGGGGATAGTCTTTACAGTAGAAGTAGTAGCGCAGCACCCAGTGCAAGGGTAGCCACACCAATCTTTGCTACCAGTGAGAAGTCAAAGGCGCCAGTCTGGGGTAGTTCTTCAGGAAGGACTGGTTGGGCAGGAGTCGGTGTCTGATAGACAGGCTGCTGGGCTACGACCGGTGCCTGACAATTGGTTTGGGTTGGATAGGCACTCATCCTACATGCACCCTCATGACAGATGTAGCCACTACCTATTGTTTGACACTGTGCATCTGCAGAGCAAGTAGAGTTACACGCATAGGTACCTTGGGCTGCCTGACAACTTGTGTTACTTGGGTTGTTACCCATTCTACAGACTCCCGTAGTGTTGCTACCTTCTTTGTAGCAGACGTAGCTTGCATTAGCGCTGTGACACTGACTGTCACCCGTACAGGTACTGTTGCAGGTATAGGTAGGTGTAGGGCTAGGAGAAGGAGAGATACTTGGACTCACCGAAGGGCTTACGCTTGGACTCGGAGAGACACTAGTAGGTAGAGAACAAGTGCTGCTGGTTGGGTTGGTTTCTCTTCGACAGCGATACTGAGCACGATTAGTGCCGGTAGCGGTGTTGATGCACGCATGTCCTTCTCCTACAGCCTCGCCACATTTATCTGCTAGAGGATCACACACACTGTTGCAGACAATCGGTTCATTCGAGGCAGGAGCTTGACACGTAGTGCTAGTTGGGTTTGTCTTCAATCTACATCTATACTCATCTTTTATTTCAAGATTTGCGTTAGTGATAACAGTACACTCATATGCTGAGCCCATACTGAGCACGCATGTATCTTTAACATTAGCACTTTCTGGAGTACAGGTGGAGTTACATTGTGGGGTGGTAGAAGAGGGAGAGGGACTGACAATAGTAGGCGCTTCACATTTTTCACTACTTGGATTGCTGGTTCTTCTGCATCGTCCTGTGCGAGAGCCGTCAGTCATGACACATGAGTATTCTGGCCCCATGCTTGCTGTACATTGGTCTTTGTCTGCCTGCTGACACACACTGTTACAAGTGAGTGGTGCAGACGATACTTGGGGCGATGGAGTAGGAGTAGATGGGGCGCCACATAGTGCACCTCCGCCAAATGCAAAGTCAAACAAGTGCAGGGATGAAGATCTGTAATCGGGTGGTACGAGCGGCTTTCCTTCTGCTAGGTCAATCTGATAGTTACAAGAGGGAAGCCGAACATCTAAAATAAGCGTTTCCCCTGGAGCAATAGTTGCAGTACTACTATCAAATAGAACTTGAGTGTTGAGCCAGTTGGGGTCTTGCATGTCATCATATACTTCAAAGGCCATCAAAGACAGTTCGTGGGTACAATCTGTAGAGGTGTTTTGAACAGTTGCCAGAGCTCTGCCTGTATTTTCTATGATTGGTTTGCTGATAGTGCCAATGACATTATTGGTGATATTGGCACACAAATCTGCTGCAGCTTGGTTTCTGACATCCTGTTGTTGTTGTGCCAAGTAGAGCCCCACTGAAGAGCCACCTACTAGGAGCATAAAGAACACAAATCCAACAATAAGCTGTAGTACTTTTTTCTTTGAAGGAGGTTTTTTGCTGTTTTTGACCACTTTTTCTGTTTGGACAGTAGGACCACTTGCGTCTCCGTACAAAGGAGGTTGAGGTTTACTAGTATTTGTTTGTTGTACGTTCATAAAAAATGTGACGTTTACTTCAATTTAGTACTTATTTTCGTTTCATACTACGTTGTATTTTTTGTTTATAGTAGTAGCAAAATTGCTGCTCCTAGCGTGACTATCACCATTCCTACTTTAAGGAGTACTGATGAGTCAAATGCACCTGTCTGTGGCAACTCTTGCGGTAACACGGGTTGTGTTGACGGAGTAGGTGATGGCTGTGTACCGGTAATACCGGTGGTTGGACTCGGGCTCTGGCTTGATGAGGTATCTGGAGAAGCTGACGGCGTACTACTCACAGCTGGGCTTGTCTGTGGAGTTGCCGAGGGGTTGGCAGAAGGCGCGCTGGAAGGAGTCGCAGTTGGCCCCGTTTGTTGTTTGCAAGAAACATCACCCGTGTTTGCTTTGAGTCGGCAACGGGTTAGTATTTTTTCAGTCGAGCTTGAAACATTTGCACAGACATACTCACTGCCCAAATCTTGTTCGCACTCATCTACTTCATCATTGGTAAGAGAGAGCGTGCAGGTGCTGTTACAGGTCATTTTTCTATTTGGGTCAACACATTGTTCATTTGTGGGGTTTGCTTTGAGTCGACAGCGATATTCACTGAGTATTTCACTAGTCGAGCTTCCTGTAGCATCAAGACACAAATACTGTGAGCCAAGATTAAGCGTGCACTCGTCTTTTTCTGGATCTTCACTAGGAGTACAGAGGCTGTTACATGCGGGCGGTGCTGGTTTGGGTGATGGTGGATTAATGACGATTATCTCTTTGCACTGCTCATCAGTTGGGTTGTTGGTGAGTCGGCAACGATGAGTTGGTTCGTTAGGATCTTCTGGTTTATCAAGTACTTGCACGCAAGAGTACCCTCCGCCAAGTTGCTGGGCGCACATATCGGTGCGAGAGCCAGTGACCGCTCCTGGAGTACAGGCGCTGTTACAGCTGAGTGTTGGCTCTGTTGGGGTAGTTATCTCAATCTGTGCTGAACACACCCCTTCACTTTGAGTAGGTTGCTCACCTACTCCCGTCTGTTCCATACCACCAGTACCACATGATTCACACGGAATGAGCCTGACGGTGTTGGTCAGCTTTTGTGCTGAGCCAGTAGAAAGAGACTGGAGTTGATTACCCGTTGGCTCTAGCCTCATAACAAGCGGTAGTGTTGCTCCTGGAGAAGCCATGAGCCAGGTACAGCGGTACTTTCCAGGGTTACTAGCATTAAACTGCGCGTCAGGCTGGCAGGTGTCAGAGCCATTGACCATAACTGAGTCAATATCCCATCCTGCACCCAAAAATTGAGAGTAGTCGTCTTCAATAATCAGGGGAACAGGCCCTTGTGTCTGGGTGACATCAATTTCAAAAATAATGGCTTCATCTTGTTCAAACTGGGTGACAGAGGTGCTTGTGGGAGTGTTGCTGTCAGGACCAGTGCTTTTGTATGCTCGTTTTGTACATGAGCTGCCCACAACTGCTATTTTTGGAGTTGGAGTAGGAATAGTCTCTGCCTGGTTTCTCAAGTCCTGGTTTTGTTGCATCAGGAAAAACCCACCAATCCCGCCAATCAAGAGAATGAGAGCAGCAAACGCACCTGCAAGTATCCATTTTTTACTCTTTTTTTCTTTGGGAGGAGGAGCAGTTGCTTTCGCCAGAGTTGGGTTAGCTTGTGGCTGAGATTTTTTAGTTCCTAGTTGTTGGCTAACGGTAGCTTGTGGTACGGCGGGAAGGGTTTTTATTGGCAGCTGACTACCAGGTTGTGGTGGCATAGCGGGAAGAGGGGCTGCCACTGTGGGTATGGGGGAAGGAACTGGTTGTTGGGTGGGTGTTTCCGCTAGAGGAGGAGTAGCCTGCGGTTGAGGCATGTTGCTTGTTGTCGCATCGCTCTTCGATGTGTCGGAGCTGGAGATGTCCGTCGATGGCTGATTGTTGGTCGCCACATCTTCGCCAGTACTTGACGAGGGCGGGGTGGGTGGTGGGGTGGTGGGCGGTGTGCCACCAACGGCGTTTACCATGTGTTTTTTCTACAAAACATACGTACATAAAACAGCGTACGTGGTGCGAGTGGTTGTTGTCAAGCGCCTTGAGTATTTTCTTCTAGTGCAGCAATGCCAGGCAGTACTTCACCACCCAAGAATGCCAGTGCGCTGCCGCCTGCTGCAGATATATAGGAAAACTTGTTTTCTAGTCCAAAGTGGTCAACCGCAGCGATGGTGTCACCTCCGCCGATGACGGTGTAGCCGTTTGAGCCAGCTACACTCTCTGCAATTGTTTTTGTGCCGTCTGAAAACTCTGGTTGTTCCCAAACGCCCATCGGGCCGTTCCAAAAAATGGTTTTAGCGCTTGCCAGGAGACTTTGGTACAGCTGTTGTGTCTTGGGGCCGATATCAACATAGATTTTATCTTCACTTTCATCTTTATCAAGCATGTCGTGTGTTAGCTCTACTACTTCGTGTTGGGGTGCTGCTCGGTCTTGCTCGTCTTTGTGTAGTACGGCACTTGGTGCAGCTATCACGTCTATGGGCGCGAGTAACTTGGGGATAGGTATATAGTCGTCTTTCAGCACCTTCTCGTGGGCGTGATCTGCCAGCACCTGCCCTGCAAACGCGACGAAATCAGTCGTTTTACTACTATCCACCGCTTGCTGTTCTTCTATGAATGAGCGGTAAATTTCCAAGCCTTCTGCCTTCAAAAAATTATTGGCTACCGCGCCACCTATGAGTACCATGTCTGCCTGGTTGCTTAAATTTTTAACAGCTGAAACTTTGTCTGAAATTTTTGCTCCACCCAGAACAACAATGAATGGACGCTCGGGTTTTTCCAGAAGCGTAGTCAGCGTTGTCACCTCGCGGGCAAAGCTCATGCCAGCATAGGAAGGTAGGTAGAGAGGCACGCCCACAACTGAAGCGTGGTTTCTGTGCGCAGTCGAGAATGCGTCGTTGACATAGAGATCGGCTAACTCTGCCAGCTGCTTGGCAAACGTGGCATCATTTGTTTTTTCCCCGTCATAAAAACGAAGGTTTTCGAGTAGCACCATGCTGTTTAGTGGCGTATTTTGTATTATATTATATGCTATATCACCAATACAATCAGGAGAAAACGAACAAGGTATGTTGTACTGATCACTCAAAATAGTGGCTAACGGCTTGAGCGAATAGCGCTCCTCTTTCCCTTTGGGACGACCGCGGTGCGAACACAAGATGGGAGTCGCGTCATTTTTGAGCAAAAAATGAATGGTTTCAAGCGAGTTTTCGACACGTTTGGGGGCGGGGAGGGAGGGTCGGGGGGTATCAGCAGCATCTACTGGCACGTTATAGTCTACCCGAACAAGCACGCGCTTTCCTTTCAACGCTTGTTTGGTTTGCTGATCAAGGTAGCGCATAGGTATGTTTTCTCCTGGTCTTTCCAAGACACAACTCTATGGTATACTTGCCAGTATCGAAAAGAAAGGAGCATCTAGTGTATGGCAACCAAAAAGGTATCAGAAAAAACAGCTGAAAAAAAGGAGGCGGTAAAACCGAAGACTCCCGCTAAAGAAGCGTCAGCTAAAGAAAAACCAACTAAAAAAACTGCAGCAAAGAAAGAGACTTCAAAATCCTCAAAGAGTGATTCGTCTGCATCTACTTCTAAAAATACAGAAAAACCAGCAAAAAAAACAAGTGGTATCACTACCATGGATGAGCTGTTTGCCAAGCATGAAGACAGTCTGGTTATCCCCAAGCAGGGCGACGTTGTAAAGGGCGTTATTGCCCAGATCAACAAGCGCTCGCTCGTGCTGGATATTGGGGCAAAAACAGAAGGTGTGGTGGCAGATAAAGAGTTTGAGTTGGCGCAAGAGTACGTGAGCCAGCTAGAAGTAGGCCAAACGATTGACGCTACCGTTCTCTCTGACGAGATTAGCCAGGGGCGGGTACTGCTTTCACTTAAAAAAGCGGCGCTTGATGCTAAGTGGGGATACTTTACCCAGGCTTTAGAAGAAGAGACAATTTTGGATGCCGAGGCAATCGATACCAACAAAGGTGGTTTGATCGTAGTTATTAACGGCGCGCGAGGCTTTGTGCCTTCTAGCCAATTTGGCAAAGAACTGGTTGGCTCGTACAGTACGTTGGTAGGACAGACGGTCAAGGTGCGCGCTATCGAGGTTGATAGAGAGAAAAACCGCCTTATTTTTTCTGAACGCCATGTGTCTGAGGCTGAAGAAATCGCACAGAAAGAAGAGGCGCTTGAAGCAGTTGAAGAAAACAAGATTTACCCTGGAGTCGTTTCTGGAGTGATGCATTTTGGGCTGTTTGTGACGGTAGAGGTACCTGTGGAAGGCAGCGATACGGTTGGTCACGTGGAGGGGTTAGTCCATATTTCTGAAATTTCTTGGGAAAAAGTGCTGCACCCCAAAGAATACCACAGCGTAGGCGACAAGATAGAAGTGCGTGTGCTGGGTGTTGATGAGAAAACAGGCAAACTGAATCTCTCGATCAAACAGCTGAGCGATGACCCCTGGGTTTCTATTGATGAGCGGTATCAGTCGGGCACTACACTCACTGGTACGGTGTCTCGGGTAGAGAATTTTGGTGTGTTTGTGAACGTTGAGCCAGGCGTAGATGGCTTGATTCACTCCAGCAAGATAGACCCAACTCAGACATTCGAGCGCGGTGAGGAGATCACTGTTCATGTAGAGAATGTTGATGCCAACCAGCGCCGAATGAGCTTGAGTCCTGTTGGTGCCCAGCTGTCATCGATAGAGTATAGATAAAAAATGAGAGTCTAGAATAAAGAGTAACGATAGACAGTAGGAGCTAGTGAAAAGGAGACGTATGGCAAAACAAAGAATGATTGTGACCGATGACCAGCTTTTAATAGATATGGACCTATTGTTTAATGCTATTCGTGCCTCGGATGGTGACTGGGAAGCTGTCGAGGCAGATATGCAAGAGTATCTTCAGACAATCCAGTCGATGACCGATGGCGATGAGTATGATGAAGAGGGTGAGGGCGACGATTAGCCTTACAGAAAGCTCTTTTTTGTGCTATACTGCAAGCACTTATAACTATTGAATTAGGCGAAACGGAGACTATGTCATTTGTGATTACATGCGGCGACGAAGGAGTACAGATTAACGAAGGCACCCGATTTGGCGTGCTGGGCGCTGGTGTAGAGCTGGAGGGGGGCGAGGTAGTTTTGAAGCACCTTAAGTCTTTATATGGAGATGATATCTCACTGGCGAGTAGTGGCCAGGATGACTGGATAAAAAAAGCGTTTAAGCTTGACGAATGGGATCAAGTAGACGCCACATTTCAACAGCAACTTGAGGCGCTTTCAGACAAAACAGAAGTGCCGTATGCCGGGTTTTTGGGGTTTAATGATCCGCGAAAGTTAAAACATAACATCAAAGGCCACATGGTGCGACCCAAAGGGGTGCATATTGGTAACGGCGTCTCTCTCACGCTGGGTGGTGGTGAGCAGACTTTTCACCTGGGGCGCTTCGTAATCAGTTGCGAGTGGGCACACCTGGAAAAACCGGCGTTTGTGAAAGATTTTGTAGGCACACAAATAGCATTTTACGCCTCGCTGGTGGGCAAAAAAACACTCGATATTACCATTGAGGAAGAGGGCAAACTACCAGATGAGGTAAAAAAGAAAAACAAGGTTGTTTTGAAAAAGGCGGGGTTTGTTGGCTAGGCTTCTTTGTCGCTCTACAATACCCGCAATACTTTCAGCATAGCTGTTTCAGGCGGGAACACCCAGTAGGGCGGGGCAAAAGGGTTTCGTCATTAAGTGCGTGCTAATACTTGTTCTCAACTTAGCTCTTCTCCAAGAGCAATCGAACCAGGCTCATAGGGGACAAAGGAAAAATTAATATCCCCAAATATTTCTCTAAGTTTCTCATTAATTACATCTGCTTTTTCAAAATAATTAGAGTACGAATGTTGTACAAACAATCTTTCATACTCAGCTCTAATAGTAAATGATCTATTTACTATTATGTAATTACCCCCATATGCAGATCGATGAATACTGTACGAAGTACGTTCTCTCAATGTTTAAATTGCTTTTTCAATTTGTAAAAATTCGCTTAAATCTTTACTTTTTTCTCTTCCTCTGCTTCAGATGCGTCGTGGGTGTGGCCAAAACGTTCTCGCAGTTCTTGCCTTCTTTCTTCACTCAGGTCATTTTCCATCAGATACCAGACAAGATTAGCTGGAAGCACGAGCTCTCCTTCATTCAAACGATCTACTGCTTCTCGGAATGCCTGCTCTCTATCATGTTTTGTTCTTTGCATATAAAAACATCCGTTTGTAGCTAATAACTACAGGATATTTTCTCCTTTCTTTCTCTGAAACCCGAATTCAATTTGGAAATGCACCACTTTGGTCTAAGACCTTTCTGTAGTGATTAAACTTGTACTTGTTAACTTCTCTCGCCATTGCCTCATTTGGTGTTAGATGGTTCAGACATTTAAGCGGAGCGTTGTTAATCCAATTCTCAACTTGCTGGAGATACACTTCACTAACGGTGGTGAGGTCTGTCCCTTTAGGAATAAATCTCCTCACTCTTCCAATCATGTTTTCAACAGATCCTTTTTTCCCAAGAATGGTAGGGATAACACACATAACCCTTTGTGCATGTTTTTAGCTAGTTCTTGATGCTGCGTATTCTCAGAGCCATTATCATAGGTCATTGACTTAATTATGGGATCTCTTGACTTACTCACAGATTGTATCTTTTTTAATGTTTTTTGCATACTTTTTTGCTTGGTTGCAGCTTTCTTATTCTCAAGCTTTTCAAGTTTGATAAATCTTGTTTTTCTCTCGATATGAGCTGAAACGCTCGCACCTATGCCTCTTGGAGATTCCATCAGATCTGTTTCCCGGTGCCCGGCTTGCTTGCGGTTGTTTGCCTTTGTGGGGCGATGTTCTATTGACTCCACTCCTTTTATTTTAGATGCTTTTTTAGTCTCAGCACCTGTTTTCTTTGGTTTTCGTTTCTTGTGACCTCGAACCAAGTAGTGCCACAGCGTATCTCTTCTTCCCAAACCATAGATGTATTGGTAGATGGTTTCATAGCTGATACTTTCACCTGGATGATCAATGGGTAATCTTCCCGCTATTTGTTCTGGCGTCCACTTTATCCTTAGTTTCTCTCTTACATACAAAAATACTGCTGGATTTTTGAGTGGCGCCTGTTGGCGCTGCATCTTTGTCCTCTGTTTGGATAGTGTGTGTGCTTTAACTGGTTTGTATCCCTCATTGCTGAATGGCTTGGAGTTTCGAGACAGTTCTCGACTGACCACACTATGGTTGCGACCTATTTTTCTTCCAATCCTACGAATTGAGAAGCCTTGTTCCTTTAATTTGTATATTTCCACCCGCTCCTCTAGAGACAAGTGTGTTCCTTTTTTATGTCCACTTTTCATCTGCTGATTTTACCAAAGTGGTGCGTTTCGTTTCTGAAGACGGGAAAGTCAAGTATAGAAAATAATTATTGCGGATGCAGAGTGTTGGGTGTATAAAACGATGTTTTCAAATAACAAAAGAAAGATGTGCGCATGTCTGCAAAGAACAATAAAGAAGAACAGAACTCAACCGAGCTAGAAAATGTATCTTTGAGAGATCGAGTGAAATTTTATGAAGATAAGATAGTTGCCAGAGCTACACGCATTGTGATCGTGGTGGGGTGTGATGATGGCAGAGTAGGTGTTTCTGGAAAACTAGAGAAAGATGGAAAACTATTACTGTACGTGCCACAAATAGGTGGTGGTGCCCCAACAGAGCAGACAATGCAAGCTATCATGAGGCAGATTAGAATCCTGAACACCAGAGCCACACTCGAAATTCTCTTGACACAACACGGCAATAGCGCAGAGCGTTTGGACCACACTGATGCAGCAACCTGTGGCCTGCGGGGTGTATTTAAACAGCACTCACAAGCGCTGCTTGACTTAGGACAAAAGCTGCGTGATCAAAACAGCATTACTTATGACTTAATGACTAATTTTCAACTGAAAGAGGAAGTTGCCACTATCGCCAATAGCATCGGCATACCACCAGCATTAGTGTATGTTGCAGCGATGCGTAATTTTTCTGGTAATTGGAGAAAAAACCTGCAACACGTGCATACAGTTGCACAAACATGGACTTTTGATGAAGGAATAGCAATACACACTGGCTATTTTGATCACACAGATGGCGCCATATATCATGCTGAAAATGTAGAAACAGTATTGCATAATCAGACTTTGCAAAGTGATCATTCAGAAAATATGGATTACCAAGATCCTGCATGTGCAGTTATTTCTGTGGGAAAGAGAGCGATTGTGTTGCACGATGGATATATAGACCCAATCAAGGTTGGTGTTGGTGCGATTGATAATGACTTTTCTGCGTGCGCTCTCACTATTGGTGGCTTGATGGGAGCACTGGGAGAAGTATGGTACGCAATGAACAATCACATTCACCCACATGGACAGAATTTTGCTAACCTAAGCAAGCTTCTATTTGTGTGCGATGGTGATGAAGAAGTAGAAATGGTTAAAAACGCGTTGTCGTCAGATGAATTTAAACAAACTATGCTTGCAGCTTATCAAGGAGCTGAGGTGAAGATAGTTAGTTTGGCAAAAGGTGAAGAGTATGATCTTGAGCTAGATAAGTAGTAGAGACACCTACTGCAAGTACCGCGCCCAAATCACCATAAAGCTAATCAAGCTGTGAATGATGACGAGCGGAAGGGCAAGCGCCAAGTACTTGGCAAATAGCACATGGATTTTTTCTTCTTCTGCCTGGCCAAAGATAATCACGTTACACGCAGCCGCAATGGGCGAGCCAAAGCCACCAATTGAGGTGCCCAAATTAAGCGCCCACCAGAGAGGATACACCCAGATGCTTGATGCCTCCATGGCCTGAATGGCGCTGACCATGGTGATGTTGTAGGGGACGTTGTCAATAAATGTTGAGAGTAATCCAGAGCCAACAGAAAGTAACAGCGCCAGCTGAGTGAGATTGCCTCCTGTAATACTCACCAGGCTATCTGCAAGCATCTCAATGACATGCGTGAACTCGAGCGCGCCTACAACAATAAATAATCCAATAAAAAAGAAAATAATTTCCCAGTCAATCAGATTTCTCAGCACCGACCGAGGGTCTTTGTGAAAGATAAGAATGCATAAAAATGCAGATGTAACGGTAATAGTGGCGTTATCCAACTGTATGCCAAAGGTGCTGGCAATAGCATCTTTGAGCACCATCAAGAGCACACTCAAGATAATAATAGGAATGCCCACTTTGAGAATGTAGTGATCTTCTAGTGCCGATTTAGGGTCAAAGGTGCTGACATCGGTGTCTTGCTTGGCGGCCTGGGCCAGCTGTTTTCGAAAGACAAGCAGGATGTAGGCGATTGAGACTACCGAGAGAATAAGCACGATCAAGCCAGAATTGCTCATCACTTCCATAAAAGAAAGACCAACCGTTTTTGCCTGGTAGTAGGTAGTAGGATCAGAAATAGGCGTCATAGCACCACCAATATTGGCCATCACCACCAGCGTAAAGAGGTAGGGGAGGACAGGAAGTTTCAGCTGCTTGACCAAGACCAGCACCACCGGCGTTAAGATCAGCACGGTCGGGATGTTTGATAAAAATGTTGTCATAACGAGCGTCAAGTAGCCAATAGCAATAAGGAGCGCTACAGGACGGCCTTTGACTAGTTTGACCAAGTAAATAGCTGCTGACTCAAAAAAGCCAGACTCGCGCACGATGCCCACCAGTACCATCATGCCGATAACAAACCCCAAAATATCGAGATTGTGGGCAACAAATTGAAAGGCATTTTCCTGCGGTGTGGCGTCATGGGTGTTAAATACCTGCAGTACGATGAGTGTTGCCGCGCCAAGAATGGAGACCAGCACTTTGGGTAGTTTCTCGGTGATCAAGAATGTGTAGACCACCAAGAGCACAAAAATAGCGATAATACCGGGGATGGACAGGCTGGCAATCATATAGTGTGTTACTTCAGCTCTCTCATGCCATACTCCAGCGCATCACGGATCTGTCCGCGGTTAATAATACCAATCAGCTTATTTTTTTCGATCACAGGCACAATGTAGAGATCATTTTCCAGAAAGTCTGCCATGACCGCCATGATGTTATCTTTGAGATTCACATCAGTAAAGTCTTTCCGCATGATGGACGATACTTTTTTACTCTTTAGCTCTTGACACTGATTGGTGAAAAACCCCTTTTTATACATGGCCATTGCTATGCGGTTATTGTCTTGAAACTGCTGGGGAAGGACTGCTGCTGCCATGTCTTGTAAACTGACCACACCCACTACTTTTTTAGGGTTTTTATGACTCACCACCACCAGTCCATTGACATGTTTCTTGAGGAATGTATCGAGAGTTTCTTTGACCGTAGCGTTGTCTTCTACGGTAAAAACAATGGGGTTGTAGAGGTCGGCAATGAGCATGGTTGGGATTAGTGTACTATATTTCTGTTGATCTATTTTTTGAGATTACTCACTGGCAGAATATACTTTCTTTCTTGCCAATCGGTATCTG
Source organism: Pseudomonadales bacterium (assembly GCA_020632235.1). Lineage (GTDB taxonomy): Bacteria > Patescibacteriota > Microgenomatia > UBA1400 > PJMF01 > JACKFY01. The sequence continues at coordinate 13,957 of JACKFY010000002.1, read as the reverse complement.
GCGCACTTAATACTTCATCAGTAGGCTGAAAACTAAGTCTGGCAAGCACAGCAGCGCTTTTATAGTTGTCATCTTCGCAAAAGGCAATAAACTGGCGGACACGTAGGTTACTGCTTACAATCTGGATCAGGCGCTGCACAGATTGGGTGATTAAACCATTACCCCGTTCTTTTGGATCGAGAAAGTATCCAAATCCATAATCATTAAGATGTGTGTTACCCCAAAAACCATCGTCCCTCCATAATGAAACCAATGCAACTGGTTGGTTATTTTTAATCAAAACATATCGTATAAGACCAGCTTTTGCATTATGATCATTCAGTGTGCCATGCCTGGGTCTTGACTTTTCGCAGCGAGTGAAAGAGTTTTAGCTTTTTTACTCTTGCAATCTTGATTCTACTCGTTATAATAGCTGTTCTGTTCGGGACAGATTTCAAACACTTCGACATTCCAGGCACTATGCATGGAATCCCTCAAACAACATGCCCCGCTCTGATGTATATCGGAGCAGAGATGAACAGGCTCGTGGGCCCTTAGCTCAGGTGGCTAGAGCGCCTGTTTTGCAATCAGGAGGCCAAGGGTTCGACTCCCTTAGGGTCCACAATTGTGCATGCAATGACGAACAGATTAGATGTAAAAGAAGTGAAAGACCAGGGGGTTCGACTCCCCCGCCCATCTATCTGCACAGATAGGCGCGGGCAGGCCTTAGGGTCCACAGATTGGTACATAGTTTGTAATAATTGGCACACAGTTGTTACACACTAGTCACTAATATTGGCTAGGTTTGTTCTTTAAAAAGTGAAGAAACATAAGTTTTTTTAATATTGATGTCAATATAAGGCCAAGGTGATTTCCGATCTTGTATCGGGAGTCATACTTGAATAAGCATCGAAAAGCTCAATTTCGCAATATTTATGTGAAGTAACGCAGATAATGGATGCCTTGGCTTGTTTGGCCGAAGAAGGACGCAAATTGACCGCGAAAGTCGTCGGGGAGCTGTCATCAAGCTTTGATCCGGCGGTGTCCGAATGGGGTAACCCCCCTTGTAGAGATGCAAGGGATCCCTCACCTTTTGTTCTTGAAGAAATTCGAGGCTAAGAGGTGAGGGAAGGTAACCTGGGGAACTGAAATATCTAAGTACCCAGAGGAATAGAAATCGTAAGAGATTCCCTTAGTAAGCGACGAGCGAACAGGGAAAAGCCCAAACCCCTCACTTTTTCTTTTCAATGTAAGGTTTTTGACATCTTTTTGTTTTAATATTGTTTTTATGTTTTATATGTATGTGTTGTACAGCCCAGCCATTGATCGTTATTATGTGGGACAAACCTCAGACTTACGACGACGCTACACAGAACACAACTCTGGATGTAGTAAATGGACCAGTCGAACGAATGACTGGTGCCTGGTGTACTATGAAGCATACGAGGCACGAAAATATGCTCAACGCAGAGAAAAAGCGTTGAAAAAACGAGCAAAAGGATGGACAGAACTCTTGAAAAGAATTGGAAGGAAAGAGTGAGGGGTGTTGTAGGACCTGAATAGTGGATATGTCTTCTTAGTAGAATGCGGTGGAATACGCAACCAAAGAACGTGACAGTCGTGTATACGAAAATAAGACATGCCATACAGTGTTCCTGAGTAAGTTGGGAGACGGCAAACTCCCTTCCGAAGCTGGGGTGACCACACTCCAAGGCTAAATACCAAACAAGACCGATAGTGAACGAGTACCGTGAGGGAAAGGTGAAAAGAAGGGTGGAAGACCCCGTGAAATAGAATCTGAAATTATCTGCTAACAATCAGAGAGAGCCCCTCACCTTGTCGTCTGGATAAACCAGAAAACAAGGTGAGGGGTAATCTCGTGCCTATTGAAGAATGAGCCTGCGAGTATTTGATAACTGCTTTAGGTTAACCCGTTTCGCGGGGAAGCCGTAGTGAAAGCGAGCCTGAATAGGGCGTCTCTCACCACTTGTGGTGAGAGAGTAGTTATTGAATGACCCGAAACCGGGTGAGCTTACCATGACCAGGATGAGCTCTGACGAAAGTCAGAGGGAGGTCCGCACCGGTGTCCGCTGCAAGGGGCTCGGATGAGTTGTGGTAAGGGGTAATATGCCAATCGAACCCGGAGATAGCTGGTTCTCCCTGAAATATATTTAGGTATAGGGTCGTGTTAAGACAAGAAGGGGTAGAGCACTGATCGGGTGTCTCGGGAGCAATCTCGAGCATCTAGTCAAACTCCGAATACTTTTTGTTGTTTCACGGCACTCAGCACCTGGGAGCTAAGTTCCAGGAGCAAAAGGAAAACAAACCAGACCTACAGATAAGGTCTCAAAGTGTACATTTAGTGGTAAAGGAAGTTCGTATCCAAAGACACCTAGGAGGTAGGCTTAGACGCAGCCACCCTTTAAAGAAAGCGTAACAGCTCACTAGCCGTAGGATACGTGCGCCGAAAATCCAACGAGGCTCAAATGTACCACCGAAGCTTAGGTCCCTCACTTTACTTGAGGTAATCTTGCTACAACTTTTATATAAATTTTACATACTAGTTTAGTGCGCAAAGGTTGCTTTAGGCAAAGTGAGGGAGGTAAGGGAGCGTTCTGTGTGCTTTGAAGCCCCGCCGCGAGGACGGGGTGGAGCGATCAGAAGTGAGAATGCAGGCATGAGTAGCGAAATTGGAGTGAGAATCTCCAACTCCGAAAGACCAAGGTTTCCGCACCCACGTTCGTCGTGTGCGGGTTAGGCGACCCTAAGGTGAGTCCCTCACTTTGCGGTTCAGTCCTCATTTGTAGATAGATGAGGTATGCTGGACAATGAAGTGAGGGAGTAGCCGATGGATTACTGGCTAATATTCCAGTCCTTGGTTAGTGTCATTTGACTTGGGGAGGGACGGCGAAGGATAGCACATGTCCCACTGTGAATGTGGGTACAATCATCAAGATAGTTTGTATAGGCAAATCCGTACAAATGTTTAATCGAGGTGTCATGTCTCCTCACTTTATTCGTAAAGTGAGGGGTTGTGTGAGTTCATCGTCCTGGAAAAGCTTCGCAAGAAGATACTAATCAAATCGTACCGATAACCGACACAGGTGGTCAGGTCGAGTAGACTAAGGAGAGCGAGAGAACGTAGTTTAAGGAATTCGGCAAAACAGCTAGGCGTAATTTAGAGAGATGCCTTCCCCTCACTAGCAATAGTGAGGGGCGCAGCTAATGACGTGAGGTGGACTGTTTATCAAAAACACAGGTCCGTGCAAACTCGTAAGAGGAAGTATACGGGCTGAGGCCTGACCGGTGCCAGAAGGTTAATTGACCGGGTTTCCGTCGTAAGACGGATTGCCTGGAATAGAAGCCCTGGTGAACGTCAGCAATAACTATAATTGTTCTAAGGTAGCGAAATTCCTTGTCGCTTAATTGGCGACCCGCACGAAAGGTTTAACCAGCCTCACACTGTCTTGAACTACGACTCGGCGAAATTGAAATGGCTGTGAAGATGCGGCCTACTGACACCAGGACAAAAAGACCCCATAGAGCTTTACTACAGCTTGGCATTGTTTGTGTATATTGAATTGTTTAGTATAGGTGGGAGTGTTCCTCATTTTGTGGAACGCGTCAGTGAAATACCACTCGTTTGCTATATACAAACTCACTTAATTCTGTTGCAAACACAGGAGAGGACACTGTCTGGTGGGTAGTTTAACTGGGGAGGTTGCTTGCTAAAGAGTAACGCAAGCGCGCAAAGGTACCCTTAGTCTGGATAGAAATCAGGCTGGACGTGCATAAGCAGAAGGGTGCTTGACTGTGAGGCATACAGGCCGAGCAGAAGCGAAAGCTGGTTTAAGTGATCCTCGTGTACTTTGTGGAAGGTACCGGGCTTATCGGATAAAAGTTACCTTGGGGATAACAGAGTCATCGCGCCTAAGCGTTCCTAGCGTCGGCGCGGATTGCTACCTCGATGTCGGCTCATCGCATCCTGGGGGTGAAGAAGCTCCCAAGGGTTAGTCTGTTCGCCTATTAAAGCGGTGCGCTAGCTGGGTTCAGACCGTCGTGAGACAGGTCGGCCTCTATCCGGTGTCAGCGTTAGAAAGTTGAGGAATTTTGCCCCTAGTAAAAGTTGCTACACTCCGTGTGAAAACCGGAGCTGAAAAACTTGCTCAAATCGGTGAAACCCTTTATAAATACACATAGCTGTGGTCCTAGAGCTATAAAGGGCAATACCGAGGGAAGGTTATGGATAAAATTCAAGTTTTTGCGTATATTGCTGGTTTAATTGACGGTGACGGCAGCATTATGCTGCAACTGCGACCAAGAAAAGAGATGAGATTTCTTTTCCGAGTCAAGACAGTTGTGGTGATATATCAAGATGCTGCGTATATCGATCAACTAAAAGAAATACAGCGCTATATTGCAAGCGGTTATATATACAAAAGAAATGACAGAATTGCAGAACTTCGCATAGAAGGTCACAAAGCTGTAGAACAACTCTTAGTTCAATTACAACCGCACATTCGTTTTAAGTCTAGGCAGGTGAAAACCATGCTTACGGCAATTCAGATCTTAAAACGAACACCATACTTAGTAGAAGATTTTCTTACAGTGTGTATGTTGTCTGATCGTATTTCGAGATACAACTACTCAAGTAAAAAAAGAAAGTATACCTATGAGTATGTACAACATGAACTTGAAAAAGCATCCATAATCCCCGTAACGACTTGATTCTTGAGAAATAAGAGCTCAAGATGACGATATCTCTCTTACAAAGAGAGGTATAACACGGCAAGCACCTACGTTCCTACTGAAAGGAATACGGTGAAGGTATAGTCTACACCTTTGGTAACAAAGGATTCTGTGACGAGAGGACCGGGGTGAGTCAATCCCTGATTTTCCTGTTGTTTCTGTCAAGAGCACTGCAGGGTAGTCACATTGATTCAGGATAACCGCTGAAAGCATCTAAGCGGGAAGCCGTTTCCAAGATTAACTTTCTCCATTAGACCCGTGGGAGATTACCACGTTCCGCCAAAGGCGGATCAGCCCCTGGCTGAGATAGGCATGAAGTGTACGTCTGGTAACAGATTTAGCTTACATGTACTAAGTGTCGATCGAACATATTTATTGTTGAGCGCAGTAGTAGTGTTTGAGTACCTTGGCCTATATGCATCGATATTTCTAAACATATGTTTCTTTACTTTTTAGAGAATAAACCATAAAAAGCGTTTAATTCTGGTCTCTAGAGCGAGGTGGAACCAACTCTCTCCATCCCGAACAGAGTCTTGAAACGCCTCAGCGCTGACAATAGTGCTCTGCTATTCAGAGTGCGAAGATAGGTCGAGGCCAGAATTGAGCGCTTTTTTTGTGCCTGTTGCGTATTGTGCTTTTTTATTATCTTGGTATACAATACAAAAACCACCACATGAACGCGCAAATACCAGAAGAAACATCACCTATCCAAGAGTGGAGCATCTCAGATTTTTATAAAAAGTCGTGGGCTCTTACCAAGCAGTATAAAAAGCTGTGGATTTTTGGTTTAGGTGTGATAGTATTGGCTGGTGGGGGCAGTTACAACGTTAATATACCCAGCAGCAGCTCTTCTAGCTCTGACAACTCTGAGTATCAACAAGACTACTCCAACTCTAGCTCGTCTTCACTTTACTTCGATGAGGATGATAGCGCAATTACTCCACAAGAAGAGCGCTCTACCACAGAGTATAGTTTTACTTCTGAATCAGGAGATGTTGTGGTGCAGAGCACCTCCAGCTCTTCAGTAACAACACGCAATCTAGATAGCAATGAGGTTGTAGCGCTCATAGCGTATGCAGAACAGCAACTGGGCCGACCAGTTACAAACGTAGAAATTGAGTCGCTTTTGAAAACAAGCCAAGCAAGGAGAGATGATGCTAGTTTTGCAGGCACACTCGAAGACGATGTGATGCAAGAAGGGTTTTCTGATGAAATAGATGGGGCTGCTTTGCACGGCGAGTATGAGTTGCTTGGCGATGGTGATGATTGGACTCCCAACTTTGAAAACTTTTCCATGGCTCAAGTGTTTGACGAAGCAAGAAAATACATACCTCTAGAGTTTGCTTCCTATGTTGATGAAACAGAACACGTCTGGAATGAGTATGGCACTAACATAGCATTTCTCCTTGCCCTCTCGTTTTGTATTACTCTACTGGTGATGATTGTGATTCAGTGGGCTATTGCTTCATGGGCTATTATGGCACTCCTTACTGCTATTCGTCGTGCTCGTACTACGGGCGCAGTACTCCTTCATGACGTTGCTCAGTCTGCTAGAGGTAATATAAAGCAAAATGTGTGGCTGATGTTTGTGCCCGTACTTCTTCTCACCATCCTTGGTGTGGGACTTGCTGTAGGTATTGTGGTGCTAGGCATGATGATCCCAGCGTTCTTCCTACTCTTTTTACCTCTCGTAGTATTTTGGATATATTACCAGATTAAAATTTCAGCTGCGGTTATCATGGGGCAGCGCGCACTGGTTGACAACGACCTTTCCGGTAGAGAAAGTTATGACAGAGGTGTGGAGTTGAGCTCTGGTTATAAACGCAAGATGTTTCGACTAGGTGTTGCCAATGCGCTTTTAAACATTGCCCTTTTGATTCCTGTTGTTATCGTGGTGGCTGTTGCTATTGCTCTGTTGACAATGATTGCTCAGCTTTCCCTTACACTCTCGGTGGTGTTAGGATCAATCTTGACTGTCGTTGGACTGGCACTGCTTGGTGTGGCGATGGTTGTTTTGAGAGTGTTTAACTTTGGTACTTGGGAGTACGCATACCTCGCTACTCTTTGTCAAAAGGAAGGAAGTGATGAATAGTACTCCACAGTATGCTCCCGTAGAGACTCGTATTACTGCTTGGTTGCTTGATACACTCTTTATTTTTTTGGTAGACGCGGTGGCTCTGTGGCTGTGGATGCAGAGTGCGCCAACCCCAGAATCATTTGTTGTGTGGGGCGTGGTGATGGTGCTGTTGTTCATGTTCCCGCTGTTACTGCTTGGGTATCTGTACGAGCCGTTTTTCCTTAGTCGCTTTGGCGCGACTCCCGGTAAGATGCTGGTGGGCTTACGAGTGGTAAAAGATGACGCAAAGCACACTTTGTTAAGCTTTCAAGATGCATTTTTTAGAACGGCATTTTGTAAAACGATTACTGCAGGCTCTTTTGGCTTTGGGCTGTTTCGTGCTAGCAAGTATGAAAAAAAGCAGGCCTGGCATGATGAAATGGCAGGTACTGTCGTGCTTCAATCCAGAGAGGGTGGTATTCTGGCAGGGCTCATTGCGCTGTGTGTGATGCTTTTGATAGCTGGGTACTGTTACTACACGGTGGGGGTCTATGTGGCGGGGTTGTTTACTTGAGGGTTTTTTTGAAAAATTTTCCCATAGTTTGAATAGTTTTTGTTAGGTACGGCTCGGTTGCTAGCGCGTGCTCACCACCTTTGACTGACTGGAATACTATGTTTTTCTTTTCTAGTTTTTCAACGCACTGCTTTGTTTCTTTATGAGGCACGTGCTGATCTGCATCTCCATGCACAACTCACACGGGTTGGTCAAATTTTGAGAGAGCCTGCGTAGGGTCATAATTCCTCATTTCTGCAAAAACACTACTCGAGAGCCGAAAATTTCGACTTCCTATCGTAAAGTATGACAGCTTCTCAACTCTCTTTAAGCTATCGTAGAAATACTTCTTGCCCCACTGTGTAACAGGCTGGTAAAAGCGCTGGTGTACTCAAGCACTGGGTTGAGTAAGAACAAAGCATCGATGCTGCTGCTATGATTCTCCACCTATAATGAAGCTATACTACCTCCAAAACTTGCCCCCGCCAGTCCAATACTTGTGTATCCTTCATTTTGTCCAAACGTATGGATTGTCTCTAGGTCTACAAGCTCTCCCGCAATTGAAAAATCTACTGCCGAGTCACCACTGCTTTTCCCATGACCGCGAAAGTCAAAGCTGATGGTAGAGAACCCTCTGTTTTGTAGATCTTGCTCTCCTTTTGTAAAAACAGGCTCATCATCTTTGTGAACAGTCATGCCGTGGCACAAGATAACGCATGTTGTGCTACTCACTTTTTGATGCCGCACTGACAGCTGAAAGTTATCTGGAGTTTGAAGGAAAAAATCCATTGTACGTGTGCTATGTTACAAAGTACGAAAACACATAGTCGTCTTTTTTTGGGCAAAAATGCTCTTTAAGCGTTGTCTCGTGTACAAACCCAAGTGAGCAGTAAAATGCTTGCGCCTCTGTATTTTCATCTCTAGTTAGTAGGTATATTTTTCTCAATGTTCCGCCCTTTTTTTTGTAGTATTGCTGTGTGTGGGTGATAAGTTGTTCAAATAACTTTTTTGCTATTCCTTTTCTTCTATACTCAGGCATAATGGCGATGTGCTCAAACTCAACAAGCCCATGCTTTGGTCTGCCATGCATCAGCCAGGCAGAGATGGCGACAATACCCCCCCCTATGGTGTTCGGCGACAAAAAATTGGTAGCCTTTTTCCATTTCTTCAACGATAGACACCCTTGCTTCTTTAAGAGAATCTGTATTAAAGCAGGCGTGCTTGACTGCGGCTATTTGGTCAGTGTCGCCCTCATTGGCAAATCGATAGACAAAATCATTACTCATTGAAAGCTAGTATATCACTCTTCACTGTGTAGCTCATTACCCACCCAGAACGTCCAGGTGCCAGCAAAGAGAAGGAAGATGCCGCTAATAATGAGCATGAGTGTGGTGTCGACAGAGCCAGAGACAGGGATGCCGCTCTCGGTAGAAGGGTAGGCTACTCTGCCACTTACGGTAGCCGAGGGCGAGGCGCTCATGCTTGCGGTGGGGCTAGGAGAGAGTGAGGGAGAAGGGCTGGGGCTGGGAGAGGTGATGGGGTAGGGGTTGCCCGTGCCGTATGGGGTGGCGGAGGGTGAGGGTAGTACTTGCGCGAGCTGTCTGCTGCTACCTCCAGTTACCGTAAAGGTCTGTGTTTTGCTTATTGGTTGCCCAGTGTTTGGATCGGTGTACTGATACTGCACGGTGTGTTCTCCTGGCTCTAGTTGTTCACCTAGTTGCTCCAAGTCCACCAAGAAGTTGCCAGAGTCGTCGGTGACGACCTCTTTGATGATCTGGGTTTCAGAATTAATGGTTACTACTACTTTTACCTGAGGGGCTGCTGTACCACTAATAGTTGGTTGGGTTGTCTCGACTGTGGTGTGCGCTTCCTGTGTCAGGTCTATAGTATTCTTGTTTGTTTCTCTGCCAAGAGTGCTGGTTGTAGAGCTTGGCGAGGGAGACGGACTGGGACTCGGTAAAGGACTTGGTGTGCTGCTGGGAACAAGCACAATGGTGGAAGGAGAGGGTGACGTTTCCTTTTGTTGTGTTGACTCTGATGCAACCTTACTTTCTGTAGCAGGAGGTTGGTAGGCAGTAGTCTGTTCTTGTGGTGGCGTACCAAATGCAAGGGTGGTGACAGGTTGTGCCCCTGAAACAGCGGTGCTGTACTGGATAGTATCACTAGGGTTAGTCCCCTGGACAAAGATGTTGAGTAAGTCGGTATCTTTAATCTCGGCGTAGCCAGAGCCATCCTTTTTCCTGGCATCAGAAAGAGGGATGGCCCAACTGCCAGCAGGGTTGCGTACGAGGGTAGACATCTCACCAACATTGGTCAGAGATACATACACAACCGAGTCGGCAGCTGGCTGATTATCTTGGGAAAGGATGGTGCCGTTGATGGTGCGGGCAGCCGGCGGGACACTGCCACGCTTGGTGGTGGTGATCTGAAACGGCTTTCCCTCTTTATCATACTCATTGCCGTCAGCCCCCAGCACGTAGTAGTAGGTAGTTTCCGGTTGCAAGCCGCGCACCGTTATGTGGTGGAGGGTGTAGAGCTGCTCATTACCAGCACTTAACTGGACGCGATCGTCGCTTACCTGTGAGTCAAGGTTGGTAGCGCTGGTGCCATACTGTATGAATCCTTGTGTTTCTTTACCTGTTAAAAACGAGACAGTAAAGGTGCTGTCGGTGAGATTGGTGGTGCGCACCGAGGTGGGCATCGCCTCAGCACTTGCTCTAGGAGAAAACACTCCTGTTCCACTGCGAAACAGAATAGTACCCACTACAAGACCAAGCACCAGCACTCCAACACCTAGTAGGGTAGGGATGCGTTTTTGTAAGACGTTTTTGTTTGCCATTATATTTCTACTCTTTGTTAGAACGCACAACTACTCTCAAAAAAACATGAGAGTAATCTGACTTTACTGTAGATAAAAGCCATAAGAACTACAACGCGAAAAAGAAACGAAGAAAGTACCTCTCTATTACTCAAAAAGCATCAAAACGTAGGGGAAGGGGTAGGAGAAGCCGAGCTGCTGCTGGTAGGTTCTCCCAGTGTGGTAATTACCTCCTGACCAGTTGTCTCATTTATTATCACTCTGTAGATGGCAAATGATGATAACTCGCTCGTAGAAAAAAATAGCTTTTCTTGTAGGGAGGTAACTGTATTGATGTCAATACTTGGCGAGAGTGGTCGGGCAAGTGTTTCTAGATCGGCAGACACAAAGCTGTCTGCATTGGCAGAAGTGGCAATCATAGCAAATGTCCAGACAATGACACTCACTAGTAGCAACGCCATCACCATCAGCATGTACCTACTTACACGTAGTTTTTTGAGTGTGGGTTTGTCGTTGTCAGATCTCATCGTTCCTTTTTGTTTTTCTCTCTATGGTGTCGTATCTTTTCTAGTATCCCCCGAGTCGCTGTTGGCTTTTTTTCCGGAGTAGTAAGGGGCAGTCAGACTAATACTTGCTTGCAAAAATGCTTGGTTTGTTCTGCGGGCGTTGTTAATACCAAATGAGACGCTTTCAACAGTAAAGACGCGACGGTAGTTTTGTAACTCTTCAATAAACGAGCGAATACTACTGTACTCACCACGCACGGTGAGAGAAAATGGTGTGGCTTGCTTGGAAAGCTGAAGTACAGAAAGAGTGGAGTCGGCAACAACAGGAATTTCTGGGACAGCCAACGAAGTAATGATCAGGTTATGATTTGATGCCAACTTCTCGATCACTTTGACGTCTTGTACGGTGTTGGGCTTTGTGGGTATGGCTTGCTCCAGCAGGTAGAGGCTTGGTTCAACCTGCTTGTATGTTTCTTGAACGCTGGTGAGTGCGTTGAGTTTGTTGCTCAAGTCTTCATCTAGCTCTTTTTTTTGTTCTATCTCTTCTGCTAGCTCTGACATAGTGGTCAATGTGGGTTGGATAGCAAACACAGAAAGACCAAGTACAAAACAGATGGTCAAAATGAGCTCTATAGATACCGTTGCCATTGGTTTTTGGTAGAACTCCCGTGTGGCTTTGGCGATGGCTGTTTGTCTATTCATTATTATTTTCTTTGGTGACTGTTAGCTGTGCTGTTAGTTCAAAGGCGTATCCCACATCACCTTCTTCTGGAGACGAGACATTTCCCACCTGGATGTTGTTGAGTTTGGGCGAGAGCTGAAGGTTGTTGATAAAGGTGGTAAAGATGGTTTGTGAGTTGGCAACGCCGTTGATGACAACAGTTGCATCATTGATCGTGAGTGTGTTAAATGTTACCTGATCTGGGGTAATGGCGGTGATTTCAGGAAATATTTCAACAATGTTAGCTTGTGTTTTATACTCGGAGTAGTCTGTAGTTCTTTTTTGTGCAACTCGCACGTCAGTTTCAAGTGTTCCATAGGCCTGGATACGTTTTTCTTTTTGCAGAATAGATGCATTAAGGTCGGTAATCTGTCTGTCTAGGGTGAACCGAGTGGCAAAACTACCAATGACAATAATCTCGGTCAGAATAATGAGATATCGACCAGTTGTGAGCCCCCAGCGCATAACTCTCCCAAAGGTGGAGGCATAGAAGGGATCTCTGGGCAGCAAGTTGATAGTAACATCAACAGGTTTTCGTTTTTTCATAGGGCAGAGCGTGTGTTAAAAAGTAGTATAGCAGTCTTACAAACCAGGAGTCTAGGGAAAATCATCTTCCATACTGTGTTCTATAAACACCTCGGTTGTTTTGTTTGCCGATCGCTTCCATTTTCCCACAGACATATCAAGTAGTTTGTTAATAATAGAAAGTTCTTCTATGCGAAAGAGCACAGCAAAGTAAATATAGACCAGCATACCGATGGTGCCTGTAACAAGTGTAAGCGCTATAAGCTCGACAGTTTTCGTTGTATTGAACACGAGTTGATCGAGTACTCGAAAGGGCAAGTACAGTGAAACTGCCAGCAGAAAACTAGCAGTAATCATCTTGAGTTGCGACAGAATAAATGATTTGGAAAGAAATACGGGAACGGTTTTTTGTAAAAAGAACATAAACAAAAAGACCTCCAGTAGCGCAGTAGCACTGGTAACGCCAGCAATACCAAGCACGCCAAACGAGGTGTAGTTGATGCTAATAAAACACCCAACAACATAACTAACTACCGTGACAGTGGTGATAATAAGGGGTGTGGTGGTATTTTTGAGTGCGTGAAAGGCGCGGATCATGAGCTGTACCATGGCCTGAGCACCAATCGAGACAGAGATGATAGCAACTGCCCAACCCGTGAGCACGGTTGTCTCCCAGGGAAAGTTTTTTGCTCCAAACACTAGGCGAACAATAGGAATACGCAAGATCAAAATCAAGACCGAGGCAGGAAAAGCAAAAAAGGCAATTTGGTTGAGTGATTGGGTGATCAGGTTCTTAAATGTTTCTAGGTTTTTATCGTCAGATTCTTTTGAGAGAAATGGTAGTGAGGCCTGACTAATGGGTACGCCAAAGAGACGAATGGGCAGGGTGACGAGTGTGGTGGCCAACCGAATGACCACAAAACTTAGATTTCCCAAACTTGTTGCAAAAAACCCTAGGCTCAAGTTTTGCACCTCTCCCACACCAAGAGTGACTACTCGCGCTGGCATCAAGCTAAATAGTTTTTTTACTCCCGGAGCAGTAGTACGCAAACTAAACGTTGGTCGGTACCCAATTTTCAACACCAGTGGCAGCTGCACAATCATGTGCAAAAACGCACCGATAATCACACCCACGCCTGCAGAGTACACACCCAGCTGTCCATACAAAAGAAAAACACCTATCACGATCCCGATGTTGTAGAGGATGGGTGCAATGCTAGGGATAATAAAGCGATGAAACGACTGCAACATAGCAGAAAAAAAGCTAGAGATAGCAAAAAACCCTTGCGCAAACAGCATCATTCGTGTCAGGTTGGTTGCGATGGTGATCTGTTCTGGCGTAAAGGCGTCTCCCGTCCTTATCCTGGTGAGTGGCTCGGCAAACACAAACACTACGCTTGATGCGAGGAAAAACACCACCAATAAGATAGAGATAACTACCGATGACATCTCAAAAGCAGTGTCTTTGCCGTACTGCTTTTTAATAGTGGTAAAAACGGGTATAAATGCAGCCGAGAGCGCACCCAACACAATCAGTTGAAATAAAATGTCGGGTATCTGGAACGCAACTAGTAGTGCCTCAAACGCCTCTTGCGACTGAGGAGTATCAAAAAACTTGGTAATGAGCAGTCTTTGTCGTATCAAGCCCGAGAGTGACGAGCCAAAGTTGGCCACAGTAATGATGATGGCAGCCGAGAGAATGCTCGTTTGTTGTTGTTCAAGCCATTGAGTAGTGGGTTTGAGAAACCGGGAGAACTTCATGCAGGCGATTATAGCGCATCTTTGTTTGTTTCAGGCACGATATTTTGTGGGTGCACTGCGGTATTGTTTGCCAATCTCTGGGGCTTGTGGGTTGGTAGTATCTAGCGTATACTATCGCCCTCATATGCCATTACTAAAAAACGCAAAAAAAGCACTCAGAGTCAGCAAGCGCAAGGCAGTGATTAACCAGCGTGTTAAGTCTCGCATGCGCACAGCACTCAAAGCAGTTAGAGCCAACCCCACCAAAGAAACGGTTGCCACCGCCTACTCTGCGGTAGACAAAGCGGTA
>JACKFY010000001.1 GCA_020632235.1 Pseudomonadales bacterium | reverse complement strand
TTGCTCCATGGCGGAGCTGGGGCAGTAGTGCTGTACTGGCTCTTTCTCACTCTCACCACCCGCCACCCACATGAGCTGCAAAACGTACTCGTGACCAATAGTTACCTACCCGTGCTACTTGCCCTCTTCATAGCACTGTTTGGCATCTCGTCTTTTTTCTGGGCTGATGCTCGGCGAGGTTGGATAACTGCGCTAGGCAGTACACTCCTCGTCTTCTTTCGTCTGCAACACGTAGTGTTTGAGCTCTGGTGGCTACTTCCTCTTTTGAGTATCTTTGGTATACTTCTTATTGTTTATAAAACAAAAAAGACCGCATCTTCATGACCGATACACCAAACACGACACTTCTGCAGTTTGCCAAGGCTCTGACTGCGCTTGACTCGCCCCCAGACATCGATGCATTTTTGGGTGCGTTTCTCTCAGAAACCGAGTACAGCGTGCTGGCAAAACGCTTTGAGGTGCTCCAGATGATTGCAGAAGGTAGCTCATACTCACAGATGAGCGCACAAACAGGCGTTTCAAGCGCTACTATTTCCTCAATCTCCAAACTATCGGAAGACCCTGCAGTGCAAAAACTACTCTTACACTACCGGGCAGAGTCCTGGGCAGAAGAAAAAGCTGAGCAAGTGTTTTCATTTTTACGTGGAAAAACAGAGATCAAACTTGAAGAAACAAGCGGGGAGTAACGAGCGTTCACGACTGTTGGTCGCTCCATAACTTTGCTAGTTTTTTGTCAAAGGTTATAAAGTCGGTTGTGTCAGCTTGCATGCTATAAACCATATGATAACAATCTTCCAAATCAAGTGAGTGTTGCGTAAATAATTCTAGCGCAGTGGTGAGTATGTCGCGCTCTTGGATGGAGATAAAAAACAAAGATAAAAAACTTTCAAGAATGGTAATGAGCTCTTGTTTTGAACGTTTATACTTCGTTCTCATTACCCAAAATAACTCAAAAAATACAATGGTGTTGGTATATAATTTTATTTCCTTTTTTGCTGCTTTTCTAAATAGTGTGTGCGCTTGGCCTCTTTGTGTTTTTTCAGAATGTGTTGAAAAATAACTTACAAAATAGTTTGTATCAACAAATTTCATACTGCAGCCTTATTTTTTTTGGAAAAATACTCATATTTTGCTGCGGCAATGTCTGCATCTATGTCACCAACTGGTCTATTTACTTGAACAGATCCCGCCAACCTGTCAACGAGATCTACGGCCTTATGTATCTCAACGCCACCAGAATTAGTATCTTGGATAAATACGACCACATCACCCACAGTTAAGTTCATGCGGTTAAAAATGCTGACGGGGATGGTTAGTTGGCGCTTGCTGGTGATGGTTGCTGTTGCTGTCATAGTACTACCTACTCTATAATGTAAGGAAGTATTTGTCAAGTAAGGAAATATTTTTTGTTCCTTACTATAAATACTGTGTATCTTTGCTATACTAACCCTTGATGACGCAAAAAAATACCTTTTACATAACCACCACCCTGCCCTACGTGAACGCTCAGCCCCATATTGGGTTTGCTCTTGAGATTGTGACCGCCGACCTGCTAGCTCGATACCACCAGAGTCTTGGAGAAGCGGTGGTGTTTAATACCGGCACCGATGAACACGGTCAGAAAATCTATGCACAAGCACTTGAGTCTGGAAAAGACCCACAACACTATGTGGATGAGTACGCAGCTACCTTTCAAGATCTAAAAAGCTTGTTGAACCTTAGCTATACCCACTTTACCCGCACTACTAACACCGATCACACAAAAGCAGCCCAGGAATTTTGGCAAAGATGTGAGGCAAACGGCGATATCTACAAAAAAAACTACCAAACACTCTACTGCGTAGGGTGTGAGTTGGAAAAACAGTTATCAGAACTCGTGGACGGAAAGTGCCCCCTCCACCCAACCAAAGAACTAGAAACGAGAGAAGAAGAAAACTATTTCTTCCGTTTTTCACAGTATCAAGACGCACTGCTCAAGCTCTACTCACAACAGCCAGACTTTGTGATTCCAGGTGAGAAACAACATGAAATTGCCTCGTTTGTCAAAGGAGGCCTGCAAGACTTTAGTATTTCCAGGCTTAAAGAGAAAATGCCCTGGGGCGTGCCTGTCCCCGGAGACGAAGATCATGTGATGTACGTGTGGTTTGACGCGCTGGTTAATTACATCTCGGCACTGGGCTGGCCGCACGACATCACCACATTTGAGCAGTTTTGGCCAGGAGTGCAAATCTGCGGCAAAGACAACCTGCGCCAACAATCTGCCATGTGGCAGGCTATGCTGCTTTCAGCCAACCTTCCACCCTCTCGTCACATTTTGGTCAATGGGTTTATTAGTGTAGATGGGCAAAAAATGAGTAAGTCGCTGGGAAACGTGATCTCGCCCACACAGATGGTAGAGCGCTACGGGGTTGACGCCACACGCTATCTCTTGATGCGCCTGGGGCCTATTGGCGGTGATATGGATGTCAGCTGGGAAAAGTTTGACACGCTCTACACCGCAGAGCTCGCCAATGGTGTTGGTAACGTCTGCTCAAGAGTGGCAAAGCTGTGCGAGGCGTATACTGATTTTTGGTCTGAAGAAGAACTGCTCGCCTCCTCTCAAAGCAAGCACGCCAAAGAAATGCAGAGTACAACACTCAGTAGGTACGATATCACCAGTTACATGAGTGAGGTGTGGCAGAGCGTCACCGCTCTTGATGGGTTTTTGAGTGAAACCAAGCCGTGGAGGCTAGAAGCCACAGAGAAAAAAAAGGTTCTACTTGACGCCGTCAAGCACATCGTAGCTATCACGCAGCTTCTTGGGCCCATCATGCCAGAAACAGCACGCCATGCTACCAACCACTTCTCTGCTAAACATATTACGGCACTCAAACCACTCTTTCCTCGCCTTACTTAAAAAGTGCTACCTATGACACCTTTGTTTGACTCTCACTGCCACTACAACCTCTCGCCGTTACTTGAAGACTGGCGCGAGCATTGGCAGAGTGCTCAAAACGAGGGTGTACGCCACAGCATAGTGGTCGGTACCGATCTTACCAGTTCGCAAAAAGCTATCAAGCTAGCTGAACAGAATAACAATCTGCGCGCAGCAGTAGGAGTGCATCCTAGTGAGTGGAATGGACTTGACTTTCAGACAACACGCAAGCAAATAGAAAAAATCACCAAAAATCTAAAAAAAATCATTCAAGAACACAACGTCGCTGCTATCGGTGAAACAGGTCTTGATTTCTTTCGGATAGAGACAGCTGATGCGCAGTCAAGAGAAAACCAAGCAGCAGCCTTTCGGGCGCATATTGCGCTGGCTGATGAACACGCGCTGCCGCTCATCATTCATGCTCGTGACACGACTGATGAGGCCTACACTGCAATTTTGGAAAATCTAAAAAAATATAAAAAAAATGATACACCAGTTATTTTACACTGTATGTCTGGTCCAGTAGAGTACATCAAAGAGGCAGTAAGGCGCGGGTACTTCTTTGGTGTGGCAGGCAATGTAACCTACAAAAATGCAGATGAGTTGAGAAAAAAAGTGGCTCTTGTGCCACCCGGTCAGCTACTTTTAGAAACCGATGCTCCCTTTCTACCACCCAACGCCCATCGGGGTGAAGTCTGCCAACCATACTTTATTGCAGAGACCGCAGAATATGTGCGTGCAAAGCTGAATAGAGATCTAGAAGAAATCTACCAAACAACTTGCCGCGTATTTGGAGCACACACTTAAAGCGCTTTCTATCTCAAACTATCCGCTATATACTACGACTGTGAAAAACCTCAAAACCTACGTTCGCCGACATCCCATTCGCACCCAGCGATTTCTAGAGATTTTGCCGGGTTTTGTATCGTGGTCACTGATTTTATTCCCCGTCTGGGGCTCGTTCATCGTGCCAGAATGGGTAGCCTACTACGTGATTGGGTTTGCGGTCTACTGGGTATACCGCTCGTTTTCGCTGGCCATTTTGGCCATTGCTGCCCATTTTCGCATCAAAGCTGAACAAAATTTTCAGTGGCGATCTGACCTTGAGCTACAGCTGCCTGACACTTGGGACAGTATTCACCACATTGTGGTTATCCCCACCTACAAAGAACCTATCAGCACCCTTGAGCGTACCTTGACCGCACTCAGCACCCAATCATACCCCCTCCAAAACCTCCACATCATGCTCTCGTTTGAAAAAAGAGAAGGAAGAGACGCACACGATAAGGCAGCGCAACTAACAAAACAGTTTGGTAGTACCTTTGGTCATCTCTGGACCACCTTTCATCCTGACATAGAGGGTGAGGTGAAGGGTAAATCATCCAATACCAACTGGGGAGCGCAGGAGGCAAAAAAACACCTGATTGATACAGAAGGCTACGCGATAGAACGCATCACCATTACCAGTGAAGATGCTGACGCACTGTTTCATCATCATTATTTTTCGGCCCTCACCTACTCGTTCTTGACTATTGAAAAACCCTACAACGTTATCTGGCAGGGTGCCATTGTGTTTTATAACAATATTTGGAGCGTACCTGCCCCCGTGCGCGTACTCGCCTCTATGTTCTCGGTGATTCAGATGCACATCTTGATGCGACGAGACAGGCTGATCAATTTTTCTACCTACTCTACCTCACTCAAGCACGTTGATGACATTGGCTACTGGGACACCGATGTTATTCCCGAAGACTACCGATTATTTTTTAAGTCATACTTCACCAAACAAGGTGACTTTGAGGTTGAGCCCATCTTTTTACCTATTTATGCCGATGCTGCTCAATCTGATGGCGTCTGGAGCACATTTAAAAACCAGTACGAGCAGCTCAAGCGCTGGGCTTGGGGAGTCTCTGATGATGCCTACATTATTCGTCAGTATATCTTGGCTGAAAACGTACCGTTTTGGGACAAAACAGTGCGAGTACTCAAAACAATTGAGGATCATTTTTTATGGCCGGTCAACTGGTTTGCCGTCACCGTGGCTGCCTTTCTGCCACCACTTTTAAATGATGAGTTTAATCGCACCATCTTGGGAAAAACACTCCCGCAGGTCACGTCATCATTGCTCACCCTCTCGCTCATTTCAGCGGTCATTATTTTTGTCATTGATGCACTCAATCGTCCGCCTCGGCCTGGTGGGCGTAGCCTATTTTCCTACATCATGCAGCCTATCGAGTTCTTACTGCTACCTGTGGTAGGATTCTTCTTTTCTGCTCTGCCTGGTGTTGACGCCCACACACGCCTGATGCTGGGTAAATACATTGAGTACAAGGTAACCGAAAAAGTGTAGTAGTGTTTGGACACCATTCTGCTGTATAGTTGAGCGTATGTGGCAGAGTATCAAAAAACTAGACAAATGGCTTGATACTCACTGGGTGTTTCTTTTGTTTTTACCTATTGTGTTGGTGCTACGCGTTCCTGGATTTTCCGAGCCATACTGGTATGGCGATGAAGGCATCTACCTGGCCATCGGCAACGCGCTGAATCACGGACAACGCTTGTATGCCGACATTGTAGATCACAAAACACCCCTCATCTACTACTTTGCGCAGGTACCCAGTCAAGTTACCTTTCGCGTGTTACTTACTGTTTGGATGCTCTCGGCTACCGGATTTTTCTACAGCACACTACGCTCACTCACCAAAACTAGAGTAGCTGCTATCGTGGGGCTCTCTCTCTTTACCCTATGTACAACCCTTCCTGCACTGGAGGGAAACATCCCCAACGGCGAGTTGTTTGTGATCGGGTTTGTGCTAGCAGGAGGAGCAGTGCTCTTCAAACAGCCTATCACCGCCCGATTGATGAGTGGTGCGCGCTCCTCTCTGCCCACCATCCAGACAATACCTTTTTGGCCAACACTGATTGCGGGCGTAGGCACTGGCCTTGGTCTCTTGGTGAAAGTACCCGCACTCTTTGATGCAGCAGCTTTGACAAGTGTGTTTTATTTTATAGCGCTCAAAACCCTCCGCCCCACAACTTGGAAACAACAATGGACAACTCTGCTCTCGTTTGCTCTCAAACACTGGCTGGTCTTTGCTGCTGGATTTTTTCTGCCACTGAGTGTTTCTATACTGTACTTTTGGTCAATCGGGGCGGGATCAGAGTACCTCGAGTTTGGCCTACTGTACAACTTCCATTATTCAAGTAATTGGGGATTGGGTATTGAAAACCCGCTCCTTGCATGGCTCTTCACCCTGCCAGGAAAAGCCTGTGTGTTGCTGGGTAGTGTTGCTTGTATATCACTCTTCTCTTCCAAATTAAAACCCAGCTTTTTATTTGCTCTTACTTGGGTTTGCCTAGCACTGTTTGCCGCCCTCCTCTCAAACCGCCCGTATCCTCATTACTTACTACAAGTAGTGCCGCCCGCAGCACTTCTAGTAGCACTCTACACCGATGATCTGGTAGGTTTTGTAAAAAAAACTGTCCCACTGGGAGTTATTCTGCGAGAAAAACTTTTAGCTGTGGTGTTTTTTAGTGTACTGGCGGGTGTCTTCTTAACTCTCAACTTTTACACCTACCCCTCTTGGGACTACTACCACAATTGGTACCAGTATGCGACAAACTCCATCTCACGTCACGAGTACTACCAACGGTTTAACCCCATCATGAGTGACAACTACCAAGTGGCCGAGATCATTTCGAGTGATGACGAAGTAGAATTATTCATCTGGGGTACAAACCCTATGCTCTATCCTCTCTCGGGGAGCATTCCTACGGGACGCTTCACCGTCGCATTTCACATTGCAGATCTCAATGCCTTTGATGAAACTCTGCGCGACCTCATCATTGACGAACCTACCTATATCGTAGTCATGAAAGGCGAACAGACTCCATTTCCAGATTTCTTTACCTATCTTCAAAGATATTACCGACCATATCAAGAGTTTGCGTACTTCACCCTCTACAAAAAAGGCGTGATCCAGCTATACTAGCAGCCAACTCTCATGCAAAACCCATCATTGTCCCAAGCAAAACTTCCCATCGTTCTCCCCGAGCACAAACTACCACTCATCATCGCTACCGTCTTGGCCAGTCTCTGTAGCATCATCTGTATTTTATACGTACTCTATGCCCAACCAGTACTACCGATTTTCTACTCACTAGCCTCTGCTTCAGCTCAGCTGGCGCCAAAGTACTGGTTGCTACTCTTGCCTGGCATCTCGGTAACCATGCTTTTTGTACACGCCAGCATTGCCCGTGCGTTTCAAACCTACTCACCACTCATCGTGCGCTTATTTTTGTGGGTGACGGTGCTTTTGCAAGTTGCTCTGCTGCTTGCAGCTGTACGCATCATCAGTATCACTCTCTAAGGCAAGTAGGGTATACTTTCAAGTATCTATGGTGCCATTTTTCACTGCATTACTTGTATCTGCTCTCACCGCGCCTGTGGTGATCAAGTTCTACCGTAGGTACGGCTGGGTCGATGACCCTGCTACCAACACCCACGAGAAAGTACTCCACACTCGCTCGGTACCCAGAGGTGGTGGCATCGTGGTTTTTGCTGGACTACTTTTTGCCTGCGCGCTCTTCCTTCAGGTTGATAAGTACTTGATCGCTATTCTACTGGGCGCACTCATCCTAACCGTCACTGGCGTCATTGATGATATTTATGATATCAGCCCTACCGTACGCCTAGTAATAGGGGTGCTGGTGGCACTCATCGTGGTGGGGTCGGGCATTGGTATTGCCTACATCTCAAACCCATTTGGACCGAGTGTTATCCACCTTGACCAGCCTCAGTGGGAGCTCTACTTACTAGGGAAAACTCGCACCATCTGGATTCTTTCTGATCTCTTTGCACTCTTTTTTATTGTCTGGAACATGAACATTGTCAATTGGTCAAAAGGTGTTGATGGGCAAATGCCCGGGTTTGTCTCTATCGCACTCATCATGGTGGGCATTCTCTCTAGCTCATTTTTGGATGACCCCACCCAATTTCATACTGCGAGCCTAGCTTTTATCGCCGCGGGCGCGTTTAGCGGGCTGTTACTCTGGAACTGGCATCCACAAAAGATGATGCCCGGGTACGGGGCTGGCTCGCTAGCAGGCTATCTTTTGGCTGTAACCGCCATTCTCTCGGGTGCGAAGGTAGCAACGACTCTGATGGTGCTCGCTATTCCTACCGCTGATGCCCTTTTTACCCTACTTCGCAGAATAATAGCGGGTAAATCTCCTCTCCAAGGGGACAGAGGACACCTCCATCACCTACTGCTTGACATATATGGCTGGAGCAAACCGCGTATTGCGCTGTTTTACTGGATGACCAGTTTGGGGTTGGGGTTGCTTTCGCTTACACTCAACACGACGGGGAAAGTGGTTGTTTTGGGTAGTACGTTTTTAATCGTCTTTTCATTTTTGCTCGTGAGCAACTACAAATCACGCAGTGCTACCAAACAATCAAGCCTGCAATCCTGAAAAGCAATGGTATACAATAAAACCACCCATGCGCACTCTCTACCTACTGCTCAAGACCGCTCGACCAAGACAGTGGATCAAAAATATGTCCTTATTCGCTGCATTGGTATTTTCTGGGTTCTTTTTTTATGATCCAGCTGATGCTCCTCCCTATGCTGTGACAGTAAGTGTTGCATTTGTTGTTTTCTCACTCCTGACTTCGGCTATCTACATTGGAAACGATATTATCGACCTTCCTGCAGACAAACAACACCCATTCAAGAAAAAACGACCTATTGCTTCCGGCGAGCTACCTATTCCTACTGCGGTGGTGGCGGGACTAGCGTTGCTGATTGTGGTTATTGTTGCCTCACTCTCGATGCCTGTTTTTTTTCGTCTCTCACTGCTTTTCTACACATTGCTACAGGTGGCCTACTCTACTTGGCTCAAGCACATTCCTATTCTCGACATTAGCGCTATTGCGACCGGGTTTTTGGTGCGGGTGTATGCTGGGGCGTTTGTGGTAAACCTACACATGAGTGTCTGGTTTTTGCTCACGGTGATCTCTGTATCGCTCTTTTTGGCGGTAGGAAAAAGACAAAGTGAACGTACTCTACTTGAGGGAAGAAAAGACGTCACACTCGGGAGTACCCGAAAGATCTTGCGCCACTACAGCCAGCGACTACTAGACCAGTTTACGGCTATGTTTGCTACCGCCACTTGGCTCACCTACGCACTCTTTACCTTTCAAACAGAAAACTCGAGTCCTGACGAGTCATTGGCTGGTGTCTACACTATCTTGCCCCGCACCCTGCAGTCACAAAAACTACTCATGATCACCATACCGCTGGTCATCTTTGGTGTGATGCGCTACCTTCAACTAGTGTATGAAAAAAACCAAGGAGAGTCACCAGACCGCGTACTCTTGGGCGATGCTCCGCTTCTCATAACCGTATTTCTCTTTGGCGTTTTGACGATGATTGTGATCTATGCTGTCTAACATCAAACGCTCTGTGCGCACGCACTACTGGTGGTGGGTTATCGCGGTCGTTAGTTTTGCTTTTTTAACTCGCATTGCCTGGATCAACCAGCCTGCTGCCTATGTTTTCGATGAGGTCTACCACGCTGTTACCGCCAAGTTGATCGCTCGAAATGACCCCATGGCCTACGAGTGGTGGAACGAGCCGGTTGAGCCCAATACCGCCGTTGACTGGCTGCACCCCCCTCTGGCTAAGTATACCCAGGCACTGGGCGTCCTTATCTTTGGTGAAACTCCGCTGGGCTGGCGCATCAGTGCTGCGGTGTTTGGTGCAGGCGTCGTCTTACTGGTGGTGCTTCTGGCCAAAGAGCTGTTTGCTTCACGCTCTGTGAGCGTTCTAGCAGGACTACTAGCCTCACTTGATGGCTTGCTGCTCACCCAGTCGCGCATCGCGATGAATGATATACACGTTACGTTTTTTATTCTACTCACACTGCTACTCTACACACTCTTTTACAAAAATCGAAAAAAATCAGAAAAAAATAATTACTCGGGGAAACTGTTGTTGCTAACCGGCATTTCAGCCGGGCTTACTCTTGCCTCAAAGTGGTCTGGTTTGTTTGTGCTCTTTCCACTTTGGCTGTTTGAAATAGGGCGTTTTATAATGCATAGTTACCAAAAACTCTCTTATTCTGGCAGACTTTCCTGGATAGCGAGTAGGGTTATTATTTTAGGTCTCATTCCTATCTGCGTGTATGTCCTCAGCTACTCACATATGTTTTGGCAGGGAAAGTCGCTGTTTTGCTTTGAGGAAGTAAACATCCAGGGCACGTGTTACTTTGAGCGTTACTACTTTGGGGAAAAAGTAATCTGGGAGGGCTATGTCTCTCACTTTGCCGAGCTCCATAAGCAAATCTGGTGGTACCAAACGCATCTAGAGGCCACGCACAGCTACCAATCAAGGCCGTGGCAGTGGTTTACCAACATGCGGCCAGTTTGGTTTTATGTAGGGCAAAACAACGGCCACACCGTCAATATCTATGCCCAGGGAAACACTATGCTGTTTTGGATTGGCGCTGTTTCACTGGCTGGGGTGCTCTCGCTACTCTACCGATTGTGGCGCGCAACCAAAAAACCACTCCAGACCTTGGGTCAGCTCACTACCGAGGGTGGTGCGCTCTTGTTTATACTTATTTCCTATTTAGTAGTCTGGCTACCCTGGCAGCTCTCGCCTCGCATCATGTTTTTCTATCACTACACGCCTGCTGTACCACTTTTATGTATTCTCTTGGCGTATATTTTGATCAAGCAGGCGCGAACATCACAGCAAAAAGAGACCCTAGCTGTGCTGCTTGTACTACTGATTACTACCAACTTTGTGTTGTTTTACCCCCACTGGACAGGCCAGCCGGCGCCCAAGTGGCTACAAGATAATGTGTACTACTTGTTTGAGGGGTGGAGGTGAGGGGTCTCCTCCAAAAACCTCAGTCCCCGCAGCTCTTTCATCACGTCTTTGATCAAGTCAGCGAGCATATCAACCTCTTTTTGCACGATCTCTACCGTACGCACGGTGTGATTACCACTTTTTTCTGGCTCTACAAATAAAAACTCACCACGCTGCACCCGGTAGCCAAAGTGTGGGTCAAGCTGGGCCAAGAGTGCATAGAACAACATCTGGCGTTTATGAGGGCTGCGAATAGCAGGGTCGAGTGCCAGCTCTCTGGCAGAAAACCCACTCACGCTTGATTTGGTTGCTGTGTGTATATCGTTGTCTGAAAATGACCGACCTGTTTTGTAGTCGGTGATGCGCACCAGCTTATTTTTCTCATCAATTACGTCAATTCTGTCTATTTTTCCCACCAAAGGAATGTCATCTAGGTGTACTGGACGAGCACTGCCACCAAAGACGCGCTCTATGGCAAGAGGGGTGGCAGGGCGTTTTGAAAGCGTTTTGGCAAATGAAGTAAGTGCTTCTTGCCCATGTTGCAGACGCCGTGCAAAGTCATCACCAGGGTAATCACGCTCCAGGGCTGTTTGAAATGAGTTGAGCAACACTTCAAGCGAAGATGTCTCTTCTTCGTGGTTCAACACAGATGTGTTGTAGGCCTCAAGTGCGGTATGCACAGCCGAGCCAAATGAAAGATAGACCGACGGCTCGCTGGGGGAGCGCACCAAGTAGCGATACGCAAACTGCTCGGGGTCACGCAGGTAGGTATTGAGTGCACTCACCGAGAGAGTGAAGTGGTTGACTTTCTGCTGAAAGTACTCTTTTTCTTGAGTAGAGGTATAGGAGAGCTTGGGCACAGCCAACTGAGAGGCAACTGCCAGCTGGACTAATTCCTCTGCTGCGGGGGTTGCCTGCTGAGTGTGCTCTAAGAGAGAGTCGATCTCTGCTAAAAAGACCGAAGGAACAAGCTCCTTTGTTTTTTCCAGAGTCACTTCTTGGCGTGCATATGAAATAGTGATCGACTCCTTCGCCCTAGTAAGGGCAACATAAAATAATCTACGCTCATCTTCATTTTTTTCCTTTTTGGAGATATCAGTGTACGAAAGAATACTACTGGGCAGCTTGATAGATGTACTACTTTTCGTATTGCCCCACACCCTATCACTGCAGTGCATGATATACACATGCTCCCACTCTCCACCCTTGGCGTTATGCGCTGTGCTGATGGTCACAGCATTTTTGTCTGAAACAATTGGCTGGGAAGTCAATGCTATGCCGTGATGCTGATACGTCGCAACTGCCTCAAGAATGGTCTGCACCGTAGCACCAGGAGCCCGGGCAAGCTGCACGGCAAATGAGTGGAGCGAGCGCAGTTGTTCAAGTAGCACTAGGCTATTGTCTTGTGCTCTTGCCCACTCAAGAATACTTTGGTCGTGATAGAGCTTGGCTAGAAGATGATGAGGCTTATGAGCTACGGCAATAGACGCATACTGCTGCATGTCTTGGATAGCCTGGAGGATCGCGTCCCAGTCTTCTAAGCTAATCTTTGTTTTTTCTTCGTCTGAGAGTGAGCTGTAACCAGCATCAAGTACCGCCAAGAGCGTTGTGTGCTGCCTGCGGGCTGCACCCGCCAGAGTGTAGAGCGCTACTCTTGGTATCTCTAGCCAAGGCAATTCGAGTACTGAAAACAATTCATAAGAGTCTTCAAACTCTTGAAACGACACAATGGCACGCAGGTACAGCAAGATGTTGACAAGCAGTTGCTCTTCCAAAACACTTTTGCGGGTTTTTGTGATGTAGGGAATGTCAAGTTGGCCCAAGATGTCCAAAAGCTCTCTGGCATGGTCGTGCTTGCGCACCAAAACTGCTATCTGGCTGGGAGAGACTCCTTCCTGTATTTTTTTTTGAATCGCAAGCGCAGTGGCGTAATTTTCCAAAACTGTTGTCTCGTACTCACTCACCGCAATATCTGGTGATGCGCTGGTGGCACTTACGAGCTTGGTGTTGAGTGCCTGAAGTAACGCTGGAGTCTGGGACGTTGTGAGTGTGTCCTGATGCGTAAGTGTGTTGTGCGAAATCAAAGCGTGCGCTGCATTGTAGATGCTCTGGGGACACCGATAGCCTGTGGTGAGCACTACTGTTTCTGCCCTGGGGTAACGGGTTAAAAATGAAAAGGTATTCTCAACAGAAGCACCCTGAAACCGATAAATAGACTGGTGCGGATCACCAACAGCAAAGATATTGGCCTGCTCACCCCAAAAGCTGCTCAAAGCATCAAGCACTTGGTTTTGTGCGGTGTTGGTGTCTTGGTACTCATCCACATGGATGTACTGCAATTCTTCTTGGTACTGGACGAGAAGATCGGGATGCTGGTGAAAGCTATCGGCCACCAACATAATCATGTCTTCAAAGTCAAATCTGTTGGTAGCGTGCAGTTGTTGCTGATAGGCAGTGTAGGCAGCAAGTAGCTCGCGCTGTCTACCCGTCACTGTTTGGTAGGCACTGCGCAGTGTTTTTGTTTCTTTTTTTGCCAGTTGCTCTTCATACCTCTGCACCTCAGATTGGTTGAGTTGCTCGAGTTCAAGCACGCTCACTCCCTCGCGCTTGAGTGTGCTGATAGCATCAAGAATGCCTTTTGTGTAGTACAGAGGTGTGTTCAGCGGCTTGAGGTGCTCTAGTTGGTGAGTGGTGATAATCGACTCAATCAACTGATAGCGCTCCAGTGTACTGAGAGGTTGTGCCCCATACAGCTGGGGAAAGTACGACGGGTTTGACTGAATGACTTCGCTACAAAACGAGTGAAACGTCGTTACCCGAACGCTGTAACCCGCCGGGCCAATTAAGTGTGCGATACGACGACGCATCTGGGCTGCTGCCGCATCTGTATAGGTCAGCGCCAAGATATTTGAAGGATGCGCATCTGTTTGCTGCAAGATGTTGGCTATACGCAGCGATAACACATGCGTCTTACCAGTACCCGGGCCTGCTATCACCAGTACCGGCCCCTCTATCTGCTCGACTGCACGCCGTTGATCTGGATTCAAACGAGCAGAGAGCTGGGAAAGATCAGCGCTCACGCTGTAAGCTCCAGCTGTTCTCCTTCTGGTGCTTCGTCAGGTAGCTGTAACTGGGCTATTTCTGGCAGCTGCGCGCCAATAATGCCTTGCAGATCACCGTACATGCCGGTAGTGTTGGCAATCACCCGTTCTATCTCGCGCTCGCGCTTGCTCCACTGGGTCTGCATAGCACGCTTTTCTTTCTGTAAGCCCTCCTGCATCTGGATAAACGCCGAAATAATGTTTTCTACTCTGGCTTTAAACTGGGTGCCAGAAAGATACGCATACAGCACCTCCATTTTTTCTTCCCTACCCACCAACGACTGACGCGCCTGGTGCGTGGCAAGCAACTGCATACGAAGAGCGGTAGCCACCAAGTGAGCTACTGACGGGTGCACCACCCACACGCCAGAAATCATGGTGTAGGTCTCGACGCCTGCAGGCAGCGCAGTACTCACCAAAACACAGATGTCTGCCTTGACCGTGTGCTGGTCTTGCTTGAGCTTTGTCACCCAAGACTGACTCCAGGCTTTTGTATTTTTTGACTCCCACACGATCACGCCGCTACGCTCACCTGTTTTGGTATGCACAGTCTGGACTACATCAGCGCCCTTTACCCCTTTTTCTACATCTTGAATGCTATCGGTAGGAAATGCTTGCTCTAGCAGTGCCTTCAGGTCTGCTTCTAGTACCTCGCCCTGCGTCTGCATCGAGCCTTGCTGCAGCTTTCGGGCTAACTCTTCATTAGCTTTCTGCGCGTCTTGGAGTTTCTTATCTTTTTCCAAATCTTTTAGGCGGTGCGCCTCATCTGCTTGCTTTCGGGCATCAAGGGCAATCTTTTCTCGCTCTTTGTCGAGTGTGCGGGCAATTTCAAGTTCAAGTGACTTTTGTTTTTCTGCCAGCTCTCGGGCTTGTTTGCGCAGCTCCAGCTCTTGGGTTTCAGCCTCTTGCAGTTTATCTGTGCGCTCTTTGAGTTGCTCTTGCAGATCTCGCACTTCCTTTTCTTGTTTTTCGGCTGCCTTTTCTTGGGCCACTTTCCACAATTTTTTCTTTTCTACCTCTATCTCTGCCTTCATTTCATCGCGTAGTTGGTGCTGCAGCTGCTTTGAAAGTGCTGTGTTGAGCTCTATCGGCTCCCCACAGTGAGGGCACACAAAAGTAGTTGAGGGTGTTGACATAACTGCAGTGTAGCATGAGCGTCTTACGCTACGCTTACTTAAGAGTGTTTCAACCGAGATAAGCGAAGATCGTTGCGTACTCGTCTTATAGTAACAGCTTGCTGTGCATATCCACTTGTTGCAAACTCTGCACGCACAAACTGTTTTTGCTGGTGCTCCACCTGTGCTACTTCACTGGCGAGGGCGTTAGCCCGAGCCTGACCAAATGTAGTAGAGGGTTTTCTATCCCCTCTTTTGTAAGAGGGGCATCCCTCACCACTTGTGGTGAGCGGAGGGGTGTTTTGTTTTAGACTAACACCTTGCTGTAACTTTAGTCTTTGTGATGTCTTCATAGTACTTTCATTTCAATCCGCCGGCTGACGGAGAGAAATCTGGACTTCCTACTCCTTCTTTGTCATTTCGAGCATAGTCAAGAAATCTGCCTTTCCATCCCCTCTTTTGTAAGAGGGGCATCCCTCACCACCTGTGGTGAGCGGAGGGGTGTTTTAGCCTTTCCTTTCTTCCTTCCATTTTTTTATAGTATCATACTGATGTGGTCGGGCTGTGGCGCAGATTTCACCAGAGGCGAATCAGACTTTGGCTGAGGCTAGCGCGCGAGTAGAGAAAAGAAGATAAAGTAGTAAAAAAGAAGTAACGATATTCGGGCTGTGGCGCAGATGGCTAGCGCGCGCGGCTGGGGGCCGTGAGGTCGCAGGTTCAAGTCCTGTCAGCCCGACACTTGAGGAAACACTACCAAAATGGTCAGAACTCTTGAGATTCAAACCGCTCAGCGCATAGCCGATGCTTTTTCCATTGGAGTCGTGATGCATGCTGCGCAGGTGCCTGAAGACTTCACACCACTCACAGACCACCCCTCTCCTAGTCTGTACCGCATACATACTAGTCATGGTGAGTATCTTTTTCTTGCTACTCCTCCCAACACCCTCGCTAAAGAAGACATCCAGCATTGGCTTGGTCTGCAACGCATAGAGCACACCACATTCCTACAAACCCACAACAAGCACGACTGCACTCACAAGGTGGGTTTGCACTGGTACTGCCTTCAGTCCCGTCCACTACTCTCAACAAGAAACATGACGTCTCTCACTCCAACCACCTTTGAGAAAAATGCCAAGCAAAGCACTGGGGCTCTAAACTATAGCTAAAGCACTTTACTGAGTTAGATGTATGTAAAAAAGCTATTGATTGAACAATATTTTTTTACTTACTCCACTAGTCATTTTGCTTATTCTTCTAATGGCTTCCAATAGCCATTAGAGATATTGGGGCCATTTTCACCTTTAGTTCGTGGTTGTTCTAGTTTGCCACTTTCGTACAACCGCCTAGCGATTTCTTCAGCTACATCAGCATGGTCTTTCCAATATGAATTCTTATAGTCAGAAAGTAACTTTTCCCAAGCCTCTTCACTCTCTGCATTAGTTCCACTAATTATTTTTTCTACTTGATCCTCTCTAACCTCTCTATGAACAATATCCAGCACGCAGAAAGACAGCGAGTACCCAATGAGTTGTCCTTCACCCACCTTCACTTTTTCTTTGATTCCGGCCCCATCTGCTTCAATTACAGACATATTTTATCTCCTTTCTGCCTATCATGAGACCACTTTTTCTCATGCTGCATTTTTCATACTGAATACCCATCAGTCTCCTCTCTCTCTGGATTTGTCAAGTCCTAATAATTTTTTCTATATAAACCCCTCCCTGCCAATTGGCGCAATCTTCCTGTAAGAATTCCTTGTTACACTCTTTTGAAAATGTGGTACTGTTGTGTAGCACAGAGTAAAAAACCCAAAGAAAGACCTATGGCAAAAACACAAAAACCAGACGTAGTAGCAAAAAAAACACCCGAGCAAGAGGCAAAAGCAAAGTCTATCGATATTGCCATGCAGCAGATAGAAAAAGAGTTTGGTAAAGGCTCGGTCATGAAAATGGGCGACCACATGGATAACCTCGCTACCATCCCTGTGGTGTCATCTGGCTCACTGGCGCTTAACTTAGCTTTGGGCGTAGGCGGCTACCCAAAAGGCAGAATCATCGAGATCTACGGCCCCGAGGCATCAGGCAAAACAACACTCTGTCTACACGCCATCGCCGAGGTCCAACAAGCAGGTGGCACAGCAGCATTTATTGATGTCGAGCACGCCCTTGACCCCAGCAGAGCCGAAAAA
The DNA here is from genome assembly GCA_020632235.1 of Pseudomonadales bacterium. GTDB lineage: Bacteria > Patescibacteriota > Microgenomatia > UBA1400 > PJMF01 > JACKFY01. Next base: position 254,188 of record JACKFY010000001.1, on the reverse strand, counting down.
ATCGGCGTCAACCTGACCGACCTCATTATTTCCCAGCCAGACTACGGCGAGCAAGCACTCGAGATCGCCGAGACCCTCATTCGCTCTGGTGGTATTGATATTATCGTCATCGACTCGGTGGCCGCTTTGGTACCCAAATCTGAAATTGAGGGTGACATGGGTGATGCCCAGATGGGTGTGCAGGCCAGACTGATGTCGCAAGCCATGCGCAAGCTCACCGCTGCCATCAATAAAACAAAAACCCTGGTTATCTTTACCAACCAAATTCGTATGAAAATTGGAGTGATGTTTGGCAGTCCCGAAACCACCACGGGCGGTAATGCCCTCAAGTTTTATGCCTCTCAACGTCTAGACATTAGAAAAATCGGCAACATCCAAGAAGGCGACAACATTGTGGGGAGTCGACACCGCGTAAAGGTCAAGAAAAATAAAGTAGCTCCACCGTTTCGCCAGGCAGAGTTTGACATGGACGAAAACGGCATCTCTCTTACCGGAGACCTGGTGGATATTGGTGTTGATACAGGGGTCATCCAGCGCAGTGGGAGTTTTTATAAGTACAACGACGAGGTCTTGGCCCAGGGCCGCGAGGCTACAAAGCAACACCTGGCAGAAAACCCCGACTTTATGAAGAAAATAAAGAAAGAAATCTGGGAGAGCATGAAAGACAAGCAGTAGCGAGCGCAGCACGCACATTGACGAATACTTTCCAAAAGCGTACAATGACTATACTTTTCAAAAAAGAAAAGTACCTAGAAGTTGTACAAAACGAAAAACAGTTTGGGTATACATGATGATTACGACACATCTCACGAGAGCGACAACGATCGCACCAGATACTCTGGTGGTTGGCGCGCTCCGTCATGCCGCAGTGCGCCGATACGCGCAGTATGTTTGATTACCCTTACCTACTCTTTTTCTTCTACTACTTTCCTAGGTGAACCGTATAAACTGCACCGTTCGTGTTGTTGTTTGAAAAACAAAACAAGAGCGGACAATAGAACCACAGATAGGAATGTATGTCACTATTCAACAACCTCTCGACTCTCTTTAAAGAAGGAGCCGACAAACAAACACGAGAAACCAAAAAACGCACCTCTACTTCAAAAAAGAAAACACAGAGAGCTGGTGCCACAAATAAAAAAAATAAGCGTGCCAGAGGAAAAAAGCCTGCAGCACACACACGACCACAACAAAAACAAGTACGCAGTAAACAAACAGAACAACAACTAGCAGACGCACGTGCCAAAGCACGTGAGATCTTGGTCGAGGCAAAAGCTGAAGCACTCCAAATCCAGAGAAAATCAGAGCAAGACGCACGCGAGCGTGGTAAAGAGCTCGACCGCCAGCAACAATCACTCAACGATAAACTCGACCGCATCGACACCAGGCTCAGCCAGATGGATAGTAAAGAAGAGCGTCTTGACGCCGAGCAAGTGCGAGTTGAGTCTCTCAAGCAAGAGCTTGAAACAGAGCGACAAGAAGTGGTCGCCAAACTAGAGTCTGTTTCTGGCATGACCACTGATGAGGCAACGAGTGTGCTCATGAACACCCTTGAGGAAGAACTACGTCGTGAGCGAGCCCAGATCATCCGTCAGCGTACCGAGGAGGCCGAGCGCACCGCCGAAGAGCAAGTGCAGGAAATCTTGGTGGGGGCTATGAAACTAGGAGCGACTGACTACGTTGCCGAGTACACGATCTCGACCGTCACACTACCCAGCGAAGACATTAAGGGTAAGATCATTGGCAAATCGGGCAGAAACATCAATGCATTTGAAAAAATAACCGGGGTTGATGTTGACCTTGATTTCTCACCCACCGAAGTGCGCTTGTCGTGCTTTGACCCTGTGAGGCGAGAGGTGGCACGCATCGCACTAGAGCGGCTCATCAAAGATGGGCGTATCCAACCCAGCCGCATTGAAGAAGTGGTGGAAAAGGTGCGAAAAGAACTGGATAAAATCATGTTTGAGGCTGGCAAACAACTGGCTCACGATGTAGGGATCTATAACTTGCCAAATGATCTTCTGCGCATGCTCGGCAAGTTTAAGTACCGCTTCTCATATGGTCAAAACTTGATCGCCCATACGCTGGAAGAAACACGAATTGGGATGAAGCTTGCCAGCGAGCTCGGAGCTGACGTCAAAACCGTCACTCTTGGCTGTCTTTTGCATGACATCGGCAAAGTCTCTGAAGAGGCAGAGGGCAGTCACGTCGAGCTTGGTGTTGCTATCGCCAAGCGCTTTAATATGCCCCAACCAGTCATTGACTGTATTGCCCAGCACCACGAAGATGAGCCGTTTTCTGGCCCCGAGCAGATGATTGTCTACATCGCTGACGCTATTTCTGGCGCACGACCGGGGGCACGATACGAAAATTATGATGAGTACGTCAAGCGCCTGACGCAGCTAGAAGAGATCGCTACTTCGTACAACGGAGTGGATCATGCCTATGCTATTCAAGCAGGACGAGAAGTGCGTGTCATGCTGCAGCCAGAAAAAACCAAAGATGATGACGTGACGACTCTGAGCCTAAAAATTAGAGACGAAATCAAAGAAAAAATGACCTACCCAGGCACGGTAACGGTCACTGTGATTCGTGAAACGCGCGCCCACAACGTAGCGAAGTAGTGATAGAATGGTTGTCATGTACACCGTACTCATCACATTCCAAATTATACTTGCTGTTGTCTTGATTGTTTCTATCTTACTGCAGGCACAAGGCACTGGCCTTGGTGCGGCATGGTCTGGTGGAGGCGAAACATACCATACTCGTCGCGGCCTTGAAAAGGTAGTGTTTTACCTGACTATCGGCAGTCTTGTGTTGTTTTGCATCAACTCTATTGCATTGCTCTGGATGGCATAAAAGGTACGAGCGCTTCAAGTATGCGAAAACTCTATTGGTACGTCTCAGCATATATTGCTAAGTACGGAAAAACGCTTCTTTTTTCTCTGTGTGTTGCTTTGTTGGTGTTCTGGGTGTTTTTACCGCGCATGCTCACCATGATGCGCACGCTCAATAAAGAGTACGTGGGGGTAGTTGGCCAGTACACGCTGCCCGACCTTCCCCTTTTTGTGAAAGAAGAGATCAGCGCCGGACTAACTATTATCGAGCCAAATGGTAGCGTTTCACCTTTGCTCGCCGAGCGTTGGAGCGTTGAACAAGACGGAACGATGTATCGTTTTATCTTGAAAGAAAACATCAGGTGGCAAGATGGCGAATTGGTAGAGCCAGACGACATCAATTACCGCTTTAACGATGTAGAAACCATCACTACTTTGGGCGATATCGTCTTTAAGCTACCCGATACCTTCGCTCCCTTCCCTGCGGCAGTCGCCGAACCAATCTTGAAAGTAAGCCAAGAGCGATCACTACTATTTCGTACTCGCTATACCTTTGTGGGAATCGGTAAAAACAGCATTACTCAGTATAAAACCCACGATGGAGTATTGGACGAGCTAACTATAGAAAAACCAGAACAAAGTACGGTGTATCGATTTTACCAAACAGAACAAGATGCCATGACTGCATTCAAGCGCGGTGAAGTAGACACCCTCAAAGACCTATCGAGAACCTACGACATCATGGACTGGCCCACTACCACCACCACTGTCACCAACAGCTATCAACAGTACGTAGCTCTCTTTTTTGATAACGCAAATCCTCTCTTTCAAAAAAATATCCGCCAAGGATTGGCGTACGCACTCAGTGTGCCCGAAAATAAAACGCCAGCTTACAGCCCTATCAGCCCCTCTTCTTGGGGATACTTAAAAAGCGTCAAGCAGTACAACCAAGATGTTCCTCGAGCTATTGAGCGACTACTAGATCAAGTCCCAGGAGAACCTCTCAACCTCGAAATCACTACCACTACTCAGTTTGCCGCCGATGCCGAGCGCATTAAAACCGAGTGGGAGGCCATGGGTGACCAAGCAGTCAGCGCGTGCCAATCTACCTCCAATGTTGAAGATAAAGACCTCTGTCAAAACCTAGATATTACCGTTACTATCCGTATTTCTAACTTTCCTGATACCAATAACTTTTCTATTTTACTTCTTGGCCAAGAAATTCCATCCGACCCCGATCAATACCACCTCTGGCACTCGGGGCAAAACACCAACTTCACTCACTACAAAAATACGCGCATTGATAGTATCTTGGAGAAAGCTCGCAAGACATCAGACCAGAAAGAGCGCCAAGAGCTCTACTATGAATTTCAACAGTTTTTTAGCGAAGACGTGCCCGTTATTTTCTTATACTACCTTGATTCATACTCGGTAGAACGATCGGCCCACACCATCGACCAAAATGATACATAAAAACCTATGCTACACTAGTCACACATGACCAACACTAGACAAGCCAACACCAAACTCATCTGGGCAATCATGATAGGCCTCATCGCTACAGCGGGGCTCGTGTGGATTCTCTCAAATCAGTCAGGTAGCACCAGCATTGATGACGAAGGCAGCGCTCTCTACCTAGCAAGTAGCGCACCTGTTGCTCTAGATGACAAACAAACCCCCAGTAGTACTCAATTACAGATGAAGGAAGCTATGCCAGACACAACCCACAAAACCAGTATTGAAGACTTCGAGCGTATTCCCGCTACCCAAGCAGCACTTACCACCAGCAGGGGGATTATTACTATCGATCTCTATCGTGATCAAACACCCATCACCACCGCAAACTTTGTAGAGCTAGCAAGTCGTGGTTTTTATGACGAGCAGGTCTTTCATCGAGTGATTGAAAACTTTATGGCCCAGGCAGGTGATCCTCTTTCAAAAGATGTGAGCCAGCAAGCACTCTGGGGTACGGGTGGACCAGGCTACACCATCGCCGATGAGTTTCGCGACGACCTCAAACATGACAGCGCTGGTGTCGTATCGATGGCAAATAGAGGCCCTGGTACGGGTGGTAGTCAGTTTTTTATCACATTTGAGGCTACACCTTGGCTTGATGGTCAACATACCATCTTTGGTAAGGTAATGGACGGCATGGATGTACTGATGAACATCCAACAGGGAGACGTCATCGAAAGCATTACGCTGCAATAACGCGATGCGAGCACCTCCCAATAATTTTTTTTCAAAGAAAAAAAAAGTTGTGGTGACAACCGTGTGTGTAGTAGGTGTGTGGCTCCTCATTTCACTAGGACTCACATTTTTGAGTGCATTCTGTTTGTACAATGCTCATCTAGGATGCACACAGAGCACTGCGCGCACAGCCCAACCTGCAGCAATAACACTCTCCTGGATCACACTGGGTACAAACCACACTGTTGAAGTCTGGAAACACTCCCTTTCTCTGCTCACAATACGCCCTGATCTTACTGCTCTTTTCAGTCAGCACGCAGCAAAAACCCAAGAAAACATGCAGAAAGCGCTCGTAGCAGCGAGCGGACTACTGCAACACGCACCTCATTCGCCCTTTACCAGAAAATACATTCCTCCAGATATACTGCTGTATTTAGAAGAAAATGGTGATGGTCTGGCTCATCTCATCAACCAACTCATCCCCTACCTACAGGGAGATCACACCCTACTTATCCTTTTGCAAAATGCAGATGAACTACGTGCAACGGGCGGATTTCTCGGCTCATACGCACTTGTCAATATACAGGATGGAGTCATAACCGATGTAACTATTGAGGATGTCTACGACGCAGATGGCCAGTTTGCTGGATTTGTCAGTCCACCCTACGGGGTACTTGAGTACTTGAGTAGTGAAGATGGTCTGCGGCTCCCTGATGCTAACTGGTACCCAGAGTTTCCGCGCAGCGCACAGACTATTCTTACTTATCTTTCGTACGCTGACCACTCTGAAATTGATCTGGTGATAGGAATACACACAAAAAGTATAGAGCGACTCCTTACAGTGCTCGGACCGCTCTATCTACCAGATTATGATACAACACTGGATGCACACACTCTCACAAACGCACTCCACGATGAGAGGGGTGCTTTTTTTCCTGGTAGTAGAGAAAAAACACAGCTCCTATCCCACACTGCCACCCAACTGCAACAGACTGTCTTCACAGCTCGCCCTGACATCAAGCGAGCACTCGCCCTCTCACTACTAGAGGAGGTTGTCAATCAAGAGGTATTATTGTATGCCGTCGACCCGCAGTTACAACAAGGTTTCGAAGATGCAATGCTGTCTGGAGGCATCGGCTCAGCGTGGTGCAGTGACGCAAACAGTTGTACTGGCTCATTTTTTGCTAGTATTGAGTCAAATGTAGGCATCAACAAAGCAAATAAGCAGATCGAGCGAAATTTCACTTTTACAGCAAACGACCACACCCTGACTGCGACCATTACCTACACCAATAACAACACCGCGCCCACCGCAGAGGAAGTTGCTCACCAAACCCCTACGCAAGCACCACACCGGGCGTACGTGAACTACCAGCGAGTACTCTTTCCTCCCAACTGGACACTTCAAAGTGTTACGCTTAACGGAGAGCCTGTCTCAAACATATACCAACAGCGTGTCTCACTCAAAGCAGGAGAAGTCAATCAGGTAGGATTTCTAATCGTCATCAAAGAACAAGAAAGTAGTACGCTGCAGCTTACATTTACTACAAACGAAGTGATTCCTGCACTAATGTTCTTCAAACAACCAGGAGTGCCAGCAGTTACTCTGCGCACTCCACAAAAGGAGTACATAATTACTCAATCAAGACTTATCCCGCTGTCAGCTGCAGAGAGTGTTGAATAAACGCATCAATATCCCCATCAAGCACTCCAGCGGTATCGCTTGTTTCATAACCAGTACGCGTGTCTTTCACCAACTGGTAGGGGTGGAGTACATAGTTTCGTATCTGATTACCCCAACTGGCGTGCTGATGATCACCTTTTTCCTTTGCAAGTGTCTTAGTGCGCTTTTGTTCTCTTTGTTGGGCTAGTACTGCAGTCAATTTTTGCAAGGCGCGTTGTTTATTCTGCACCTGAGAGCGCTCCTCGCGCGACTTGACCACAATCCCCGTTGGAGTGTGGGTCAACTCTACTGCTGTGTTCACCTTGTTCACGTTCTGCCCCCCCGCCCCCCCCGCCCGGGTAAAGTGCCACGACAGCTCGCTAGTGGGGATGACTGCATCACTACTGCCTTCAGGAATGAGAGGGAGTACTTCCAAAAGCGCAAATGAGGTTTGACGCAAGTTATCAGCATTAAACGGGCTTTGCCGCACTAGGCGGTGCGTACCGTGCTCATTTTTCAGATAGCCATACGCGCGACTCCCTACTACTTCATACTCTGCTCCTTTGATTCCCGCCTCGTCTCCTCGAGACTCAGAGAGTAGTGTCACCTTCCACCCTCGCCGCTCAAAGTAGCGCAGGTACAGTCGTCTGAGCATATCTGCCCAGTCCATAGCCTCAGTCCCGCCCTGACCAGCGTGGAATGACACAAGTGCGCCGTACCCATCAAACGGACCACTTAGGTAGGTAGTGATCTTAAACTCGGCAACTGCCCGCTCAAGTTGTTCAAGCAAGGGCGTAATGCTGTCTTCTAGTTCATCGCTCTCGCTTGAAAGCTCAAGATACGCTGCTACGTCTTGCTGCGCAGACAGTAGTGTCTCAAATAAGCCCAGTTGTTCTTTCAGCTGTGACAGCGTCTGCATGGTGTCTTGAGCCCCTGGAGTACTCCAAAAATCAGCAGCATAGGTACGCTGCTCGAGTGCTTGATACTCTTGACTCAATCGTGCTTGTTCCTCCGCGTCAAACAATGTTTCTGCCTCCCTGAGTGCTTGTTCTGCTCGTTGCTTTGCCTCAATTGTCATAGGGTGCATTATCGGTATAGAGTCTTGCTTTGTCCAGTGCTTGAGGAGCACAAAGCAAACTAGCAGCTGACAATCTCTGCATAGCTGCGTATACTACACCCATGCAAGAACAACCAACCCAAGATAGTACACAGAAAGAAACGGGCGACCCAAGTATAACCACCTCCACCAAGGAGCCATCTATGAAACACGCAACAAAAAAACACATGATTATCACCGTGCTGGTCGCACTACTAGCTGGGGCACTGACTGGTTTTGGCGGGTACTACTTGAAAACAAGTATCGCAGAGGTCACCACCCCCGCCGAAACGCTGCATCCAGAGGAAGGAGCTGTCCAAAACGGCGATGTGTTTGGTAGTAAAGACACCGATACGTTCAAAGATACTGCCGAAGGGTATTTGCAAGCTGGTGGTATCGATGGTGAAGGATCGCATAGTCTGCTCAGGCCAGGTGGCGAGACGCAAACTGTGTATCTTACTTCTTCGGTAACCGACCTATCAGAGTTAGAAGGTATGCAGGTGAAAGTCTGGGGTGAGACCTTTAAAGGCCAAAAAGCTGGCTGGCTGATGGATGTTGGTCGGGTTGAGGTACTGGATACCCAGGGAACGGCTCCCACCGAGGAATAGGGACGTCAACTAACTATTGCATATCTCAAGACAAATCTAGTACACTGGGTGTATCATGATAGTCTTTCAAGACGTCAACAAGATCTTTCAAGATTACTCTGGCGTCAAAAATATCACATTTGAAGTTGACCCAGGAGAGCTGGTCTTTATTACTGGAAACTCTGGCAGTGGCAAAACCACGCTGATGCGGCTCCTGACGGGTGACTACACCCTCAACTCTGGCGAGATCATCCTTGATGACATCGAGCTTTCCAAAGTAAAAAACTCCACCATTCATCATTTGCGGCGTAAAATTGGAGTCGTATTTCAAGACTACAAACTACTGCCCGATCTTAACGTCTGGGAAAACATCAGCCTACCTCTCTACATTACGCACACCCCACAAGATGATATTGAGCGCAGAGTAACCGACCTTCTTGATTTAGTTGGCCTTACCGATAAGGCACACCTCTTCCCCAGCCAGCTTTCAGGCGGAGAAGCCCAACGAGTGAGCATCGCTCGCGCACTCACCACTGGCCCTTCGGTTATTTTTGCTGACGAGCCAACAGGCAACCTTGATCCAGAAACTGGCTGGAACATTGCCAAGTTACTCCATAAAATAAACCAACTCGGCACTACTCTCTTGTTTGCCACCCATAATCATGATTACATGGAAAAATATAAAGATGATGCGCGACACATTCATCTGGAAAAAGGCGAAATTGCTACAGATAGTAAGCAGACAAAAACAACAGTCACGTCCAAACACACTACGTCTGACTCAAAACCAGATAATAACGAGGATGGAGATGGAGAACTACCTGACCTCATGCATAGTACTCCAGAAAATACGCCAGAAAAAAAACCAGGATTACTAGCCAAACTACTTGGAAAAAAACAGAAAAAAAACAATACAGCACACAACGAAGAGGGTAAGGATCAAAAAGAAACAAAGAAAGAGGAAGATCCACAGACATGAATCCACTCTCCACTGCCTTGGTTAATATCCGTCGTTCTCCCTATCAAGCGCTCGCCTCGGTGTTACTTATTTTTGTTACTTTTTTGATGGCCTATAGCTTTACCTACCTGCTCTTTGGTGCCAACACGGTCTTGCGCTACTTTGAGACGCGCCCACAGATTATTGGCTTTTTTCAGCTTGATGCCACCACAGAAGACTTGGCCGCAGCCGAAAACTCGCTCAAGCTCAAGCCCTACATAACTGAAACAAAGGTGGTGAGCAAAGAAGAAGCGCTTGCTCTCTACAAGGCAGAAAACCAAGACGACCCGCTGCTGCTTGAGCTCGTCACCGCCGACATCTTGCCGCCGAGCATAGAGGTATCTGGCAACACCATTCAAGATTTGGCTGTTATTAAGTCTGATCTTGAAGACATAGCAACTATCGACGAGGTGGTGTACCAAGAAGACATCATCCAACTAGTTACCGAGTGGACCAGCACACTGCGCATCTCTGGGCTCATCATTGTCTCGATGCTCGCTCTTATCTCGTTTCTCACCATCACCGTCATCATCATGATGAAGGCAACATCAAAAAAAACATCTGTCAAGATCATGCGGCTACTTGGCGCCACCAACTGGTTTGTCAAGGCTCCCTTCGTGGTCGAGGGTATGCTGTACGGCCTGATGGGTTCGCTCTTGGGCTGGCTTGTCACCTATGGACTCCTACTCTACTTGAGTCCCAACATTAGCGACTTTGTGGGAGATATCCCTGTCCTTCCCATACCAGCCATCCTCCACCTTACTCTGGCAACGTCCGGTACTTTCCTAGGAAGCATACTCGGTGGCCTAGCCGCCTCGAGTGCTGCGGGTAGCTTTGCCAAGCGATAAGCCTGCCTTTACTTGCCTTCTTCTACGTTCTTTTTAGTAGGTTGTTCTGCATCTGTCTTTTCAGCAGCTTTTCTCTTGGAGGTCGCCCCGATAAACTTACTAATGCCCGCCAAGAGTCCGTCATAGGCCGCTACAAGCTCATCCACCTGGGCTCCATCTATGTAACCTAAATCTCTTGAGAGAAGAAGGTGGTTTTGTGTCACTACTGCATCACTTTTGGCTGCCTCCATCAGGCGCACTTTGTCGCGAAGGTAGTACTTGCCATACCCCTCAGCTATTCTGGCAGGGACCAGAGCCGACGAGCGCTTCAGTTGCCCACCCACCCCATACTTTTCTTCTTGAGGAAACTCTTGGCTGACCGAGTGCATGTTTAGTGCGAGGTCATGTGCTGCCTGCCAAATACGCAGGTCAGAAAACCGCTGTGTTGTCATATACTCTCTTTCTGGTGTGCATCACACCGTTTCTAGTACGTTGCAATCAATACTACAGAGCTATCCTTACACCAAGATGACATTCTTCTCTTTTCGCCTTATTTCTGATACAGTGAGTGTATGTTTGCTCGCCTGCTTACACTATTTGGTATTGTCTGTGGTATTTGCATAGCAAGCGTTTCCCCAGTGTTTGCACAAGCCTGTGAAGATGTTGTCTGCTCCGGATCCCAGCAAGAACAAAAGCTCTGTATCCAAAACAAAATCTCCTGTCTTGAAAGTCGCCTTGAAGAAGAAAAAAATAAAAAAGCAAGCTTTACCAGTGCTATTAACGTTCTCAATGGCCAACTCTCTATTCAAGAGCTAGAGGTCCAGCAAACCCAAGCAGAGGTCTCATTTCTCGAGAGTCAAATTGCTGATCTGAGTACCAAGATAGAAGGGCTCGATATTTCGCTAGATAGACTCACCACTATTATGATGGAGCGAGTACAGGCCCAGTACAAACGCGCGCGCATCAGTCCGCTAGCGCTGCTAGTTGATGCCAACAGCTTTCACGAGTTTATCTCTACCTACGAGTACTCTTCTCGGGCGAGTCAACAAACCGTTGAAGCCATGCAGCAGGCAGAAATGCAAAAACAAGAGTACAACGCACAAAAAGACCTAAAAGAAGAAAAACAACTTGAAATTGAGCAAAAACGCCAAGAGCTACAGTCGCAGCAAAATGAGCTGAACGCCCAAAAAGCCCAACAAGAGCAATTTTTAGCCCAAACACAAAGCAACGAACAGCGCTTTCAAGAGCTCTTGGCAGAGTCAAACAGGCAACTGAGCGCCTTTAGTCGATTTGTCAGTAATCAAGGTGGCGCGTCTATCCTTACCAACCAAACAATCTGTAATGAATGGGGGTGTTACTACTCACAGCGAGACGCCCAGTGGGGCAGAATGGGAATTGGTCGGTCAAGTAGCTCGATGGCAGAGTACGGCTGTCTAGTTACCTCGATGGCTATGCTAGCCTCTCATCTTGGACGAAACATAACGCCTGCCAGCATCGCTATCAGTACTAACCCGTTCTACTATAATACTGCCTTTATGATTCAGGGCACCTGGACGGCAGGGGGCGTGACTATGAACCGTACTCGGGTGGGCTACAACTACCGGGCAGTTGACACCGAGCTAGCTGCAGGGAGATCGCCCATCGTGGGCATTGGCTCTGGCCCCGATCACTTTCTCGTCATTACCAAAAAAGAAAACGGCATTTATTATATGCACGACCCCTTCATGCCAAATGGACATGACGTCTCATTTACGAGCAGGTACTCTCTGGGCTCCATCTCTGCTGTTGATAGAGTGACCGTGCTCTAGTTTCTTCTTTCCTCATCCGCCCTACCTAGAATTAACATTATAAGTTATTCTTACTATTGACAAGTAGTATATATATCGTTATAATTATGGACGTTTATAGTAATATACGTACTGGAAATCATAGATTTCACATAAAAAGACACACTATGCAAACAATAACATCTATCGTCACTAAAGCCATCAAGTCACTCAATGCCCCTATTGCATTAGGGCTTGTTTTAATGCTTGTTGGTGGTGTTCTAGCCACTCAACCATTCAGCTACAAAGCAGCTACTGACCCTGTCGAAGACTGCTCTTCTGAAAACATCGCTGCTTGGGTTTCTGGAGAGATTACCGATGAAGGGAGAGCTGATGGTGTGGCAAATGGTACGGTGAGAAATACCTCTACTACCTGTACCTACACCGTTTCATTTGGTACCTATAAAATGGGTAGGGCTCCTGGAGAGCCAGGTTATACAGACCTGCAAGAGCTCTTTGATGGAACAACCACTATGCTTGGTCCTGGTCAAGAAGTTGACCTGGAGGCAAATGTGCCTGACTGTAACTATCAGGTAGACTTGGTTGAAGGAGAGCTACTAGAGCCACCTCACTACGGATACGTAGGCAGTCACTTAATTGACTATGCATGGATACTTGATGGACAGTACTGTACCATTGAGCCTAAATGTATTGATCTAACACCAGAGCAAGTTGTTATGAACCCTGGTGACACCCAGACCTTTACTCTCTCTGCGCAAGCATTCATGAATGAGACAGGCTCAAGAGTTGGGTTCTATAACAGAGATAACGAGTACTCTCCTGGCAATCCAAAGCCATACTGTATTGCTGGTGCAAAAGAGTATGATGGCGATCCTTGTCCTGCTGGATTCAAACACCTAGTACTGGGCGCAAGTGTCATTCACCACCCTGGTGTACACGACTTTACTGTTTCTTTCAATCAACTCAGGCAACCTGATGGTAACTGGAACAACCAGATTCCTACCAGGTTTCAAGTTAATGGTGGGTTTACCACTATCGATGGTGTCTATGTTGGCTCAAGCACTCAATGTGTGAGCTACATCAACACACCAGCAGTACCAAGCAGTCCTTCTCCTAGCCCTTCGGTAAGCCCTAGCATAAGCCCTTCACCCAGCCCATCTCCAGATGTACTCACCCTCTCGGGCCGTGCGTACTGTGTAGAAAAAGACACTGGTAAAAAAGTATATCAATCAAACATCACCATTGGTCAAAGAAACGACGATTTCTGGAGAGCCGTGACCGATAGCAATGGCAACTGGAGCATCACTGCTCCGCTCTCGCAGGTAGTAAACTCTATTAGACCAATCGGAAATGCGCAGTTCCCTGATGCGTCTGCGACTGACGATTACACTGGAAGAGATAACGGCATTACCTGTGCTGATAGTAATGTTGAGGGTATTTCTCTGATCAATAACAACACTGCTCTTACAGAGATATCACAGGGAAGTTGTGGCAGAACCCTCACACTGAATGATATTAACTTTAACTTAGGGTACTGTCCTGTTGTGTCATCTCCAAGTCCATCACCTGTAGTACCACACTGTAACTCTACCTGTGTGCCACTAACAAACGTCGATGGTGAAGATGTGTGTTCTAAAGCTCTTGGTAGTGGCTATGCATGCATGCTCGTTGATGATCCAACCATGGAAAAAAGAGAAGAGTACAGATGTAGGCTCAAGGCTAACCCCACAAGTGCTACCTGCTCACTTCCTCCCAGCGTGAGTCCGTCTCCCAGTGCTTCGGTTTCTCCCAGTCCAAGCGTAAGTCCTTCAGTGAGCCCAAGTGTCTCTCAGAGCCCTAGTGCAAGCGTGAGCCCAAGCCCATCTCCAAGTGCTCCTACCTACACCTGCAGCAGTAGCTGTACAAGTGACTCACAGTGCCAGACTGCAAGTAGTAGCTATGTCTGCTACAAACAGAATGGCAGTAATACTGGTGTGTGTAGAATGGGGAGCAACCCAGACAACAACAAGTGTGAGCGACCAGCGGAAGGCAAAACTGGTTTCTACATCACCAAGTATGAAGATAAAGATGGTGACGCTACCAGAGACAGTGATGAAAATGGCCTTTCATGGGAATTTGAGTGGATGAAAGACAACGATGGTGTCTGGCATGCCTACACCACCGCTCAAAACGACGATGGAAAAGGCACGATCGTTGACGGCTTTAATGACAGCCAAACCGTCACCATCCGTGAAAAAATGAAAGAAGGATGGAAAGCTACCACAGGTACTCAGGTGACTGTGCAGATGGAGCGTGGTCAAACCAAGCACATTATGTTTGGCAACCAGCCACTCAAACCAACAGTCGTGCAACATGGCGTGCCACAGCAACTACCAAAAACAGGTAGTGAGCACATCGGCTTCATCATGATCTCGCTTGGTCTCTTGACTACTGGCTACGGCCTACAGGCGAGAGCACGCGTCAAATAAAACCAAAAACAAATAACGTTCAGGCTGGGTGCATAGCAAGTATGTAGCCCAGCCTGTTTTGCAAAAAAGCAGTCATGAAGCAACTCATTCCCAACAAACACCAGCCTGTTGTTATCTTTGATGCTAGAGACAAAAAAAATCTACAGTCAAGTATTCAGGTAGTTCCTGATACTACTCTGGATCACAAAGAAAAAGTGACAGAGTTTAGTGTTGCTCGACTTGATCTGCTTTCTTCCGCACTCACTGGTAATGGGCTCACAAATCAAGTTCGATCCAAATCTAAACATTCTGGTGTTTTCAAAAAAGAACAGCACATTGCTCACAGTGACAGCATACCTACAAACTCCAATGAAAGCGCGCAAACACCACTTCTCAAAGTAACAGAGCTGGACACCCAAACACATCAGGGGCGCTGGCAGATGCATGCAGGGAAGTTGATGATGGCAGCAGCGATATGTTTTTTCGTATTTTTCTTTGCACCTATCTTGTCACTAGAGATGAAGTCGCTTCTTAACAGAGCGCATCGTGATGAAAACATCCAGACCTATCAGGTACAAAATGGAGCTACTGCACTTAGCCAATTGGTAGAAACGCAAAAGGAAGAGCTAGTGGTCCCTGACGAAGAAGAGCGGTTTTCACTCGAGATACCTGCTATTCAGTTGAAAAGCGATGTTATCGCCAATGTCAGTATGGACAACGAAACAGAGTACACCAGCGCGCTCTCACAGGGAGTGGCGCACGCCAAAGGCACAGGCCTGCCAGGAGAAGATAGTGCGAATAAAACTATCTTTATCTTTGGCCACTCAACGAACGAGACATGGAACATCCAAAGATACAACGCGCTGTTTTATGATATAAAACTATTAAAACCAGGAGACCCTATCTACGTCTGGTTTTGGGGCAAGAAAACTACCTACATTGTAAAAGAAACGACGGTGGTTGACCCTACAGACACCAGTTTTTTGCAACCACAGAATGAAAAAGAACAACTAGTGCTCCAAACCTGTTGGCCGCCAGGCACAACCGAGAGTAGATTGCTAGTATTTGCCGAGCCACAACCTGCCTCCGACCAACCAAGCACAACCCAGATCACCAGCCTGTAAAAAACTATGGGCAACTCTCCTCTCTGTTGTCATCTTTCTGTAAGGCGTTACTGTTAAAGTAGTGCGCATGCAAAGAATACTCCTCTTTCTTGTATTTTCTTTGAGCATGTTGATGGCAACGAGCGCTGGTTTGGTGCACGCGAGTATTGTTATTTCAGAGGTCTACCCCAACCCTTATTCTGGAGAATCAGAATGGGTGGAGCTATACAATCACAGCGATACAGAAACAGTGCTACTTGAAAACTGGACGCTAGAAGACGTGGTGACGACACCCAGCACTATCTATAACATTTCACACATTGAGTTGAGTCCACACAGCTACTTTGTGGCAACACTCAGCGCCAGCAAACTCAATAATAGCGGCGATGGCGTAGTGCTCAAAAATAATCTTGGGGAAAGTATTGATGCTATGGACTACACAAGTAGTACCCAGTCAAAAAGCTGGTCGCTCAGCACCCAGCAGACTTGGATTGAAACAGAGCCCTCTCCTGGTGAAAGCAACCTAGAGCCAACCCCTACACCTTCGGTGCAGCCAAGCCCAAGCGTAACAGCGACTCCCATTCCCTCATCTTTACCTTCGCCCTCACCCACAGTAAGCACCACAAACGGACGTATATCACTTACTCGTTATAGCCCGTGTCCAGAAAGTAGTGAGAGCGAGTGGCTAGAGCTAGAGAACGCAACAGAGAGTGTGCTGAATGCCACCAATTGGCGCGTGGTTGACGAGAGTCAAAATACGCGGGTGTTCTCTGCTGTGCTACAACCTGGCGTCACTCGTATTACTTGGTCTGGATATCTACTCAACAACACTGGCGACAGTTTTGCCATCAAAGACGAATCTGGTAACACCATTGCCACCAGCTCATTTTCGAGCTGCACCACCGGAGACATCATCTCTACAGACACAACAACGAGTGATAATGAGGAAAAAACAAGCAAAGATGATGCGGAAAGTACAAAAAAAGAAGAGAGTGAAAACACAACTACTGCTAAGGTCACAACTGACAACAAAAAAGCAGAGCTATCAGAGCAAGAAGGTAGCACGAACAACCAAGTGTCTGCTCTGCCAATTTTTTCAAACTTCCCTCACGATCCGCAAAGTCATGTCTTGTCCGTACAGCACAACCAAAGCAAACAGCAGCAAACAGCAGAGTACTCAGAGCAAACAACCCCTGGCAAACAAAGGTCATTGAGTACTGTTATACTAGGTGGGGTACTCACAGCTGTGGCAAGTGGCGCGCGAGTAATCCGCCTACTCCGGCTAGAGTAGTCATACTACAACTACACCGCATACTTTCTAATGAAAATAGCTCTCACCTATATACCGCTTGCGTGTTGGATGATGGTTATCTTTTTCCTTTCTGATCAACAAACACTCCCTGGCTCATCAATCAGCATGTTTGATCTTGTGCTCAAAAAAACTGGTCACGTAGTAGTGTACGCTGTTCTTTGGCTCCTGAGTGTGCGCGCGTTCTCCAATCATATGCAGAGACAAAATGCTATCAACGCTGCATTTCTGTTTTGCTTGTTGTACGCCATTTCAGATGAGTTTCACCAGTCATTCGTGCCAGGCAGACACCCCAGCGCACTTGATGTTGGCTTTGATGCAGTTGGGATGATACTCGCCTTTTTTTCCATCCGCACTCGTTGGGGAGGTGCTAAAAACTAGAGTCTTGACTTCCCCTCAAAATCAATTACACTGCTACTTCCATACAAAAAGCTTGTCCATTATAGTAATAAAAAGAAAGAAAGTATGACAAAATCACAACTCATTGCCATCGTTGCAAAAAATGCAAAACTCACCAAAAAAGCAGCTACCGATGCAGTCGAGAGTGTCTTTGAAGAAATGGCTCGCTCGCTCAAAAAAGGTGATAAAGTAGTAATTTCTGGTTTTGGTACCTTTTATGTCAACACGGTGGATGACAAAGAGGTGGTGCCGTTTGGCCGAGAAGAAAACAGACAGGTAATTAAAAAACACCGCGTGGTCAACTTCCGTGTAGGAAAACCTCTGAAAAAAGCGGTCTGGTAATTTCCAGATAACTCTATAAAACTGAGAGGAGGTTGTCATGCGAGTGACAGCCTCTTTTTTTTATCTATAATCTATGAAAAAGTATCTCTATCGGATCAAACTTTCTATCATGATTAGCTTTTGGCATCGCAGTGAGTTGCTGCTTTGGCTCTTTCTTGATGCTATCCCGATTGTGATCATGTTTTTTGTTTGGCAAAGCATCTACAGCACAAAAGAAATGATCGAGAGCATCTCTTTACCAGAGATGCTGCAGTACTATCTGCTCGTACTTGTCATCACCAACATTACGGGCAGTCACTTTGAAAGCTTCCGTGTTGAACAAATACGAATGGGTAAGATAGATTTTTTCCTTCTCAAGCCATTTGGTTTTTTAGCAGAAATATTCTGGACACATATTGGTGGCAAGCTGCTCTATCTAGTACTTGCCCTACCCTTTTTGGCAGCACTCATCTATCTACTTTCACAGTACTTCCCCGTATCCATGATTAATGCCCCTCTAGCAGTCTGGTTGGTATTTGGAGCACTACTACTGTTTGGCTTCTTGGTTGAGTACTTGCTGGGGCTTATCATTGTCCTACTAGGGTTTTGGTTTGAAGGCTCTGAGGGCTTAGAACACTTTAAGTGGATTAGCATTTCACTCTTCAGTGGCGCAATGATCCCTATTGCTCTTCTGCCTGAGTGGCTCCAATCAGCATCATATGCGCTGCCACTACAGTACATGTACGGCGTGCCCATCAACATACTGCTCGATGGTGCTGTTTCTAGTGATATTTCACTACTTCCACCAGTCTTTTTCATTTGTTTTCTCATACTTCTAGTAACACTGTTGTGGCGCAAGGCAGTGCACACATACGCATCGTCAGGTGGATAATGAAATACACGCTCAACTCTTACTGGAAAGTGTTCTGGAAGTTTCGCAGCATCCACGCTATGCGTACGTTTGAGTACCGAAAAAACTTCTTTTTTTGGGCCGTAGTTGCCACTATGTGGACTCTATTTAACATCTTTTTCTATAAAATACTCTATCAACACACAACTACTGTTGGTGGCTGGGGTGAGTACCAGCTTTATACACTCGTTGGGCTCTACACTATGTTTGATGCCATCATTTGGTCTGTGTTGTCTCACTCTATGAAGTACTACACGCGTGATATCTATAGTGGAGAGTTTAGCAACCTCCTAACCAAGCCTATCAATACAGTATTTCTCATCTTTACCAGGTACAACAACTATAATAACCTGCCAAGATTTGTCATTGGGGTAGGGCTTACCATTTGGTCGCTACTGCAGCTGGGTGCTGCCCCCACACCGCTCTCGCTGATGCTGGCGCTATTGGCCATAGGGCTTGGTCTTATCTGGATCAGCGCTGTATGGCTGTGCATTAGTACGCTCGCGTTTTATGTCGAAAAACTCGATAACATTAATGAGGTGTTCCCAGCTCTGCGACGCATCTACTCGTATCCTGCCAGTATTTACACAAACACACTACATCTTGTGCTCACCACTGTTATTCCACTAGGGCTCATTACCACCCTGCCAGCAGAGACACTACATGGTCACCTATCACTCACTAGTTTTGCTTGGCTTTTGGTCAGCACACTTATTGCTGTTGTAAGTGCCGCACTTTTTTTTCGTTTCTCAATCAAACGCTATGCCGGGGTAGCCAACTAGTGATAGAATGAACCGTTATGAAAACAGCCGCTATCGTCGTTGATCATCTAAGCAAACACTTCAAGGTCTACAAGAAAGAGCCAGGAGTCTGGGGTTCTATCAAGTCGCTTTGGCACCGCGAGTACGAAACAGTAAAAGCGGTCCAAGACATCTCATTCTCTATTGACGAAGGAGAAGTAATCGGATTTATAGGTCAAAATGGTGCTGGGAAAACCACCACGCTCAAGATGCTCTCAGGGCTGCTGTACCCAACTAGCGGTGAAGTTTCGGTACTCGGATACACTCCCTGGGAACGAAAGCCTGATTTTCAAAAACAATTTTCTTTGGTAATGGGACAGAAGAATCAACTGTGGTGGGACCTGCCGGCTATCGAGACATTTGAGCTTAACAAAGCCATCTATGATATACCAGATAACCAATACAAAAAAACACTCGGGACACTCGTTGAACTCCTCGATGTAGCTGATATCATCAAGGTACAGGTGCGTAAGCTCTCGCTGGGCCAGCGCATGAAGTGCGAGCTGATCGCCGCCCTGCTGCATAATCCCAAACTCCTGTTTTTAGATGAGCCAACGATTGGCCTGGATGTCATCATGCAGAAAACACTGCGTGACTTTATTCGCGAGTACAACCGCGAGTTTGGTGCTACCATCATCCTGACCAGCCACTACATGGATGATGTCAAAGAGCTGTGTAAGCGCGCTATTATTATTGAAAAAGGAACAAAAATTTTTGATGGTGAGCTGCAAAGTATTATAGCCAAGTATGCTAAAAATAAAATTCTCTCACTGGTGTTTAGCAAACCCGTACAGCGAAGTGACCTAGAGCCCTATGGTGAAATTAAAGAACTCACCCAGGACGGCACCAACTACACAGCCACACTGCTTGTAGGGCGGAAAAGCGCGACTGCTAGTGCTAGTAAAGTGCTCTCAAAGCTACCCGTCCAAGACCTTACCATTGAGGAGCCTCCTATCGAAGCTATCATCAGAGACGTGTTTGCTGACACCAAGCGCTCATGACAGTTGCTACCTACCTTCAGTACTTTAAGATCTACCTCGCACAAACCTTTGAGTACCGCACTAGTTTTTTTATGTGGCGTATTCGCCAGGTACTAAGCCTGCTGCTGAGTCTTTTTTTCTGGGGGTCGGTCTATGCTGATACAGCAACCATCTCTGCATATACAAAAGATGACATGATTGCGTATCTTATTATCACCAATCTAGTTTTTAACCTTGTAGCGGCTACTTCTCTCAACTCGCTGGGCTCATTTATCTATTCTGGAGAGCTATCAAACTTTTTAATCAAGCCACAAAACATCTCGCTCTACCTACTCTCAAAAGAAGCGGCCGACAAACTACAAAATCTTTTCTTTTCATTGCTTGAAGCTGGTGGTATCTGGCTTCTTTTTCAACCCCAAACCAGTATCTCACTCCAATCGCTCCCTCTACTTGGGTTCTTTATCATACTTGGAATGGGTGTCACTTTTTGTATACAACTTTTGTTTGGCGCTATTGGATTTTGGTCGCCTGATACCTGGGGGCCGCGTTTTTTATTTTTTACGCTCATGGGGCTTACTTCAGGTACGCTCTTCCCTCTCGATATCTTACCCAGCTGGTTCACCAGCACCGTGGCACTCACCCCATTTCCTTTTATCTCGTACTTTCAGGGTCAATTAGCGCTGGGCAGAGTGAACTCTGACCACCTATGGTCATCATTCTTGGTAGCAGCAGCTTGGTTGGTAGCCCTGGGCATAACGGCAGCAGTTGTATGGAAAAAGGGACTGAAAGACTATGACTCGCACGGTGGATAACACTCTATGAAAAAATACGCCGCTATCTGGTTTAAATTAGCAAGTAACGAACTACAGCAAACATTTGTCAATAAATGGACTAACCTGCTTTTTTTGCTGGGCAAGCTAGTGCGCTTGGCAACACTCATTTTGCTGATTGTAAGTTTGGAACACGCGGTTCCCAGCGTTGCAGGCTTTCAAACACAACAGCTACGCCTCTTTGTTATTTCCTACACTCTCATTGACACGGTCTCACAACTTATTTTTCGCGGGGTGTATGTTTTTTCCAATAGCATTCGCACCGGCTCGTTTGACCTAGATCTTTCCCAACCCATCAACCCCCTTTTTCGTGCACTGTTTGGCAAACCAGACATCGGAGACATGTTTTTTCTTATTCCCTTGGGGGGTGTCAGCGCGTGGCTGCTGCGCTCTCTTATTCCTGAGTTAGGGTTTTCTACTCTATTACTAAGTGGAGTTGTATTACTAGACAGCCTGTTGATCGCTGCTGCGTTTCACATCTTTGTGCTCTGTTTAGGGATCATCACCACCGAGGTAAACAACACCATCATGCTCTATCGAGACGTCTCGCGCTTTGGTATGTTTCCCGTTGCTGTCTATCCAAACTGGCTTTCCCTCTTGTTTCGTACACTGATACCACTCGCAGTGCTGTTTAACCTGCCGGCCGAAGTAATGGGAGGACTCGTCCCAAGCGTGCCTATTGGAGTCAGTGTGGTCCTGAGTGTTTCATTTTTTAGCATAAGCTTGCTTGCTTGGAAGAGGGCGCTAAAAGAGTATTCGAGCGCTTCGTCCTAAACAATCTGCGTGAAACAACTTGTGAAACAGAGTATATTTAGTACTCTCTTTTAAAAACTCCAGACATATATACCTACTTTGAACACAGAAAGTGCTCGTTCGTGAAACATTGTGAAGCAATGGATTTGGCAAAACAGTACTAGCGCTTTGGTGACTGTCTCTTGCGTCTAGCACTACCACCCATACCAATTTTTCTCGTTTCCTTCATGCGGTCATCTCTGGTAAGCAAACCTTCTGGCTTTAAAAATGTACGCAGAGCTGGATCGTACTTAATGAGGGCGCGAGCAACACCGTGAGCGATAGCATCCAGTTGTGCCGAGATACCAGATCCTGATACAGTTGCAACCAAGGTAAAGGTATCTTTCATATCGGTGAGTTGGAGTGGCTTCATGTACTGCTTTTCAGCACCGTAGATACCGCGGAAGTACTCACCTATTAAAACGCCATTGACACTTGCGTCTCCACCAGCAGGGTACAAACGAACTCTGGCTGTTGCCACTTTACGCCTACCAATACCCTCAAAGTACTCGCCGGTTGGCCGTACCAGCGTTGAAGCGTTGTTCTCTTGAGAGGTTGCCGCTGATTTTACAACCACACTCTTTTTTTGCTTTTTTCGTATCTTTTTTGCTGTAGTAGTTTTTTTTGAAAGTTTAAGTGCCATACGTTATGCTTTCGTACTTGTATCACTAGGTTTTTTGCTAGAAAAATGGGTGCTGTGTGGATGATCGCTGCCAGCAAAAATCTTGAGTCTTGCCATACGCTCTGAACGAAGTCTGTTATCTGGTAACATGTTGTACACTGCTTTTCTGATAATTTCTGTTGGGTTTTTCTCTCTGAGTTCACCCAGCGTTTGAGAGCGCAAACCTCCTGGATATCCAGAATGACGATAGTACACCTTGTCTGTTTCTTTTCTACCAGTCAACGCCACACTAGCAGCATTTGTCACCACCACGTAGTCGCCTGCATCAATGTGTGGAGTGTAGGTGGGCTTGTGCTTGCCAATTAAAAGCCTAGCTGCTCGTGTTGCAAGACGACCAAGCACCACATCCATAGCGTCGATCTCGTGCCACACTCGCTGCACAGTACCAGATTTTTGCATGTATGTTTTCATTATCGTTGTGCCTTCGTGCTACTATCAATAGTTGTAGTATTTTTTTTGAATGTTCCTGTTATCTCTGGAATGCTTGTAAGTGAAACTTTCACAAGTGGCGTGTTATCACCGCGACGCTTGCCAATGACAGATTGGGTAGTGAAGCCCGTTTTTTTGTCACCAAAGGCAGGTAGTACTCTGTCAATCACCGTGTTGGCAACATCTCTTTTGCCAAAGTACTGCTGCACCGCTCTTCTTGCTATAAGAGGGCTCGAGGCAGTAGTAGCTCGTGCAAGGAGCTTGTCCACCGCAGGACGTAGCACTTTGGCTTTGGCCTTGGTAGTAGTGATACTACCGTGCTCCAGAAGTGAGCGCACTAAAGAGCGAAACAGTGCTTTTCGCTGCTTTGTGTTTCTATTTAGTGATTTTTTTTGTACTCTGTGTCGCATACACTACCTTTGTTACTCTCCCAGCAAAGTCACCCCCTTTTTCTCAAGTGCTTCTGCTATGACGTCAACACTCTTCTCACCTAGATTCTTGACCTTTGCAATTTCTTCTGGTTGCGCGGTGCGCAAGTCATCAACCGTTGTGTATCCACCCTTCCTGAGAGCATTTGCAATTCGTGTTGGTAGATCAAGTTCTTCAACAGTCAAACGCATTGTTTCTGCTTCATCTGGCGAGAGCGTCTCCTCTTGCACTTCTTCAACCTTTTCAGCAGGATTCACCACCATCGAAAAGTGAGACACCAAAATTTCACCTGCCTGCTTGACTGCTTGCGTGGGGGTAATACTCCCGTCTGTGGTAATCGAGAGGATGAGTTTGTCAAAATCAGTGCGACTGCCAACCCGAGTTGCCTCAACACTATACGATACGGTCTCGACTGGTGAGTAGAGTGTGTCAAGAGGAATTAACCCTACGGTGGTGGTTTTCTTCTCACTTGCTGTTTGGTATCCCACACCAACAGCAACAGTCATGTCTATTTCGAGTGTTGCGCCATCAGCCACTGTCGCGATGTGCTGTTCTGCATTGGTTACTTCAAACCCAGCACCCATTTGAATATCACCAGCTGTTACCGTTGCTGGACCATTGACCGAAAGCGTGCATGATGCACTCTCACCTGCAGTGTGACGAATGCGCACCTGCTTTAAGTTCAGACCTATCTCGAACACATCTTCCGTGATTCCCTCAAGTGTATCGTATTGATGTTGCGTGCCTTCAACCTGATAGCTTGCAATTGCTGCTCCTGGCAGAGACGTCAGAAGTACACGGCGCAGAGCGTTACCCACTGTATGGCCATATCCCTGCCCAAGCGGCTCAAAAATGACATCTGCCGCAGTGTTGGTTTCACCCTCCACACGCATAAAAAACTCTGGTTGTAAAACGTTAAACGTATCTGACATAGTGTTCCTTTCGTTTCTCCTCCTCTTCACCTGAAAGTGAAAAGAATCTGTTTCTGGTAGTTATACTGTATGCTACTATTCCTTTTCTCTTTTTTACCTTGAGTAGTACTCAACAATAAGCTGCTCGTCAATTGCTTCGGCAATATCAGTTCGGGTAGGCAGTGCACTCACCGTCACCACTGTTGCTTTTTTCTTCATCCAGGCTGGTACGTCTGGCTCTGCCTCAAGAAGTCCTGCTACCGCTGGAATGGTGGCGGCCGAGCGCTTGAGGGTAACAACATCACCCAGCTCAACTCGGTAGGACGGAATGTTCATCTTGCCGTCATTGACCACCACGTGACCATGGGCCACAATTTGCCTGGCAGACGCGCGAGTTGGCGCTAGTCCAGCTCGGTAAATAACGTTATCGAGGCGGAGTTCGAGCAGACGTAGTAATGTCTCTCCTGTCGCAGTGGGGTCTTTACTTGCCTCTTCGTACAAAGAACGCAGTGCTTTTTCAAGCACGCCGTACATATACTTTGCTTTTTGTTTTTCTTTCAGCTGTTTTCCGTAATCGGAAAGCTTACGCCTGCGTTTTGCCCCGTGCATGCCTGGACGAATAGCTAGGCGACGACTTACCTTGAGCGGGTTTGATTTTAATCCCAAGTCTTCACCTATTGCTCGAGCTCGTTTGTTTTTCGGACCAGTGTATCGTGCCATATACTATGCGTTCCTTTTTGATTTTCTAGGACGAGTACCGTTGTGCGGTACGGGCGTCACATCTGCGATAAGTGGGATGGTCATACCTCGGGCGCGCAAAACACGAAGCGCTACGTCTCTGCCAGGACCGGGACCCTTAATGTATACCTCTACCTCATTCATGCCGTAGCTTTGTGCTTTATCAAGGACTTTCTCGACTGTCACAGTCGCTGCGTACGGCGTTGATTTGCGAGAACCAGAAAAACCTGCCTCACCTGCCGATGACCAGCATAGCACATTTCCCTTTTCATCAGTCACGCTTGCCAACGTGCTGTTGAAGGTGGCAGTCACGTACAGCCTCCCTCTGGAAACTACTTTATGCACTGTGCGTTTCTTGGTGGTTTTTTTCTGTACTGTTGCCATATAATATTATTTCTTTGCTGCATCTAGTTTTGCTGCTGTTTCTTTGGTCATTGAGCCGACCGTCTTTCTCCTGCCACCACCACGAGCGGTACGTGAGTTGGTGCGAGTGCGTTGCCCTCTGGCGGGTAGTTTTGCTGCATGCCGCATGCCTCGATATGAGCGAATACGCTTTAATCTATCGATAGTATCGTTAATAGCTCTGCGCAGATCTCCCTCTACTTCGTATTTATCAAGAATTCTCTGAAGATGGTTTACTTCATTTTGAGTGAGGTCTTTTACCCGCGTCCCCTCATCTATGTTTGCCTCTGCTAAAACATCAGAAGCTAGTTTTGGACCAATGCCATAAATACGCTGCAGACCTCGATAAATAGTTGTATGATCTGGAATATCAACACCTGCAATACGTGGCATATCTTACCCTTGCCTTTGTTTATGCTTGGGGTCTGCAGAACACACTACTCGCAGGACGCCCTTGCGGCGAATGCGCTTGCAGTGAATGCAGATGGTTTTTACTGATGATCGTACTTTCATAGTTGTTTTGTTGCACTCAAAAATGCAGAACTGAAATATACCGCAGATTGCCCATCTTGAAAAGCCTGAATTAGAGTGCTTTTGACGTTGAGCGGTACGTAATTTTGCATTTATCTACATCGTACTTACTTATGTATCCTTTTACTAGGTCTCCTGGCATAACTCGAATGCGATACAGCCGCATTTTTCCTGCCAAAGTCCCAATTACTACTTTATCCTTTAGTTGCTCAAACGGGCTCTGAGTAATCTTTACGCGAAACATGGTATTTGGCAGACACTCCTCCACCACACCCTCTATTTCAACTCTATCGGTGGCATCTGCACTCTTTGTTGTTGTGTCGACCTGCCTTCGAGCCTTTGCTGCACGTTTGTGATCTTGAACTTTTCCCATATGTTGTGTTGTTTAGAACGGTGTAGTATACCAGACTTACATTACTTTGTCAGTACCTGATATCCCCTGTCTGTAACCAACACTGTTTCTTCAAACATAGCGGTATAACTACCATCTTTTGTCTGATATGTCCATCCATCATCGCTTAACACCAATTCTGGATCACCCGCAGCATACATCACTTCAATCGCAAGTGTATCACCAGAAGAAACACGCACGCGCTTGTCTGACTTTTGAGCGTATACAGGAATAGCTGGCTCCATATGTAGTTTTTTACCTACACCATGGCCGGTGAGCTGATATACCGCCCCGTAGTTATGCTTTTTGAGGCGCTTTTCCATAGCGCGGCTGATGTGATATACAGAAGCGCCATCTTTCACCACGCCAATAGCTGCATCAACCGCCTGACGCCCTACCAAAAGAAACTGCTCGTGCTCTGATTTCATCTCTCCTACCCCAAACGAGACAGTTGTATCAAGGTGGTATCCATCAGAGACCAAGCCAATATCGATAGTGATAATATCACCTGATTCAACACGTTTTTCACTACTAGGAATACCATGACATAATTCATGATTTTTCATGATGCAAGTAGCCCACCTGTAACCGGGCACCGTTGAAAAACTAGGAGTAAAGCCTGCTTGCTTGATAAGCACTTGCGCTCGCTCCTCAATCTGGGCAAACGTGTTGCCAAGTTCTGTTGTATGCTGAAGTGTATCGCGCACCTGGGCGAGCGCACGGCCACCGCGCCGCATAGCAACAACTTTAGCCTTTACCCGGTCGCTCATGACGTATGAATCGTATCTAATTGCTTGGTAATAGCGGCAAATACCTCTTCTACTGTTTCTTCACCATCAACGATGCACAGTTTCTCTTGACTTTTATAGTATTGAGTAACTGGCTCGGTATGCTCATGAAACAGCTCAATACGCTTGCGAATAGCCGAGAGTGTTTCGTCTTCTCTATCACTCACCCTGCCAGAAATTCTCCAGAGAGCTTCTCTGTCTGAAACAGCAAGGTAGACAACTTGGTCAACACCACCATTAAATGCCTCTGCCTGCGGCACTGTTCGGGGAAACCCATCAAGAATGTAGCCTGCCTCGTACTCTGGTTTTTCTAGGTAGGTCAGTACCACCTCTAGTGTAGTGTCATCGGGTACAAGCGCCCCTGCATTGAGAGTTTCTTTGAGCCATCTACCCAATTTTGTCTTCTCTTTTGCCATTTCCCGAAAGATGTGACCAGAAGAAAGGTAGGGGAGGTTATACCGCTCTGAAAGTAAATTTCCCTGTGTTGATTTTCCCGCACCTTGAATACCAATCAGTACAAGTTTCATAGCAAAGCTCCCTTTTGGACGTACTAACACATACGACACGGTATTTTACCACAAAACAGAAAAAGCTAACCACCCACGTATTTATCGTAGTTTTGTTCAACCGTATAGCTTTCCATCTGCTTGGTGGTTTCAAGAATCACTGAAACCACGATTAGTAAACTCGTGCCACCAATAGCCAACGAGGTAATCCCCGTCATACGCTGAGCAACAAGCGGTAAGACAGCTAAAAGCGAAAGGAAGACAGCGCCTACAAATGTAATACGGGTTACGACAAACTCAAGATACTTTTTAGTAGCAGTGCCAGGCCGGATTCCCGGCACGAAAGCGCCACTCTTTTTCAGCTCATCAGAGATGTCTTTGGCATTAAAGTACAACAAGGCAGAAAAGAAGGTGAAGGCAAACACAATCACAAAGTACACAACCATATATGAAATTGAAGTTTGATCAAACCATAGCGTCAACTTCTGACCAAACGCAACCAGTGTGGGGTTTTGAGTAAACTCAAGCCCTTTGGCAATAACGCTTGGAGCTATCATCAAAGTAACGGCAAAAATAATCGGCATCACGCCAGATACATTTACCTTGACCGGCAAAAACGACTGCTGACCACCATACATACGACTACCACGCACCCTTTTGGCGTACTGAATCGGCACTCGACGCACGCCCTCATTTACAACAACAATCAAAGCAATGACTACCAGTAACACCACGGTCATCGTGGCAATAGTAAACATATCGAGTGTCCCACCAGCCATAAACTGAGCAAACAGCACTGGCGCCTGACTCAAGATAGAGATAAGGAGAATGATCGAGATGCCATTACCAATACCATACATAGTGATCAGCTCACCCAACCACATCATGACCATCGCACCAGCCACCAGCGTTACCACAATGGTGATGATAGCCAGCGGCGAAGTGTTTTGAAGCAAGCCATTGGTGGTAAGTAGTGCTAGCACTGAGATACTCTGGGCGATAGCCAAAGGAACTGAGAGCAATCTCGTGTATTGATTAAACTTTTCTCGTCCTGCCTCACTCTCTTTTTGCATCTCTTTGAGTGATGGAATAACCATGGCCGCCAAACTCATCACGATCGAGGCGGTAATAAAGGGGTTGATGCCAACTGCCGCTAGAGAAAAATTGGCCAGGGTACCACCAGATAAAATGTTGAGAAAACTCAATGCTTGGTTGCCGCTAAAAATAGACTGGATCTGAGCAACCGAGACGAACGGCACGGGAATGTGGGCTAAAAATCGATACACCGCCACCATAGCCAACACAAAACCAAACTTGGTCCGCAGCTCCCTACTCGATGCCAACTTGGTAATATACTCTTGTAATTCTTTCACGATGCACGCCTCCTCTTACTCATCAATATGATGCATACTACAAAAAAATATAACCTTGTGCAAGATGCGCCTACTCAACACTGCCGCCCGCGGCGGTGATAGCGCTACGCGCACCGTCACTTACCTTGATGCCCGAGAGTGTCACGCGACGCTTGATCGTACCAGAGGCAATTACCTTTGCCTTTTTAAAAGCAGGATCAATAACGTTCTCAAGTACCAGTGTTTCTCTGGTGATAGTATCGGCTGACATACGTTCTAGCTCAGAAAGGGTAATCTCAGCAGTCGGGCGCACCACTTTAAACCTGCCCTTACCACGTAGCATCGGCAAACGCTTGATGAGTGGTAGCTGTCCACCCTCAAACCAAAGTGGGATGTTTGCGCCTGTGCGAGACTTCTGACCCTTCATACCTCTACCCGATGTATGGCCGCCAACACCACTGCCGTAGCCACGACCAACGCGTTTTTTAGACTTGGTGGTTGTTTTGGAGAGTGAGTTGAGAAGCGACATAGTGATACTACCTGTGGTTACTTTTTTACAGCAGCTTTTTTAGAAGTAGCTGCCTTGGTCTTGACGGCTTTTTTCTTTGGTTGTGGTGCTGTTTTTTTACTCGGTTTCTTTACTGCTGCAGCTTTTTTTGGCGATTTGAGTTCTTTTTGCACTGTCTCCTTTGCCTGCTGTTCGAGCTGCTTGAGTTTTTCTTCCTCTTCCTTTTCTACATCAGCTATTGACTTGAGTTCTAGTCCTTTTTGTTCGACAATGTGCTGCATCTGGGTGAGTGCTTCAAACGCTGCGTACACACTAGAAGCCTGGTTTTGCGAGCCCAAAATTTTACTTGAAACATCTCTGACACCCGCTGCCTCAACAACTGCTCGCACAGGACCACCAGCAATAATGCCGGAGCCTTTTGGTGCTGGCTTCAACAACACTTTGCCCGCTCCTTTTTTAACGGTGATAGGAAACGGAATGGTCGTACCATCCATTGGTACCGTAATCATCTTCTTCTTGGCTTTCTTGACCCCTTTTCGAATGGCAGACATGACGTCTTGCGCCTTGCCTAAACCAATACCAACTCGACCTTTTTTATCACCCACCACCATCAAGATAGAGAATCCCATCTTGTTGCCACCCGTCGTTTTTTTAGTCACACGAGAAATCTGGATGACTTTTTCCTCAAACTCTTGTGGTTCGCGTTGTTGTCTCATAAGTTATACCTTTATTTTTTCTTGTCTGAGCGTCTCTGCCACTACCTTAACCCTACCATGATAGCGAAACTGCCCCCTATCATACATGACGGTCTTGATCTTTTGTTTTTTTAGTTGCTGGGCAAGTGCTTTGGCTACCTCTACTGCCGACTCGCTTTTGCTGCCCGATTGTGCACCCAGGTCACTTGCTGCTGCCAACGTTACCCCATCAACATCATTTATTGCCTGAACGTAGATGTGTTTGTTGGTGCGATGCACCGAAACACGAGGCTGAAGGGCTGTCCCCTTCATCTTGGCGCGAACACGACGCTTTCGCCTAGCAGCTAGTGAGAGATTGTGAAATGACTGTGCCATATGTTGTGTAAACTGCCGGTTATGCAACAGTCTTTCCTTGTTTTCTTCGTACTACTTCATCACTGTAGCGAATACCCTTGCCTTTATACGGCTCGGGCGGCTTGAGCTCTCGGATGTTGGCTGTCACTTGACCAACTACTTGTTTGTCAATGCCTTCAATATGAATGGTATCGGTCCCCTCAGTCGAGAGGGACACGCCTGCTGGCGGCTGAAACACGATCGGGTGTGAGTAACCAACTGCTAATGAAAGGTTTGCTCCCTGCGACTGCACTCTATAACCAGTGCCAACAAGTTTGAGTGTTTTTTTGTATCCTTGAGAAACTCCTATAACCGCGTTTTGCACCAGGCTACGCACTAAACCATGAAATGCTCTGGCTTGTTTTTCATCACTCGCTCGCGCGACTGCAAGCTCCCCATCTTGCAGAGAGACTGTAATAGCTTGAGGCAGTGAAACATGGAGCGAGCCTTTACTACCCGCTACCTGCACCACACCTTCATTCACGGTAATCGTGACCCCATCAGGAATAGTGATTCGTTTTTTTCCAATTTTTGACATACTACCAAACCTGACAGAGTAGCTCACCTCCTACGTTTTGTTTGCGTGCTGCAGTATCGGTCATGATGCCTTTGCTGGTCGAGACAATAGTAATGCCGTATCCACCAAGAGCACGAGGAATGCTTTTTGAGGGGGCGTACAGTCGTCTTCCTGGACGAGAAAGACGCTTCACATCATGAATAACTGATGCATCTGATTTGTACTGTAATGTTACCTGTATGGTGTCAAACGATCCATCATGTACTATCTGTACATCGGCCAGGTACCCCTCGGCTACCAAGATATCAGCAATTGATTTCTTTGCTTTTGAGAATGGAATGCTCACCTTGGTATGACGAGCCAAGAAACCGTTCTTAATTCTGATGAGCATGTCTGCGATAGGATCTGTCATACGGGTGTTACTTACTTACTTGCTTTCACTACTCCAGGAAGTTCTCCTTTTACTGCCAACTCTCGAAAGGTAAGTCTGCTCAAGCCAAAGTAGCGCATAAAACCTTTTGGCCTGCCAGTAATAGCACACCTGTTTACACCACGGGTGGACACCGTGTTTGCTTTCCTCTTGCCTTTTTTCAAGTACGAAGCTCGGGCCTTCAGTAGTTTTTTTGATTTTGCTATTTTCGATTTTTTTGCCATATATGTTTTATCTCTTCCAATTAACGGTCTTGTATTTTAGCAAACGGAACGCCAAAAAGCTCGAGCAATCTAAAGCTTTCCTTATCACTCTGGGCTGTTGTAACAAACACAGCCTGCAGGCTGCGCACTCGCTCGATAGCATCGTAGTCAATCTCGGGGAACATAATCTGCTCTTCCAGCCCCATACTGTAGTTGCCTTGACCATCAAAAGCAGTGCGAGAGACACCACGAAAGTCTTTTACTCGGGGTAGCGCGATGGCAATTAGTTTTTCAAAAAAGTCCCACATACGCTCACCACGCAGCGTCACCATTACTCCAAGCGGGTCGCCAGCGCGTAGCTTAAAGTTAGCAATTGCTTTATGAGCAGTCGTGATTTGTGCTTTTTGTCCAGAAATAACAGCAAACTGCTCAGCGATGTTTTGAACTACTTGCTTTCGTGCTCTAGGATCTTGAGGCTCACTTACACCCATGTTGAGGATGATTTTTTGCAGTCGCGGTACTTGAAAAGGAGAGCTATAGGAAAACTCCTTGATCATAGAGGGCGTGATAGTATCCTGGTAGAGTTGTTTGAGTGATGACATAAACTACTTCTTTTTAGCTGACTTCTTGGTTGATTTTTTTGCTTTTGCTGTTGTTTTCTTGGCGGTAGCTGCTGCAGCTGATTTTTTTGGTGTTGAGGCAGCATCTACAGCGTTACCTGTTTTCTTAAAGATGCGCTGCTTGACGCCTTTTTTATCGACTACGTACCCTACTCTATCTGGAGCTCCCTCTTGGTTAAGTATCGCAACTTTGGCTGTAGAAAGTGGTCGCTCAGTGCGGGTACGCTCACCGCTTCTGCCCATCATGGGCTTAGTGTGCTTGACATACATATTAACACCCCTCACCACCACCTTATTTGATTTAGGGATGACCCGGGTAATCTCGCTTTTAACACCCTTGTCCTTGCCGGCTGTAACTATAACGTTGTCTCCTACCCGTAATTTCATATAACCTCTGGTGCTAAACTTGCTATTTTACTAAACCCTTTGTTCTTGACTGTTCTTGAAATAGGGCCAAAGACACGACTGCCCAACGGCACAGTGTTCTTTCTTGACTCTATAATCACCGCTGCGTTGTCATCAAAACGTACGTACTCACCACCCGGACGACGTTCTTCCTTTTTAGTACGCACAATAACTGCCTTTACCTTTTCCCCTCTAGGAATAGCACTATTTGCATCCGCATCGATAACTGAGGCTGCAACAATATCGCCAGCCCGACCAAACCGACGACGAGAGCCGCCATGAACTTGAATGACTCTGATTTTCCTCGCTCCGCTATTATCGGCAACATGAAGAACTGATCTCAGCTGTATCATTGTGCTCCTTCCACCACCTTTTCTACAACCACAAAGCGCTTTGTTTTACTGAGCGGTCTTGATTCTCTAATGATCACTGTGTCACCCAACGCTAACTCTAATCCTTGATAGTCACAGGCGTATCGCTTTGTTCTCTTGACCGACTTTTTATAGAGAGGGTGCTGCCACTGCCTGGCTACACGCACCTGCGCAGTTCGTGGGGTTTTGAGTGAAACGACAGTTCCTTGGAGTGTTTTCATGCTGTTCCTTTGTCTGTTGTGTGTCCAATCAGTGCTTCGCTTCGCTCCTTTTGGGAAAGAATGGTGAGCACTCGTGCGAGTTGATCTCTGAGGAATCGAACGTTTGTGCGTCCAGTCCCTGCTCGTTTTTCAAGCATGGCTTGCGCTGACTCTGTGCGGAGCTGCGAAACAAGCTCTTTGAGCTCTGTGGTGGATTTGTCTGCTAGTGTTTTTTTTGTGTATCGCTTCATATGTTTATTTTGCTACAAACGTCGTTTGCACCGAGAGCTTATGCCCTGCTTTGCGAAACGCCTCTTTGGCTATTTCTTCAGACACCCCACCTAGTTCAAACAAAATAGTGCCCGGCTTTACCACTGCCACGTACGAGTCAAGTGCGCCTTTTCCTCCTCCCATCTTGACACCAACTGGCTTTTTGGTAACTGGTTTGTGTGGGAAGATTCTGATCCAGTAAATACCCGCTCGTTTTGTCATGTAGGTGATTTTCTTGCGAGCAGCCTCAATTTCTCGAGAGTTGACGCGACCAAAGCTAGTGGCTTTGAGACCAAACTCACCATACGCAATGTCTGCCCCACGAGAAGCGCTGCCTCTGATGCGACCTCGAAATGCTTTGCGGTATTTTGTTTTTTTTGGTTGCAACATATTACTCTACGGCATCACCGGTATAAATCCATACTTTCAAACCCACATACCCAGAGCGAGTAGGAATGGGTGCTTGGTAGTAATCAATCTTTGCCCGAAGTGTCTGGGTGGGCACACTCCCCTCAGAGTACTTCTCTCGCCTACCAATCTCAGCCCCACCAATGCGACCGCTCAACTCTATTTTGATGCCTTTTGCACCAGCCTGCATTGCCTTTTCTAATGCTTGTGAAACAGCCCGTCGATGCGGAAAGCGTTTTTGTAGTTGATTGGTAATACGCTCTGCTACTAACTTTGCACTCAAGTCTGGCTGCTGTACCTCCTCTACTTTGAGGTCTATCTTTACTCTATCTTTTTTGCTTTTGGAGACGTTCACCAGCCGCTCAACCACTTTCTTGACTTCCTCCAAGTTTGAGCCACCTTTACCGATCACAACACCTGGCTTTGCCACATGTAAGATGATGGTTAGCGCAGAAGGAGAACGCTCGATACCAATCGTAACCACCCCGGCGCCTGAAAGCTTGTCTTTAAGCGCACGGCGAATGCGATAGTCTTCAAGAAGTGTGCTGGCGTATGCAGCGCCATCAGCATACCAACGCGACTTCCATGAAAGTGTGTTGCCAAGTCGAAAGCTAATCGGGTTTACTTTTTGTCCCATATGTTCTTATTGTTTTGATACTGCTTCAAGCTCTACCATAATATGACTTGTTTTTTTTTGGATAGCGTGCGCCCTCCCTCTACTCACCGCTTGAAAACGCTTGTACACAGGCCCGTTCTGCACCTGAATCGACCGTATCTTGAGCGTATTTGGATCTAGTCGATGGTTGTTCTCTGCATTAGCAACCGCCTGTCGCAGTACTTTGAGCACCACAAGAGACGCTTTTTGCTCTATATGAGCTAACTGATCAATCGCCACAACTAACGGCAAATTTTTGACCGCATTGGCCACAAGTCGCACTTTACGTGGAGCCTGCCGAGTGTATTTTTGTGTTGCTGTAATTATCATTATGTCTTTGATGTAATTCTCTTTACGATCTTGCCATGGCCTCTAAAGGTGCGGGTGGGAGCAAACTCACCTAGCTTATGCCCCACCATTGCCTCTGATACAAACACCTCGATAAATGTTTTTCCTTGATGCACCAAAAATGTATGACCAACAAACTCTGGTGGAATAACCGAGTTCCTTCGCCATGTCTTGAGTGCTGACTTGTCACCCGATTGCTTCTGCGCCATTACTTTTTGTAGTAATTTTGGGTCAACAAACGGGCCTTTCTTTAAACTTCTGCTCATATTATTTGACTCTCCTATCTCTCACGATCATCTTGCGAGACTTGCGTTTCGACCTAGTCTTCTTACCCATCGCAGGCTTGCCCCAAGGAGTTTTTGGATACTTCATGCCAACCCCCGCGCGACCTTCACCGCCACCATGAGGATGACTGCCTGGATGCTGAGCGGTACCACGTACTGTTGGGCGAATGCCCATCAGGCGCTTGCGGCCAGCTTTGCCAAGCTTTCTACTCTTCCACCGGACATTTGCAACCTGGCCGATTGTAGCGAACGACTCTCCATTTATCAAGCGAAGCTCTTTGCTGGGTAAAAGTACGGTCACAAACTTTCCCTCCTTTGACTGCACAGTAGCAGCAGTACCTGCCCCTCTGCAGATTTGAGCTCCTTTGCCTGGGGTAAGTTCGATAGCATGAATGGGCGTACCGACCGGCACTTGCTTGAGTGGCAGCGCGTTGCCAGGGGTTGCCTCAACTGACTCACCAGCTACCACCGTGCTACCTGGCTGTAGATCGCTTGGAGCCAAAATATATGCTTTACTCCCGTCTTTGTAATGAAGGAGTGCAATGTTTGCACTACGCATTGGGTCGTACTCAATGCGCACCACGACTGCCGGCACACCATGTTTGGTGCGCTTCCACTCAATAATACGCATGCGTTTCTTGACTCCTCCACCACGATGACGAACAGTAATTGTACCACTGGAGTTTCTCCCCTGGCGTTTCTTATGACCTTTCGCCAAAAGTGACTTTTCTGGCTTACCGCTATGCAGGTGTGATCTATCGATCGTTACCTGATGGCGTTGTCCGCTGGTGGTAGGATGTTTACTCCGTAGCATATACTTAGTTTTCTGTCTCTCCTATATCAAAAAGGGGTATTGTATCACCTTTTTTCAAACTAATAAGCGCTTTTTTACTCACTGAGGTCTGGGATGAGAGCCGGCGTTTCCCTGTTTTTCTTGTGCCAGCCTGCACCATAATGGTGCGTACACCAACAACACGCACATCATACAGTTTTTCTATCACTTCTTTCACTTGATACTTATTTGCGCCCTTGACAACTTCAAAGGTATAGACATTCTTCTGCTTGGCAAGAGAAACAGTTTTTTCGGTAATAACTGGCTTTATAATAATCGTGCTATGCATACGTTACTTCTTTGATTTTTTGCTTGATTTTTTTTCTACCGTTACCTCTTGTTTTGACACTGTCTTTTTTGCTGTACTGCTTGATTTTTTAGTGGGCGCTGCCTTGGTGGGTTGTTTTGCGAGTCGTTGCTGGAGAGCATCCAGCGCGCCGCCAGCAAATATAATAGTGTGGGCGCGGGCTACATCAAAGGCAGTGAGAAGTGAGGCAGTGGTGTACGAAACAGCAGGTATGTTTCTGAGTGACCGCTCAATAACCTCTGATCTTTCTGCTAAAACGACCAATGATGTGGTGTCTGAAACAGAAGAAAGCAGCTGCGCTGCCTCTTTTGTTTTTCCTGATAAGGCATCAAGTCCTTCATGCACAATGCAGCGGTCAACTTGAGCACTGAGGGAGGCAATCAAAGCTCCGCGCTTCATCTGTTTTGACAAAGATCTGCTCCAGTTTTGAGTACCAGTGGGACCATGAGCCACACCACCGCCCACAAAGATAGGGGCGTTGCGAGAACCATGGCGAGCACCACCCGTTCCTTTTTGCTTGTATATTTTTCTGTGCGAGGTAGTGACGTCAGAACGCGTCTGGGTGCTACTTGTGCCTTGACGTTGGTTGCTTAAATACACACGTACCGCCTGCGCAACCAACGGTGCATTTGGTTTTGCAAACAACAAGTCAGGCACAGTTATACTCGTTTTACTGCCAGTAGAGCTATACTTTGTCAACTTCATATTATGCTGTTTCCTCTGCTACTGCTGTGGTTTGTTCTTCCGGCGTAGATACTTCCTGTGTTTTTTCTTCAGGAATTCCAGAGGCCATCTTGTCAAGATCGATTGTTTTCGTCTCACCTGTTTTTCTGAGTCTCACTGAAGCTGTTAGGGAGCCAGGTACAGGGCCACTCACCCAAATCTCTCCGGTTGTCGAGTCAACATGCAGTACTACAAGATTTTTTACCGTGTGGGTAGTAACCCCCATGTGACCAGGCATCTTTTTGCCCTTAAACACTCTTCCTGGTGTCTGCTGGCCGATCGAGCCAACAGCACGTGCTCTGTCTGACTGACCATGTGTTTTTGGCCCTCCATGAAACCCATGACGCTTGATGCCACCAGCAAACCCCTTTCCCTTGGTAGTGCCTTGCACCCAAACAACATCACCTGGCTGCAGATGACCGACAGCAGAGATAACCGTTCCCATTTCTGGCAGATCTTGATCTTGACCAACGGAAATAGCTGCAACGTGACGAACCCCCGTAGGGTACTGCAGCTTTTCTAATCTGGCACGAAGTGGCTTTGGTGTGTTTTTTGCTTTTTTAGCACCGTATCCTACCTCTATGCGCGTGGGGACTGACTCAGTGTGAGCATTTTGCACTCCAATCACAACTGCAGGCTGACTTTTGAGCCGAGTAATGGCTAATCTCTTACCTGCTGTCGTCCATACTTGACTCATTCCTATCTTGGTGGCGAAAAAATCTGTTACTCCTGGCATATGTAGTCATGTGTGTTTGATTGCTTCCTTACATCTTGATCTGAATTGAGACTCCAGCTGGCAACTCCAAATGCATCAGCGAGTCAATTGTTTTGTTTGTTGGGTCTACTATCTCAATCATGCGCTTATGCGTGCGAATTTCATAGTGTTCCTGCGCATTTTTGTCGGTGTGAGGAGAAACCAAGACAGTAAATGACTTAATGTGCGTGGGGAGTGGCACCGGACCAATTATCTTTGCCCCCGTTGAAAGCGCTGTTTCGAGTATTTTTCTCCCCGCATCGTCGATAACCCTATGGTCGTGAGACTTGAGTCGAACCCTAATTTTGTATTCTGGTGTTGTTGTTTGTTTCTTTGCTGCCATGTGTGTCTTATAAATGCCGTCACAGACGTGAGATTATACCGCCCTTAGCCCCAGATGTAAACCTACCAAAACCCCTCACCATACATAGTGAGGGGTTTTTGAAAATACGTAGTACTTACTTGATGACCTTGGTAATAGCACCTGCACCAATAGTATGTCCACCTTCGCGAATAGCGAACCGAACACCTTCCTGCATTGCCACTGGCACGATGAGTTTCACCTTCATCTTGGCGTTATCGCCAGGAATGACCATCTCAACACCATCAGGGAGTGTGACCTCGCCCGTTACATCAGTGGTTCTGATGTAAAACTGTGGTCTGTACCCAGTGAAGAATGGCTTGTGTCTACCACCTTCTTCTTTGGTGAGAATGTAGACCTCTGCCTCAAACTCGGTGTGCGGGTTCGCCGTACCTGGCTTTGCCAAAACCTGGCCACGCTCGACGTCGTCTTTTTCGATACCGCGAAGGAGAATGCCAACGTTGTCGCCGGCCTGACCTTCATCAAGCATCTTTTTAAACATCTCAACACCCGTCACCACTGATTTTTGCGCTGCCTTGAGGCCAACAATCTCGATTTCCTCACCGACCTTGACCTTACCAGACTCAATTCTACCCGTGACCACGGTGCCGCGACCCTTGATAGAAAAGACGTCTTCAACAGGCATCAAGAATGGCTTGTCAAGCTCACGCACGGGGTCGGGGATTTGCTCATCCACCGTGTTCATCAGCTCCATAACTTTTTCTTGCGCATCTTTGTCACCCTCGAGTGCTTTAAGTGCTGAGACACGAATAACAGGGGTGTTGTCGCCATCATAGCCGTACTTGGTGAGGAGCTCGCGCACCTCCATCTCGACCAAGTCAAGAAGCTCTGCGTCATCGACCATGTCAACTTTGTTAAGTGCAACCACGAGTTGTGGTACGTTCACCTGTTTTGCCAAGAGAATATGCTCTCTTGTCTGAGGCATTGGGCCATCAGTTGCAGCTACTACGAGGATAGCGCCGTCCATCTGAGCAGCACCAGTGATCATGTTTTTGATGTAGTCAGCATGCCCTGGAGCATCGATGTGTGCGTAGTGACGTTGTTCTGTTTCGTACTCGATGTGTGAGATATTGATGGTCACACCACGAGCTGCCTCTTCAGGAGCGTTATCAATATCGGTGTAGCCCTTTGCCAAGTTGATAGGTGAAGGCACCCTGTCTGCGAGCGTAGTTGCGATTGCAGCGGTAAGAGTTGTTTTACCGTGGTCCACGTGACCAATCGTACCGATGTTAACGTGAGTCTTGTTGCGAACAAATGTGTCTGCCATATGGTTCCTTTTTTACTTATTGTTTATTACTTTTAAAAAAATCTAAATCTTTTTATTGGAGAAGATTGTAGTTTTGACAAAGCTTCCTCAAGTGCTAAAATTTCTAATGCCAACCTATGTTTTTCATTTCCGCCTTCCTCTTTTGCAAAAAGATCAATATTTCTTTTAATCAATTAGATGATCTGAACTTTCTTCTCAAAGGCACTCCTCTTCCATTTCTACCAGCCCACCACCTCAAATGTTCTTCGTGGGTTTTCTCTTGTTTGTAGGAGTCCCGAATGTATTCCATTTCTGGAGGAACAGGAAAATAATTTCGTTCCTTTTGTAATTCTTGAGCATATGCTCTTTTTTTCTCAGCCCAACCTACATCATTTCTTATCCCTTCTGCAAGTCTTTTAGCCTCAGTAGAACCAGTAAGAGTAGAAGTCTCTATTTTACTCATAATAATGTGTGTATTGGCTTATTACTTTCGCTCCGAAATAATACCTTCCGTAATAGACTGAGGAACGATGTCGTAATGACTCGGTAACATCACCGAGCTGGCACGACCCTGCGTCATACTTCTCAAAATTGTAACATAGCCCTGCATCTCTGCCAATGGCACAAGTGCAGTGATGATAGTGACATTATTTCTTTGGGCAGTACCTTGGATTTGTGCCCGGCGTGAGCCCAAATCACCAATCACATCACCCATGTACTCTTCTGGAGTTGAAACTTCAACCTTCATGATTGGCTCCAAGAGTACCATCTTGGCGCCCTTGAGCGCATCTTTAATACCGAGTGACCCCGCCATCTTGAATGCAAGCTCGCTTGAGTCAACGTCATGATACGAACCATCGTACAGTGACACCTGAATATCAGAGAGGGGATAGCCCGCCAAAACGCCTCTTTCAAGTGCTTCCTGGATGCCCTTGTTGGTCGGCTCGATAAACTCTCTGGGTACAGCACCGCCAGTGATCTCGTTAACAAACTCATAACCGGTACCTCTGTCCTTTGCAGTAACTCGAAGGAGCACGTGGCCGTATTGACCACGACCCCCAGACTGCTTGATGTACTTACCCTCACCTTGTGAGTCTTTAGTGATGGTCTCGCGGTACGCAACTTGTGGCGCACCAACATCGGCATCAACTTTAAACTCTCGTTTCATACGATCAACCAGGATCTCGAGATGCAGCTCTCCCATACCACCGATGATAGTTTGACCCGTCTCGGTGTTGGACTTGATAGTAAATGTGGGGTCTTCGTCACTCAGTTTGGCAAGCGCCATTGACATTTTCTCTTGGTCAGACTTTGTTTTGGGCTCGATAGCAAGCGAGATAACTGGCTCGGCAAACGTAATACCTTCAAGCACAATGGGGTTAGCCTCATCACACAGAGTATCACCTGTCTTGGTGGCCTTCAAACCAACTACCGCTACTATTTCACCAGCACGCGCCTCGGAAATTTCCTCACGTTGATTAGCATGCATCAAAAGAAGTCGGGCCACACGCTCTTTTTCACCGCGCACAGGGTTATACACATAACTACCTGCCTGCAACACGCCCGAGTACACCCTAAAGTAGGTGATGCGACCCA
Source organism: Pseudomonadales bacterium (assembly GCA_020632235.1). Taxonomy (GTDB): domain Bacteria; phylum Patescibacteriota; class Microgenomatia; order UBA1400; family PJMF01; genus JACKFY01. The sequence continues at coordinate 213,007 of JACKFY010000001.1, read as the reverse complement.
CGTGAGGGTCGGTCTGGATCTTGAACGCAAGACCACAAAAATCTTCTTCTGGCACCAGCTTTCTCTCTGTTTCTTCTTCTGTTTTTGGGTTGGTACCCGTGATGTGGTCGATGTCAACTGGTGAGGGTAGATAGTCAACAACTGCATCAAGCAGCGGCTGCACCCCAGTGTTCTTGAGTGATGAGCCTGCGTACACAGGGACTAATTGGTAGTTAATCACTGCTGTCCTGAGAGCTGCTTTCAGCTCGTCAACACTCAATTCTTCTTCGGCAAAAAACTTTTCCATGATTGCGTCATTTGTCTCGGCAATTTGCTCGACCAATTGAGAACGCAGCTCTTCGACTCGATCTTTGTACTCGTCTGGAATATCTTTTACCTCTGGCTCGGTATCTGCCTCGTTGTCTTTCCAGTAGAGCGCTTTTCGCTCCAGCAGCTGAATAACGCCCCGAAACTCGTTTTCAGCACCCATCGGCAGCACCATAACTGCTGGCACAACACCAAATTTTTCCTTGATATCTTCAACGGTGGCAAAAAAGTCTGCACCAAGCTTATCCATCTTGTTAACAAAACAGATGCGAGGCACTTTGTATTTATCTGCCTGGCGCCAGACAGTTTCAGACTGTGATTGTACGCCTTCAGATGCATCCAGCACGGTAATACCACCATCAAGTACGCGCAAGCTACGCTCTACCTCTGCGGTAAAGTCGACATGCCCCGGAGTATCAATAATGTTAAAACGATACTGCTCTTTTTCTAGGTGTGTTTCAAAGTAGGGAGTCCAAAACGTGGTAGTGGCAGCAGAAACAATCGTGATACCACGCTCTTGCTCTTGCTCCATCCAGTCCATAGTTGCCGCACCCTCATGTACCTCGCCTATCTTGTAGGTGCGACCAGTGAAGTATAAAATACGCTCGGTGGTGGTGGTTTTACCTGCATCAATATGGGCAATAATGCCAATGTTTCTAATTCGCTTGAGAGGGATTTTGTTTCTATCGGTGTTTTTAACAGGTTGTTGTGCCATGGGTCAGTTTTTTTCTACTTTATAAAAAGGATAGCTACCATCGAAAGTGACTAAATGCCTTGTTGGCTTCTGCCATTCTGTGAGAGGTTTCTTTCTTTTGGATAGCTCCACCCTCACCATTGAGGGCGTCAAGCATCTCGGCTGCTAGTTTTTCAGCAAAGGTGTGATACTGCTTGTTGGGGCGTTTATTTGCCTCGGCTAACAACCAACGGACTGCTAGAGAAAACCCACGGCGCTCACTGACCGGCATTGGCACTTGATAGGATGCACCACCCACTCTGCGCGAGCGCACCTCCATTTGAGGAGTAATTGCCGCCAGTACCATCTCAACTACCTCTGTGACTTGTTTTTTAAGCTGTTTTGAAACAACATCGAGCGCACCATACACCTGACGCTGTGCAACTGATTTCTTACCATCACGCATGGCGCGATTGATAATGCGGGCTATAGTAACCGATCCATATCGAGGGTCGGGAGCAATTGATCGAACGCGTGCTTTTTTTTGTCGCATAGAGTGCTTTCTTCACTTTTCTCTACCTGATTAGGCGAGAAAAATTACTTAGTGCATGCTCAAGACAGAGTCTTGGCGTGTATAGTACTGTAGTATTAACTTGGTCGTTTGGCTCCGTACTTGCTTCTACTGGTTTTTCTACCATCTACTCCGCTAGCATCATACTTGCCACGCACGATGTGATACTTCACACCAGGGAGATCTTTGACCCTCCCGCCACGCACCAACACAATGTTGTGCTCATTGAGGTTGTGCTTCTCACCCATGATGTAGGCGGTCACCTCCATCTTGTTGGAAAGACGCACACGGGCAACCTTACGCAGTGCTGAGTTTGGCTTTTTTGGTGTCATGGTCTTTACCAATGTCACCACCCCGCGCTTTTGTGGGTTTTTAGTTTTTACCAACTGATTAGTGTTGGAGTTATAACTACGACGCAGTGCCATAGCCTTCACTCGCTTTGACTTTGACTTTCGTCCACCTTTTCTAATTAACTGGTTTATCGTTGGCATTGTGCGTATGATTTCTTTTTTTTCTTTTTTTTCCGCCCTCAAGCGAGTAGGCATTGTATCATACCTCTCACTCATGAGTAACGGCAAAGTTATTACAAACGGGCGCGCTCTTCACTAGTAGGGATGAGTCGGCCAATAATGACATTCTCCTTGAGTCCTTCTAGATAATCGACCGAACCGGAAGCCGCTGCGTCAGTCAAGACTGCCTTGGTGTACTGGAATGACGCTGCCGAAAGCCACGAGTTGGTAAAGATTGATGAGCGTGTGATGCCAAGGAAGAGAATCTTGGCTGTCGCTGGCTCGCCGCCACCCGCCATAGTCTCATCATTGACCTCGATAAACCGACTGCGCTCGACTACCTCGCCAGTTAAGAAACTGGTGTCACCAGCCGACTCGATGAGCACTTTGTCACTCATCTTGCGCACGATCACCTCAAAGTGCTTGTCATGGATCTGGATACCCTGTGACTCATATACCGCTTGCACATCATTAATGGTTTGCTGCTGGGTAAACGTCAAGCCCTTGATCTGCAGTAGTTCCTTTGGGTTGAGTGATCCTGCTGTCAACTGCTGGCCAAGTCGCACCTTCTGGTTGTTTTTAACAAGTAGTGGAGTGGTGTTTGAGACGATGTACTGCACCTCATCGTCACTCCCTGCCGGACTGATAGTGAGTGTTGTCTCTTTGTCGGCTTGCTCAATGCGGGCAGTGCCTGCCACTTCACTAATAAGAGCCACGCTCTTTGGGGTACGGGCTTCCAGTAGTTCTTCAACACGGGGCAAGCCCTGCGTCACATCAAGACCCACAATGCCACCCGAGTGCTTGACGCGCATTGTTAACTGTGTGCCAGGCTCACCAATAGATTGAGCAGCCACAATCCCAACTGGTACACCGACCTCGACCATTGCTCTGGTAGAAAAGTCCCATCCATAACAATGAGCACACATACCTTTCGGCAGTTCGCAGGTGAGTGGCGAGCGGATGGTGAGCTCATCGAGTTTTGAGTGTGCAATCTGGGCTGCTGTTTCAGCAGAGATCATCTCGCCTGCCTTGACAAGTGCTTTCTTGCCAACCACTACATCTTGATTGGTAACCCGACCCGTGATGCGCGTCTCAAATACATCTGGTCTCTTATCTTTAGTGATGATGATGCCCTGCGTGGTACCACAGTCTTCATCGCGAATAATCATGTCATGGGCCACATCTGTCAAACGCCTGGTGAGATACCCTGCATCAGCAGTTTTAACTGCCGAGTCGGTCAGACCTTTTCTAGAACCACGAGCAGAGGTCACGTACTCAAAAATAGACAACCCCTCGCGGAAGTTTGACTTGGTAGGCATCTCAACAATGTTGCCCAGAGGGTCAACAACCAGCCCACGCATAGCAGCCAGCTGCTTGACCTGGTCCTTGGATGCACGAGTACCTCCAGAGTTAATCATCACCTTGACCGCATTTGCAGCATCGTACGAATCCCAGGTTTTATCGGCTACTTCTTCGGTGGTGTCGATCCAGACGTCAAATGCCAAGCGCTTGCGCTCTTCGAGGGTGAGCAAACCATCTTGGTATCGCTCTTGCACAGCCTCGACCCGCTTGTTGGCTTTCTCTATAATCTCGTCTTTTTCTGGAATCATCTCGCAGTCGGTCACTGATACAGACAGTCCAGAAATGGTAGCCGCGCGAAATCCAAGCTCTTTAATAGCATCAATCAAGACCGTGATGGTCTCTCTCTCTTGCGTTTGAATAGCGAGTGTGACGAGCTGCTCTATGTGCTTGGCTGTCACTGCCTCGTTCACAAACGGTGAGTCATCTGGCAAGATATCATTAAACTGCAATCTCCCAATGGTGGTGACAACACGCTGGAGTGACCCATCTAGAGAAACACGCACCTCGATAGGCTGTCGCAGTGCAACGTTTCCTGTTTGGTACGCATAGTATGCCTCGCTGGATGAACTAAAGACAGTTTCGTGTTGTTCGAGTGACTCATCCATCACGGTGTGGTAGTACACACCCATCGCCATTTCTTTGTTGGGAATGGTGATCGGCTTACCGTTTGCTGGTTTGAGCAAGTTATGAGTTGCCATCATCAATTGACGCGCTTCCTCTTGTGCTTGCTGGGTGAGCGGCACATGCACTGCCATCTGGTCACCATCAAAGTCGGCGTTGTAGCCAGAACACACACAGGGGTGCAATCGAATTGCATTTCCCTCAATCAAAATAGGATAAAACGCCTGCATTCCAAGTTTGTGAAGTGTTGGTGCGCGGTTGAGAATCACCGGGTGTTTGTGCGTAACGCGCTCGAGTATAGAGTACACAATGTCGTCTCGCTGCTCTATCATCTGACGCGCACTCTTTACGTTTGGCGCAGTACCATGAATGATCAGCTCGCGCAGCACAAACGGCTTGAACATCTCGAGTGCCATATCTTTGGGTAGGCCACACTCGCTCAAACTGAGCTCTGGACCTACCACGATAACCGAGCGACCAGAATAGTCAACACGCTTACCAAGCAAGTTCTGCCTAAAGCGTCCCTGTTTACCCTTGAGCATCTCTGAGAGAGACTTGAGTGGTCGTCTGTTGGAACGTCGTCTTGATTGCCTGGTTTGACCACCATCAATCAGTGCATCAACCGCTTCTTGCAACATACGCTTTTCGTTGCGCAAGATAATTTCTGGTGCGCCAAGATCAATCAGATGCTTTAAGCGATTATTGCGGTTGATAACTCTGCGATACAGATCATTGAGATCTGAGGTGGCAAACCGACCACCCGAGAGTTGTACCATAGGGCGTAAATCTGGTGGAATAACAGGTAGTACCGTCATAAACATCCAGCTAGGATCAATGCGTGCTTTGCGCAGTCCCTCTGCCACGCGCAAGCGCTTGGTTGCCTTGGCGCGTTTTGCACCCTTGGTCTCTGCCATCTCGTTTCTCAGGCGCTCGACCAACGCGTCCATATCAAGTTGATTGACCATCTCGAGTACTGCCTCCGCACCCATGGCTACTCGCATAAACGAAGCGGCGTTGTACTCATCAAGCTTGAGATACTCATCTTCGCTCAAGATCGAACCCTTCTTAATTTTCTTGACCATCTTGCCCAAAGTGTCATAAATTTCTTTGGTTTGATCAAGCTGCACTGCAAGCTGTTCTTTGAGCCCAACCAATTTATTTTTAGCTTTGACTTCAAGCTCGGTAAGCTTGAGCTGCAGCGTCTCTTTATTGGTTACTTTTTCTTTCAGATTTTTCTTGTCGGCAGCAAGTGCGTCTTTGACCGCTTGCATTTCTTGTTTACTGCTCTCACGCAGTTCGTCTTGTGCGGCAATAATATCAACAGCGAGTTGTTCTGTGACCGATTGTTTTTCGTCTGTATCAACCTCCAAGACAAGATACTTTGAGAAGTACATAATGGCGTTTAGGTTGCGCGGAGAGATGTTGAGGAGGAGTGATAGTTTGGACGGTGCGCCTTTAAAGTACCAAATGTGCGCAACTGGCGCTGCAAGCCCGATATGCCCCATGCGCTCTCGGCGCACCTTTGACTGGGTGACCTCAACACCACACTTATCACAGATAATGCCTTTGTAGCGAATGCGCTTGTACTTACCGCAGTAACACTCGTAATCCTTGATTGGACCAAAAATTTTCTCATCAAACAAACCGTCCTTCTCTGCCTTGAGAGAACGATAATTGATTGTTTCTGGTTTTTTTACCTCACCATACGACCACGACTTGACAGAATCGGGTGATGCAATGCGAATTTCTAGTGCTGAAAAATCGGTAATGTTCTTCATAAAGCGTCCTTTGTCTTATGATTCGTCATGGCTATCTTCTACATCATCTGAGGTATCATCATCCTCATCGTCATCATCAGGTGAAAAGTCGACCTCTTCATCTGCATCAACTTCCTCCATCTCTTCTTCTACCTCTTTGTCCATCGCGTCTTTGAGTTCGTCTTCACCTTCCGCGGCTTCTGCCTGCAGTTCTGCGGCGATGGTTGGATCTATAGCTTCGTCTTCTTCTATCTCGGTAGCTTCATACGGCACAATATCAACAACCAATGAGTTAAGCTCGCGCATCAGCACTCGGAAAGACTCTGGGACAGTAGGTGCAGGGATCGGCACACCCTTGACAATCGCCTCAAAGGCCTTTGAGCGACCAATCACGTCATCAGATTTGATGGTAAGCATCTCTTGTAAGACATGAGCAGCTCGGTGCGCTTCCAACGCCCAGACTTCCATCTCTCCAAGTCGCTGCCCACCCATCTGCGCTTTTCCACCAAGTGGTTGCTGGGTAACGAGTGAGTAGGGACCGGTTGACCGGGCGTGCATCTTGTCTTCCACCATGTGGCTCAACTTCAAGATATACCCGATGCCCACCGTTGTGGGTTCGGCAAATTTTTCGCCCGTTTTACCATCAATAAGCGTTGCTTTACCGCTTACTGGCAGTCCTGCGCGCTCCAGCTCACTCCAAATCTTTGACTCATCAAAGTGCTCAAACGCAGGTACCGCGATGGTGTACCCTAGTTTTTGAGCTGCCCATCCAGCGTGTGCCTCAAGTAGTTGACCCAGGTTCATGCGAGCAAGCACCGAGAGGGGTGAGATAATAATATCAACAGGTGTTCCATCTTCCAGATGTGGCATATCGGCTGCGGGGACAATTTTGGAGATCACCCCTTTGTTGCCATGCCTACCTGCAAGCTTGTCACCTACGGTAATTTTTCTTACCTGAGCAACTTTGACAATCACTTCTTTTAAGGTGCCAGGGTCAAGCTCGTCACCCAGATCAGAATCAAGTACCTGCACATCAATAACCGTTCCCTCTTCACCGTGCGGCATTCTCAGAGAGGTATCACGCACTTCGCGCGACTTTTCACCAAAAATGGCGCGCAGCAGTCGTTCTTCAGGGGTCAGCTCTGTTTCGCCTTTGGGGGCAATTTTACCCACCAATATATCGCCAGCCGAGACCTCACTTCCTACTCGCACAACACCATCGGGCATTAAGTTACTCAAGTACATTTCCGCCACATTGGGGATGTCGGAAGTAAGCTCTTCCTCGCCCAGCTTGGTGTCCATCACCTTTGCCTTATACTCATTAATTTGAATGGATGTCAAAAGATCTTTTTTAACCAATGTGTCAGAGATCACAATGGCGTCTTCGTGCCCCAAACCTTCAAACGAGGAGTAGGCAATCACCATGTTTGCACCTAGTGCTAGTTCGCCGTGATCAGCAGCTGGCCCATCAATCAAGACTTCACCTTCTGCTACTTTTTGGCCCACACGCACCACTGGTCGCTGCGAGTACGAAGTGCTCTGGGAAGTACGTACAAACTTTGACACGCCGTAGACCTCTTCATCACCTTCGATAACTGAAGTAGTGTTGTCAAACACGCTGTCAACTGCTTCTTTTTCTTTGTGTTTGAGCGCTGCTTTGCTCAGTCTTACACGTACTTGCTTGGCGTCAACGTAGCTCACTTCACCAGCGTGTCGTGCTATCACTGTTCTGTTCATAGCAGTTGCGACTGCCGCCTCCATACCAGTGCCCACAATAGGAGCTTGTGGCTTGATTAGTGGCACTGCCTGACACTGCATGTGTGTGCCCATCAGTGCGCGCGTTGCCTCATCGTGTGCAATAAAAGGAATAATCGAGGCTGAAGTACCAATTACCTGACGCGGCACAACATCGATGTACTGCAACTTGGTCGCTGATCCCTCAATAAACGTATTCATATGGCGCATCGGCACCCATTCGTCTTCAATCACTCCCACGTCACTGACCGATACTCCTGCGTGGGTAATGTAGTAGTCCTCTTCATCATCTGCCGAGAGATACACAATTTCATCTTGCACAGTGGCGGTATCTCCTTGTACCGTGATTGGTCTGTAGGGAGCCTCGAGAAAGCCATACTTATTTACCTTGGTATAGAGTGATAAGTACGTCACCAAGCCAATGTTTGGCCCCTCTGGTGAGCGAACAGGGTCAATGCGCGAGTACTGTGACGCGTTAATGTCACGCATCGAAAATGATGCTCGCTCGCGGGTTACGCCGCCCGAACCCATCACCGACAAACGCCTCAAGTTATCAATCTCTGATAGCGGGTTGGTTTGATCAAGAATAGTCGATAGTCTATTGCGACGGAAAAACTCCGAGACAGTAGCGATGAGCGGTCGTGCATTAACAAGCGCTGCTGGTGTGAGCACGTCTTCTGTTTTGGTAAGGGACATCTTTTCTCTGATGGATCGCTCCAGGCGGATCAGCCCAATACGAAACGCTGACTCTTTTAAGAGCTCGCCTATTTGGCGCACGCGACGGTTGGAGAGGTGGTCAATATCATCAGTCTTTCCTTGCCCATTTTGCAGCTGTATCAAGTACGCAACGGTTGCCAAAATATCTTCTGGAACAAGCGTAGTGGTAGTCTCATCAATCGAGAGTTTAAGTCGTCTGTTGAGCTTGTAGCGGCCAACACCACCCAAGTCATATCGTCTTGGGTCAAAAAATAGCTGTGAAACATACTCCTTGGCGTTTTCAAGCACCGCCGGCTCTCCAGGGCGCATCTTTTCATAGATCTCGATCAGCGCTTCCTCGGTCGTTTTAGTCGTGTCTTTTTCTAAAGTGTTTTGTACCAAGTCATACTCATCTGCTTTGAGTGCGTCTTTCAGAGCGCTGGTGATCTCGTCATCACTCGCCCAACCAACGGCACGAAGTAACACCGTGACCGGCATCTTGCGCCGACGATCTATCTTGACCGTCATCACGTTACGCTTGTTAACGGAAAACTCAAGCCACGAGCCACGCTTTGGCCTTAGTTCTGCTTTGTAGAGCGCACGATTGGTAGCAGGGTCAATGTCGGCAGAAAACGAAACGCCAGGTGAGCGCACCAGCTGTGTCACCACGGCTCGCTCAATACCATTGATAATAAACGTGCCGATAGGAGTCATGCGAGGCATGTCACCCAAAAACACCTCCTGTGTCTGCTCTTCACCTGTTTTTTTATTAAGAAGTACTGCCTCAACGTAGAGCGGCATGTCGTAGGTCACACCCTTGCTCTTGGCTTCTTCTATGCCATACTTGGACGGACCAAATCGATACTGCCCAAACTTGAGAGACCAGTTTTTACCTGTGTAGTCTTCTATTCCATTCTCGTTATTGACGACTGCAAGCGCCTCTACCAAACCATGTTCCAAAAACTCTCGATACGAGTCTTTCTGTAGTTGCACCAAGTTCAGCTCTGGTAGTACTGTGTGATTTGTACCCCAATTTTGACGAGATTGCTGTCGCATACATTTCCTTTTATTATTTCTAGTCCCCACCAAAAGAAGAACACCTATCGTGTTCTTACCACTTCGTACTTACTGCTGTGTACTACCGATTTGTGTGTGGGCGCTCCTCAAGTATCTAGTCCTCAACCGCTACTTTACCTTAATTCCCCAAGAATGGGCGATTGTAACAGCAGGATGCAGCTAGCGCAAGTATCTATTTACCAACTGCAAGTGTTCATCGTACGTCTGGGCGTAGTACATAGTACCATCTGGTGCGTGGATGTAAAATAGGTCGTCACCGAGAATGGGGTTGAGGGCGGCCGAAAATGCAGCCTGACCAAAATTGCTGATTGCATGGGGTGGCAGCCCAACGTTGACATAGGTATTGAATGGCGAGTCAAGCTCTTTATCGATCGCGAGTGGTGGCGACCACCATGCTCCCTGAGCGTCCTGACCACGTGCGTACTGCAGTGTCGCATCTACCTGTAGCGGCATATCTATTTCTATTCGTTTCCATAAAATACCGGCCACCTTGCGCATGTCTTCTGGGTCGCGGGCCTCACGCTGCACAAGAGACGCCATGGCAACCAACTCTTCTAAAGAGTGTGATGAAGCAGTAATTTCTGACTCATATTGATCTACAATTTTTGTTTGATAGGTATTTTCAAGCAGCGATTTAAGTGTTGCTGGTTCTATCTGTCGCGGAATAAGGTAGGTATCTGGGTAGAGGAGCTGTGGCTGTGTTTCTGCTGCGGTCAAAAGTGTTGTCTGTGTTTCTTCTGGCAGCCCAAGTGACAACAAGTAGGTTGCTACTTCTTCTGGTCGCCACCCTTCTAAAATAGTAATCCAGATGTCCTCGGTGCCTTGTGTGAGTTGTTGGGCCAGCTGATGAGCGTCCATAGCCGGCGAGAGCTGAAACGAGCCAGACTGAAAGAGTGGAATCAAGTCATTCAGGCGAGCGTAGTAGCGAAACACCTGCGCGTTCTTAACCAAACCTTGCTCTGCCAGACGATCTGCGATGCTAGCAGCTGACTCTCCCTTTTTCACGATGAAGGTAACAGTAGTAGTGTCACCCGAGACTGGCTGGAGTTGGGTACTCAACCACCAGGCACCCATACCAACCAAAAGAATACCACAACCAATGACACCAGTAAGTATTTTTTTCATATGTTGCAACTTGAAGGTGTAGGAGTATTAAACTGTTACTATATAAATGAGAGAGTGCATAGAGTCAACGAGGAGATTGCGCGTCAAGCCACTCCCCCAAGAACTCTGCTGCCGCATAGTGGTCTATCGGCCCCTGACGCTTGGATTGTTTGGAAAAGCGCAACTGTGCCTTCACTTTTTGAGAACTCAACGTTTCATCGGCAAAAACAATGGGCACGGTTGTTTTTTTAGCCAGCACAGCGGCAAACTCTTTTGTCTTGACAGCCATCGCACTCTCAGACAACCCCACCACAATCTGCTCTATCTGGTGTTCTGCAAGTACTTCCAGGAGTGTAATAAATACTCTATCATCATTGGGTACAACGAGTAGTGGCTCTGCCAGCGTCCCACGAGACACCGCCACCCCTACCCGCTTGGTGCCGTAGTCTATGGCAAGGGTTTTTTGCATGAGTATTAGTATACTCCCTACCCCACCTCCACCAGCGCCGCGGTCACTACCCCGCGCCTAAGGTACGTGCCCTCGGGGGTGCAGGTAACCAGCTTGAGTAGTTTTGAGTCATACTTTTGCGCCAAGATGTGCACGTCGGTGGGTTGTACCTCTGTTTTGTCTTGCACGCGGTAGGTGTACTCTTTTCCCCCAGCAGTAACGTAAATTTCGTCTCCTGGTTCCAGCGTCATGATAGTACTAAAGATAGAGTTATATCTGCGGGGGTTTTGCTCACTGGGGTTGTAAAAGCGCCTGAGCACCGAATGACCAAAGATCACCGGTGCGCCAACATCACCTGGCAATGCCGTGCCAGGGTAGGCTATCAAACTTTGGTTGAGGTCTGTGCCACCCACCGCTACTATGGCATTGGTTATATTAAGCTTGGGGATGTCGAGTGTGTACTCGGTAAATCCTTGGGTTGGAGGCTCTGCAGCCAACGCCTTGCCTGTCTCTGTATCAAACCAGTTGGAAAGATTGGTGTAGTCCAGCTGGGTGGTCAAAAACACCGGGCCTGTGTAGGGTTTCTCCCTGATAACAGACTCGCTACTGCCTACAATAGCGACTGCATTACCATCAAGAACGTTATCGAGCGGAATGGGGGTCTTGAGTACGGCTGCCTGCAGTTGTGGTGAGGTGCTCACGTAGTAGCGCACGAGTGGAAACAGCGCGGTGCCCACCAAATACAACCCTGCCAACATAAAGACTGCTGGAACGGTAAATGCCCCCAGACGCACAATGCGTGGCAGTTTGTTTTTAAGCGTTGTCTCGCGCCTCAAGGCCTCTGTCTGCTCTACCCTGTCGGTGGCACCAAGTCGCTCTTGTTTTGCCTGCACTTTTTTTTCTATTTCACCCAGTGACTGGCCACTCGCCACCGCCTGTCTGTAGAGGGCAATAATTTCTTGCTGAGAGAGTGTAGAGCTCGGGGTAGTGTGTTTTTGAAACATATATATACTCCTTTACTCAAAGAGTATCTCTATTTTTTGTGTGTCACTGGGCACACCAATGCCAAAACGTGTTGCTAAAACTGGACGAAGTTCAAGCTGGGCCGAGGTAATGCCCATCGTGCTAGAAAGCTGACTTTCTGCCTCCGATGCTCGTTTTCCTGCAATACTTGTTTTAATATCTTCACTGGAGATTGTTGCAACTGCGGTAGTAGTGATGTTTGCCTCCAGCGTGCGGGTGCTAGTACTTATTTCTTCTTGGGCATCAGTTGGTGACGATAAAATCTGTGGGTCGTCATCGCTGAGCTGAAACCCCTCTGGTACTTGCGAGATAAGCAACTGGTGGGCAAGTGGTTTTAGGTCTTCTGCCCGATACGAAAGTGCCTGCACAGTGCCTTGCATAGTGAGGGTGATCTCCCTGGTTTCGTCACCCACCTCCGCTGAGTACTGGGCGCTACTCACGGTAAGAGAGTATCCTGGCAGTACGTACACTCCTGCACTTTGCTCGTCTGCTAGCTGCCCTCCCCCTGTTTCGAGCAGTTGCTTTTCAAGCGTGGTGCGTAGCGCTGTTAAGTCTTGCTCTGCCACCACGGTAATCTCTCTACTCGAACCACCTGAAAAGGCACTCTGTGTCACTGCCTCGTAGGTATTGCTGGCAAAGTCTGCTACTTGCAGCTGGACATCTTCACCCAAGTTCCCTCCGTCACCTATTTCGGTTGCAGTGACTGTTGCTGATGCCTCACCTTTTTTGATCTCGGTGGTCGTTACACTTGTATCTTTTCGTGTCGCTGCTGGTACACTCACTGCACTATCAAGCGTAAAGCTCTGCCCATTCCCACTCACCGTGGTGCCAGCTGCAAACGTTTTTTCCGACTCAGTGCTGTTGAGCAGAGTGATGCTGCCAGTAGCCTTGTCACCGACTGTGGTGGTACCAGAAGCAGTCGTGCTCTCACTACCCGATACCGCTTTCTCAACTAGAATACCTGGTAGGGTCATGCTTTCTAGATCAGGCTCTCGTGCATCTTCATCTACCGTGAGGGTTGACTGGGCGGTGATAGTGTTCTTTTTTGGTGTAATCATCACTACTGCAGTCACACTACGAACCAAGAAAAAATAGAGAATAACGCCTGTGGCCAAAAGACCAAGGAGTACCGCCACACCGCTCCACAGCATAATTTTTTTCTTTGAGTGTGGTGGGTGTGCCTCATGAAGAAGCTCTTCTAGTGCTTCGTCTTGGGCTTCCCCAATCTGGGTCACACTCTCTTGAATAGGCACGCCAAACGAGGTAGGCGGCTCGGCTACACCAAGCGAGTCTGAGTCATCCATGGGTATAGCTGCTTTTGTAATTTCTGGCTGAGCTGGTAGCTCTGTTACATCAGCGCTAGAAATAACAACATCATGACCCTGCGAGCGCGCCACTGCCTCACCTCCTTTTTTTGCCACTAGTTGGGTGAGTGTTTCGCTCGCGATTCGCTCTATCTGCACTTCGTCACCAAACAAGGGTGTCTCGTGCCAGTCGTGATCGGTCAACTGTGACACAAACGAAGAAAGCTGCTCTGGAGCAACGCCAAGACCAAACACGACGATATGAGGTGGAAAGTAAAGCTGCGCGGACGGGGTAGACACTTCATCAGCGCTGTCTTCCCGACCTTCTGCGTGTTGTGTGTTGGTAAAGTGACCAAGCGCCTGAGTCAGCGTCTGGACGGGGGTTTTTTCTAGTGGGACGCTCTCTACTTGACCTATCGCGCCTTCATCTACCAGTGAGACAGTACACATTTGCTCACTCAACTGCACAACAAGGGCTGAAAACTCTGTGTTCTGCTGTGAATAGGCCTGCACCAGCGTCTCGGTCATGACCACAAAGCCGACTGGCTTGAGCGCCAAATCGCTACTCAATTCTTTCAGAAGTGCCTTTTTTTCGTCTACAATGCCATCTTGGTCTATCCAGCTGGTTTCTAAGGCAAAAATAACCTCATGGACTGCCTCTGACTCTTTGGGAAGTTCTTGCAAAGCGTTATCAGTACTCACAATGCAGTCGTGATTGCCAAGGTATACATGGGTGTTTGACTGGGCGGTGACAAGCACCTGCCCCTGAGAGATAGTAAGCAAGCACGCGCGTAGCGACTTGGGGGAAAACAGCACGCATAAGTACTGCGGGTCGGTCGTTTTGTTTCTCTTGGGTAGACTAGGAAGGAATGATGGTAGGCGCATGGGTGGTAGGTGTTTTTCAAACACTATAGCACCCTTCCTGGCAAAGACTCAAGATGGACGCGCTACTACCCCGAGCGAGCAAGATACACCCGGCGCACACCACTACTGACTGCTTTTTCTTTTTGCAGAACAAGGTGGCCTATCTGCCCGGTGCTGGTCACATGAGGGCCACCACACAGTTCTTTTGAAACCCAATCTGCATCAGGAGACGCACCAATAATGTAGACACTGACGGTGTCAGGGTACGTCTCGCCAAAAAACGCCAGTGCACCCTGTTTGAGCGCCTCGGCTTTGTCTTGCATGGCGTGATGCACGGGTAGATCAGCGTCAATCCAGTCGTTTACCTGGGTTATGACTGCATGTTTTTCTTCCTGAGTCAGCTTATGCCCCCAAGAAAAATCAAAGCGCAGACGATCGGCGGTGATGTTGGAGCCTTTCTGCTGCACTTCTTCTCCTAGCACTTGGCGCAGCGCTGCATGCAGCAGGTGTGTTGCTGTGTGAAACGCCACCGTTGTGTCTGAGTCATCCTCTAGACCACCCTTAAACATGCCGGCTGAGGCCGAGCGAGAGGCTTGAGAGTGAGCATCTTGTGCTTTTTGAAAGTCTTCTTCACACAGCTCTTGCCCACGTTCACGAGCAATTTCTTGTGTCAGCTCAAACGGAAAGCCGTACGTCTCGTAGAGCTTGAACGCGCGTTCTGCATCAAGGGTTTCATACTTTTCCAGTTCTTTCAAACCTTTTTCAAGTGTTTTTTCAAATTTTTTTTCTTCTTCAAACAGCACATCTTGGATATACTTGGCCTGTTCTGAGATAGTCGGGTGTACAGTTGCATACATCTGGGCAATAACGGGAGTCAGGAGTGGCGAGAGGTGGATCTCTCGTCCTGATTGGTGGGCAAACCGCACGCTGCGCCGCAGTAGGCGACGGGCAAAGTACCCCTGGCCTTTACCGCCCGGCACCACGCCATCAGCCGCCAGCATAACTGCTGCCCGCATGTGGTCGGCTACTACTCGAAATATCCGCGTAGTCTCTGAGTTTTGGGTGTAAGAAATCCCACTTGCCGTTTCCAACTTGGCTATGATCGGGGCAAACGCATCGGTTTGAAACACGTCAGGCGTGTTGTGCTTGGCCGCTAAAATGCGCTCCAACCCGCCGCCAAAATCAACATTTTTTTGTGAGAGTGGGGCAAACCCGCTGTCTGTTTTTTGAAACTCCATAAAGACAGAGTTGCCTATCTCCATAAACCGTCCGCAGTCGCAGTTGACATGACAAGGGTCACTGGCAAACACAGAGGTTTCATGCAAGCGCAACTCACTACCAAAGTCATAAAACAGCTCGCTGTCGGGCCCACCTGGCTCACCCACTGGCATCTTGGCAGGTATTCCCGATCGTGACCACCAGTTTTTCTCGTCGTCGTAGTAAAAAATCCGCCCATCTTGGATACCCTTTGTGCCGGCATGTTTAACTGCTTTTGCCTCTATACCAACTCCTGAAAACAATTCTTTCCAAATACCCACCGATCTTTCGTCAGCACTCACCCCAATGTCGCTGTTTCCAGCAAAGACCGTCACGTACAGTTTGGCTGGGTCGATACCAACTACAGTCGTCAAAAACTCAAACACCCAAGAGAGTTGCTCTCTTTTAAAGTAATCACCCAACGACCAATTCCCCAGCATCTCAAAAAACGTGGTGTGGCGGTTGTCGCCAATGTCTTCGATGTCTTGTGAGCGAAAACAGCGCTGAGAGTTCACCAGTCTTTCTCCCTCTGGATGCACAGCTCCCAGCAAATACGGCACAATCGGCTGCATACCAGAGCCGGTAAACAGTGTGGTGGGGTCATTTTCCGGCACCAGCGAGGCCGATGGAATATGGACGTGCCCTCGTTTTACAAAAAAATCAATGTAGGCTGTGCGAAGCTGATCTAGTGTCATGTAGGCATTGTACTACACAACCTCTATACCCCCCGAAACAACCGCTTCTTTTGCTTTGGTTTGCGTGATTTCTTGGGCGGAGTTGTAGCTGCCTGAACAGCATCCTCAATGAGCTCTTGCCTAAGCTCTGTTTTGAGTAAGATCTGCTCGAACACCTGCGTTACAAATGAGCGCACCTCCATGCCTGAAACATCTACTATTTCTTCAAGAGAACGAAGTACTCTATTGGCACGAAGGAGCACTCTAATGACAAAAAATGACATGATGAAGAGCACAATGCTCACCATACTCAAGCTGATAACAATAATGTGAGGAGCGTACTGCATGCTCATGTAGTGTAACAGTGCACTACAGACTGGTCAAAACCGAACAAAGACCTTGCGTACTACCTCTGTCTGCTTGCCGCGCCTGTCAGTTGCAACTACGGGCAGGAGGTGTGTGCCCTCTGTTTCAAATGAGACGGTCGTTTCAAATGTAGCATCTGGTGCAAGCTCTACCGGTAGACCATCAACACTTACCACCGCATCGGCGTCTGTACTGCCCTCTACCACCATCTCCGCCCCAACAAAGGCATACTCTTCTGGTTGGTCGAGCAGCAGCCGAGGAGGTTGTAAAAACTCAAACCACCGATAGCCGATGTAGCCTGCCACCAATAATAACATTATACTGACCAGTAAGGCCCCAAGCGTCGTTTGGTTGATGGTGCGTTTTTTGAGCACTGGCTTGATAAACTCTCGGGGGACGAGGGTGCCGCGCGCGCTTTCTTTAAAGTCACGTCGAAGGAGTGCCAACACCGGAGAGGGATCAAAGTCAAACACACTCGCGTAGGTCTTGATGTAGCCTTTCACAAAAGCTGCTGCTGGCAACACTTCAAACTGGTTATTTTCCAACGCCTCAAGGTACTCACGCTTGATGTGCGTGCGTTCTGAAAGTGCATCTAAAGAGATGTGTTGTTTGGTGCGCTCTTCTAGTAAGAGCTCGCCAATGCGCTTTGTTTTCATGCTTTCATTGTAGCGCGCACACGAGTTACTGGGAAAGCGCTTCTTTTACCATTGTGGCAATCACACTGCCCTCGGCCCGCGTGCCCACCTTTGCTTTGACCGCAGTAATGACCTGCCCCATGTTGGGGTTGTCTGTCGTGGCTACTACTTGTGACACAACTGCTTGCAGCTCATCTTCAGACAGCGGGGCGGGTAGGTAGCTTTGCAGGACCGCTAACTTAGCTGTTTCTTCCGCTACCAACTCATCTCTACCAGATTTCTGTAGTTCTTCGATAGATTCTTTGGTTTGCTTGATCTGTCTGGCAATAACTGTCTCTATACCAACTTCATCAAGTTCGCCGTTATCAATCTCTTCGTTTTTTAACTCTGAGAGTAAAAAACGGATCACGCCCAGTTTTTGGGTGTCTCGCGCCTTCATGGCTGTCTTCATATCATCTGTTAGACTTGCTTTTGTTGGCATAGTTAAGTGGGTTGTTGGGATACTTTATACCTAGATGGGTAGTATACGAGAGTGTGCTGGGTCAAGCAAGGGTGGTTCGCATGTTACAATACCCCCATGCCGAGCTCTAAAAAAGACCCCCTCACTCTCAACAAACCCAACCCACTGCTCTTGCCTATCGCCTTTGTATTTAGTTTTTTTGTCTTTGCGCTTGGCGGACTCATCTTTTCTGCCAGTAACGAAAGTATTCCCACTGCCCTCCCCATCGCCTCGCAGGCACCAGCTACCGCAGAAGAAATACAGAATACTGCGTGCAGTACAGAGAACTCGGGCGACCTGCAGACATGCTGTACTGCCTGGGCAGAAGAACAAAGTATCACTAGAGTGCAGTGTGTGGGAGCGTGGTCACTTGATAATAACGGCCAGTGTGCTTGGAGGTGTGGAGGTTAGTACTTATGAATCATCGTGACTGAGATGATTGTTGTTGTCTTCGTAAGGGTCTTCTATATATCTGCCACCAATGTTGCTACCTGAAGGCTGCGCATTCTCTTCTTCTCCCTCCAACCAGTCAGAAGGAGTAGGAGCTATAATATTACCAAAGTCGTTCTCTATACTAGCTAATCTCGCAAGCGTCTCTAGTACCATACAAACTCACTATGACACACGCATCTAAAAAAAACAACACTAGAATACTGAGCCCTTACGAGCAAACCCACCTAGCCCGCTACAAACCAGAGGTGCTACAAACTATCGAGCAGTACGGCCAGATGCCTGTAGAGTATATTTCTGGGGTAGCCGAGTTTTGCGGGCATCTTTTTTGTGTTGATGAGTCGGTGCTTATTCCTAGAATTGAAACAGAGCAGCTCGTCCAGATGGCAGTCGAAACAGCCCGCCAGCTATCTCAAACAATCAAGCAGCCACTGAGCATCCTTGAACTTGGCACAGGCAGTGGTGCTGTTGCTATCTCGCTCTCACTAGAGCTAGAAAAACACGCCATCGCCCATCACATAGTTGTAAGTGATGTCTCTACCCCGGCACTCAGCGTTGTTCAGAAAAATCAAGAGGCATTGCTTGAGAACCCCAACTTGGTGGAACTTGTGCAGTCGGATCTTTTTGAAAACATTACTCAACGACCATTTGGCATTATTATTGCCAACTTGCCCTACATTCCAACACAAAGAATTGCCAAGCTTACAGCGTCAGTCAAAGACTTTGAGCCGTACCAGGCTCTTGATGGTGGCAGGGATGGTTTTGAGATTATTGAGCGGTTTCTCGATCAAGTGAATACATACGTGCATCAGCACTCTGTGTTGCTACTAGAGATCGACCACACCCATACTAGAGAGCACTTCCAACCACATCTAGATAGATGGAGGTGTGAGCTCTTTGCCGATGAATTTGGAAAAAGCAGATTTGCACAACTGACAAAGCAGTAATATCCGGGTATCATAGACATAATGCAGAGCATCCCCACCACCCTCTTCACTGGTTTTTTAGGCTCGGGCAAGACCACTATCATCACCCACTTGATTGACGAACTGCAAGCCAGGGGTGAGCAGACTATCTACATTAAAAATGAAGTAGGAGAAACCGATATTGACGCGCAGGTGTTGAAAGAACAAGGAGTCCAGACAACAGAGCTCCTAAACGGTTGCATCTGCTGTACGCTGGTGGGGCCGTTTACCGCCACCATTGACGAGTTGGCCTATCGCTACACCCCCAGTCGGATTATTATCGAGGCATCAGGTGCCGCCGACCCCGCTGCCCTTGCCCTGATGATTTCCTCTCACCCACTACTCACCAGAGACGGTGTGATTAGCGTCATAGATGTAGTCAACTTTGAGGGCTACCAAGATCTCTCTATCACTGCCCAAGAACAAACAAAGTTTACTGATGTCTTGGTGTTTAACAAGGTAGAAATGGTAGATGACGAGCGAAAACGCCAAGTCGTTTCGTACGTGCGAGAGCTCAACGAGCACTCCCCCATTATTGAGGCGGTGGGGGGCAAAGCGCCACTTGCTGTTATTGTGGGAGCGAGTCGCCAAGAGCTAGAAACACTCCTTCGCACAGCCGAGAGTGCAGTGCACAACCACCTAGAAACCGACCACTTTTCTGCTAGTACTATTACATTGGAGGGGTTATTTGATCAAGAAAAACTACTCGAAGTGCTTGAGAGTGTGCCACCAGAACTCTTTCGTGCCAAAGGCATTGTCCGCACACAAGCAGGCAGGGTGCTTTGTAACGCTGTGGCTGGAAGGGTGACGCTTGAGCTACTGGATAATAGTCAAGACGTGGGCAACACACTGGTGTTTATCGGACATAACGCAAAGATGTTTGCCGGTCAATTGAGTAACAAGCTGCAAAGCGCATTGGTGTAAACCAAAAATCCCTCTGACATCTGAGCTAGAACTCACTCTTACCACTAGTAGAGCTATCTGACGATCGATCCAACAACACAATCAAACCCATACCTACACAAGCCAGAACAACAGCCCCAATCACCCCCGCATCAAGGGTTGTTGGCAACACGTTGTGCTGCACCAGCGGGATTACCTCCCCATGAGAGTCAGTGTAGGTTTCAAGTGTTTCTTTCCAGGGCCAGACTTTTCTCAGCGAGCCGAGCATAAAGCCAGTCAGCGCAGCAATCACCACTCGGTAGTGATGTTCAAAGAGATAGCCGAGTACTTTTGCAAACGAAACCAACCCCAGCACTGCCCCCGCCATAAAGGTGGCTAGTGTCATCAGATCAAGCGTATTAACCGCCACCAATATCTGCTGGTACTTTCCCATCAGAATGAGCAGAAACGAGCCACTCACTCCAGGCAGGATCATGGCACAAATGGCGATCATCCCTGCCAAAAAGTAGGCAGTGGGGGTGTCTGGTGTCTGACTGGGTACAGCACCACTAATCCAGTAGGCTACACCAGCCGACAAACAAAGTACCACGACATCTTGCACAGTCCACGAACCTAGTTTCTTGCCAATCAAAAAAATCGAGGCGCAGATCAGACCAAAGAAAAACGACCAGACGAACACAGGATATGTTGCAAGAAGATGAGCGATGAGAGAGGTGAGTAGTGCAATGGCGGCAATAATACCAATCCCCAGGGGAAGGAGAAAACCAAATGGGATAGAGCGCCACGCTTCTTTCCATTTCAATTGTAAAAAGAGCTTGAGCGTGGTGCTCGTCAGGGTGTTAATACTTGTAATCAAGTCTTGGTAGATACCGACAATAAAGGCAATCGTACCACCCGATACTCCTGGCACGATGTCAGCCGAGCCCATCGCAAAGCCTTTGACAAAAAGAAGTTGCCACGGGTGACGATGAGTGGATTTTTGTGTATTTTTTTTTGACGTACTCATGATTGTATTCTTTCTTTATGCTAGCCTTCTCACACCAGCATCACTCTCTTGTTCTTCTACGATGTGGGCAATACTACCAGCCACGCGTGCTACCCCAAATATACCGTTTCCTGCCTCTGGCGCAATGCCAAACGTGGTTAAAAGCGCTGCCATTGCCCCGTCAATATTGAGCACCAATACTTTGTTGAGTTTCCATTCCAGCGTATTTTCCAAAATTCGCGCGGTCATGGTAACTGAAGTATCAAGACCTCCCTTTTCTGCCATCTGCAGTAGTTGCTGGGCGCGTGGGTCACCGGTTGTTTTGTCTTTGTACTTTGGATGTCCATATCCTGGCACTCGTTTTTTTTTCGCGCGAAACTCTTCTACCAGCTGCACACACGCTTGCTCTTTATCTTCTTTGTCTTTGAGGCTGTAGAACATCTCCATTGCCCCGGTGATAGCCCCACCGTGCAGGGGCCCAAGCGCCAAGAGTGAAGTAGCCATGCAATGAAGCATCTCGTTACCCGTCGAGGCTACCACTCTAGGGACAAACATAGATGACGGCTCTACCCCATGGTCAAGGGACGCTACCAACATAGCGTTGAGCAACCGAGACTCTACCTGGGTTGGCTCACGACCAGTCAGCGAGAGAAAAAATGTACTGACAAAGTCTGCATCATCTATACACTCGGTAAGTGCCTTGCCACGAAGGAGGTGACTACCGTCTGATGCAGTAGTTGAAACAGTAGTGTCAAAGTGAAGTCCTGCAGACATGCAGTTCATTATAGTGCGCGGTGAGGACAAGTGCTATAGTAAAAAGATGCATCACGCACTACGTACCTCTATTCGAGCATTCTTCACTGATAAAGAGGGAAATGTTGTCATCGCCCAAAAGGCAAACGCTCCGCTATTGGCTTGGTTTACAACGCTTATTGGGCTTTTTGTGACAAATCACTTGTTCACTCAGCTACATCCGTTCTTTCGGGCAGCATCCTATATCACCATCATCTACTGGGCACTTCTGGAAATCTTTGAGGGAGTTTGCCCTTGGAGGAAGTTTTTAGGGCTCGTTGTATACACCATCGCAGTGGTAGGAATTGTGCGGTGGGCGATGGGGTGAAATCGACTACTTTGAATAAACCAAGAAGTAAATCAGTAGCAGTGCCACATCTACAAAAGTAGAAATCGACTACTTTGAATAAACTGCCTTATCAATATTGGTCTTGTAGTATCTACAAAAGTAGAAATCGACTACTTTGAATAAACTCAAAAGCAATAAATAAGTCATATATATCTACAAAAGTAGAAATCGACTACTTTGAATAAACGGAGTTATAGAAGGTGGTTTTTTCGAATATACAAAAGTAGAAATCGACTACTTTGAATAAACGAATTGTTATCTTGAAGAATAATAAACTGGTAATCTACAAAAGTAGAAATCGACTACTTTGAATAAACCAAATTTTAGCTCACTATAAACAAAATCTACAAAAGTAGAAATCGACTACTTTGAATAAACTGGATAAGGATCAAAATCATTAGAAGAATATCTACAAAAGTAGAAATCGACTACTTTGAATAAACCCTTGATAAAGAAAAATCTTCTCGAGATCTACAAAAGTAGAAATCGACTACTTTGAATAAACATGACGTCATTCGATGACAGGTCAGCACTATCTACAAAAGTAGAAATCGACTACTTTGAATAAACTGTCAACAATACCAGCCAGCCTGGTGATCTACAAAAGTAGAAATCGACTACTTTGAATAAACCATCAACGAGCTTTAAGCTGCTCCATCTACAATCTACAAAAGTAGAAATCGACTAAACTTATCACCAACCTGTTTTTTAACTGCGAGCATCAAAAAGTAGAAATCGACTACTTTGAATAAACTATTAAATAGAACGCTACAACTTTCAATTATCTACAAAAGTAGAAATCGACTACTTTGAATAAACTAATGTAGATATCCTCCTCTTCATACAAAAGTAGAAATCGACTACTTTGAATAAACTACAAAAGTAGAAATCGACTACTTTGAATAAACCGACTAATTGAATAAACTGTTTAGACAAACAGAGGACATTTATCTACAAAAGTAGAAATCGACTACTTTGAATAAACACCACCAATACCCACTCACTACACATCGATATCTACAAAAGTAGAAATCGACTACTTTGAATAAACTCGAGGTAGCTTTTCTCTAGAAATCGACTACTTTGAATAAACATTATTTAAATCTACAAAAGTAGAAATCGACTACTTTGAATAAACTACATTTTACAGACGCTTTTAGCTCATCTATCTACAAAAGTAGAAATCGACTACTTTGAATAAACAGAAACAAAAGTAGAAATCGACTACAAAGAAAGATGACTATTTATCTACAAAAGTAGAAATCGACTACTTTGAATAAACTTTTGCATATATCCATGCCATCATACGCGCATCTACAAAAGTAGAAATCGACTACTTTGAATAAACTAAATTAACTCACTGATTGAGAAGTCTATACGATCTAAAAAAGTAGAAATCGACTACTTTGAATAAACTCGGAATCATGTTTTTACTAAAGATCTACAAAAAGTAGAAATCGACTACTTTGAATAAACGTCTTCTGTAGGACTGTCATTGTTAAAAATCTACAAAAGTAGAAATCGACTACTTTGAATAAACTTCTCGTTGAATTAACTCGCTACATTACGACAGGGTATAATCTACAAAAGTAGAAATCGACTACTTTGAATAAACTACGTGGAATGTGTAGCCTCAAACGACTTATCTACAAAAGTAGAAATCGACTACTTTGAATAAACTGAGCGACTGGTCAACGGTAACATCTATCTACAAAAGTAGAAATCGACTACTTTGAATAAACACTCAACTACAAAAGTGAAATCGACTACTTTGAATAAACTTCGCTGAGCTCGAGAATCTACAAAAAAGTAGAAATCGACTACTTTGAATAAACTGCCTAAATATTGGTGAGTCAATCAAAAATGATACAAAAAGCTGCACATATAACTTGGACATTTTTGACTGACTCAGGAAGAGACTACATTGATATATACACACAATATATTATAAATGAGTATAAATATATCAAAATAGAAAGACCGAGGTTTATTCAACACAGAAAGACTTATACCTTTGTGTAAAAAAACTATGTTAATGAGCACGCTAGCCAAAATATATCACATCTTTTTCATAGTGAGAAGCATTGCCATATTTGAGCGTTTTCTTGTCACAACTCTGACACGTAGTGAACACAAACACGCTGTCTTCAGCATCAAAATACTTGGCAAAGTGATGTTCTATCTCGGTGGTGATATTTTCCATAATTCGCTTGCTATTTTTGCACACAAAAACCGAGTACTGAATGCGGTCTCCGTACCTTTCTAAAAATTTGGAGAACTTCGTTCTCTTTGACGTCTTACTGATATCGTAGGCAACAACAATCATACTTTGAACTGAGCATACTCATACTTTTCTGGATTTTGAAAACACCGATAGTACCCAAATATGAATTGATACATGTCTTCTCTTTTCTTCATGATCAAATCAAACCAAATATTGGAATACGACCCAGAGACTGAGTAGTCCTTAAAACGAAATGATTCGTTTTTGAATACAAAGTCTTTTTCTTGTATTTGGCCTAAATTGAACGACTTTCTGAGTTGGTAGTCAATCATCGGACGCATTGGCTCCATCAGATCGCACGAAAGAGACTGTCTTTGGAAAAATAACTGATGATACACACCTTTGTATGTGTCAAAGCCAAACAAGCGCAAAAGTGCATCTACATAATTGAACACAAACGTGTACCCTATATCAAGCAAGACATTCGCTATATCTTCCTTTGTTCTGGGAGCACGGCGAAGCCAGCCAATTTCATCAAAAATACCAGAAAAATAACGAGAAGCAAAGGACCCTTCTAGGCCTCTGAGAGAATCGATGGAGTTGGCTAGCGTCACTTTTTCTGTTGTGTCTCGATATGCCTGCTCAAGATCAAGCCGTCCAGTCTTCTGCAAGATGCCCCATTGGTTATCTATCTTATTCTGGACAAACTGCTTGGAAAGCAAAAGCTCTGTATCTTTATCAAGGAAATACTGTTTTTCCCTCAGTTGATAGTTGCCTTCTGCATGTGCATGTATGCTGGTAATAAACTTGAAAGACCTGTTGAGTAAGAAAACCGATATACCATAGCTTTGAAGCTCTCGGATGAGCTTGGTTGTGATAGAGCAATCGCCAATAATCACCATGCAAAACACAATGTGGCACGATACCTTATCAATAACTTTTCCTTCTTTCATTAAAACTATGTTGCCAACTTGTAATTTCAACTGACTCTCCAGTTTTTCTTCTATAGGAACAACTAAAATCTTTTTTTCGATAAAATCAGGCAGACTTAGCATACGGGCACAGCACACTATAGATACAATTTTGACATTTTTCAATTGTTACATCGGGGTCTTTTTCATAGTTTTCTGGGTTCTGCATGCGTACAACCAATTGCTCAAACTTTTCAAGCCATATTCCCTCTGGTAGTGCCACCTCATAGCGTTTATTGTCTGATAATGAGTGTAAAAACAGTTTTTCAACCTCATACCCTCGCTCCGCCATACAAAAGTACTGTCCAAACAGTTGAAAACGATGCCCGTCGTAGACGGCTTTTACTTTGTATTTTCGATCGACTAGAGCTTTTTTCTCTGTATCGTAAATATCTATTTTCCCCGCTATGTTATATTTTTCAGAATAGACAGAAAGCCCCTGCAGGTAGCGGGTTGAAGAAGAATAGGTGCCTTCATCTATCGCTTTGTGATGGATTTTGCCTCGTTTTTGCGGAGTAGCATGATAGGTGTCTGACTTGAAACCGTCGTAGATGGATTTCAAGTAAACAGAGTACGGGCAAAACAAGAAATCATTGAGTTTTGAGAGTTGGATGTAGGAGTGCATAAAATTAGCTATTAGATAACAGATCTCTGCAGTCAACCCAAGATACTCTATCGTCTACGGCTTTTATTTTCGCAAAATCTTGATCTCTTGAATATAGTAAAGCTTTGTTCTCTATGCAAATAGCAGCCGTCCAGATGTCATTATGCATTTTTTTACTTCTTCCTTAGCCTTTTTCTTTGCCTCTTTTTGTTTGCATGCTTTTTTAAACTTTTCTTTAAATCAGTTAGTTAAATCAAAGCATAGCTGTCCATATATTTTTGGCGCATCACCAGTGATATTAAGAACCAACACATTTTTAAGGTACTCCATCATTCTTATTCGCTTAGAACGCGGCATGCTTTGATTTGCAAGTCCATGTTGTTTTTCCCCATACACTATCATTGTCGTAGCTATTGTAATAGCTTCAACCAGGTCCAAGCGTGTCATTTCTCTTGAGAGCTTTTCGTGATTACGAGCCATTACAGAAGTGCAATCAGAGTCAAAAACAACAATCATCTAATTGATGATAGAAACATCTTACTCTCTGTTGCAAATGCATCCCACTCCACATTCCTCACCAAGATATCTGGATATTTGAGTTTCTTCTTCTCGTTATCGGTCAAGTTCTCAAACTCACTGAGTCTGTCTAGGATGAATATGCCTTTCCTGGCAATATTGTATGCCCCGTTTTCATCACCATTTTGTGGCAGGCCTTCAGCAAAGTCTGCAGATCTGCGCGTGTCAAAAAATGGCTCAACTGGTGATTGCAGATAGTCGTTGTCATCACTACCAGTTGTCTCGTTAGAGTTGGTATTTCTGATTTGGAGTATCAAGCGGAACAGATACATAAAAGTTGAGAAAAATTGTTTGTTATCTTTTGTATCTAACTGTGCAATTTGTGCTTGAATATCACCGCGTATATCTATTCCCACACTTTCAAATAGATTTTTGAAGTTTGAGATAGCGTTTTCTTTAAACATATTTTCTGCTTTGCCGTCAGTTAGGTCTGGATAATGCGTATAGCCACCTTTGTTGCCACTGAGCCTTTTGTCCCACGCATAACGCTCTACATTTGAGCAGACTGTCCATTCTCTTTTTTGAGGAAACTCAATCTTGCCTTTTTTGTTATAAAAATCTGCCAGATCATAGGTGAATTCAAATCTATTTTTCACTGAGTCAAACACAATATTCTTGAACTTGGCAATATCTTTTTTCGCCTTCTCTTGATTAGAGTACTTGAGGTAGATATTGGGTCGCCATCCAGTCAGCGGATCTATCTTGGAGGTATAGCTGGCAGTTGTGTAAAAAATTATCCCTGTCTGTTTTCCCATCTTTTGAAATGACTCAAAAGGAGCTGCTAGTTGATATGCGCGTAGCAGGTACCCTGCTGATTCTGGATCTTTCTCACCTTTATTGACCAAAAAAGAGAGTTTGTCTATGAGTGCTTTCTCAAATTGTTGATACACACTTTGTTCTATACCACCCCTGATCTGTTTGAACCGCATATTGAGGTCTTCCATGACGATGATGGCATTGTGTGCTATCACGAGATCTACAACCTTTCGCACCACGAGTGATAAGTAGCCTTTTTTCAAGTCTTTGATCTGTTCCACACTCTGCCAGTCTTGTTTTGCTTTCTTCCTCTCTTCAGCTTTTTGTTCAAGCAATTCTTTATAATTTTTCCCGTTAATAGTATTAAAACTCCCGGCATCGATTCGCTCGCCTTTCTGATCAATCACTGAGTAGTAAATAAGGTGTTTCTCCCCTCGGTCAAGTCCAATGATGTTGATATTTGGCTTGTCTGCAAGAAATTCGTTTATCTCTCTATTGAAACGATATGCATTTGTATCTTCCTGAGTTCTGTTTACTGTCAAAGGCACATGAAAGTAGTACATATCTTTGTTGAATCTTTTATGGTCTATAACTTCTTTACCCTGCTTATCCTTTTTGGTACCCAGAATACTTTTACTTACCTTTGGTCTAAAGAACAACTCTGCTTGTCCGTTAAGTTTGAATGGGAAGTTTGCTTGTTTATTCTCTTCTGAGAAGAGTGCCTCAAAGTACAGGGTATGAAGGTTTTTAGATGCCTGTGTTTTTTTCGCTCCTTTATTCCAGTCTTTGTTTTTGATTTGGAAGAGGAAAAGATTTTTTTGATTTTTCCCAGAAACATAACGGCCTTGCTTTAAGTAGTCAGCAGAAACCTGAATAAAATCGATGTTATAAAAATTGCCAGCGCTTATCTCTCGAGCCAATTCTTTTGCATCAGTATATGCACCAGCTTCGATTTTCTTAATTATTTGGTGAAGTTTTGGAAATGAATCTACTTTGGTGAGTAGTACCTCTTTCACTCTTGCTATTAATTCATTGTCGCTCATTTCTTCCTTGTCATCAGAGTACTTCGAGCCGTACAAACCTTTGTAGACGGAGCCGTACAAAGTCTTGGCATCAATTTGTTTGTAGACCATCTTTTCAAATGTCTCTCCACTTGTTTTAAATGCCTCTGGATTTTGTGTTTTATCAAATACTTTAGGGTAATCTGTCACGCCCAAAAAGTACTTTTCATCTTTGCGAAACAGCAATCCCCCATACTGTGTATTTCCAGGGGGGCTATCTGGCCAACCACCCAATAAATTACTTTTATTGAAGTTCAACTTCCATTTATCCTCTCCATAATTTTTCTTGGTCAAGTAATTTCTGATCCTATTGTAGGGCTGGACGATATCTTCATATGCATTTTCATAAAAATGAGTGTAGTAACCAAAATTTTTATCTGCATAAAAAGCTGGGTCTTCGCTCAAGCCGCTCACCCAAGACCTCTTTTTCTCTAGAGCAAAGTACTTTGCCATTTGATAGGTGCGCAGTAGATCATCGGCAAAATTCTTGATAACCACTTTATTCTCTCTAGTTGGTGCCTGCATGCTTGGCAATATCTCTACCAACTCTTTATAAGAAGTGTCCAAACCTGCAGTAATACTTTGATTATCTTCTCCTCTTATCTTGCGTTGAAACTGTTGCTCAAACTCATGTATGAAAATAGTTGAGAATTGTTGCCAAGTAGTATTCTTTTTATCATCTGCTAATACAACTTTGTCAGAGTAATATGACTCTTTCCAAAGTTTATGGTCTGTAGGAGTGCGCAACAATGCTGCTTGCAGGTCTGAGAGTCGTACAAAATCTGGAAACTTAGTATTCTCACCTGTCCGTTTTGCTATACCAAATCCAAATCCTTCGTATATCTGTTTTATCTCTTTTTGTGAAAGCACATCGTAGAGGTTATTAATAAACTCTGACTTATCACCCACCCATTTTTGAATCAACGTGTTGAGACCAAACGAGTTGAAATAAATACTATCTAAATCATAGTCTTGCGTATCATTTTTTAAGTTTTGAAATAAATCTCTGCCAGGCAGAATATGTTTTTCATATGCAGTCAACAAACCTTGCAGTTCTTGCCGCAACTCCTCATCACTTTCAATTTGCTCTATAAACGCTTCTTTTGGACTCAAGATCTGCTTTTGTAGTTTTTTGAAGAAAGGAGGCTTCTCGCCTGGATTTTGCTGTTTCCAAAGATTGATTAGTTCATTGAGCCCTTGTAGTTTCTCTCCGTTATCTTTCGTCTCACCGCCAAGAATTATATTGTAATGATCAATACCATCTTGCAGTAAGAGTCGGTTGTAATAGTCAATGGTGAAGATATTTGTTACATCCAGATCAAAATTGTTACCGACAGTATCTATATCTTTCTGAGATAATTTCCCCAAAACATTTTTAGCAGTTTCCCTATTATCCAAAAAAAGACGAAGGTTATTGACTATTCGTGTTGCGACTTCTGTTGCTTTCCCATCAGTTGTATAAAAATTTTTCCTCGTTTCAAAAAACTTGGTGAAATAACCGCTAAAACCCTTCCAGTCATCAAAAATTGAGACTTGCTCTCCATCTTCCCCTGGTACAAAACTTTCTGGATCTTCTCCATACTTATACTTGAGCACAGACATAATGCCCTCTTCAAATAAAATAGCTTTATCTTTTTTCTTAAGACTTACTTCCTCAATACCTGCAAATTCTTCTGCCCATTTTTTACCCTGAGAATCAAATAATACTCCTATTTCTTTCAGCAAAGCTTTTTCAGCAGACTCAAGTGCTTTTTTCTGTTTTGAGCCTTTCTTATCTTTTTTCCAAAACTCATATGATTGGGCGTACTCTGCTAACTCTTCCAGCTTTACATCTAGGAGAGCCTCTTGTACAAACTCTCGATGCAATCTATCTATAAAAGGCTTAGTCTGTTCATATTTTTCCTTGCGTAGTTTTCCTTTTTGGGAAATGTCATGCTCACCAAGCATCGTTCTTGTTTCATCATTGTAGGGGACAAGCTCAAACCGAAGAGTCTTGGAGAGTGAATATAGGTTGGTGAAATCTGCAAAGGTGTTTTTGCTTGTTGGTTTTTTTTGCTTCATTGAAACACCCTTTTTTGGCAGGAAATACTACTTCTCAAATACACGCCTCCCAGTATACCCCACATACTGTTGTTGCTACAACACTTCCCCCACCACCCTCGCCACCTGACTGGCATCATCCAAAATAGTCACCCCTGCGCGTTGCAAAGCCTTGATCTTGCCCTCCCGCGTCCCTTCAGTCCTGCTCACAATCGCCCCCGCGTGACCAAAGGTAGAGCCTTGCGGCAGCGTCTGGGCAAACAGCCCCGTGATGAGCGCTACTACTGGTTTTGCAAAATGGGTCTGGATAATGGCCTCGGCTAGTTGTTCTTCATAACTACCACCTATCTCACCGATGATAAAAAGTGCCTTTGTTTGCCCGTCAGCTGCGATGAGGTCGAGAAGATCTGCGTAGGTACTACCCACCAGGCTATCACCCCCAATGCCTACCACGGTGGTCTGGGCAATGCCTGCTTGCGTCAGTGGAAAAGCAAGCGTGGGGATCATCCCACCGCTTTTTGAGATAATCGCCACCCCACCCACCCCCGACGGAGCCAAAAAGTTACTCTCATCCCCCCCACCAGCCGTGCCCAGTCTGCCAACACCAGGGCTAAAAACACCCACCGAGCTGGGCCCCACCACTCGAATGTTTTTTTGACCAGAGAGCTCGATCATCTCGGCTGTGTCTTTAACCGGCACGTTTTCTGCAAAAATATGGATGAGAGGAATATCGGCCTGGGCTGCCTCACGAAACGCCGAGAGCACAAACCGTGGCGGCACATAGAGCGTGGTCGCGTTAATCTGGGGAAAAGCCACCGTAGCCTCTGCCACACTGTCAAACACAGGCACACCGCCTACCTCTTGCCCGCCCTTGCCAGGAGTCACGCCAGCCAAGACCTCTGTCCCAGCCGCGCGCATCCACCCCAGCGCGCGTTGCCCTTCTTTGCCGGTCATGCCCTGGATGAGTGCTTTGGTGCCTGAGGTAACTAAAAACGCCATACGTCTATACTTTCTTTTTTGCTTGTTGCTCAAGCAATTCTTTCAAGATACCGGCAGTGCTCGTCACTGGGGCGTCAGGCCCCAACAGCTCTAAAATAACACTTCTGTCTGCCAGCCGCTCACGCACCATCTCAAATGCCTCTTGCCACCGCGGACCACCGCGGCGAATCAGGATGATAAACCCTTCTTGCGATGCGTACGCACTGGCAAGAAACCCATCAACAACTCCCGCCAGTGTTTCGTAAATATCAGTAAAGTTGGCGTTACTCCCCACCACGAAAAGTGCATTGAGACGGGGAATAGAAAGGACAACCTCAGTCAGCTGGTGGACTTTCTCGCGCGTGGGGTTGCCGGAGTACTCCGTGTAGTTGGCCGGCTTGATACCAACCAACAGCAGTGCGTCCATTACTAAAAGAGAAGCGCCACCGCCAGACGCCATAATGCCTACCTCGCCGCCAGGAAACTCTAAAAAGCTCTCGCCCGCCACGCCTCGATGATCAGAGCGACTCACCGCTTTGGCTTTTTGCTCACGCTCTGTTGGCGGTGCACCGGCAGTTGTTCGTGCAGGATAGGCGCTCCACTCTGAATGTCGAAAGGCAGCAACGCTATCAAGCTCTATCTTGGCGTCCAAACACACCCACTCACCATTATTCTGAACTAAAGGATTGATCTCGACCAGCGTTGCGTCATGCTGGGTAAAAACATGCCAGAGTTGTTGCACGAGGGGTAGTAATTCTGGATTGAGAGGAAAGCTGGTCGGCGGAGTGAGAATCGAGAGGATGTGCGTCTGCATCTCCCCACCCCTTTCATCCATCCCTACCCCACCGGCATCCGAGTACTGCATCACCACTGATCTCTCACGCGTACTGTAACTTACACTCAAGTAATGCTGAGCGTCATGCTCTATTGCCTCCTCTAGTAATATGCTCGTAACAGGCTGCTTGTTTTGATCTGAAAGAGAAAAAAGGTTGGTAAGTACATCATCCAGCTGTTGGGCCGTTTCTACTTTTTGGATAAGTCCAGACAGCGCTCTATTGCCATGCAAGACTTGAGCTTTTGCAAAAGCAGGAAACTGCAGGTGACTCGTTGTTTCAAAATATAGAGCGTCTTCAAACTGCTCTTTGGTGATCAAAACTGACCGAGAAACAGCAATCTGTGCTGCAGCAAGTAGTTGTTTTGCTTCATGCTCAGTGAGGATCATGGGGTGAGTATAGCACTGATACCGTATACTACTAAATACATGAGAGTCTGGGACGTACCACCATCAATTCTATGCCGAAAACACCTACTGGGTGAACACCGAGAGCTACACGGCCTGTGGAATATCTTGACAAAACATGGTGGGGTAGGTGGATATGCCAACCACCCAGAAACAAAACGCTGGGTGGGAAAAGAAAAAGCTCTATTTCTGCGACATGAGCAGCTCGTGGAAGAAATGGGCAGAAGAGGCTATAACCACCACTCACCGCTTGATGAAGTTTTGGCTATTGGCTCTGAAAAACAAGACGAATATGTAGACTCTGTTGACGCACAGTACCGCCTGTTAAGGAAAAAAAGGTGTGAGTGTAGGGTTTAAAAACGCGCAAGCTCCCTCTCAATCTCCAACAATCTATTATACTTCTCCACCCGCTCGGAGCGCGACAACGAGCCAGTTTTGATGTACTCTGCCCCCACCCCAACAGCGAGATCGGCAATAAAGGTGTCTGCTGTCTCACCAGACCGATGTGATACTACTAGAGTATAGTCACTACCACGAGCTATCTTGATAGCCTCTAAAGTCTGGGTGAGCGTCCCTATTTGATTTGGTTTGACCAAAAGCGCGTTGGCAGCTCCCATCTCAATACCTGTTTGAATACGCTTGGGATTGGTCACAAACAAATCATCCCCTACTATGTTCACCCTACTGCCAAATGTTTTTATCTCGTCTTGAAACCCCGCCCAGTCATCCTGCGCATGCCCGTCTTCCAGAGAAATAATCGGATACTTCTCAAGTAACCTCGCGTACCAATCGGTTAGCTCTTGCGGGGAGTATTCTGTGCCGTCAGTCGAGAGTGTATACACATCATTTACGTAAAACTCACTAGCTGCAGTATCGAGGGCGAGTGCTATATCTGTCCCAGGGGTATATCCTGCTGCCGTAATAGCGCGGAGCGCGTAGTCAAGTGGTGCAGTGTTGGAGTGAAGCGAAGGCGCGTAGCCACCCTCATCACCAACGGTAGTTTGAAACCCCTCGTCAGCCAAGATCTTACCCAGGGCATGAAACAGCTCACTCCCCCAGCGCACGCGCTCTATCATGCTGGTAGCCCCTACGGGCACAATCATGTACTCCTGGAAATCGGACGCACCAGCGGCGTGCTTGCCACCATTGAGCACATTCATCATCGGTGTGGGAAGTGTGAATGAGTTGGTTGGGCGATCAGCCAAGTGTGCTAAGTAGCGATACAACGAAGTATGTTCGGCCACTGCTCCTGCGCGTGCTACTACCATCGAGACTGCCAACAGGGCATTTGCCCCTAATCGGGAGAGATGCTGTGTCCCGTCAAGCGCGATCATGTCACTATCAATAGTCTGCTGATCACTGGCATCTCTGCCTACCACTAGTTCTGCCAAGACCGTGTTGACGTGCTCGACTGCTTTTAGTACTCCTTTGCCATTGTAGCGAGTAGTGTCACCATCACGCAGCTCGTGCGCCTCGTGTACTCCCGTTGAGGCACCAGATGGCACACTCGCACTCACCCGCGCTCCGTTTGCAAGCTCGAGAAACGCGCGGACTGTCGGGTTGCCCCGCGAGTCAAGTACTTCAAGTGCCCAGAGGTGTGTAATCTTCATAAACGTTACTTCCTTCATTTGCATGATACGATAGCAAAACGCCTCATGTCAAAACACTTTCAGTTATTTACACCACCAGGAGAAACACCACGACGAGGAGTGATCACCACTCCACACGGACAGATTATGACTCCCGCCTTTGGGCCTGATGCGACCAGAGGGGTGATCAAGCACCTCTCGCCAGAAGAAATAACCCATCTGTCTGGCACTCTCACCCAAGGAGAAACGCTCTCTGCAGAGCATCTGAGAGAACAAAATGAGTTGCAATTCTTGCTCACCAACACCTTTCATCTGCGCAGCTACCCAGGTGATGAGTACATCAGGCAGATGGGTGGCATCCATCAATTCATGCAGTGGAACAGGCCAGTGCTGACTGACAGCGGCGGGTTTCAGGTATTTTCTCTCATTCACAACTCTGCCAATCTCAAAGGTTCTGTTGATAATGACGGCGCACACTTTACCAACCCCAGAGACGGCGCGCCGCTCATCCTCACCCCTGAAAACGCCATTGATATTCAGTGGAACCTGGGTAGTGACATCATGGTGGTACTCGATGATTGCAGACACTACCAAGATGAGGCAGAGCTAGTAGCATCAGTGGAGCGCACCATAGCCTGGGCAGAGCGCTGTAAACAGCGGTTTGAGCAACACCTGGCAAAGCGAGGCTTGGGCTGGGAAAGCACGGTGCGCCCTCTTCTATTTTGCGTCGTACAGGGCGGGATTGACAAAACCCTGCGCAAGCACTGCGCCGAGGCACTCATCCAGATCGGGTTTGACGGGTATGGATTCGGCGGATGGGCCATCACTGAAAAAGAGTTTTTTCCTGACGAAGTAATGCAGTTTGTGGCCAAGCTACTGCCAGCAGATGCGCCTCGCTATGCTATGGGTGTGGGCACCCCAGATGACATGCTGCGCTGTATGCAGTACGGCTACGACCTGTTTGACTGTGTGCTGCCAACCAGGAATGCTCGCCACGGCGTATGTTACAGCTCTGACGGAGTAGTTCGCATCACCAATGCCAAGTACAAGCACGACACCTCTGTGTTGGACAAAATAATCACCTCACGTGCTGCTCACTACCCAAGGTACTATCTTCATCACCTTTTTAAAATTAAAGACAGCCTGGGTGGAAGGCTACTGAGCATCCACAACCTGGCATACTACAACGCGCTTATGAAACAGCCGTTTGGCTAAGATACTCCAGAAAGCGCGTCTGTTCAGCCACGATGTACTCTCTTGTTTCTGCAAAGTAGGCACTGTTTTTTGAGCGGCGCAGTTTCATGCGCAAGAAAAACCGCATGCCAGCATGCACACCAAACCCCAGCGATTCGGGCATCACGTGTTGTTTGAGCGCTACAAAACGTCGCACATCAAATACCTCCATCTCGTCAATGTCTTTGAGGATGCGTGACTCAAGTGTTTTTCTACCCCTCAAGTGAAACGAGTCATGTTTGCCAATAGCGTATGACACCTGCGCAAGCACCTCTTCGTCCAGCTGATACTGACGAGCGTACCTTTGAAACAACCGAGACGAACCACGCCCATCCCACACAAATGCTACTATGATATCGATAAGAGAGCCAAACTTTTTTGTCGAACGCCACACATCATGCCAAGAGATAGCCAACAACAACACGGTATGATTCACACGCTCTCGTAACTCTGGGCGCCGAGTGTAGAGCCAGTCTAGATTGGTCAGTAATGAATGAGTGTGTTCTAGCATGTGCAAGGGGTCTTTGCTTCTGCGCATATACGCATCGGCAATGCTACACAACTCTAGGCACTCATCTGAAACTACCGCGCCCCACTTTGTGCAGAATGTTCGAACAGTCATAGAAATTTTTCAACTTGAAAAAAATGAGCCTAGCAACTCCCCGCTGCTACCAGCACCTCCACCCTCTCAAAGCCTGCCAGCAAAAACATCTGCTCAAACATCGTCTGGGCATTGGTGGCAGCTTGTACCAGGATATCCCTCTCACACGCGGTTTTGCTTATTTCTTCTTGGGCTGCCTGTCTAGCAGTACTTTCTAAGTCTTTGTCTGCCTGGATCAAAAAGCCCTGCTGACGGTCATACACTGTTGTTTTGTTGTTATCAAGGGTAGTGGTCAAGATCTTGGTGGGTGGCAGGCGAAGTGTGAGTGTGCTACCAGTAACAGTCACGTCATCTTTGTGTAGTGAAGAGACGTCCACGCCCGCCGTTACTACTCCGTGTGCCACCAGCAACAGTCTGTCTTCAAACAACAACTCGTCAAACCTATTGTTTGATTCTGTTCCAGCCGAGATAATTTTTTCTATCGTAAATTGCGTAGTCTCGACCCGCTGCAAGCTCTGGATCTTGCTCACCACACTCTCGCGGGAAGTATCAACCGCCACAGTGCCAGAAGACGGAGAGACAAGCCGCCACACAGAGTAGGCACCAAACACAAAAATTGCTAGTAGTACCAACGTCACGCCTATCTTGGCAGCTTTCACAATCCGAGCAACGGTATCTTTTACACTTCGTTTCTTTTGCCCTTCAGCCACATACATCTGAGGCTCACTGGTCGTACTACTTGGTGTAGAAAGTGTTTTATCTGTCATACAATAAAAGTATAGCACTAAACATAACCTCTGTAAAAAACCCTACCTTCTAGTGAACTGCGCAGCTTTCTTTCAAGCTTGACAAAAGGCTTTCTCTTTGTGCATAGTAAATGCTTGATGCATAATTTTACTCCCTCCACCATCAAAAACACCTTTTCTGGTGTTTCAGGTAACAAACACCCGCCGGCAGCAGAAACACCCGGCTCAAAACACAGTCCCAGTACCACAAAAGCACTCTCATATAAGCAAGTCGCCAAGCGAGCATTTGCTTCACTTCTATTTCTCATACTGGCCGTGGGTATGGCAACCAGCATGCTCTTGATGGGCTCTAGCCAAGATGTTAGGCAACAAGCAAAGACTGCTCCGGGGACTGGGAATCCAGATTTAACTGTTTGTCCAGAACAATCACCTGGGTGTGATTTTGTAGGGTTTGCTGGTATCAGACAGGCAATAGACAGCGCCCCTACTACGGGGCTAACTACCATCAATATCAAAAATGGGTATTACAAAGCGATGGGTCAAACATGCGACAACTTCTCTATCAATATTGGCGATAAGGCTGTGTACCTCAAAGGTGAGGGTGATGTGGGCATAGACTTTAATAAAACCGAGGTACCACAGGGATGTAGGGTGGATGGCTTTCGGGTAACGGAAGTAGGAGGCCTGATTATTTCAAATATGGGTATTTATAATAGTACGGCGAGTTGTTTTAGTTTTGGCAATGATACTAGAGGCAGAATAAGCAACATTGTTATAACTAACTGTAGTGATAATGGCGTATACGTACATGACAACTCAAATGTAAGTATATTGGACTCATCACTATATGAAAATGGGCGCCAAGGATTAGTATTACATGGATCTAGCAGTACGACAGTTGCAAGATCTTCTGTATATGATAATGAGCAATACGGTATTGCATTAGTAGATCAAAGCTCACTCACTATTGGCCAATCTTCTGCGTATTCCAACGGATTAAGTGGGGTGCGAGCGGGAAATCAAAGCTCACTCACTATTACTCAATCTTCTGTGTACGAAAATGAACTGAATGGAGTGTTTGCAGACGGACAAGCCCAAATTACTGCAATTAACAACACCTTTTTTCATAATAGAGTAGTGGGAATCAACATTTACTCAGAAGGAGACCATAATCCATCGGTCACACTAGTAAACAACATCTTCACTCACACTAGAAAAAACACCGATGGCACCTATGGGTTTGGGATCGGTGGGGCATATGCAGGGGTGCCAGAAAATATGGCCAACGATGACATCCACCACAACCTAGTCTGGGCAAATGAAGGACAAAATACAGGCTGTGGTCGACATGAAATTTGCGACTTCCCCAACAAAGTAGAGGCAGACCCACTCTATGTGGGTATGGCAAACTTTGATTTTCGTCTGCTTCCCACCTCTCCTGCTATTGGGGTGGCAGATCCTGCCTTTTTGGCTCGGTCCGGCATGACGTGCAATGTGTTAGGCGCATTCTGTCCTACCGCTACTCCGGCAGTAACAGAGCAAAAAATTGATGCACCCGTCGTAGCACCCCAAGAAGTGATGCAAGCGCCACCATCTGTAATCGAGACCCAAAAAGACTCAATGAGACAAGATGCCGCCTTCGATCAAGAAATGATGTCTGAGGATAACAATACTGTAGAAATACGGGAAGCAAGAGAATAAACACTCTCTTGTCAGAATCTCTATTGCCCTCTATACTGATCACTCGCAGATACAACACGTAATAAATACACCGTACATAGAAAGCACCTATGCCAGCAGATACACACCAAAGCAACACGCCACTCATGGTTATCATCGCAGTCGTTGCGTTTGCCCTCGGGTTTTTCATGGGCTCGATGTGGACGGAAAACAAGATGCTCAAGGAAGGATCTCTGGGTGGCACTGCCCTGGGCACAACCCCAACAGCACAAGCACCCACAGAGACCGGCCCTACCGCCGAGCAGCTAGCCGCTGTACCACCAGTCACGGGTGAAGATCACATCATTGGTAGGCCCGATGCACCTGTTGTCTTGGTAGAGTACTCAGACTTTGAGTGTCCCTACTGTCAGCGATTCCACCCGACAACCAAGCAGCTCTTGTCCGACTATGGCGATGATATAGCCCTGGTGTACAGGCACTACCCACTCTCATTTCATGATGATGCCCAAAAAGCAGCTGAAGGCAGCGAGTGTGTAGCCAAATTAGGTGGAGAAGAAGCGTTTTGGAGCTATGCTGATGCTATCTTTGCCATCAATGAGGAAATGGGTGGTAAGTTAGAACCTGAGTCAATCACCCAGGCCGCCACAGAGGCAGGTGTAAACGAAGCAGCATTCACCGAGTGTCTTGATAGTGGTGAGATGGCAGATCTGGTCAAAACACAGCTGAGTGAAGGCACGGCAGCCGGGGTCACCGGTACTCCCGCTACCTTTATCATGACTGCTGATGGTGCTCAAGAACTCATCTCTGGCGCACTTCCCGTCGAGCAGATCAAACCGATGATCGATCAATATCTTTAATAAAAACAGATAATCCCTCACTTTGGCTCCTGGTACAATCCAAGTGAAAAAGTGAGGGGCTTTTGTATTGTATGCAGCGCACTATCTACCTTGATGTACTCAAAATCCTAGCTATTGTAGCGGTAGTGGCTATTCACTCGAGTGCTGGTTTACTCTATCTCTATACCAGCATTCCCTCTCTGGACTGGTGGACAACCAACATACTCCACGCCCTGAGCAGATGGGCCGTGCCTGTGTTTATCATGGCGAGCGGAGCGCTACTACTCAAGCCTAACGCACAAGAGCCCGCGAGTGTTTTTTATAAAAAGAGAGTTGCTCGTGTGGCTATTCCTCTTGTGTTCTGGTGGCTGTTTTATCTGTTTTGGGTTAATAAAAGTAACGTGGTAGGCATGCTCTCGCCCTCATTTCTTAAGCACACACTGCTTTACCAAGCACCACAGTATCACCTCTATTTTTTGTTCATTATAGCTGGGCTGTACGTTGTCACCCCTCTGCTGCGTAGTATATTTTCACAACTTTCACCCAAAAACACCATTGGGCTGGTAGCTCTTTTTTTTGCCCCCTTTCTCACCTGGTGGCATCGTGACTTTCTCTATGTGTTGTGGATACCTTTTCTCTTTTACTACACCGCACCCAAAGCCCTAGAGTACACACAGCATCTAGTCAAAAAAACGTGGCTTGTGGCAACATTTTTGAGCGCCTCACTCTTGATACTTTTGCT
Source organism: Pseudomonadales bacterium (assembly GCA_020632235.1). Lineage (GTDB taxonomy): Bacteria > Patescibacteriota > Microgenomatia > UBA1400 > PJMF01 > JACKFY01. The sequence goes on along the minus strand of JACKFY010000001.1, from coordinate 173,185 downwards.
CACCAGCTACCGTTTTTTTACCAACCACTGGAGCCCCACCTACTTTTATGACTACACCAACCCCATTGTTGCGATGCAAGCTATCAGCATTTTTCTTCTCTTTCAAAAAAAAGAACCCTACTTTCAGTCTCTCTCTCACGGCACACAAAGTATGCTCTCTCAGCTGGCTGGATTGACGTTTGGTGTGTATCTTATTTCTCCATTTGTCCAAGACATGGTGTGGGATTGGTTCAAGCTATCTGAATCGTTTCAAGTAAGCACGCCCACACTCCTCATGCATATCGTTTTGAGTGTTATAGCCAGTTTTCTCTTGTCGTTTATGATCAGTAAAACGCCATTTTTGAAAAAAACTATTGGCTACTAGCGCTCTCCCTGCCGGCGCAGCACCACAAACAATAACTCTTGCATATCAGCATAGCCTTGGTGGGACAGTGAGTACACCCGGTAGCGACCCATGGCAGAAACCTCTACAACGCCCGTCTCTCGAAGAATTTTTAGGTGTTGACTAGTGCTTGATTGCGACTTACCTGTTTGGACAACCAACTCTTGCACCGTGCGTGCGCGCTGACCAAGTAGGTAGAGCATGTGCAGGCGGGTTTGGTTTGCCAAAACACCAAGCACTTCAGCTTGTCGAGAAAGAGCGAGGCTAGTAGCATACATACCTCTAGTGTGAAAGCACTCATGCGTCATGTCAAGGCCGATGACAACAACATCATGCTGAAAAAATAAGGGTGATGGGGTATACTTTCACCTGTGGGAAAACAAGGTGACACCCTGTGGCTCACTGTGCAGACCTGCCTGCGCAAGCAGGGCGCCCGGCTGATAAAGATACTTAACAATCCCCTGTAGCTCAATGGCAGAGCGCCCGGCTGTTAACCGGTAGGTTGGAGGTTCGAATCCTCCCGGGGGCCAGATGGCATGAGAGGGCAACAAAGAGTCCTTTGTCCCGAAACATCGCTCTTTCTCGATGTTCGAAAGTTTCTTTTTCAAACCCTCCAAATTTTCCACTTTAGAACAATTTGTCTGACTTACTGCCTCAGACAGGATCTTAAAGGCTCAGGAGTATTCCCAGCTGAGTTTTCCTTCATCTAAGATGAGTTTCTTAAAGACCAGCCTTATAAGTGCGCGTTGTTCGTCTAGCATCTCCTTCTTTTGGCGGTTAAGTAGATTTCTTTGGCCCGCTGAGAGAGTTCATAGAGGTTGATGCCCAGATTCAGGTAACCGGTGCTGGCGGTGGAGTGCCTCTTGATGGTTTCAGTCAGCTCGTCTTTTTCCTTTGAGTACTGCTTAAACTTGCGGTTATAAAACTCCTGGGTGATTTTTTCATCAAGTTTGTCGTCGTATAACTTGTCCATTCTTCTAGAAACTGCCTCGTGCGGGTTTCCTGATCACATTCGTTGTAGTGGTTGCAGTGGCTGTAACGATGGCCACTATGAAACTCCCAGGTGATCAGCCCTTTGCAGGTAGCGCAGCGAATTAAACCTTTGAATAAATAACTGTGTTTCATATAAGTGGGTGTGGTTTTGCTTTTGAGTAACTTCTGAACTTTATCGAATACTTCTTTACTGATTAATGGTTCCTGTTTGCCTTCATAAATCTCATCGTTCCATCTAATCTTACCCATATAGAAGGGATCGCGCAGTAGGGAGTGTGTTCGACTGACCGCCAGCTTATTTCCCTGAGGCGATCTCATGCCTTCCTTATACATGGTGTTGGCCAGTTTCTTGATGGAATAATCGCCGGAGGCAGAGAGTTCAAACATTTTGATCACCAGCCTAGAAGCGCCTTCATCAATAATGTGGATTTTGTGGCCGGTTTCGCCGACAGTTTGTAGCCAAGCGGTGGTCTGGTCGGTAGCCAGCCTTGTGCCAGCTTTTCTTTTGTCCCTTCTTCACATTCTCGGAAAGGAGGCGGACGTAATACTCGGCAGTAGCAACTTTAACCCGCCATAAACCATTCGTGGAACAGGAGGAGTTGTGCAGGACACAGGCTTCTTTGGCTAAGTGAATCTGGTGGTTTCGTTTCGGTAATCCATTGGTCGATAGTTGGCACGTCGGAGAAGTTTCTGGTCAAACGGTCGGTGGTTTCGACAATGATGGCACAGATATTCTGTTTCCTAACATAGGTGATCATTTCCTCAAAGACCTTGCGTTGGCTTTTGCCTGCTGCTGACTCGGAAATAGCAAAGACTTTTTTAACTTCCAAGCCTTGTTTATCACCATATTCTCTGAGGAACTTCTCCTGCGCCGGGAGCGAGTAGCCCGTTTCTTCCTGTTCTTTGCTGGAGACTCGGCAGAATATAACGCTTTTCATGAGACTGGCTTTTTCAACACAACAACATATAGGTAACTCGAGGGAATATCAAATTGAATCAGGACATTCCGCATATATTGGGCTATACACGGAAGCAGGAGAAATGTGTTCGAAACCACCGACAGTTTGCCGTTACGTTGCCGACATTTTTCTTGGCTAATCTTCTCCAAAACCACCGAAGCTGCGCCGAAGCGCTGCCGAAGGGTTTTCAGGCTAAGAGCTCTAAAATCCGGTGAAGTTTCAGTGAAGCGTTGGTGAAGTATTTCCGTCCTATTTCTGTCCACCTTTTGTACACCCTGTTTAGCCTGAAAATCCTCTAAATCCGCCCGCATTTTGCCCACCTTCTGCCCACCCAAAAAAGTTGACCAATTTCTGACCGGGAATTGACCAAGCTTCCTTATAAGTTGTTCTGTTGATTTTACTATTGATTTGTCTTTCATAAACGGCGCCGTTTTCGTTAAATTTTTTGTTAAAAACTCCTTCTAGTTTGTTTATCGTCTTTCCGTGACGCAGCCATGCTTAATGAATCCAAGGTTTTAGCCTTAAGTTCTTTGAGTGCTTCCATTTGTTGTCGCCTATATGCGATGGTGGTGTCATGCGGAGCGAAGATAGTAATGATGTTTTGATTAAGCTGATAGCCATTGCTGGCAAAGAGGAATTTGCCTTTACGTTTCATCTTTTTATCTCGAAAGACTTTGATTAAAGGTTCGCCTTCAAAACGTGCCTTCTCTAAAGAGGCAATTCTTCTACTCACGCTAGCCACACTATTTAAACCAAGTATCTGGAGTTTATTCTGAGACGGGTAACATTCGCCCTTTTTGTTCATGAAGACTGCCAGAGCAGTAAAGGTATGCCATTGGTCGGCTGTTACTTGCGCCAAAAGAAGATTCTTGAAAATAGGGTTTCTCCAGATTTGGAGGTACAGATTGTCTGTGGGTTGTTGTTTTGACATCTTCATTTTCATTTGTTGAACAAAGCTTCTTAAGAGCTGTTGGTTTGGCTTCAATCTTCATGGCCACTTCAGCAAACTGGACCAGGGTGGTTGCCACTTCCATGACTTCGGCCAAAGTTAGTTTGATTCCATAGTCTTCTTCGATGATTTTCTTCAGCTCGAGTAATAGTTGTTGGCTTACCATGGTCGTTTTTCGGCATAGAGCCTGGCTTTGACATCACGTAACTGGTTGAAAAATATCTGTGGAGAAACTTTGAGCTGATGGGTGAAGTAAGAATCAACTAAGGCTTCCAATTCCGGGGACCGCTGAAACACAAAAACCGCTTTGCGCGGATTGGCTCGATCAATATCTGCAATAGGAAAGTTAAGGGAGATGGTGGTAGCGAGAGCAAGGTCGCTGGTGAGATAAGTGGCAGGTTTTGCTTGTGACATAGAAATTCAGATTAAAATTAACTATGTCTAGCCTAGCCGGGACCGTATGTTTATCTCAATAAACTTTGTGATAGTTACTGTTTATTTGTGTAAATTGCCTCTGGTGATTTTCACTAAATCGGGTACTTTCACTAATAAGTGAAAAGGGTGATTTTAGTGAAACCGAGAGAAGATTTGACAACCGATGGCTAACGAAGCTAACATCGGCAAACCTTGAGGAAAGGAGGATAATTATGAATATGACAATGAAAAATTTTCAACGATTAGCTCTGGTTATTTTGCTCCTGGTGGTGATTTACTTTGGGCTTAATGTGACGCGTTCAAAATACCAGTCTTATAGAACTCAACAAACTGAGAACCAAAGGGTTCAGGAGATCAAAGAGATCACCGAAAAGCTCAGTACCGACCCTAAATATCGGGACCATACTGCTCAAGCCACCAAGGAATTGAGAGAAAAGCTATGTTCTCTGACGGCGCGGCCGGTGGAAGAGCGAGAGAAAGCTATTGCCTCTGTTCGTGATTTCCTGGAAATGCCAACTGTGGAAGTGGAATATGAGTGTAGTAACGCTTTTTATAGCTTGGAAGAAGATAAGCTTATTCCCGCTAAAGGTGAGACTTATATAGTTGGTTTAACTTACTTTATTGTGGATCCTGAAACTAATCATGTCCTGCAGGTAGAAGAAACTCCCGGGACTTGGGGATACAAAATCGATGGCAGCCGTTGGTTTAGTGAAGGCAAAGAATATGATTACTCGGCAAATTACTCTCAGGAGGAAGTCGAACGACTTGCCAGAAGCTTTATTGCCAAACACTCCTCAGCTATTGGCGACATTGATCTGAGTAAGCTGGCATTGGAAACTGGTAGGAAAGATGGTGGTAACGGTAGGGTAAATTATTTCTTCATTTGGAGAGGCGAAGCCCAAACTGTCCAGCATAACCCACCGCTTGAAACCTGTAGCGAGGACTTAAATAAAGACGTTGAGGGCTTGTATTACAACGGCAATGGGGTTCCCTGTATTAAGGTCTACGAATCCACAGAAACACCAAGCATCTCCATCGCCTTTACTAGTGGCGGTCAGCTGATTAGCTTCTCCAATGAGTTGGATGGACCGGTAAGTAGAGCCGCTATCAGATAATTTTATGAAAAAGCTACATCGCTTTATTGCTCTCAAACTCCTGATGTTTATCGAAATGCAGGTTAGGCTATTAAAACGTTTGGTTTTCCGTTCTTCACAACGTCCCCAAGAAGCGGTTTGAAGGTTTCGTAAGGCATAACTTCTCCAACCAGGCAGCAAACGCCCCACAAAAGCGGCCACAGTAGCTCAGTGCTCGTTTTTATGGGTGTGGAGTAGACACCAGTTGTCAAGGAATTCTTGACTACTGCTGTTGTGGGGTAAGAAATGAGTTGAACCAACTGTACGCAAAGATCGTACAGTTGTCCGGAATTTCCGAACAACTGGTTTTTTCAATCAAACCTATGAATACCTATGAAAGATATTTATTGACATTTTCTAAAATACTGATATTATTGAGAGCATGAGCAAAAGCATCACTCAAAAAGTTATTGAAGATACACCAGACCTTCTAACCATCGGGGAAGTAGCTGATTTATTCAAAATCCACCGTGATACCCTGAGAAATTGGGAGAAAGCTGGCAAACTCACTCCTCTTAGAGTTGGGCCGAGACAGGACCGCAAATATCGTAAGCAAGACATCCAGCTTTTGGCAGAGGAAATGAGTAGTAAACTCACTTTAGCTCAGCTTGAGCAATTCTTATGGAAGTCGGCAGATATCTTAAGAGGTAAAATCGACAGCTCTGACTATAAGAAATATATCTTTGGACTACTGTTTTATAAACGGATAAGCGATGTTTGGGACGAGGAGTACCAGAGTGTAATGGGTGAGTACGGCGACAAGACTCTGGCCGCCGCTGATTACAATCACCGTTTTCAAGTACCTAAAGATTGCAGTTGGCAGGTGATCGCCGAAACTTCAGAGGGCATTGGGCAGAAGCTTAATGATGTTTTTGACAAGATTACTAATGTTAATAGTCCTAAGCTGGACAAGATTTTTGATGATCTGGATTTTGCCAACAAAGACCGCTTCCCTAATGAGACACTCCAGAGGTTGGTTAACCATTTTTCCCAATACAACTTTGGCAGCAATTACATAAGCTCGGATTTGCTTGGCGATGCTTATGAGTACCTGATCAAGCAGTTCGCCGCTGATGCTGGCAAGAAGGGCGGAGAGTTTTATACCCCTCGAGAAGTTGAGCGAATCATTATTGGTATTGTTAAACCTCACCAAAAAGATCACATCTATGACCCTACAGTAGGTTCTGGCGGTTTCCTGCTTGAAGCCTACAACTATCTCAAGGATAAATCAGGTGAGCAAATTGCTAGAACTCTTTATCTCTATGGCCAGGAAATCAACATCAGCACTTTTGCCATCGCCAAGATCAACATGTTCTTGCATGGATTGGATAGCGCCGATATCAGGAGAGGCGACACGCTGGCCAACCCCCAGTTCTTGACCAATATGGGCAACCTACAGACATTCGATATCGTAGTGGCTAATCCCCCTTACTCCATCAAAGACTGGGAATTTGAGCTATTTAAAAGCGATAAGTATGGTCGTACTGAGGGTTACGATCAACCACCAAAGAAAAACGCCGATTACGCTTTCGTGCTCCACATCTTGAAATCTATGAATGCCAACGGTAGGGCGGGCGTGGTTCTTCCCCACGGAGTTTTATTCCGGGGAGGCAGCGAGGGTCGGATCCGTGAGCAGATCATCAAGAATGATCTCCTGGAAGCGGTTATCGCTCTGCCTTCTAAGTTGTTCTATGGTACCGGCATCCCGGCAGCTATTTTAATTTTTAATAGGAACAAGCCTGAACATAAAAAAGGCAGGGTTCTGATTGTTGATGCTGAGCGTGACTATGCGGAAGGCAAAAACCAAAATACCCTAAGGAAGAAGGATATAGATAAGATTGTTTCGTCTTATGACAAGTATGAGAACGTGGAGAAATACGCTCGCGTGGTTGATACTGATGAACTCGAAGAAAATGATTTTAATCTCAACATCAGGCGTTACATCGATTCCAGTGATGAGCAGGAAGTGATTGATGTTAAGCAGGTTTGGGGTGAAATTAAGCAGCTGGAAACCGAAAGAGACGAAATCGATAAAAAGGTTACAGGTTTTATTAAGGAGCTAGGCTATGAATAAACAAATCAGTGAATTGACTAAAATTGCTATTTTTAGAAAAAAAGAGATCCGCAAAACCATCCATAAAAATGAATGGTGGTTTGTAGTCGAAGATGTCATTGTGGCTCTAACTGATAGCGTCAATCCCAAAGACTATCTCAGCAAAATGAGAAAGCGTGATGAGGAGTTGGCAAAAGGGTATGGACAAATTGTCACCCCCCTTTTGATACAAACAGCCGGAGGTAAGCAAAAGGTAAACTGCGCCAATACTGAGGGGATTTTTCGTATTATTCAATCGGTTCCTTCACCCAAAGCAGAACCCTTCAAACGTTGGTTGGCAAAAGTAGGCTATGAGCGAATTCAGGAAATTGAAGATCCCGAGCTTGCCCAAAAAAGAGCTAGAGCTTTATACAAAGCAAAAGGCTATCCTGATGAATGGATCGAAAGAAGAATGCGTTCGATCGCAATTCGTGAAGAACTCACAGATGAATGGCAAAAGCATGGTATTGAAGAATCGAAAGAATATGCGATCTTGACGGCAGAAATATCAAAGGCTGCCTTTGGTATTACTCCTTCTGCCCATAAGAAAGTAAAAGGACTCAAACGAGAAAATCTGCGCGATCACATGAGCGATTTAGAATTATTGTTCTCCATGCTTGGTGAAGCATCGACCACCGAGATTACTAAATCAGAACACCCTCAAGGATTTACCCAAAACAAACATGTAGCCAAGCGTGGCGGTAATATTGCTGGTGATGCCAGAAAGAAATTAGAACAAGAGACAGGAAGAAAAGTAGTAACTGGGAGTAACTACTTGGGCAAGGGCAGCGATCATGCCGGTGATGTCACCGATATGATAGGGACTGGTGAGGAATTGGTACCGCAGAAGAGAAAGGAGTTAGGAGAATGAGTAATTATTACGACACGATGCAAGTGTGTCGCAGGTGCGGTAATCAAATTACCGCCTACTACGATTCTTCACCAAACCATAGGCAGAAGCGGTGTGATAAATGTGGTGGTGAAACAGTTACTAAATGTTTGATTTGCCAAGCAAAAATTCGAGGTAAGTACCATTCAGATAGTGTTTTGGATCTTACTAAAAAAGAAGTTCCTTGGAACTGTCATGAGTGTGGAGCAGCTTATCCCTGGAGAACAAGGTTGGTAGTTATATCAGCAGAAAAGGCATTACTAGCTCCCATCAAGTACGGATTTGATTCAATAATTGGTTTGTTTAAGAAATGAATATGACAAATAAATGGCCCACAACAACAATAAGCGATATATCTGAAAACTTAGATAGCAAAAGAGTGCCTGTTGCTAAGTTAAAGAGGAAATCTGGTGATATTCCCTACTATGGCGCAACGGGGATTGTTGACTATGTTAATGACTACATATTTGATGAGGAATTGCTGCTTATTGGCGAAGATGGAGCTGACTGGTCAGGTGGAGCCAACACGGCATTTATCATTAACGGTAAGAGTTGGGTAAATAACCATGCTCATGTTCTGAGAATAAAAAATGCCAATATCCAGTTCGTAATGAATTATCTCAATTACTCAGATCTGAGAAATTACATTTCTGGAACAACCAGGGGAAAGTTAAATCAAGCTTCATTAAACAAAATAAAAATACTAAATCCATCATTAAAAATTCAGGCAAAAGTTGCCGATATTTTATCTACAATTGATGAAACGATTGAGAAAACTGATCAAATAATTCAAAAAACTGAGAAGCTCAAGCAAGGTTTGATGAGTGAGTTGTTGACCAAAGGAATAGGACACAAGAAGTTTAAGAAGACAAAATTGGGTGAAATTCCTGAGGAGTGGGAAATAAAAATGCTTAGTTTAGTGGCAAAGGTCGTGGATTCTCTGCATCAAACACCAAAGTATTCAGGTGATGGATTGCCAATGGTTAGAGTTATTGATATTAAGCAAGGTGACCTAGATCTGTCTAGTTGTATCAAAGTTGAAAAAAAGGTTTATGACCTATTCACAAAAAATCATGTTCCAGCGCAAGGCGACATCGTCATAAGCAGAGTAGGTTCCTTTGGTGTATTTTCTTATGTGGCAACAACGAAGCAGTTTTGTTTAGGACAAAACACAGCAATAATATCTCCATTAATAAATGGTAAATATCTCTATTACGCTTTACAGTCTCCAATTCCCACTGAGCAGGTTGCTAAGCAGGTTGTGGGGTCAAATCAAAAGACCCTGAGTCTAAAGCATATAAAGAATTTGTACGTTCCAAAACCTTCCTCAGATGAGCAACAAAAAATAGCAGATATACTTTGCAAACTTGATATTAAAATAGAAAGTGAGATTAAACAAAAAAACACTCTAATATCTCTAAAAAAAGGCCTCATGCAAGATATTTTTAGTCAGAAAGTAACTATAAATTAATATGATAATCACAAAACAATTTTTAGAATCATATCCTCTGTATAAGAAGCTCTTGCTGGAATTGCCTTATCACGCTGATTCCATCACTGATATTGGACAACCTGCAATTAATATGTATTGCAAGGTCTGCAAATCTGTTCAGACATTTAATAATAACAATAACTATTGGGAAGTTCATGCATCTAATCAATCTACCGCAAGAAATACTGATGTTTGGGGGAGTACTTTTCGAGTCAAATATATTTGTTCATCTTGTAACAGTTACGAGTTCAAATTCTTTTTAGAGTTTATAAAAACTGGAAAGAGTAAATCGGATGAAAATAATTATATTGGCTACGTATGGAAGATCGGCCAAACTCCGCCTTGGGAAATCGATATCGATCAGAACCTAGCAAAGGCGTTGAGTGAAGATGCCGGACTGTACAAAAAAGGTTTAGTTTGCGAATCCCAAAGTTATGGTATCGGTTCGTATGCATATTTCAGACGGATTACTGAAAATGTCATAGATGAGCTATTGAACTCCATCACTGATTTACTCGATGAGGAAGACAAAGCAAGGTATCAGGCAGCATTAGAGAAAGTTAAGAAAACTAGGGTTACAGAGGAAAAAATTGAACTTGTTCAAGATTTGCTTCCCTCGTCGCTTCAGCCAGATGGATTTAATCCTTTAAAGGCTTTACATTCAGCCTTAAGTGATGGAATCCACGATAAAACAGATGAGGAGTGCCTGGATCTGGCAGAAACAATAAAAGCTATTCTCACTTATCTGCTTGAGGAAATCAGAAGTAGAAGCGACAAAGCAAAAAATTTTTCAGACAAAATGAAAAAACTGTTAGGGAAAAAATAATATGAACAAAAACTCATTTTTAGCTGATTTGCTTCAAAATATTGGTTTTATTGCTGCCGTAGCCGTGGCAATTTCTCAATATTCCTTGAATGAAAGTTTTGTAGTGTTTTTTTCTGGCAATGAAGAAATATATAAGGCATCAAGTTTGGTCGCACTTATTATTTCAATTGGATTAATACTTGGAGTTTTTGTCTTGAGAAGCAGATTGCTCAATCCATTTATATTGTTTCCTTGGGATAGTGTTGGGTACAACAAAAAGCGAAACCAAATTAACGACGAGATTAATAAGCTTATTCTCGAAAAAGGAATTGAAGAAGCAGAAAAATACAAAGCTACAGTACAGTGGCCAGCGTATCCAAAGAGCATGACGGCAATTGATTTAGGGTTTTTATTCTTACTGTTTTCGCTTATATCATTTGTACTATTAATAAATTTTAGTCAAGTTGTTTGGATTGGTTCCATATTATTTATTTTCTTCATCACACTGTCAGTAACGTCAATTTCGTTGTTCTCGATTCGTTTATACAATGACAGTGAATATAAATCTCAAAGAGTTGCTACAACTGAGGAAATTTTTAATAGAATAAATGAGTTTTTCGCAGACAAAGTAACTGTTGTTTCTGATTTTCAAGACTTGAATAACTTTGCAAATCCAATAAGAACAATCTTTGTCAAACATCCGAAAAAGGGATTGTACAGGATCGATTCTAATTCTTATGATCCGAGTAGGTTGTTTAGCATTCAAAAAGTCAAACAAGAAAAACAAAAATAATATGAAATTTAACGAACAATACACAGTCGAAAATCACATTATTAAGTTCTTAGCCGAAACCCTTGGTTATGAGTACATCAAATCGGATGAGTTTGCGCTCCTGCGTGAGCTTGAAAATCAGTATTTAATTACGTCTCACCTTGTAGAAGCGATAAAGCGAATTAATAATTTGACCGATGATACTGAAGTGCAAAGTGTGGTGAGAGAAGTAAAAAAGATTGATTCTAATGAAGGTTTTTTGAATTTGTTGCGTAATGGAATCAACATTAAAGATCCTGCAACAGGCAAGATGAGAGATTATGTGGTGGTGGATCATGACAATATTGAAAATAATCACTTTGTAGTTACCAACCAGTTTTATTTTGAAGGTAATTTGGAAAACATCAGAACTGATGTGATGATCTTCTTGAACGGTATTCCAGTAGTTGATATTGAAGCCAAAAGCCCCACTGCTTCCACTAGTGTCAGTTATGAGAATGCAGTAGGTCAAATTAAGCGTTATGAGCGAGTAGCGATGAAGCTTTTTTGGCCAAACATGTTTAATATTGCCACCGATGGGCTCAAGACTGTCTACGGCACAACCTATGCTCCAGAGCAGTATTTTTTGCAGTGGCGGGATGAAGAGCTAGAGGAAAAACTTGATGGGCAGCTTGAAATGACCTTGGTGGCATTACTCTCCAAAGAGAGGTTGCTGGATATCATCAAGAACTTTATTTTGTTTGAACAGACAAAAGACGGACGAATTAAAAAGATGGCTCGCTATCAACAACTCAGAGCTACTAATAAAATTTTGGAGAGAGTCCAGGATGGAGAGAAAAGACGAGGTTTAATTTGGCACACTCAAGGATCTGGCAAGTCACTGACCATGTTTTTTACTGCTTGGAAGCTGAGGTTTTCTAAGGAATTGAAAAATCCGAAGGTGTTTGTCTTGGTAGATCGGATTGATCTTGACGACCAGATTTATGACACCTTCACTAACGCTGGAGGTAAGAACGTTATTCGAGTGACTTCTAGGCGTGATCTTGAGAAGAAAATCATTAACGATGAACGAGGTATTTTTATCTCAACCATTGAGAAGTTCAATGAACTACCACTCGGTTTGGATAATCCGAATGAGAATGTAATTGTGCTTTCCGATGAAGCACACAGAACTAACGAAGGCGTGGCCGCGATTAAGTTGCGCGACTCTATGGGAAAAGCCTTTTTCTTTGGTTTTACTGGCACACCAATCGACAAAACTACACTCAATACTCACAGGAACTTTGGTCAAGAGGGTGAAAGATATCTTGACTATTACTCCATTCAGCAAGCCATCGATGATGGCGCAACTCTACCTGTAACATATGAGGCTAGGTTATCTAAGTTTTTTATAGATGAGGATCGGGTTGACCAACAGTTTGACGAAATGACCACAGAGTTATCTGAAGAGCAAAAGCAACTGGTAATGAAACGGTTTGGTAAAAAAGAAGCCCTAATCAAGCTAGACAAGCGAATGCGAGCAGTTGCTCAGGATATTGTGGATCATTATCGACTTTATATCGAGCCGAATGGTTTTAAGGCACAAGTAGTCTGTTATGACAGAGAATCAACGGCTAGGTATAAAGAGTTGTTTGATGAATTAATTTCTCCTGAATGGTCAGAGGTGGTTTATTCTTCTGGCGACCCTAATTTAGACAAAGAGCACCTCAGAAAATATAACACCACCAAGTCTCAAAGAGAACGAATTATTGAATCATTCAAAGATCCTAATAGTACTCTCAAGTTGCTCTTAGTGTGTGACATGTTGTTGACAGGATTTGATGCTCCAATAGAGCAAGCTATGTACCTGGATAAACCACTACGAGATCATAATCTCTTACAGGCAATCGCCAGAACTAACAGAACCTATCCTAATAAGGGTTGCGGAAAGATTATTGACTACTATGGAATTACCAGAAATCTCTACGATGCCCTGAATTTTGATGAGAGCATTATCGATTCAGCCATGATTGATTTGGATCATCTCAAGCAGGAATTTCTTGAAGTACTGGGTGAGATTAAAGATATTTTTGTTGGCATCAATCAAGAAGATCCTTCGATTGAAAATTTAAGAACTTGTCTCAAGATTTTTATAGACAATGAAGGTAAACAACGATACTTCACTGACAAATATTCCCGATTAAAATTGTTGTTTGAGGTGCTCTCTCCTGATCCGTTCTTGGCTCAGTACATCAGGACTTTTGAATGGACTACCAGTGTCTATATTGCCTTTATCAACGAGTTTCGTCCAGAAAACTTGGCCATGGAGGCTTTTAGAGATGGTAGTATTCCTACCTTTGGCGAGTATGGCCAGAAGGTCAAGAAATTAATCCAAGAGAATCTAGATTATGAAGGAATTACCAAAAGTTTCAGGGAGCTTAATATTAACGACATCTATACTCTGGAACGGTTAGACAAAATGGATGATGAAGAGAAAGCTCTCAACCTTGAGAAGATGCTCAAGCAGGAGATTTCCATTAACATCGACACCAACCCTGTGTTTCAGAAGTTCAGTGAAAGATTGACCGCTATTCGTAAAGAGTTTGAGCAACATCAAATTGACCTCTCAGAGAGAATCAAACGCTACTACGACTTAATGAACGACATTAAGAGCAAATCAGATGAGGCAAGGGAGTTGGGTTTGAACTTGAGAGAGTATGGGTTGCTCGTTATCTCACAGGAATTTTTACCAGAAACTGATCAGAAAGTGCTTATCTCACTCTCTAGAGATTTAGCTAAACGGCTGGAAAGTGTTCTTGATGAGGGTTGGCAAAATTCATCAAAGAGAGAGGAGTTCTTGAAAGGTGTCAAGCAAACGATTCAGGAACTAATCCTGAAAGAATATAGGGATAGAATCCAAGTTGAAGATTTTCCTAAGTTCTTGAACAGATTAGTTGATATTGTAATCAAGAAATTTTAATGAAGCAACAAATAAGTCTACACAATAAAGTTGTTGATTACTCTGTCCGCAGAAGCAATAGGGCAAAACGGATGAGACTAGCTGTTTATTGTGATGGCAACTTTGTTGTTACAGTTCCGAAAGATTTCCCAATCAATTCAATTGATAAATACTTGATAGAAAAATCTAAGTGGGTAGTAAGCAAATTGGATTTCTTTGAAAAACTTAACAAGAGACAAAAATTATCTCTCGGTGATGATGGGTTCGTGGTTTACAAAGATAAAGCCTTGAAAATGGTTACAGAAAGATTAACAGAACTGAATAATGAGCATTATGGATTCAAATTTAACAAGATTGCTATCAAAAATCAGAAGACGCGCTGGGGCAGTTGTTCCAAGAAAAGAAACCTGAACTTTAATTACAAAATTCTATTTTTATCCCCCAGGATGCGGGATTACATTATTATCCACGAATTATGTCATTTGAAGGAATTTAACCACTCCAATAAGTTTTGGAGATTGGTGGCTAAGGCCATTCCTAACTATGCTGATATCGTGGAAGAATTAAAGTTAAAAGGACTGATGATAGGTTGATGAATATGAAAAAACTTACTTCAAGAAAAATGAGCCATGGTATCAAAATCTCTCATAAGGGCTTTAATGTTACTGATTTAGATAAAGAGCGGTCAGTTAAAGCTGTTAGTAAAACTGTCTTGCCACACTTATTATCTGGGTTGGCACTTCCTTATCTGCTTGGAGCAAAAACCCAAGCAGAAAGGTATGTATTTGCTGCTTCACAGCTCAAAGCTAGGCCAACTATGGCAACAATGAGCTGCCTACACGAAGCGTCAACTTTATTTGAAGACTTAAATACGGTGGTTATTTATATGAGGAAATCTGGCAAAGACCATAAAGACCACCAATTGTGGATGGATATCCGTAATCACATAAGGCACGCAGTCAGAGAGGAATTTGATAAAGAGAATGATTCGGTAAAGAACGAACGCGCGCAAAGACTAGGTCTCGATCCAAAGCTCCAGATAAGTATCGGGTTTGATATTGATGCCATAAAAGTTGGAGCAACTCTCGTAGAAGTATCACGAATAAAAAAATATTTAGCTTGGGCCGAGGGAGTCATTGTAGATATTTTGGCAAAGGCAAAAGAAGACGGCTCCATTGAAGGCATAAGGGTAATTAAGAAACCATAGTTGGGATTAGAGAATCTATTGACATCTCCTTCTCCAATGTCAACAAAATCTCCAGATAGTTGACATTCACCAAGTGGCTTGTGGGTAACTGTAGCTAAATGTAGGTAATTGCAGGTAAAGTTTTCACTGCCACTGAAAACTTTTTTAATTTAACACCACAATCGCTCCATTCAAAACGCTGGCAAAACTTACCCACAGCAGATATGGCACCAGCAGATAAAAAGCCAGCTTTGATAAGGGATAAAACTTTTTCATGGTAATCACGATTAATGCCCACATGGCAACAATCACCAAGAGTGCTATAAGCGGTGATCTAAGCCCAAAGAAAATTGGTGACCAGATAAAGTTAAGTCCTAGCTGGGCTAAAAAGTAGTTACCAGCCGTCCTGACATTCTTTTTCTTCCAGCCTTGTTTCCAAATGAGATAAAACGATACACCCATAAGCAGATAAAGCGTGGTCCAGACTGGTCCAAAGATCCAGTTGGGTGGTGCAAACGAAGGTCTGTTTAAAGTGGCGTACCAAGTAGGAATTGAAGAAACAGTAAACACGCTCCCCAGAATCCCCACTAGCTCACAACCAATTACAGAAATAATAAGTTTGGGCAGGTTTTTCATCTATATTTAGTATGAAACAAAATCGGCAGGAGGGCAATCAATATTGCAAGAATCTTCCTACTTCCTTCACCGTCCACTCCGGATACTCCAGCTCGCTGACCCAGTCAATTTTTCCGAATTCATACCATTTCTCGAGCAGAACTAAACGAAAAAAGTAACAAAACCATGACCAACGACATCCACTATCCCGTAGCGCACAGAAGCCAAGAGCTGATAGATGGGTTTAAAACAACCAAGCAAGCATTCATGAATGCTAACCTTGTCAAGCGCCCCTTTTCGTAGACACGGATTGTAAATACTTGGCATGGAATCTGGAGGGTGGCATTTTCAAGGCAGAGTGAATTCTTTCATGGTTGTAGCTCTAAAGGGTGTGGTGTATTGCTTCCAGAAAGTGCCCTTCATCGTCGAAGCGGTCAAACTCAAGGCCTAAGTCAGTTTTAAAGTTGTTGTAAAAGGATTCTTGGTAACCATTTTCCCAGGGAGAAGCCTTGGTACTCATGGAAATTGTAACCCCAAAATTCTTCACTAAGTCAGTGTAATCTTGGGAACAATATTCTGCTCCTTGGTCAGAGTGGATGTATATTGGTTTCTGGAAGTCTCGGTTAACTAAGCCATCTAAAAAGGCTTGCATAACCAATGTTTTGTCATGTCTATCGGATATTTGCCAAGCCACTATCTCTCTGGTAAAAATATCCATGAAAGTAGCTAGGTAGATAAACTTGCCCTTAAATGGCAAGTATGTAAAATCTCCAGCCCAAGTGTGGTTGGGTACTAGTGGACACTGGTTTTTAATCTCGTTTGCAAAAGCTACTGGCTTTCTTTGTTCATCTCTTCTTTTTCGCCATCTGGCTTTTCTTTTGTATGGCCTCAAGCCATATTTCTTCATACATCTGCGAATTCGCTTCTTACCAACTCCTAGTTCAATTGCTAACCTGCGGTAGCCATAACTGGCTTTGCTCTGGTGAGAACTCTACACCTCCTCAATTTGTTGCTTTAACTGCTTGTCTTTTTCTACCTGAATAAAATCTGTTTTGTACAACCACTACCTAGAAATACCAAGAGCATCCGCCAAGAGAGTTTTATCCAGATGTGGCAGTGCTTCCAAAAGTAATGTACTAGTTTCTGTTCTTTTTTTTAACTTCTCTAGTTCGAGTGTGAGAACTCCAAGTATTTGCTTAAGTTGTTGGTTTTCCTTCATTACCCGTTTGTATTCCCGCCAAGACACCTGCTCTTTTACTTGACCTCGCAGCCAGTTATAGATGGTTTTAGTGCTAATTCCATACGCCTTGGCTAAATCCGCCACTTTTTGCCCTGCCTTTACCTTGGCTATGATTTCGGCCTTAATATCTTTAGAAATTCCTGCCACTTTGCCCCCTTTCTGACAACTATTTTAATTACAATTAGTGTCAAGTATAAGGGGAGCGGGTCATACACGGTGGCGAAACAGGTAAAGATCTACCAGGAAACACTCAGTTTTTTTCTCAATTCACACAGCTGGTTGAAAAAGACAAGGTCAAGATACTTTTATGCTACTGGGCTCGAGAGAAAAAAGAATGGCAAAGACTCACCCACAGAGACACGACCAAAATTCAAAGCAACACAGCCAAACAAGTGGTGTTTCATGTTCTTGAAGATGTAGCTGATTTACTTTCCAACATTGATGATTATGATGTGCTCTATGTGGCTGGCGGAGAAGCCGAACTTCTTGAACCATACTACAAAAGCCTCTCTTTTCTCAAAGAAAAGCTTGCTGGAAAAGTGTACGTTGGCAGCTCTATGGGTGCATTTTTAGCATCAAAAAACTATGTTTTATCTTTTGATTGCCAAGATTCTGACACAAAACACCAAGGGCTTGGGCTACTACCCATTCAAACACTCTGTCATTGGAACATTGAAGAAAAAAACAAAGGAAACTCGAACTTCTTGATAAGAATACGCCAATTATTGTGCTCAATGAGGGAGAGTATGTGACCATCTACGCAGAATAAAATACGCCAAGCAAAGGCTCGATAGTTGTATTCTACAACTCTACTCTCTATAATAGGATGTGTGAAAAATATAACTCAAAACATAAAAAACCTACTGTTTCCCAGCACCTTTGTGTATGATTCGCCTAGTGATGCTACACACATTACCGTTGGTCAAAAAAAAACATTAAAAATTCTAGAAAAATACGATAAAGGCCAAGTTGACATCGATTATTCTGCTGAACTCAAAAAACTTGAAGAGTTTACTCGAACAAATCCCTGAACCCTTTCCCCAGCCAACAAAGAAGCAACTCAAAGAGTTGGTAGGCTTGATAGAGTTGATCAATTTCAAAGCAACAACCATAGGTTTATCATTTCATCAGATAGCTGCGGAATACTTTGTTCGCATTTGTGTTGGTCATAAACTTATTGATGGAAATAAAAGAACTGCAGTTATAGTTCTAGATGTATTTTATGCCCTAAATATGAAGACGCTCCCTTTTTCTGAAGAACAAGTGGCAAAGTATGCCATTGCCATGGCGTCAATACAAACATCTCAAACTTCAGTAGAAAAAAAGATTCTATTTATGAACCAGGAATTACTGTGATAATAGACCTTTAACTTAAAAAACAAAGTTTGTATGCACTACGAAAAATTCCTTCGAGCCACCATCTTTCCAGAGCTTGAACTTGGTCGTCCAGGATGGGACAAATTACACACACCGCGAGTGGTGGCGTATGCCAAAAAAATTCTTGATCACACTCCCAATCTACCAGTCAACAGAGATGTGCTCGTCATCGCCACCTATGCTCATGACTGGGGGTACGCTGGATTATTTCAAAACGGCTCACCACTCCAAATAGACGATGTGATCAGTGCAAAAGAGTTTCATATGAAGATTGGTGCTGAAAAAATACAAGCACTACTGCAAAACGATGTGTTTGACTTTCTCTCTCAGGAACAAAAGCGAAGAATTGTGCACTTGGTTGGTGTCCATGACAAGCTACAGGTACTCACGAAGCCAG
The DNA here is from genome assembly GCA_020632235.1 of Pseudomonadales bacterium. Taxonomy (GTDB): domain Bacteria; phylum Patescibacteriota; class Microgenomatia; order UBA1400; family PJMF01; genus JACKFY01. The sequence continues at coordinate 154,531 of JACKFY010000001.1, read as the reverse complement.
ACGAGATTATCTTGATGGAGGCCGACACGCTAGGAGGGCTTGATCCAGGAAAAACAAAACCTAGTTTTGATGCCGCCTCAAACGCCAGATACATGCAGCGGGCGCGAGATCGCAGGCTACCCTTGTTTATCACAGAGTACGGCAGGGCTCAATTTGAACTGCTGTATGCAAAGCGTGAGGCGCTCTACGCCGACAATTAAGGTTGTTGCAATGCAAAAATGAAGCTCTTCCTCACCTCGGCCGGATTCTTCAATGCAACTATCAGTAATGCGCTCGATGATGACTCATCACTCATTGCAGACGGATTAAATAGCGAAGTTGTGTCAGAGGGAGTGTGGCATAGGTTTGGGTAAGTTGCTTGTTGACACACCCACAAACATATTCTAATATACGAATATGTATTCAGAAATGTTTCAACTGCACGCGGACTTGCTCAAGGCCTTAGCTCACCCGAGGCGCCTGGAGATCATCCATCTACTGCGCGGCCAAGAACTACCCGTCTCTGACATTCACACCATGCTTGATCTGCCCCAGGCAAACGTCAGTCAACATTTAATGATCTTGCGTGATGCAGGGGTTGTGATCACTAGGCGTGAAGGCAAGCAGGTGTACTACAAAGTTGCCGACATACGTATTATGGAGGCTTCTGACCTTTTGCGCCAAGTACTCATCGTGAAACACAAAGATACGCCTCTGGCAGGTGAGCTTCTCCTGCGTATGAGCGAACTCGTGCCGATCGTCCAAGACCCCGTATGTGGTATGCGGGTTTCGCCAAAAACCGCTGGCTTTCACGTATTACACGATGCACAAGACTACTACTTTTGTGCGAGTGGCTGTGTATCAATATTCAAAAAAGAGCCTGCCAAGTATGTCTAAACAGCAGTCTATCTCATTCCATGTTTCTGGTATGCACTGCGCCAGCTGTGCTACTAACATTCAACGAAAGCTCAGAAAAACAGATGGAGTAACCCAAGCAACCGTCAACTATGCGAACCAGCAAGCAACTGTTGATTTTGATGCAACAAAGATAGAGTCTGCTGGTATCACCCAAGCCGTATCAGACATTGGGTACACTGCACATATTGGTGCGGCTGCCAGCACCGATATTGCAGAAAAAGAACGAGTAGCAGAGCTGGCAGATCTCAAGAAAAAACTCATGGTAAGTGGAGTGCTTGCGCTCACTCTCATAGCAAGCATGTTGCCCGGAGCACCAGAGGCACTCCACAACCCTTGGTTGCAGTGGGCGCTTGCCACACCCGTGCAGTTTTGGGCGGGAAAACGATTTTACCAAGGTGCTTGGTCGGGGCTTAAAAATTTCTCGGCTAACATGGACACACTCGTAGCACTCGGGACATCTGCTGCCTATTTTTTCTCTACGTTGGTGGTGCTCTTTCAAGACTGGTTGACCAGTCAGGGGGTAGCAACACATGTCTACTTTGAGGCATCAGCAGCCATCATCACCTTTATTCTCTTGGGAAAGTTTTTGGAAATAAGGGCGAAAGCAAAAACGTCATCTGCCATCAAAGAATTGTTAGGACTACAAGCTACAACTGCTTGGATTAAAACGGGCGCAGATTGGAAACAAATTCCTCTTGAGGAGGTGCAAGTAGGTGACGTGTTGCTTATAAAACCAGGCAAAAAAGTACCTGTTGATGGAGTTATTACGAAAGGTTCATCGGCAATTGATGAAAGCATGGTCACGGGTGAAAGCATTCCGGTGAGCAAACAAGTGGGTGATGATGTGATCGGTGCAACCATCAATCAATCAGGCGCTATTCAAATGAAAGCAACAAAAGTGGGTAGTGACACCATGCTTGCCACTATCATCACACTTGTGCAACAAGCACAAGGTTCTCGACCGCCCATTCAGGCGCTTGTTGATACTATCGCGTCGTACTTTGTTCCCACAGTGATTATACTTTCGCTAATTACCTTTGTTGCTTGGTGGTTTTTTGGACCAGAACCAAGATTTCTCACAGCACTAGTCAGTATGATTAATGTGCTTATTATCGCGTGTCCGTGTGCGTTGGGTTTGGCTACTCCCACCTCGCTCATGGTGGGTATTGGACGTGGAGCTCAGTCAGGCATCTTAATCAAAGACGCCCAAGCACTAGAAATTGCTGGTAAAGTGAGGGTAATTGCGTTTGACAAAACAGGCACGCTCACAGACGGCAAGCCAGAAGTCAAACAAGGCGAGTACGCAGATAATGGTAGTAAAAAAGATGTTGATGCTGCGGTCTTGGCTGTTGAATCACTCTCTCATCACCCTTTGGCTCAAGCACTTGTTGCATTTACTTCCACCAAAAACAAAAAAGTGCAAGAGATAGCTCAATTTAAAGACCATGCTGGCAGAGGTGTTTCTGCTACTGTCGGTACAGGTAGCGTTCTGATTGGCACTCTCAGCTTTCTTACTTCACAAAAAATACACGTTGATCCAGAACTAGTGGCAGCAGCCTCTGACTGGCAAAAACAGGCTCAGTCAGTTGTGCATGTAGCAATCAACGGCACGCACGCAGCTGTGTATGGTATTGCAGATAGCGTAAAAGAATCCTCAAGATCAGTTATCTCTGCCTTACAAAAAATGAGAATCACGCCCGTCATGGTAACTGGAGATAATAAACACACTGCCGAGAGTATTGCAAAGCAACTTGGTATCAAAGAAGTTCGCTCAGAAGTATTGCCTGCTGATAAAGAACACTTCATCCGCCAATTAAGAAAAAAGTATGGGGGTGTTGCTATGGTGGGCGACGGCATTAATGATGCTCCGGCCCTAGCGGCAGCTGATGTCAGTATTGCTATGGGCGGAGGTACTGACGTAGCAATTGAGTCAGCTGGGATAACATTACTAAGAAGTGATATTAGTTTAGTTCCCACAGCTCTCGACCTGTCCAAAAAAACTATGACAAATATCAAGCAAAATTTATTTTGGGCGTTTGCCTACAATGTCATACTTATTCCTGTGGGGATGGGCATACTCTACCCTGTGGCTGGCATAATTCTTAACCCCATCATGGCAGGGGCCGCCATGGCATTTTCAAGCGTCAGCGTAGTAGGTAACGCTCTCAGGCTGCGTACCAAAAAACTAGTATAAAAAGGATGCTGCTATGGATTTATTCGTCATTTTTCTCACAGGGCTAACGACTGGTGGCTTGTCGTGTCTGGCGATGCAGGGTGGGCTGCTCGCAAGTGTCGTGGCCAATGGCAAAGAGCAGGAGCACGATGCTATTGTTGAAAAAAAACAACTTAAGACAGAAAAAAATAAAAAAAAATACCTAAAAAAGTTGCAAGATAGCAATTTTTCTCTTCAATCATTTGATCAAATGGACTGGTTGCCCGTAGGGATGTTTTTGGGTGCAAAGTTGGTTTCCCACACTATTCTTGGATTTTTACTAGGGGCTCTTGGATCAGCTATCACCTTGAGCTTGGGGGTCAGACTCGCATTTCAGGTCTTTACCGCGTTGTTTATGTTTGCTACCGCCATGAACTTGCTAGACGCACACCCTCTCTTTCGTTTTGTCGCATTCCAGCCACCAAAGTTCACTCAAAAAATGGTGAGAAACTCAAGTAAGAGCAAAGCATTATTTGCTCCAGTAGTGCTCGGATTTTTGACTATCTTTATTCCCTGTGGTGTCACCCAAGCTATGGAGGTGCTCGCTATTAACACAGGTAACCCCGCATACGGAGGTCTGATTATGTTTTCGTTTGTGCTAGGCACTATGCCGCTCTTTGCCATTATAGGTGTAGCAACGGCAAAGCTAAGTGAAGGCTGGTACACAACATTTTCTAAAGTTACTGCCTACGCATTGATCGCGATGGCTGTGTATAGCGTCAATGGTGTGCTTATTGTGGCCAACTCCCCCATCACGTTGCAAAAAGTAGCAGAGCCTGTGACCTACTTTTTCTCATCAGAACGATTTGCAAGCACTCCCAGCGCGCCTATGGCTAAAGTCGTAGATGGCGTGCAGCACGTCACCATCCATATTCTTAATCAAGGCTACTCGCCTCAATATGTAAAAGTGCAAGCTGGCACTCCAGTAGAGCTGACCTTGCAAAGCAACAATACCTACACCTGCGCGCTGGCGTTTATCCTCAAAGAATTTGACATCAACACATTCTTGGAGGCTACCGACACTCAAACATTTGCTTTCACACCTATGAAACCAGGAAAATACACCTACACCTGCTCGATGGGTATGTACACCGGCACATTAGAAGTTACCTAACAAGAAAGGAACCGTATGTTTGGCATCTTTAAAAAAACACCGCAAGGGACAACCGTCGTGTTTAAGATTGATGGCATGCACTGCGCCAGCTGTAGTATGAATATTACCGCTGAACTGGAGGAAATTCCCGGAGTCATATCAGCCGATACATCATACGCAAAGGCGCTCACTACCGTTGTGTATGATGAAGAGAAAACCTCTCCAAAAACTATCCGCTCGGTGATTGAGTCACTTGAGTACTCTGCCATACAGGTCTAGACTTTAACGCTCACCATCTTTATACTGATGGGCTGTGCACAACGGTACTAAACAAATCATCCAATCTGCACCAAACATCGTCAATTTCTTTCGAATTGGTTGGACTATAATGATTGTGGTGATAATTTTTTTGGGAGTGCAACCAAGCTTTGCTCCCTACTGGACAGAAACAGGAGATAAAGCGGGCACGCTCTCTGCTCTACTACTTCTGGTTGTGATCTATCCAGGAATCTCTCGCAGATTTAAGCTCAAAGGTATTTTTCTTGACGCACAGATAATTATACAGACATTTCGAAAAGAGCTGGGCATCTCAATGTACCTACTGGGTGTATGCCACTACTTCTTATTAAAGGTGTTCCCCGCAACAATCTTGGGATTTGGCAGCGTCATTGCTACTCGCCCGTTTGAGTTTTTTGGCACCCTCACGCTGCTGCTGGGACTACCGCTCTTTCTTACTTCAAGCGACTGGACAAAACAGGTGCTTAAAAAAAACTGGACAAAACTGCACAAGCTGGTCTATATTATGATCGGGCTCCTCTTTTTTCATCTTTTTTTACAATCGCCAACCGAACTCTCAACTATTTTGGTCGGCCTGGGTGCTCTCACAGAGACAGCATCACTTGTATATAAACACACTACTGTGGGAAAGAAAATAGTATGAACTCTACTCACCGCCCTCTTATCATTGGCATACTCTTAGTGATTGCCGTTCTAGTTGGTTACATGGTGCTTCGACCTAAGCAAGAAGTAGCAACAGAATCTGTCTCAACTGAAGCCCAAACAGATGTCATTATTGAGCCTTTGCAGGCCTCAACTACTCCCTCCACAGAAACAACAACCAATTCATTCACTGCAGCAGAAGTGGCAACTCATAATAGCGCTAGTGACTGCTGGATTGTGGTTGACGGCGATGTTTATGATGTCACCGAGTATGTTGCTGATGGAACCCACCCTGGTGGTGCCGAGATTCTGCAAGGTTGTGGAGTGAGTGACCAAAACCTATTTGCCAACAGACCAAGAAACGAGGGCAGCCATAGTGCAGAAGCATATGCAGCGCTTGCGCAGTATAACATCGGCTCGCTCAAACAATAACGTGCCAACTTTATCTGGTATACTCTAAACCAAGATGATTGGTGCTCCACTACAGATAGATGATTTGACGCTCAGTCCAGAGCAGGCTGCCGCCGCACGTGCCATCGAAGAAAGTAGCGACTCATTTTTTATCACAGGGCGGGCAGGGACGGGTAAGTCATCGCTCTTGCAGTACATCCGGCACACCACCAATAAACGTTTTGTTGTAGTTGCGCCGACTGGCGTTGCTGCACTCACCGTAGGCGGACAAACCATCCACTCACTCTTCCGCCTGCCATTTAACGCACTTACCCCAGACGTACTTCCCACTCTCAGACTCACAAAAAAAACCAAAGACATCCTGGCTGCCATTGATATGTTGATTATCGATGAGATTTCTATGGTGCGAGTGGACATACTAGAAGCCATCGATTACCTGCTAAAAAAAGCACGAAAAAACCCGCTGCCATTTGGAGGGCTGCAAGTTGTCATGTTTGGCGACATGCACCAACTACCACCAGTAGTAACAAGTAGTGAGCTAGAAGAGTACTTTGCCGACACCTATGGTGGTCACTTCTCCTTTCATGCAGATGCTTGGAAAGAACTCAATCCTACTGTCATCATCCTCACCACTCACTTTCGGCAAGCTGATGCTCGTTTTATCTCGGCACTCAACGCAGTCAGAACGAATAGAAGTTTGGACGAAGCACTCCAGACACTCAATAGTCGAGTGGGTGAGCCGCCGGAGCATCACTCGGTGATCACCCTCACTGCGCGCAACAAAACAGCAGAGTACATCAATAAGAGTAAGCTGGCAGCTCTACCAGGAAAAGAGTACTCCTTCAAAGCAACAATTAAGGGCGATAAAAAAATGAGTGCCTTCCCTACCGATGCAGTACTCAAGCTCAAAGTGGGCGCACAAGTGATGCTCATTAAAAATGACCCAGCCGGTAGATGGGTCAATGGAACTCTGGCAGAGATTATTGACCTAAACCGAGATCAAGTTATCGTTGCAATTGATGGAGATGAGTATGAAGTAGAGCCAGTCAGCTGGGACAGCATTCGCTATCACTACGACACAACAAGCGGCACGGTAAGCCAAGAAATTGTGAGTCGATTTCGCCAACTACCTATAAAACTTGCCTGGGCCATCACCATTCATAAGTCACAAGGCCAAACCTTTGATAGTGTTGTCATAGACCTAGATGAAGGCGCGTTTGCTCATGGCCAAACGTACGTGGCGCTGAGTCGCTGCCGCTCACTCGACACTCTTTACCTCACAAAAGAAATTACCCAGAGCGATATCATGGTAGATAACGCCATTACTGTGTTTGCCTAATATACCCTCCATCTATTGACTTTGCTTTTTTTATCGGTATAAATGATGGTATATGAAAAAAATACCTCATCGAGCTTCTTGGTACATTCTTTTTGGTTCTAACGGTTGGATTGAGTGGTGACCCACTTGCCATTGCCGCTGTACTTGGCATTATGATCTATGCAGGTGCCTACATTTCTGGCGGACACTTCAACCCTGCGGTCAGCCTCGCTATTTGGCGACTAGGCAAGCTCTCGGGGGATGAACTCACGAAGTACGTCAGCTCGCAAATGCTGGGTGGTATTGTAGCTAGCATCCTGGTTTCTGTGTTTATGGCAGGCAGTGGCACATTCTTAGTTGCTCCTGCTGGTACTTCGCTGTTCTTACCATTCTTAGCTGAAGCGCTCTTTACCTTTGCCCTCGTTTGGGTGGTACTTAATGTTGCTGTGCCAAAACAGGTGGTGGGTAATCAATACTACGGCCTAGCTATTGGGGGCATTGTCCTGGTGGGAGCATTGAGTGTCGGTGCGCTCTCTGGTGGTGCGTTTAACCCTGCTGTTGGTGTCTCACCAGCGCTCGTAGATATTGCCAACCTAGCTGATAACTTTGGTCTGATCGTGCTCTACATCACTGCGCCACTAATCGGTGGTATGATTGCCAGTGAGCTATTTGCCTACATAAGTCAAATGAAAGAGTAGCTCTGCGAGCCTCCTTCATCGTGCGTGCAACCACTCTTGTCTCTCTGAATCTGGCAACCTCTCAATAGCATAACGTAACATAGTACGCGGCATCTGAGTGACGTGTTCTTGAAGAAACTCACGAAGATCTTCCAGAGATACGCGTTTTCCCATCTCTCGCAGCATCCAGCCGGTTGCTTTGTGAATTAAGTCCTCTTGATCATACAAAAGGAGGCGGGCAACTTCAATCGTTGGCCCACTCTGACCCAAGCGAATAAACGCAAACGTACTAACAATAGCCACCCTTCGCTGCCACAGCGAATCAGAGCGCGCCAGTCTGACAAGAAGCTGAGTGCTCTCTGCGTCAAGAAGATGCTGGCCAACAATCTGGTGGCAGCTGGCATCAATGATGTCCCAGTTATTTATATTGCCTTTGTACAGCTGGGCAAGGTAAAGGTCAAAAATGCTCTGCTGACGGTCTTGATCTGCTTTTCTGTATTGCTTGACCAAGATAATGACTCCGGCCAAGCGATGTTCGTGGATACTGCTTTCAAGAAGTTTTGCGGTTTCAGCAAGTGGTAATAGAAAAAATTGGTTACAAACCAAGCGAATTTCTGGCACACGCACGCCAATAAACACATCGCCCTCACCATACTCGCCTTTACCTGTCTTGAAAAATCGTTGCGCGTGACGTGCGCGCTCTGGCCGAGCGTACTCTGCGAGTGCTTCTGTAAATGCTTGGGCTGTATACTCCATATAGATCAGATTATACGTAGTTCTCTCTAGATGTCGAACTGAATAAGGCACGATACATTCCGGAATGGGAAGGTAATCGTGAAAGCAGGTCAATCGACGAGGATTAGGAAAAATATCGAGATGTTTGGTGGCAACAGCCAGTATGATTGGCTGATGAAAACACTTGAGAATTCCTTGGCTTTTGACAAGTCAGATCCGGCAAAATTTAGACTGCATGTGTTAGAGCACTACTACAAGTATGGCTGGAAACCTACTGTAGAAGCATTCAAAGTTGGTAAATCAACCCTCTATGACTGGAACAAGCAGTACGAGGGATCTGGCAAAGCACTGTTGTCATTAGTTCCTAAAAAGACTCGTCCCAAACGAGTTAGACAGATGACAACGGATTGGCGGCTGATTCAATTTATTCGTGAGTTTAGACAGCAATATGGCAACATTGGTCGAGAGAAGATAAAGATATTTCTTGATGAATATGCAACAGAACTAGGCATAGATTCAATTAGCCATAGGACCATAACAAAAGTTATTAAACGCAAGAACCTGTATTTTGACCCACCCAAAAAGAAGAAAAGAAAAAACAAGTTCTCTCGAGACAGAACGAGGAAGTCACCCAAAGCAACGAGGCCTGGATATGTCGAGATGGACAGTGTGGTAGTGTACATCGATACAATTCGCCACAACTTCATGTGCTGTATTGACATCTACACCAAGTTCGCTCATGTGAGAAAAGTCAAAACACTTTCGAGCCTTCAAGCAAAACTGACGTTTCAAGAGTTTCAAAACAAGTCACCACATCCAGTCCACACTGTCCAAACAGACAATGGCTCTGAGTTCTTCAAAACATTTCATGCATATCTAGAAGACCAAGAAATTAAACACCAATTTATCTACCCAAAATCTCCCAAGATTAATGGTGTGGTTGAGAGATTTAACCGCACCATCCAAGAAGAATTCATCAACCGAAATGATGAGATCTACTTTGACTTAGAGGCGTTTCAAGTTAAACTATCCGGGTACTTAAACTGGTACAACTACAAACGACCACATGCATCACTGGGATATCTATCCCCAATGCAATTTGTACAAACTAATTTTCCGAAATGTATATGCCTTTAACACGAACGGGTGAATCAAGAACATATAGTGTAAAATAAAGCCATGAAGGAGCACAGGATGCTGTATGTATGCAAATCAAGAACATATAGTGTAAAATAAAGCCATGAAGGTACTTGCAGGTCTTGATATCGTTCACCCACTACCCAATGACCTCAAAAAAGCAATCGAGGCAAGTGACGAGCTTATCAAGCTCTGGAACGACATAACGCCCCTGGCACGAAACGAGTTTATCTGTTGGGTGGAAGATGGCAAACAGATAAAAACGAGAGAGAGGCGCATTCGTCGCACAGTCGAAGAACTGCTAGATGGCCAACGCCGACCGTGCTGCTGGATAGGGTGTGTGCACAGACCTGACAAAGAGATGAGTGCCTCTCAAAAATACATCCTAGGCAAGAGAAAAAAGAAGCGTTTGTAAGTTTTAGCTCACCTTTTCAACGAGTGCGGCCAGCGTTGGTTCAATCATCTGGCGTGCAACACCCTCATCTTTGATAGAGCCATCTACTTCAAGCTGCTGAAGAAACTGCATACCGACTGTGCCCACTACATCTGTTTTGATATTTGTGTTGATAGCCTCAAAGTTTGTGAGAGAGTTTTTTCCTGCAGAAAACCCGTATGCAATAATCGCAAGTGGTTTGTCCCTCCACTCACTATAGAGCCAATCCAATGCATTTTTCTGCACGGCACTCATGGCATGATTGTACTCTGGCATCATCAGCACCACGCCATCAGCTGCTTGGACTTTCTTTGACCATGCTTTTACACTATCGTGAGGAATCTCATACCCTTCTGCAGAAGGTGGCATGGTGGCGTTGAAAAATGGTAAGTTAAGTTGAGCAACATCAATTACTTCGACTTCCACTCCTTGCTCCTCTAGCATCGTCTGGGCAAGTTCTGTAAGTGGCTTGCCAGCAGTATTTGGTCGGGCGCTCCCTGTCAAAATAACGATATGTTTCATAGCATCCTTTCTACAATACTTCGCACTGTATTGACAGTACGAATAGTAACATGTCGGTAGAGGTCTGTGCCCACCAATTTTCTCATACCACTCTTGTTACATGACACTAATCACCCAGGCAGCTACTAACAAATGCACGAGCGCCTCGCCACTGGTAATTGCAATTTTGTGCCATACGTACCCCTCAGGGCTACCACCAAAGATCATGTTGCTGGCTGTGGTAGGCAGCACGAACCCTAACCAAACGAGGAATGCCACAAAAAATGCTGACATTTCCGGCAATGCGCCTATCAATACTGCGAGAACCCAAGCTGAAAGAATGGTTACCACCAGCTGCACACCATACCAAGGCCCCATTTTGGCCTCCATTTCCTTTTGTTTTTCTTTACTTAATTTGTCAAACCCATGAATGGTGCCCCAAATCTTGGCAAATGGCACCATGTACCAAAATGCGCCCACCCCAAATATTGCGACTGTTGCTGCGAAAACTGCCCAGATATTGACTTCCATAGTTCCTCCTTTTTGTTACTACTTCGCCTCATAATCCTGCGCTCCCTCGTAGGCAATTTTTACCATTTCTTCAAGGACTTCTAAGTTACTATCTGTAAGTTTGTTGATATAAATACAGCCCTTCCCTCGGGTATGTTTGCCCAGGCGTTCGAGCTGTTTTGCGAAGTCGTCTGCATTACAACTGAGGTAGAGCGAGATTTTTGCCTTGCGAGGACTAAAGCCCACTTTCATCCAGTCACCCTCTCTTCCTGAAGCATACTTGTAATGGTAGGTGCCAAAACCAATAATACTGCTCCCCCACATCACAGGTGATTGACCGGAAACACGAGACATTATCTCTATAAGAACGGCGGCTTCTTGTTGCCGTTTTTCACTCACTGTCCGCAAAAACTCCTCAGGAGAGGTGGTAGTTACTATTGTTTTATTTTGTTTACTGGGCATTTTCATCTGGCTCGTGAATTCCAAAGATATTTCCTTCGGTATCGTGGTAGTAGCCCTGCCATGCCATTCCTGGCAAAGCATATTTTTCTAAAGCAACACTACCTCCGGCTGCCAAGATTGTTTGATGAGCTTGATCATAACTTTCTACCCCCATAGTACATACAAATCCTGTCACAGGAGTCTCAGCCGACGGAGCGTCGCCTTTTCTGAGCATAAATCCGCCATTAATACCTAGTTCTGACTTTTCTCCTGTAGTTACACCAAAGTATGGCGAGCCTGTGTACTCGCTATAGTCTTCAAACGTCCAGCCAAAAACAGTCGCATAAAATGTCTTGGCACGCTCTACATGATCAGCGTGTATTTCAAAATGAATGGGTGTTCCTGTCATGGGTTCTTTCAGTCTGTCGTATCTACTACCCCAAAGCTAACTCCCGAAGTATAGAACAACGGTGCATGATTTTCACCTAAAGTTTTTGCTCTACCCAAAAATCAGGTACAATGAACGGCGTGCTATGAAAAAAATACTTCTTATAGTGCTTGTCTGTAGCTGCGTGGTTGGTTGGTGGCTGGTTGTACCGCATAGCGGAGAGTCATCTGACCTTCAAAGCAACGCCTCAAGTAGCCTCAAACAATTGATTACAGGTGGCCCATCGCCCTCGCCTACTCTGTCACTTGATGCATGGACGTCTCTGGATGCTGGCCTCGACCTACAGCACATCTCGTACCAGGTGGGTAGTAGAACAAGCTATATTGAGGTGTATAAGCTTGATACTTCCATTTTAAAACCAACCCTTCTATTTGACCAACAAGGCAAATTTATCTCTGAGTGGCAGCAAGACAACGCTCTTGTCATCAACGCAGGGTTTTTCAAAGAAGATAATGAGCCTGTTGGCCTATTCTACATAGATGGGACAAGGCTTGACTCGCACCGCATTGTACCAGAGGGCACCGGCCTTGTTGTTCTCAACAATGCTGCCCTCACCATTCGCAATCTCACCACCCACCCACCCACTACGAGCGAGAGCTTTGACACGGTGCTACAAAGCTATCCCTTACTTATCTCTGATGGAGAGATCGTACTGAGCGACAACACCACTGATAAAACCGCCCGCCGAACGGCAATTGGCACAGATGCAGTAGGTAATGTTTACCTTTTTCTGGCTAACGAACCCAACATCTCGCTATCTGAGCTAACAAAAGCTATACACGAAAGCGATATTGAAGTTGTAGAGGTGCTCAACTTAGATGGCGGAGGTTCTAGTGGTATCTCTATTAATCTGCCAGAGTACACAGAGCAGATCGATAGCTTGACGCCAGTGCCTACCGTTCTGCTGTTTGAGTAAATTACCCGATGTGATCATCGGTATCTGCATTGGCCTCTGCCTTTGTAGCATGAACAACACCTTTTGTATGATGCGGAGGCGCATAGATAGTGTACAACCGCAATGTTGTGTTTGGGGAAGTATTGATAACGTTGTGTTGCATACCTGCTTCAACTAAAAACGCAGATCCATCAGAGATGGCATGTTCTTGCCCGTCCACAATTACTGTGCCTTCACCCCCCTCCACACGAAAAAACTGGTCGGTAATTTCATGCACTTCCTGGCCTATCTCGCCTCCAGGAGGAATCGCCATCAACACTACCTGGGCATGCTGCCCCGTAGCAACAACCCTACGAAATGCATCATTTTCTTTGGTGTTTTTTTCTATATTGGAGATGTAAAACTGCATCGTGCTCTTTCTGTAGCAAATACTACTCATGCTATACTGGGCATCATGGCAACACAACAAGCATACACTACAAGTATTGCCAAAACCATCAAGGAAATACATGCCCTCACTACCCACCTCCAAGCAACGCGCTTGCTGTCACAACATGATGTTTCAGAGTTGAGAAAGAGTATATTTCACCTTGATGGACTCATCACCACACTCTCTAACCAAACAACAAAAAACCGCGTAATAGAACAGTTGGTGATAGACGACCTCATGGCTGCCAGAGAACACTTACAACACGTTCTGCTGGACGCAGAACAAACAAAGCAAACTGACCAAGCAGATACAACAAAAAGTGCCCACATGTTTTCGGCACTCATCAAAAACATAGAAGACCTACAAAAATGAGCAAGAATGCTACTTATCCTAAAGTCACTGTGTCATTCTTCTGTCATGATGGCGCTGGTACATATCTTTTTGCTTTGAGAAGTAACAACTGCCGAGACGAGCATGGAAAATGGGACAATGGTGGTGGCAGCCTTGAGTTTGGCGAAACAGTGAAACACCGGCTCTTGACCGAACTGAGAGAAGAATACAACGTTACCCCTCTTTCATACGAATTTTTGGGCTACCGAGATGTTTTGCGAGAACAAAAAGGAGTGTCAACTCACTGGGTATCGCTTGATTTTAGAGTGCTAGTCGATCCAACCCAGGTACACAATAACGAGCCGCACAAGTTTGACCAGTTGGCTTGGTTTTCGTTAGACAAAATTCCAGAAAACACGCACAGTCAGTTTGCGGCTGCACGAGAACAATATGCAGCAAAGCTCATCTAAAAATCACACACCTCCATCGATTCCCCCTCATACCCCTTCATAAACCACTCTACTCGCTGCTCTGAAGAGCCATGCGTCCAACTTTCCGGATTGACTCGACCAGTAACCGTTTCTTGAATTTTGTCGTCTCCTACTGCGGCAGCCGCGCTTAAGGCCTCTTGTATGTCTCCCCGCTCTAGAATCCCTTGATCTTTCAAAGATCCTGCCCACAGCCCTGCATAACAGTCTGCCTGCAGCTCAGTTGCAATCGAAAGGCGCTGTTGTTCTTCTGTGCTACGAGTGTTGTGTAGTTGGGAAAGAGTGCCCCGCATATTCTGCACGTGATGCCCTACCTCGTGAGCGATCACGTAAGCCTGGGCCAAATCACCACTCTCTGCGCCATAGCGCCTGGTTAGCTCTTCAAAGAAGGTTTCATCTAGATAGATGTGATTGTCAAGCGGACAGTAGTGTGGACCTACGGCCGAACTAGCAGTGCCACAGGCTGACGTAGTAGCCTGGCGAAATAAAATAAGCGTTGGCTCAACATACTCACTCCTTTCGCTGGCCAACATAGTGCTCCAAAATGCATCAGCCGACCCCAATACCGCTACTGCAAACTGTTCATAGGCATCTACTCCATCATACTCATTGGTCGCTACCTGTTGTTGGGTGGGTTGTTCTTGCACCATTTGAAACACATCGCCCAAGAAGTCTTCTGTTGTACCGCCACTCAAGGCATTAAAGACAAAAAGTAAGGCAATACCCGTGAGGCTAACGCCACCGACAACTGCAGGAGTCATACCCCGTCTGTCTTCTACATTTCCTTTGCTGGTAACTTTATTCCACTGAGCCATCTGTTGTATTTATTGGTGTAACAATGTTTTAACACATTGTAATATCTGTTGTTTGAGTGGTTGTTTTTGATCATTTTTCATCAAAATAACAAGGAGTACGCTAATAGCCACAAACGATGCAAGCGAGAGAAACGGAATGGTGATAAACCCAAACCACTCAAAAAACTTGGTCGTACATGACACCCCGTCAATGCATGGTTGGACACTCTCGGGTAGAACCCCGTAGTACAGTAAGTTGTGATACAGCGCTATCACCGCCCCAATGACCGAGAGCGGAAGAGCATATCTATATATTCTTTTGTCTTCAAATACCAGTGCTGCTCCCAAAAGAACTACCAGCGGATACATCGCAATGCGCTGATACCAACACAGCACGCAAGGAGGTAACTGCATTACCTCGCTGAAAAACAGACTACCCAGCGTGGCGGTGAGAGCAATAAAAAATGCAGCTGCTATGTAGGCTTGCCACTTGTTCATAGATTACTGTATAGTACTCATAAAAGAAATAACTGTCACTAGGTTGTTACTCCAAAAAGTCTTGTAGTTTTTTGCGACGACTTGGGTGCTTGAGTTTCCTGAGCGCCTTTGCCTCAATCTGGCGAATGCGCTCGCGGGTGACACCAAACTTTTTACCCACCTCTTCTAGCGTCATTGTCTTGTTTCCCCCCAGGCCAAAGCGCATCATCAAAACGCGCGCTTCTCTGTCAGAGAGTGCAGCCAAAACCTCTTCAACATTTTCCCGCAGCATCTGCTGGCTGGTCGCATCATACGGGCTCACTTGGCTATCATCAGCGATAAAATCACCCAGAGTACTCTCATCATCCCCATCACCCACAGGAGTTTCAAGCGACGTCGTATTTTGTGAAATCTTGAAGATCTCACGTACTTTGTCAGGATCCATCTCGAGTGCTTTACCGAGTTCTTCTGGGGTTGGCTCGCGCCCGAGGTCTTGCATCATGCGGCGGCTGGTACGCATCAACTTGTTAATGGTTTCCACCATGTGCACCGGAATACGTATGGTGCGGGCTTGATCGGCAATTGAGCGAGTGATGGCCTGGCGAATCCACCAGGTGGCATAGGTTGAGAACTTAAAACCCTTTGTCCAGTCAAACTTCTCGACTGCTCGAATAAGACCTTTGTTTCCTTCTTGGATCAAGTCAAGAAAGGTCATACCGCGACCAATGTACTTCTTGGCAATCGAGACAACTAAGCGCAAGTTCGCATCAATCAACTGTTGCTTTGCCTCGGGGTCACCAGCCTCAACTCGCTGTGCGAGACGTATCTCTTGCTCTCTGTTGAGAAGATCTATCCTACCAATTTCTTTCAAATACATGCGAACAGGGTCTGATGCGCCAGATTTTTTAAATGAGGCCAACAGCTCAATCTCTTGGGAAAGCTCGTCTTCGGTGTCGCTTTTTGCTTCTTGTTCGACTGACTCAAAGATATCAATGCTTTGGGCATACAGCGTGCTGTATAACTCGTCAAGCCGCTCAACATAGTTTTCTGGCTCTACAAAAACCTCCAAGATCTCTTCTTGGGAAATGTAGCCTTGTTTTTTGGCTTTTTTCAGAAGTGAATCAATATCATTTTGAAGTGCTTTGGGAAGAGGCGTATTTGACATAAACAAAACCAGCTTTCATGCAGTACTACATACTATACAAACAGAGAGGATAACGCTATTTTCAATCTATATAATTATACAGTTATGTCAAGTAAGAGCAAGTATCAAAGTGCTCTACTTAAGTACCAGAAATCAGTTCTTGCAGTATTGCGTAATATTTGGCAGTATTAAGCAACATGTTGCAATTTCCCCACACTCCCAATCAAACGCAGTATGCACAGCTGCTACAAAACATAGAAGTGCTGTGCAAAACACTTTCTCGCCTACCTACCAGTGACACACAGAAAGCTACTGCCTTTCAAACGACACTCCTGAAAAGCTCGCTGTTCTCAGCCAAGATTGAAGGCAACCAACTTACCCTCCAATCAGCACGTCACCTACCCCAAAACCCTCAAGAACGCAGTAAGCGCGAAGTGAGTAACGTACTCAAAACACTAGGGTCTCTCTCAAACTTCCCCTTCCCACCCACCCTTGAAACACTCAAAGATATACACAAAGGCATCATGCATCAGCTCCACCCCCAAGCAGGTTCGCTGCGCTTTGAGGCGTCAGCCATCTATGACCATTGGGGAAACGTGGTCTACATCACCCCAAATCCTGACGAGATGAAACGTATGCTTACTGTGCTGCTCGCCCAGATACACAACCAGCCAACACGTACGTGGAAACAACAACTGATCTTGATTGGGTTGTGTCACTACTACTTTGAAAAAACTCACCCATTTTTGGATGGAAATGGGCTCACTGGCAGGGTGCTGCTCCAGTACCAACTGTCCCAGGTACCTCAGTTTCAGGACTGCATCATCCCAATCGAAGAGTACTTTGAGACACACAAGTCAAAGTACTATCACCACCTAGAAAAAAACACCAGAAACCTTGATCTCTATATCACCTTTTTTCTTGAAGCTGTAGCATGGTCACTCGATACTCTTTTAGACACACTCTCTGTGCAACCAACGGCGCAACACGACCCTATCAGCTCATTACTGCCTCGGCGTCAAGAGCTGTACTACATCATCAAAGATCACCCCCACATCACTATGGATAGCATTGCTCGTCGCTTTCCCACCATCCCCAAGCGAACGCTTAGTCATGATGTAAGCACTCTGGTTAAAAACCACTTGGTCACCAAACACGGTAAAACCAGAGGTGTCGTGTACTCAACCACTTGAGAAGTCTCAGGAGCGAAGGAGCATGACATCTATCACTTTTTTGACTGCGCTCAAGTAGGTGGCCATGCGCGGCGAGACATTTTGTTTTTCTTTCATCTGCCACATTGTTTGAAATGAGCTGGTCATAAGAGGCTGTAGCTTTGCCAAAACTTCATCTCGCGTCCAGTAGTAACCCTGCAGGTTTTGCACCCACTCAAAGTATGAGGTGGTCACCCCACCGGCGTTGGCCAAAACATCAGGGATAGAGACTATCCCGCGCTCTTCTAAAATACTGTCTGCCTCGGGAATAACCGGCCCATTGGCCATCTCGATGATAGCCTTCGCTTTGATCTTTGAGGCATTCTCTTTTGTGATCACATTCTCGAGTGCTGAAGGCACCAAGATCGCAACATCGAGCTCGAGCAAGTCACTATTACTTACTATCGTACTTCCTGGTACATCACACTCGCTGATTGGCTTTCCACTCTTCTTACACGCAAGCACTGCAGCTGGGTCAAGACCTTCTGGCACGTAGATACCGCCGCGCGAGTCTGAAACTGCAACGACTCTGTAGCCCAGCTGGTGAGCATGATAGGCAAACCAATAACCAACGTTGCCAAATCCCTGCACAGCAACGGTGACTTCACTTGGGTCGTGGAGTGCAAGAGCCTTAGCCAGCTCTTGTAGTACGTACACCCCGCCCAAGCCCGTTGCTTCACCACGCCCCTGTGACCCACCAAATACAACTGGTTTGCCGGTAAAGGTAGCACGAGGGTTTTCTTGGAATGTCATACCTGTCTGCTGACTCCACTCACGTGCAACCTGCTCGTACTCATCCACCATCCACGCCATAATTTCCGGCGTGGTGTTGACATCGGGCGCAGGAATGTCGACCCACGGCCCTACGTGTGGTGCGATAAACCGCGCGTACGCTCGACTCAAGCGCTGCAGTTCTGCCGGACTCAACTCAGTTGGGTTAACCACCACCCCACCCTTCCCCCCACCATACGGAATGTCCGTCACGCTGCACTTCCAGGTCATCCAGGTAGAAAGAGCTTTGACTTCGTCTTTAGTGACATCAGGGTGAAACCGAATACCACCTTTGTACGGCCCGCGCGCGTTGTTGTGCTGAGAGCGGTAGGCTTGAAACTCTTTGGTGCTACCATCATCCATCACAACCGAGATCATACCCTCAATCACCCTATCTGGTTCTTTGAGCTGCTCGATAGCTGCATCAAAACGAGCGGCATCGCTATACTCTGGTCGCAAAAGCGCTGCAACTTGCTCTAGTTGTGCTACTGCATTTTGATGTGGATTACTCATCTGCCCTTTCTTGAAGGTTATACTACTTACTGACCCTCCAGCCAGCGCTCAGCATCAAGCGCAGCCATAGCACCTTGTGCTGCAGCGGTAATAGCCTGCCGGTAGCGCAAATCTACGCTGTCACCGCCTGCAAACACCCCTTCTACACTCGTCATGGTGGGAAATGCTACCAATCCTGCTTGCGTCAACGCACTCTGGGCGTGGTCTACTCCAACCTTTGAAGGACTCTGACGGGTGATCACGTAACCATGATCATCAAGCGTTACGGCATCATGAAAAATGCTGGTTTGCGGACGATGTCCGATAGCAATAAACACGCCGTCTGCCTCATGATCTGCTGTCTTGTCTTCTGTTTGAATAGTGATGGAGCGAACCGACTCTTCACCAGATATCTTGGTTACTTGAGAGTTCCACAACACATCTACCTTTTCATTTGAAAGTACGCGCTCTTGCATAATTTTACTAGCCTTGAATGCATCGCGACGATGCACAACGGTAATGTACTTTGCAAACTTGGTCAAGGCCAGCGTGTCTTCCATCGCGCTATCACCACCGCCAACGACAAACACTCGTTTGTCCTTGTAGAACGCCGCATCACACACTGCGCAGGTGCTGACTCCTTTGCCCAACAACTCTGTTTCACCAGGAATACCCAGCATAACGGCGGTAGCCCCTGTAGCGATTACCACTGCGTCTGCTGTGTAGCTGGGTTCAAGCGACTGAGTAAACGCCTTTGCCTGGGCTGCTTTTTCCAAACTGGCGTGCTCAAGGTCATCAAGTATCATCTCGGGAGGTAGCTGCGTCCAGAGCTTGAACGGCCGCCTAGAAAAATCAACTGCCGTGACGAACTCAGAAACAATGTGCGTACCAAACTTTTGAGCCTGAGTGCGCATCTCAATCATCAAGTCAGGACCAGCAATACCGCTTGAAAAGCCAGGATAGTTCTCGACATCGGTCGTCCACATCAGCTGGCCCCCACTCTTATGACCCTCAAAGGTCACAGGTGAAAGCTGAGCACGAGATGCATACACACTCGCTGCCCAGCCAGCAGGGCCAGAGCCAATAATGGCGAGTGCTGTGTGCTGTGTGCTCGTTTGCATGGCGTACTACCCTAGATGTGCATCAATCAATTTTTTATATCCATCTTTTCCAGGAAAACCAACAACTCTATCTACTTCTTTTCCATCTTTAAACATCACTACAGTCGGAATACTCATCACCCCGTACTGCTGAGCGAGTGGTTGGTTTTCATCCACATCAACCTTAGCAATGACAGCGGTGTCATGGTACTCACTGCTCAACTCGTCAACTACCGGCGCTGCCATCTTGCAGGGACCACACCAAGTGGCAAAGAAATCAACAAAAACTGGCTTACTTCCAGCCTCATCGAGCGTGCTCTGAAATGAAGTGGTGTCTAGGTGTGTTGCACCGTGTGTATCTGACATAAAAATCCTCTTTTTTACTATTTATACATACTTTGTAGTACGTTGCTCAAAAAAATCTAGCGAAAGAGTTCTTTGAGTACTACATCAAGGTCTTCTATCTGTTGCTCTTTTGTACAACGACCTGCCTCGGTGGTCAAGAGATCGCGGGCAACTCGACCAAGAGAGTTGCGTGCTGCTACTACTTGGCGAACAATATCAACGCATGCCCGCTCATCATCATACATGGTGATGATCCCGTCAATCTGACCTCTAATGCGCTTGAGCTGCAGCGTAATCGAGTCGTCATTCATACACATATACCCTACAGGGGTATAGTATCTATGTCAAGCAGGAGTTTGTCTCTTGAGCGCTACCAGCTGGGCAAGCAGCTCGTTTTTGTGTTGCTCTTCTGCAGAGGTGAGATTTTGTTTTGCATCAAGCATCTTGATCTCATGCTCTATCTGGGCAGCCTGACGTGTCACCGATGCAACCTGTAGCTTCTTTTGCACCATCGCCCATTCTTTGGCTACATCGATAGACTCAAGCAGTGGCACGTACTCATCCGCTGAGTAAATAGAAAAAAGTAGTGACTGGTCTTCTTGACTGAGTGAACGCTGCAGCTCTTCAAGTGTGGTAGCACTACCAGAAAGCTCCTTGAGGAGTGATGACAGATCTCGATCTGCAATGTCTGCCTGACGCAGATGCGCGAATGCGTCTTGCACGTTGCTTTGTCTGAAGGCAAGAAAAAAGGCATAGCGCTCCAAGCTAGACCTGTTCGTGCGAGAGTGCTCTGTGTCTGGAGGTGGTGGTGGGGTGGTGGAGGCATGTTGATAGCGAGTGATATCAGCTCGCACTGCTGGCTCTGACACACCCATTTTTTCTGCTAACTGCTGAATGTAGTATGAGCGCTCTACTTCGTGAGCAACCAACGAAAGCACGGGTGATAGCTCTATCATCACTGCCCGCACACCCTCTGGTGTCGTATACTCATGTTGGGCAAGCGCCGTGTCTATTAAAAACTCATAGGCAGAGACAGAGGTCTTGATTGTCTCCCTCCACTGATTTGGAGAGCTGTGTATCAACTCGTCGGGATCTTTTCCATGTGGCAGTACTGCTACACGAACATCAAGAGGAGTAGCATCGGTTATGCCTGTTTGGCTCTGCACTACACTAATGGCTCGTTTGGTGGCCGTTACTCCTGCTGCATCAGTATCAAGCGCCAAAATAATACTGCGCACAACGCGTTTGAGCAAACGAACATGCTCAACCGTAACACTAGAGCCCTTAATAGCAGCTACCTCGTTCACATGCGCCTGCACTGAGGACAGTACATCAAACTCACCCTCTACCAACACTATCTGTTTTTTTTCTCGGATGCTTTTGAGCGACTCAAAATACCCATACAACAACTGCGACTTGTGATACATCAGCGTCTCGGGAGTGTTGATGTACTTGGCAGATGTTTGGTCGTCCCCCAGCAACCTGCCAGAAAACCCCACCACCCGCCCCCGATGGTCACGAAGAGGGAACATCAATCGAGAGCGAAAACGGTCGTAGTATCCACCACGCTTGCCTTTCATGATAAGTCCTGCTTTTTCTACCAGTCTTGGTGGATGCTTTTTTTTCTTGACTAAGTAGTCATAGATATTACTCCAACCAGCAGGCACACATCCAAGTGAAAATTGTTTGATTACCTGGCTGCTCATGCCTCGATTAGTAAGGTACTCACGCCCAAGAGCTCCTTTTTCGTGAGAGGTAAGCACATAGTGATAGTACGCTCTGGCTTGCTCTAAAATAGTGAGCACTGCTTCTCTGTCTTCGTCCTGCTTGGTGCGAGCGGTGGGCTCTAGCTCTATCCCTGCTGCCTCGGCTAGTTTTTGGAGCGACTCGTAAAACGTCAGGCCTTCTATTTTTTCAAGGAACGTAAATACATCGCCTGTTTCTTGACAGCCAAAGCATTTATAGCGCTGTAGTTCTTCGCTCACAAAAAAAGATGGGGTTTTTTCAGAGTGAAATGGACACAGACCTTTGAGAGATGACCCTGATCTCTGGAGCACAACATGCTCCGAGACAACATCAACAATGTTACTCGCTTCCTTAACTGTTTGAATCTGTGACATATCCGTACCTCGCGTGCTTTTCAAACCCTTTTACAACCTACTCAAACTGTATACTCATTCGCAGTATTGATCAAGATGCTATAGTACAGACATATGAACCAAAACATTCCTGATAAATCTGCCAAGAAAAAAACCCTGCAAAGTAGTCAAAAGTACTACGACACCCCATTTCGAGGGTACTTTAATATCTTGAGTGAAATTGACAAGGGTAAGCGGTACTCACAAGAGTTTGGCTCTATTCTTATCTTGAGTTTGGTAGAAGAAGTGGGCGAGATGGCACGCGCCTACCTGGCAGAACACGGCAGGAAAAGCTCCAACCTTGCCGCCCAACACGATGAGTCGTACGAAGAAGAGCTGGGCGACTTACTAGTCACTATTTTACGCTTTGCTCGCATCAAAAAAATAAATCTTGATGAACGACTCATGTACTCGCTAGAAAAAGTACGAAAAAGACAAACAAACCCTAAAACCTGAGCGTTACTGTGATGAGCCGACCGATCGCATGACGTTCTGGATAATTTGACCAATAAACGGCAGCTCGGTAGTCTGGGCAAGTAGGTATCCAACTACGGCGATCACAACGGTTGCCCCAATGCCAGAGCCCAACCCCCAGAATACTCCGCCCAAAAAATTATCGAGTAAGACTGTTTTTCTTGGTTTGTAGTACACCATGTGTGATCTAGCAGGGACACTCGTGCTAGCAAGTGCTTCTGACTGTGGTTTTAACATACTTCTTTATGGTATCACACCTGCAACATAGTTATAGGAAGATTTACCGCAAAATATGCAAAAATAAGAGGGGAGAGCGAGTTATACTCAAGTAGCAAAAAATACCAGAAAAATAGAAAAAAATACAGACAGATATATATTAGATATTTCTAATATGTTAGAGTAAGAAAAGAGGAGTAAAAGAAATCACGTTATACAACTATGCCTCTGTATCCTATACTAGGTTAATGCGCATCCACACCGCTATCTCAAAGACCATCACCTACCTACTCGTTATTACTCTTGTCTTCAACCTGTGTGCTGCCTCGTGGTACGTACTGCACAGCGACATCAGATTTATATCAGATGTAGCAAGAGATTTTCTGTTGTTTGGAGAGCTACAGGAAAAAGGCATCATGCTGCTTGGACCTCGAGCCAGTGGCATTCCAGGCTTATTTCACGGACCGCTTTGGCTCTACCTCACGTTTCCTGGCTACGTGCTGGGAGGGGGAAGTCCCGTAGTGGTTGGGTGGTACTGGATGGGGATGATTGTTGCCAGCCTTGCTGGAGGATATGTTGTGGTCAAGCGTTTATTTGACGAGCGGGCAGCACGTATATTTGTTGTACTCACCTCGGCGCTCTATATTAGTGAGGGCGCACAGCTAATCAACCCGCATGGAGCATTCATGCTGCTGCCGATTGCTTTCTACGCGCTAGTTCGTTATTTCCAGACTACAAACTGGCGGTGGCTAGCTGGTTACTGGCTATTGCTCGGGTGCATCATCCAGTTTCAAATGGCAGTTGGCATACCACTTTTTTTACTCAGCTTGCTGCCACTCATCATCTTTGTGTACAAAAAAAAGACGTATATACATTTATTAACAGGAATAGTTATCGCAATCCCACTCAGCACCTTTGTGGTATTTGAGCTGACCCATAACTTTGCCCAACTCAGAGCAGTGCTGAACAGTTCGGTTGGTGAAAGCGCCGATGCTCCCAGCATGACAGAGGTTTTCAGAGAACGCATGGCACTCTTTAGCAATGGTGGTATGGGCGTATTTCGTGCTAGCGCTACACCACTCAACTACCTTTTGTTTGGACTTCTTGGGTGGTTTTATCTCTTCAAAGTAAAAAATAGAGAAAAAACAGAAAAAAATACCTACTTCTTGGCTGCGTACCTCTACTGTGGGTATTGGCTGCTCACCCTCTTGTTTCCAGGACATGCGCTGTTTCATCACTGGTTTCCCATCACCAGCCTCTCTATGCTTATGGTGGCGGGCGTCTTGGCACAGACCAATTGGCGGGTGGGTGGAGTGATCATCAGCATCATTCTGCTGCACTTCGCGCAGTATAGCTTTGCACACATCAAGATGAGTGAGACTATCATCGGCACGGCATTTGACTCATGGCAGTTTCAACAATCACTCACAGACAACATCATTGCACAATCTTCAGATGAGTTTGGCTACTTTGCGTATAGTCCCGACATCTATGCCTACGGGCCAAAGTATGCTTTGCTGTACATGAAACGCCAGCATACAGAGAAAGATATCTATTCATTTGAAAAAAAACCAGAGACATTTGTCACCATTGAGCCCATTCCCGCAGACAGAGATGACTTGAACAGTCGATCGTGGATACAAGAAAAGTTTGGCATCACTAGCCAGCCAGTTGCAAGCTGGAGCTTTGAAAATGGCTATAGTATTGAAAAATACACTCTGGAAAAAACAGAAGTAGAGCAGCCTATAGACCCCAACCTCGATACTGGCGTGTTTTTCCGCTAATTATCTACGAGTAGAACGAACGCCTATCCACAGCAAAGTGAGTGCTGCTATCACAGTAAGTAGATCTCCTACTTTTTGGGCAGGAGTTGTGACCAGTTGTGCCGTAAGTTGGTGCTCACCTTCGGGAATAGAGATAATCATCGTGCCCTGCTGCCCAACCTCTGGCTTTACCTCCACCCCATCCAGCATAATCTGCCAAAATGGATACTGCCACACGAGAAACTCGACGACACTCTGCTGTGTGGCAGACAGAGAAAATGCATAACGAGTCGCACCTACTTCCTGATTTTCCAATCGAGTGACATCAACTATCGCTGGCTCATACACCAGCATGCTTTCTGGAGGATAGGAGGGTGCGTCAACAACACCCGCTGGCATGAGCTCCCAAAAAATATCAGTTGGCCCGTAGTATGCTTGCGTGTTAGCTTTGAAGTCTTGGTCGACTCGCCAATCAAGGGGCCACGGGTTGGTGTAGTTTCTCACGTTCCAAACAGCGAGGGTTATGAAGCATGCAGCGAGTGCATATCGGCATTTTCCGCGCACTTCCTGCATGCTCCAGCCCGCCAACCACGCCCCCACAAAACTGGTGGCTGCGAGCAGTCTCCAGGGAAACTGGATATACTGCAGCGGCACTACTACTTTCCATATAAACGAAGAGTGCTCTGTTTGTAAAAAACAAAGTAAAAAAAACACAGCAATCATACCTGCAGGGAGCACTCGGCTTTTTTGAGATACTTGTTTTTTCACACTCTTTAAAAGAAGTAGGATGGCGCTCACCCCAGCTGCGAGCAGTACTGTCACGCCTACTTGCAGCGACATGCCGTCATCAGGGCCAGGATTGGAGTAGTAGTATCCCCAAGGGGAGTAGAGTAACTGCTTGACTGTTGTATAGTGATCTCTGTAGTCGGTCAGGAGTCCATGACCCATCTTGACAGTATCACGCTCAAACAAAAAAGGAATAAAATAAAACGATGAGAGACCTAAAGCAAGTACCAGCCAACCAATCAGCAAACGAAAAGGTGCACTTTTCTCATTTTCTTGCCAAAGTACAATCAGTGTATATATCGCCAAGGGAATGCCAAAAATAATAATTGACATAGCGTGCGAGAGCATCATGCTTGCACCACCGACCGCTACCAAGATGCCTCCCACTCTACTTTTTTCTCTGATTGTTGTGTGTATGCCCAGTGCCAGCACGCTTGCCCATAACAATGAAAGGTAACCGCCTATCTGGCCTGTCACAAACAGTGTGAGAAACTGAAAGGGCACCAGTGCATACACAACAGTCGCGACGCTACTGGCAAACAGGTCAAAGTAAGAGCGCATCCAAGCATAAAAAAATAATAATGAGAAAAATGTGCTTGCAAGAAGTAGAAGTTGCCAGCTAAACGTTGCTGAAAACCCAGCCAACTGAAACAAAGCTGAGGTGTAGTACGGCAATGGATAGAAAAATGAAAATACTGGGTAGCTGCGAAAGTATGCTTGGTCTACCGAGACGCGAACGGGAAACTGCCCTCGCTCTAGCTCGTGGAAAAACTGCATCGAGCGCACCAGATGAATCTCTCCGTCGTGCGTCGGCCAAATACCCGGGTGAGTAAAAAAGTTTTTAGTGACAAAAAATGTTAAAAATGCACAAAGTAACAGAGGTAGTATCCAACTTTTTTTAACCATGATGCGTTGTTAGAACTGTAAGGATGTCGTCTATTCCTTTTTTCACCACTTCCTCTGACTCAACATCACTAGGTGAAAAATGCAACAATGGTACATTGTGCTTGGCACACAACATGTTAACAAACTTGTCTCGCTCAATTCTTGATGGACTTCGATGAGAATGATCATCTAGTTCTATGAGCAAAACTACCTTAAATTTTTTCTTTCCCACAAACACAAAGTCTACTGACTTTCTATCAATCCTATTTTGCAGCGTGTGTGTACGGCGAATAGAGGAAGAAACATGAAACAGAGAGCTAAAATGCATCTGGGGGAAGATATAACAATACTCTCCATACCAGTCAATCAGTTGCTCAAAGAACACCTGCTCCATCTCAGTCATGCAAAATCGCTGTGGATCGTACCCTTCTAGCTCTTGCTCTATATCTTTTGTGAAGGTGAAGGTTGGTCTGTACATATCGATATACTGATCTATCTAAATTGAATTCCATTCACCAAGTTTGGATCTGATTCATTCTCTATCTCTTCTTGGTTGAGGGAAAATTTTTTCACAGAATAACTCTCAAATTGGTCGGTGCTATACGTCCAAAATAAATCTGGTTGTTTTGTTATTTTCAGTTGTTCTTTTTGCCAGCACTCTTCGTTTGCCCAGGGGTTTGTATTGTCATTGGGGGCAATCATCAGGTAGGTGATGGCGCTTTTCTGAAAAGGTAATGTTTGTATATTCTGTTCCTGGGAAAAATAGCGCATAGCATATTTTGCTTGGTATGCATATTGATCGGGAGAAAATGCAAAGTAAGAAAAGCCACCTTGGTTGTTGCTAGAAAATACATCACCAGCCAACTGACGATAAAATTTCCAGTGAAATTCATGTGTTGTAGGTGGGCTTGACATATACTTCATGCCATATTGGATATTATAATAGGTGTTTATACCAATAATTATTGCTATAATTAGTAATCCAATTTTTCTGGGAAAAACAAAGTATAAAAAAATAAGAAACACCGAGAACAGCCAGCGGTAGTAGTGGTTCATAGTAGTGTGACCAAAGCGCGCCTTTGTAAAACAAAAGAGCGATCCAAAACCCAAAGATAAAAACCATCGCGATAGTGAGCATTTCTCTTGGGTCTTTTTTAAGAATAGATCGTTGCATAAATAGCCATACTAAAGACACTAAAACCAATACACTTATGGGTTTTTGATCCTGATCTAAAGAACCATCTATCAATCTAAAACTACCACTAAACTCAAAAAGACGAGCTGAAAGGTGTGCTGTTAAAGAGCCTGTGGAGTTACCACCGCCCATGTATGCCATAGCTGATTTAGTCTGTGCAAACTCATGTCTCACGTCAAATATAAAAAAAGTACTCAGTGGAATGCAGATGATGAACCCTAGCAATAGATGCTTGTATTGCTTATTTTTTAAGATTTGATATACCAGATACACACACAGTATTAAAGAGATGGAAATACCAAAACCCATTTGAAACTGAATAAGAAGACCTGCTGTAAAGACGGTGATTGCCAAAAACAACCAATTGCTGGTTTTTTTATACATCCAAATAAAATAAACAAGGGGTAGTGTCAAAAAATTTGCTACAGTGGTGTGAGTAAAGCCAAATGGTAGATAGGCAGTAAGTGTTGCAAGAAGAGCGGTGGTGATTAAGGCAAAAGAAGTATCTGCTAGTTTTTTGCTTATATAATAAGCGGCAGCTAAAAAACTCCAGTAGAGTAGCAGCCATAAAATACTTACTACAAGAGGATTTCCGTCAGAGATCATAAAAAATGGCAACATCATCCAGTAATATAGCGGGCCATGAAAAACTCCAGGAATGCTTGTTTTGCCTCCTATTAAAAAAATTTTCTTTTCATCAACCATTTCTTGCACAAGTAAAAAATCACGGGCGATATCGGTGTGATATAAAATATCTGATCTAAAAAAATGAAGTGTGCCCAAAAAAATACTCACACATAGCGTGATCGTTAGAAAAATAGTAAACCATGAACCACTACGTATGTTTTGAAGCATCTCTAAAGAGTTTTATAGCATAAAGATGGTCAAAACAAAACTTTGAACTTTTCTTATCTTTGTTCAGTAGTCACACGTCTACCCTCAGTGTCAAAACATCATCGACTACTACTTGGTACTCTTGCGAGAGTATCTCAAAGGCCCTGATCAAATTTCCTACTCTTCCTTCACCTTCAATCAGTCTAATCTTCATTTCTAAGCACTCACCTCTTCCATCAAGAGAGAGCGTCTCTCCTGAGAGGATTTCGTACGCACCCTTAGGAAAACCTGCTGTCTCAAATACTGTAGGAATAGTCTGCTGTATGGACTGTATTCGCTCATTTCTAAGCCTATCATCGATTTTTTGCTTATAAGCTTGAATTTTTTTTTAGTGCTTCTTCACTCATGTTGTTGGGGGTAGAAATTTTATTGACTCTGATCCAAGTTAATAATGTGGGGGGTATTATAAATCTTGCTTCTCATCCTATTTTTCCACTGACCCGCTCCCCTTATACTTGACACTAATTGTAATTAAAATAGTTGTCAGAAAGGGGGCAAAGTGGCAGGAATTTCTAAAGATATTAAGGCCGAAATCATAGCCAAGGTAAAGGCAGGGCAAAAAGTGGCGGATTTAGCCAAGGCGTATGGAATTAGCACTAAAACCATCTATAACTGGCTGCGAGGTCAAGTAAAAGAGCAGGTGTCTTGGCGGGAATACAAACGGGTAATGAAGGAAAACCAACAACTTAAGCAAATACTTGGAGTTCTCACACTCGAACTAGAAGTTAAAAAAAGAACAGAAACTAGTACATTACTTTTGGAAGCACTGCCACATCTGGATAAAACTCTCTTGGCGGATGCTCTTGGTATTTCTAGGTAGTGGTTGTACAAAACAGATTTTATTCAGGTAGAAAAAGACAAGCAGTTAAAGCAACAAATTGAGGAGGTGTAGAGTTCTCACCAGAGCAAAGCCAGTTATGGCTACCGCAGGTTAGCAATTGAACTAGGAGTTGGTAAGAAGCGAATTCGCAGATGTATGAAGAAATATGGCGAGGCCATACAAAAGAAAAAGCCAGATGGCGAAAAAGAAGAGATGAACAAAGAAAGCCAGTAGCTTTTGCAAACGAGATTAAAAACCAGTGTCCACTAGTACCCCAACCACACTTGGGCTGGAGATTTTACATACTTGCCATTTAAGGGCAAGTTTATCTACATAGCTACTTTCATGGATATTTTTACCAGAGAGATAGTGGCTTGGCAAATATCCGATAGACATGACAAAACATTGGTTATGCAAGCCTTTTTAGATGGCTTAGTTAACCGAGACTTCCAGAAACCAATATACATCCACTCTGACCAAGGAGCAGAATATTGTTCCCAAGATTACACTGACTTAGTGAAGAATTTTGGGGTTACAATTTCCATGAGTACCAAGGCTTCTCCCTGGGAAAATGGTTACCAAGAATCCTTTTACAACAACTTTAAAACTGACTTAGGCCTTGAGTTTGACCGCTTCGACGATGAAGGGCACTTTCTGGAAGCAATACACCACACCCTTTACAGCTACAACCATGAAAGAATTCACTCTGCCTTGAAAATGCCACCCTCCAGATTCCATGCCAAGTATTTACAATCCGTGTCTACGAAAAGGGGCGCTTGACACATATCCTAAAAACTGGAAGTTCAGATGATAGACGGGAAGCGTTGGGGATGGTAAAAACTCGCTTCATTTTAGCTAACAAAGAGCTAAAAACTGAAAAACCGTCATAGATACCAGGCTAAAAGAGCGATATAATTAAGGTATGAAAACTACAGGCATCATCGGTGGACTTGGACCAGATACTACTTCAAAGTTTTACCTTCAGGTCATTGAAAAAGCAAAAACAGTTGATCCAGAAAACAGACCACCACTTCTCATTTGGAATGTGCCAATGAATCTTAAAGAGGAATCGGCATTTATTGAGGGTGAGGATCGACAAGATTATTATCTAGAGTTGCTCACAGAAGGCGTTCAAAAACTTGAAGCAGGTGGAGCTGATTTTATTATCATTCTCTGTAATAGTGTCCATGTATTCATTGAAGATCTACGCAAGATTGCACAGATCCCTGTTCTTAGCATCATTGAGGAAACAGCTCAATTTCTAGAGAATCATGACATTAATCAGGTTGGACTTTTGGCTACCAGTGCAACTATCAACTCACAGTTGTATCACCAGCCACTTGAGAGCAAAAATGTTTCTATTACCACCCCAGACAATCAATCTCAGCAAAAACTCAACCAGAGTATTACTTGTTTAGTGAATCATGAACACACAGCTCAAGACACTCAGGTCCTCAATACCATAATCGGAAATCTAGCGGATTCTGGCGTACAGACCACTCTGCTTGCTTGCACCGATTTGCAATTAGCGACTCCATCGCACCCAACAGTAGCTATCTATGACACGATGCATATTTTGGTGGACAGTACGGTAAGGGAGATTTTTAGTGATGAATCATAAAGATCACACCATTGCTGATGGCACTCATGTGCTCGATCTCAACAATCGACCTTGGCAAGCAATGAAGCGAGGCACGAAATCCATTGAGGTACGGGCGAACGGAGCGTATTCAGATTTTGATCATTCCCAAATTCATACCGGTGACACTATTCGGTTTATCAACAATGAAACCAAAGAGTCGCTAGAAGTACGAACTGTGGACACTCGCCATTACAAAACAGTTCAAGAATTGCTTGAAACTGAAGGAACCAAGCGCACACTTTCTAGTGGAAAGAATGTCGCCGGAGGCATTGAATCTATTCACTCGATCATTGGTTACAAAGAGGCAATTATGAAAAATGGGGTATTTGCAATTGAAATACAACCGAAGCAACCGCTGCTCATTGCCCACCGCGGAAACACACGTGATTATCCAGAAAATACGCCTGATGCGTTTGCTTCAGCATTTGAACTAGGAGCTGATGGGATTGAGTTGGATGTACATTTAAACGATAAAGGTAAGGTTATTGTTGTCCATGACTATTTTTTTGATCGTAGTAAGAAGTATCCAATGCTTGATGAGGTTCTAGAAAAGTTTAGCCACAAAGGTCGAATCGAGATCGAGATCAAGACTCTCGATTTGGAAGCCATTGAAAAAGTCAAACAACTCATAGAAAAACATCAGGCTCAAGACTTTGAAATCACCACCAGCGTTATTCCACTTGTGCCACACATCCGAGCTGCTTTCCCAAATACACTGGTAGGTCTCATTTTTCACCGCTGGCTGATTGAAGACTGGATGACACAGGAGTTTGTTTCGCAGTGGATACTCAAGCATCTGGAGTTATCTGGTGCCAACGTATTGCACTTAGATGTTGACTTGTACAATCAAAAATTAGCTTCTGATCTTAAGCGCGCAGGAATTGTCTTGCACACCCACTTAAAAAGTGCTGATCGGGCAGTACTACAAAAAACTATCAATCTCGGCGTTAATCAGTGTACGTTTGATGATCCAGAAACCTTAAAAATCCTATGACTCAACAAATACGTTTTCTTACCAGGAATCCATTTAAAATTGCTACTGCTCAGTTAGCAATGCAACCGTTTGGTATTGAAATACTACCATTACAACTTGATATTCCTGAGATCCAGGCTGATAGCAACGCAGAAATAGCTCGTCACGGTGCAATCATAGCTGCCCAGCAAGCTGGAAATCCTGTTATGAGAGAGGATCATGGTTTTTACCTTCATGCGTTTCCGGGTTGGCCGGGTCCATATATGGCGCATACGGAACGAACCATTCCACCAGATGACTTACTTCGTCTCGTTGAAAACAAAGGTCGTATCGGTTATTTTGAAATGGCACTGGCATACGCTACTCCAGACGGTGAAGTCATGGAATATTCCTTTCAACTCCCTACAAAAATTACTGATTCTATTCGACCCGGCGGCAAAGATTTTGGCTGGGATTCTATCATTAGCCTAGAAAATGATCCTCGTGCATTGAGTGAGTATCCATAAGAAGATCGATATGGATTATTTACGAAAAACTTTGAGCATTTGGCTAAAGACTTACACAAGAAATGAAAAGCATTTATAGCATTCAAGTACTACAACGAATTTTAGATCATTGGGGAATTGGTCAAATTGAGGATGTAACCTATTTTGATAGTGCTGGAAGGAATATTTGGCGTCATTATATTGATACAAATCAAGGTGAGTTTGAGTTGTACTCTTACCCTGCATCTGAAAAAGAATATGCAGAACCAAAATTGAGAGAATTCCTAAAAGAAAGATTAAATTGGGATCCGGCAATTCTTGATCAACGAAAATTGGTACATAGTTTTGATCGATACCATGTATTAGCTCAAAAGACTAAGAAACATCAGATAAGTATTAAGCAAGCTTCAAAAGACCTAGATTTACTGATTGGCTCAAGCATACAAAAAGCATTTCGAGTCTATGGAACTATTTTTCAAATGCATCTTGATGAAGCAGATGTAAACAAAGCTGGAGTTCTTGTTTCGTATGGCTCATGGAGCATTCAGGATTATAAAAAAGGTAGAGCTAATGTGCTGGTCGACTCAAGAATGAATAGCTACGACCAGTTAGATGATGCTATTGAGCTACTCGAAAAAGATAAACCTGTTATTGGAAAGTACATACTAAAAGGTGGGTGGTTTGAATTGTATCTTTCAAATGGCATGAGTTTGCACTTTGGGATGGCAGATACATTCCCCGCAATTGAAGTTCATCTTAATTCAAGAAGGAATGATTTACTTATTGTTAAAGGCATATACATTTCGGAAAATTAGTTTGTACAAATTGCATTGGGGATAGATATCCCAGTGATGCATGTGTCGTTTGTAGTTGTACCAGTTTAAGTACCCGGATAGTTTAACTTGAAACGCCTCTAAGTCAAAGTAGATCTCATCATTTCGGTTGATGAATTCTTCTTGGATGGTGCGGTTAAATCTCTCAACCACACCATTAATCTTGGGAGATTTTGGGTAGATAAATTGGTGTTTAATTTCTTGGTCTTCTAGATATGCATGAAATGTTTTGAAGAACTCAGAGCCATTGTCTGTTTGGACAGTGTGGACTGGATGTGGTGACTTGTTTTGAAACTCTTGAAACGTCAGTTTTGCTTGAAGGCTCGAAAGTGTTTTGACTTTTCTCACATGAGCGAACTTGGTGTAGATGTCAATACAGCACATGAAGTTGTGGCGAATTGTATCGATGTACACTACCACACTGTCCATCTCGACATATCCAGGCCTCGTTGCTTTGGGTGACTTCCTCGTTCTGTCTCGAGAGAACTTGTTTTTTTCTTTTCTTCTTTTTGGGTGGGTCAAAATACAGGTTCTTGCGTTTAATAACTTTTTGTTATGGTCCTATGGCTAATTGAATCTATGCCTAGTTCTGTTGCATATTCATCAAGAAATATCTTTATCTTCTCTCGACCAATGTTGCCATATTGCTGTCTAAACTCACGAATAAATTGAATCAGCCGCCAATCCGTTGTCATCTGTCTAACTCGTTTGGGACGAGTCTTTTTAGAACTAATGACAACAGTGCTTTACCAGATCCCTCGTACTGCTTCTTCCAGTCATATAGGGGTTGATTTACCAACTTTGAATGCTTCTACAGTAGGTTTCCAGCCATACTTGTAGTAGTGCTCTAACACATGCAGTCTAAATTTTGCCGGATCT
Organism: Pseudomonadales bacterium; assembly: GCA_020632235.1. GTDB lineage: Bacteria > Patescibacteriota > Microgenomatia > UBA1400 > PJMF01 > JACKFY01. The sequence goes on along the minus strand of JACKFY010000001.1, from coordinate 120,319 downwards.
GACTTGTCAAAAGCCAAGGAATTCTCAAGTGTTTTCATCAGCCAATCATACTGGCTGTTGCCACCAAACATCTCGATATTTTTCCTAATCCTCGTCGATTCACCTGCTTTCACGATTACCTTCCCATTCCGGAATGTATCGTGCCTTATTCACTTATATTCGAGGAAAAAGAGTTATTTTATAATCGAGATTTTCGAGATAAATAAGACTTTATAACAAAGGTTTTTTGCACTTACACGGCTGTTAAACTGAAAAATGTTGAAATCAAGGAAATTTAGCAAGCCCTGTCAACCCATTTTGCGGTATTAGACGGGTCTATCAGAACTTTTCAATTGTTGCGGAAGCGGCGGGCTTTCCGCCAGCCGGCGGACTGTACTTCTCATCCCACCTTTCACGCTCATCACTTCGTTCTTGGCGGAAGCGGCGGGATTCGAACCCGCGAACCAGAAAAACCGGTACAGGTTAGCAACCTGTTGCAATTGGCCACTATGCGACGCTTCCACTCTTTGCTTGGTCTTTTACTCCTTCAAGCTATGCAAGAGATTATAGCAACTCAAATACACAATGGTAGTCGTATATCACAAAAGAAACAAAAAGGGCGTTATTTCTTTTTGACTGGCACTACGGACTGCTCTCCATCAAGATTAAGCACATTCACTAGCTCGCCCGACGTTGGCAAGACAAACTTGGTGCCACTGCTGGCCAAAACCACCTGTGATACCTCTAGTTGTTTGAGCTTCATCGCTCTATCAGTAAAATACTTTTCAGCAGCATCAGCTACCATCTGCACAGCCGAGGCCTCGGCGTCAGCACGCAAAGTAATAGCCTTTGCCTCACCCTCTGCCCGTAAGATTTCTGCTTCTCTCAAACCTTGTGCTTCCAACACGTTGGCGCGCTTTTCTCGCTCTGCTTTCATCTGCTTGGACATCGCCTCGATGATCCCTGCTGGCGGGTCAATTTTTTGTAGTTCTACCTTGGTCACCTTCACGCCCCAAGCATTTGTTGCCTCATCAAGAATGGTGCGCAAACTAGCGTTAATACTGTCACGAGCAGTCAGTGTTTCGTCAAGCTGTTTATCACCAATAATATTGCGCAGATTTGTCTGAGCCAGTGTAGTGGCCGCCAGCGAAAAATTTTCTATCTCAAACTCTGCCTTGACTGGATCAACAATTTTGTAGTAAATCACCGCATCCACTGTTACCACCACATTATCTTGAGTAATGACCGATTGTGGCAGCACATTGATAACTTGCTCACGCATATCAACGCGAATCAGATCATCGATAAACGGCATGAGTAACGTGAGACCAGGGTTTGCCGTTGCGTGGTACTTTCCCAGACGCACTATAAGACCTTTTTCATACTGGCGAATAATACGAACGCTACGCACTAATGCATACAGTCCAATAAGCAGTAAAATACCCAAAATAACTGTAGTGAAAGTAACCATATGTGTCTTTCTATTTCTCTTTTTGTACTACTCCAAGCGTCACGCCAGAAATGCTCTCGACTACTACTACCTCACCAACCGATACTGTTTTTGCACTTGTAGCTCGCCACTCTTCATCTTCTAGTTTTACCCTACCAGGATTATTTTTAGTAATATCTTGCACCACAACTGCCCGGGCACCAATCAACTTGTCAACATTCGTGCTATGAGTGGAACTAACTACCTTTTGTTTGACAAATCGCCTGCCAAAAACAATGTACAAAAAACTCAAAATAATAGCCAAAATAGTGCTAACCAGATAGCTATCAAACGCTATGCCTGCAAAACCACTGATAATAAGAATACTGCCAATTAAAACAAGATCAAACCCTGCCTCAATGCCAATAAATAGTTCAAGAAGAATGAGCAGAAGGCCGACGATTACCATGACCTGAGAAATCGAGTACAGTAGTGTAAGTAGCACCATAATTACTCTGTAGTATAGTACAATCAACCAATCTGGTCTAGAAACAACAGGAAGCGGGTATGGTGGTCGATACAAGAAACATTTTATAAATCAGGCATTGGAAGAGATACATTGAAGCATAAGTTGTAAATAGAAAGGAAGCGTCGCATAGTGGCCAATTGCACACGCTTGGAAAGCGTGACCGTTCTTCGGTTCGCGGGTTCGAATCCCGCCGCTTCCGCCAAACACCCTTGGTTGCTCCAAGACCCATCACCTACTATCAAATAGATTGATGCTACTTGCTTAATTATCCACATAATTGATGAGGATAACAAAATAGGCCTGTAAGCTAGAAAATCGCCTAAAAACGCTTAGAAGGAAAAGTCGTTGGTTCTAAGCTTTATATCACTATTGAGCTAGGACTTGTCTTTACTTCTGGAAATTCATACTTTATCAAAAATAAAAAATAATAGTTCTCACCCTTATGATTTTGATGACTTATTTCACAGTAATCGTCACACCCTTCAATATAAGTTGATATTTTTGAACTAAAGTTCTTACCAATAAATGATTTTATTGTAATTCCTGTTTTATCAGAAGGAACATTAAAGTTAACTACTTTATCAGATGATATGTCTGATGTTTTTGATTTATTTACAAACAACTTACTCATAGAGGAATTTATTAAATTAAGAGAAACATTTGTATGAGGATTCACTAACAATTTACTGTCAGAAAAATCAAACTTTTTACCATACAACATGTTAAGTTCTTTTTTACCTGGGACAGATAGATGTTTATAATCAGACTCTTCAACCTTTTGGAGCATGTCGTTCATCAGATCTTTTCCATTTTTAACAAATGATGTTGTTTTCCATGTCACAACATCAGTTTCTGTATGCAAAGTAAAATGCGTGTTCAGTTGCTGATTCGCAACATTGGTTTTTGGAATTGAAAAAATAAAATCTTTGTTATTGATTAGCTTCAATTGCAGAAAATTAAAATTGTTAATCTTTATTCTCAGTAGACATTTAGCATTTTTTTTACTCACATATTTATTTTACTTTATTAAGTGGATTTTTCTGTTACTTAAAGTGTTAGTTTCCTAAACGTTGTGTGCAATTAGTACAATTTTGGTAGTGGTCAACCATAAAGTCAAACGGCGTCTGGTTTTTGAGAGACGAGTGAGCTTTTTGGGTGTTGTACCAACTAATAAAGTCAGTCAGAGCGTAGCTCCTTTCTTCCCTTGAGCGAAACTTGATAGATTTGTGCCACATTATGATGGTTCGGATCATACGTTCAGCTTTCCCGTTGGTTTGTGGTCTTTTGACTCGAGTGTAGATGTGTTTGATGTGCTCTGCATCAAGTAGACACTCAAACGCATGACCTCGATCAAGTTTACCTTTGTATTCTCGACCATTGTCGGTCATGATAGCTTGAATAGGGACTGGTGAGATAGTCAGAACTTCATCAAGAAATGCAGCTGCAGATTCATCTGTCTTGTCTGGCATAACGGCAGCATATGCCCATCTTGAACAGTCATCTATGGCTACATACAGATACTCTTTACCATCTGCTGCTGTTTCACCCTTTAACCAAGGCATTTTCTTGGTGTCAATATGTACTAGTTCTCCCAGGTGTTCTCGGTTGTATAACATCCGTTTTCGCTCTACTTTCCGCCGTATCTTTGCTGACAGCTTCTCAATGTATTTTATCCCACTTGTGAAGCGATGTTTTTCCGGAGTTGATTTCTTATCCAAACACAACCAGTTTCCTTGCTCCTGATGGTCCTTGATCCACTTAGCAACAGTGTTGCGATGCACTTTATACTCTGAAGCTGCCTGTTCTTGAGACAACTCCTTTCTTAAGACTCGCTCAACCATCTCTCGACGACGAAGTGGTGTCAAACGAGCATTTTTGTGTTGGGTATAGGTATGAAGCATGTGTGCCTTTCTCCCCATATTCTATGGGATTTAGATGCACACAACGTTGGAAAATCTAACATTTTATTCTATGCAAGAACATTCTTCCTTCGTACAAATGAATAATATTGATGATTCCCCAGATGCTTTTTTAATGAGGCCAGTTTCTGAAGATACACAGGAGATTGCGCCAATCGAAATGACATTCTATGGCAAAAACAAGGTGGGTTTACCCAATAAATCATTAGAAGAAAAGTTAAGTGAAGTAGGAGGTAAATTCTACTTGCCAGCAAAGTATTTGATACTTATCCATTTAGGAATGGATCTGGATGTCAACCACAATGCGGTATCAGCGAAATTACTATCAATGAACCCTGAGTTAAGGGCATTCTCAATCCAAGAAATTTCCCGACATCCTGACACTATTGCACGAGTGGTTTCCTATGCGCCAAAACTGGAAGCTTATGATATTAACATTGGTGCAATATGCCATGAACTATCTCGAACTAATATTCCAGGAAATGTAATAGTAAAAAGAGGAAGAAAATCAGTGCTAGGAGTTCAATACAATGAAAAAACCTAAAATAAATCGAAAGGATAAAATCCTGGTAAACGATTTTATCGAGATTGCAGCAGACTCAGTTGTTGATGCAATTGCGGAATCAATTCCTTTAATTAATATTCCCTACAAGTTAAGTAAAGCCTTATACGGTGCTGGGATGAAATTAAGACAGCAACGAGTGCTCGAATGGGTAGAAATGGTGAGAGATAATCCTTCCTATTTTTCTGAACAAGTGTTGGGAGATGAGGCATTTCAAGATGGTTTTGTAATAGCTTTAGAAAAATACCTAACCGAAAGAAATACGATAAAAAGGACTATCTTCAGAAATATATTTTTAGGTTTTTCACAAGCTAACGATAAAGCAATCTTCCCATTAGAAAAATTCACACATACACTTTCCCAACTCAGTCAGACAGATGTTTTGACTTTAAGAGATGTCGATATTTCAAAAAATGAAGATCAAAATTATCAGATTTACGGTAATAATCCAGATCGAAAAGAAAATATCCATAATTTGGTCAACCTTGGTTTACTTTTTGATACAACTGGAACAAGGGGTGGCTATCATCCTGCTAATTCTCCATTTGTAAGAATTTCACCTTTTGGTTTGGAATTTGTTAAATATATCAAAATGGATCGTTAGAAAAAAAGACACACCCTTTTTATAGTGTCCCATTTGTCCCGTTTTTGCTAAAATTACCCTGGAAGCTCGATTCTGGAATGGGACAGTTATAACGACGCACGGGTTCCAGACCCAGGTGCTCTGCCAAGAACGAAGTGATGAGCGTGAAAGGTGGGATGAGAAGTACAGTCCGCCGGCTGGCGGAAAGCCCGCCGCTTCCGCAACAATCAAAAAGTTCTGGTAGACCAGTCTAATATCCTCAAGTGGGTTGATTGCCCTTACTAAATTTCTTTTATTTTCAATACCTTTTTGTTTAACAACCGCAAAAATTATGTGTAAGAATTGTTCTTCCTTTCCAGCAAACCAACCAGAGGCTCTTCCCAACCAAAACAAGTATTCTGGTTGCGCAGTTTTTCAACCGCTTTAAGGCATTTTGGTTCGATTTTTACATATTCAAATGTCACCTCAACGAGTTCCTCAATACATCCACCCACTACCCCATCTGAATCATCCACACGGCCGTTGGTGAGTTTTTTATCTAATCGCAGCATCACACTGACCAACAGGTCAGCTGCTTGTTTGCTGACCGGCAATTCACTGACTACTTTTGCCAAACGATTGCAACCTTCCGCCAGCGAATTTTGATAAGAAAACCACAATCTTGATAGCCCATGATATGGCTTTATATATCGCATGCCGTAGCTGATGGTTTTTTTTATTTCTCTTAACTCATCCGTACCTAATTCACCAATTTTTCCACTACAAGTTGGACTGTGGTAGATTTTTTTATCTTCATCAGTGAGTGGCTCGCCATTTTTGACAACATAAATAGCCAGAGCTACCATGTGTTTGCAAAACTCATCATTTTTTCCAAGGTAGCAAGTGCAATCAGCATAGTCATAACGACGAGCTTCCACACTTACGTTGTACGGCTGGGTACCAATAACAATTCCTCTGTAGGAACGAACGCCTTCTTTTACTTGCGTTACCTTACCACCTTCGTACAACTCAAACGCTTTTTGGAGCATTCGCTTATCTGTGCCAAACTTAATTTTATCGAGAGTAAAATCGGGTGAGTTCATACATTATTGGTTTTCGTTATTAAGGCAAATAGGGGGTCAAGATTATTCCAAGTCAAAAGTGAGTTTTCATCTCCACTACTTGTTTGCTCGCCTGCATACATTACAAACCCATGCTTGGTAGTAGTTTCTAGAGAACTTTCTGTAAGACTACGCCAGTACTTGAGTCCACTGTAAAAATCTGGATTGAACGTTCCACTCGATTTAATTTCAATCGGTACCTGCGTAAGTCCTTGATCAATAACTAAATCGATTTCCCGACCATTACTATCTCTGAAAAAAAATAGTTTTCCTGGCAAACCATAGTTGGAGAAATATTTCGTAACTTCCATGATCATCATATTTTCAAATAGCCCCCCCAGCAGGTAATGTGTTTTGAGCTGCTCTGAAGATTGAATTCCTAGTAATCGGCAGGCCAATCCTGTGTCAGTAAAGTAAATTTTGGGACTTTTGATGTATCGTTTACCAAAATTTTTGAAGTGAGGTTGCAATCTAAAAACTAAGTAGCTTGCTTCAAGAATTGAGATCCAGTTTTCGATAGTAGTAACGGAAACACCAGTATCATTTGCCAAAGTAGTAAGGTTGACAAGTTGCCCAACTCTACCAGCAAGTAGTGCAAAAAACTTTCTAAATTGACTCAAGTTGATGATATTGCTGATATTTTTAAGATCTCGTTCAGCATACGTTGCAATATATTGGTTATAATAACCAACAGTCTCTGTATCATGTGAGTAGAGAAAAGGGTATGAGCCGGTAAAAATTTGGTCATACATAGTAGGTTTGAGCAATTTTTCTGCTTTTAATTCTTGATTTGAGAGTGGGTACAAGGTGATATAAGCAGCTCGACCAGCAAGCGACTGATCAATTTTTTCTGACAGTAATAAGTTCGCTGATCCGGAAATAATAAAACTTCCAAGTTGTTTGGTTTCATCTACTGTTACTTGAATATATGAGAGAAGTTTTGGTACCCGCTGGACTTCATCAATAATGACTCGGTTTTGGTTTTCTCTAATAAACGTAGCGGTATCATGCTCTACTTTTGCTAACGTTTCTGGATTTTCTAGATTGTAATACGCATAATCTGGAAACATTTTTCTCAACAATGTTGTTTTTCCTGACTGACGAGGTCCTGTTACCGCGAGTACTGGAAATTGAGTTTTGAGCTTGTGTATGCTAGTAGTGATATCTCTTTTGATCATGATTCTATCATATACTTATTTATGCAAAATTCAAGTATTATTTTAATATTGCATAGAATGCCAATGGATTACTCTGCACCCACATGCTCCGCAAACAAACCCCTACATCCTCACCACAAACACACTTCCCTTTTTGTCCTTTTTGGCATGAGCCGAGATGCTCCCCCCGTGAGTAGTCACGATGTCTTTGGCAATAGCCAGACCCAAGCCATAGCCATCGGTGCTAGAACGAGCACCGGCCGAGCGGTAAAACCGGTCAAACAAAAATGGTAGGTCGTCTTGTACTACACCATTGCCACTATCTTCTACCAATAGGTACACACCACGGCGTTCTTTTTTGAGTGTAATCGAGACGCTGCTTTTTTCTGGCGAGTGCTTGATGGCATTTTCTATCAGAATACTGCACAGCTCACTAATGTCTTCTCTGCTACCCGTCATACTCACCGACTCCAAACGTGTCTGCAGTACAATGCTCTTTTTCCTTGCCAATGGCTGGAGCTTTTGTGCCACCATAGAAACAAGCTTATCAAGTTGAAACTGCTGCCATGTTGTTTTTTGCTTTTCAGCAGTTGTGGTAAGTCGTAAAAGTGAGGCAGTGAGGCCTTGCAGAGTTTCGATTTCTTCAAGATTTGAGATAAGAGCCTCTTTGAGCTCTTGTTTTGTTAGCTTGGCATCCATCAGTGCTGCCTCGGTCTGTGCCCGCATCACCGCAACAGGGGTTTTGAGCTCGTGAGAGGCGTTTGAGATGAACCGTTTTTGCCGCTCCAGCATGTCTTGAATTGGCCGGAGCGTTCTACCAGACAAAATAAATCCTGAAAAAACAGAAAAAAAGAAAATCAAAATATTAAGCAAAAGCAGTGAGTGTAGTGACTGGGCTTTGAGCGCGTACAACTCTTCGAGTGAAGCGTAGTTGTGCATGCGCTGTTGGGGGGTGGGTGGGAGCATGGTTCGCTCTTGATTTGACTCAATTTTTTTGATGAGCAAAGAGATTTCACGAGTAGAAGAAAAATAAAATGCCGAGCTAAACACACCCGTTACAATCATAATGACCACTACATACCAAAGTGTCAGTTTTAGTCGTGCTGCCTCAAACATAGCTCTGTACTACCCTTTTGCTTCTTCTATCATGTACCCCACCCCTCTGATTGTTATAATCAAAGATGTTTGTGATGGAGTGTCTATTTTTGCACGGATATTTTTAATGTGCACCTCTACGGTAGAAGGCAGTGTATCAGTATCGTACTCCCAGACATGTTGAATGATCGTTTCTTTAGAAACCGGCACACCTTTGTTTTGTAAAAGATACTCCAAAATGGCAAATTCTTTGACTGAAAGAGAAATGCTCTCGCCATTGCTTAAAACTTGCTTGGTTGCGGTGTTAAGGGTAAGGTTGTCAACCGAAAGGACGAGCTGAGTCGTATCATATCGACGACGAATAAGCGCCCTCACCCGGGCAAATAACTCTTCAAATGAAAATGGTTTTGTCACGTAGTCGTCTGCCCCTATATCAAGCCCTACTGTTTTGTCTTCTAGCTCTCCCTTGGCAGTAAGGAGTAAGATTGGTGTTTTTATCCCTTCTTCTCTCAATTTTTTGCACAACTCTACTCCATCCATTGACGGCAACATTATGTCAGAAATAATACAGTCATACTCCTCCATCACTGCCAAATCAAATCCTTCCTCACCATCGTGCACTGTGTCAACTGCATACGATTGAAGAGTAAGTGCTTTCTTAACTGCTGTAGCTAGTTTTACTTCATCTTCAATAACTAAAATTCGCATATATAAGTAGTAGTATACCCCCCTCCCTTCTGTTCGAGCTAACTCGCACACAAAACGGAGGGGGTACTCTAGCTATGGGGTATTAGCTACTCATCTGCAGGTGACTCTGCTGCATCAGGACCACCACCATGATGCATACCTTTGCCACCTCTCCCCATCATCAGGTACTTCATATCAATACCGTTGCTCTCGGCCCAAGCCTCAAGCTCACTGCGTTCTTGCTCCATCGCGGCTTTGCGCTCTTCCTGACTGAGAGAAGAAAACTCTTCCATCTTGGATGAGCGAGCTGCTTCAAGCTCTTGACGCTTTGCAGTGATTGCATCTTTTTGCGCAGTGGTGAGCTCGCCGTTGTCAACCTGTGATTGCAGCTCCTCTTCAAGGCGAGTCTGCATTTCTTGGTCGCGTGCTGCACGCTCTTCATCAAACACTGCTTGAACGTCTGCCTCGTTCAAACTAAAGCGCTGGGCAATTTTTTGTACCAAGTCATCACTGGTCATTCCGCCACCGTGGGCAAGAACTGCCGGAGAAACTCTGAGCACTGCTGCTCCAGAGATGGTGACTGCTGCTGCGGTGAGCAAGAGTCGTGCTGTTTTTCGTTGCATAGCTACCTTTCTTTTGTGTAGTTTGCTTTGTACTATGCGCCTACTCTACCAACCAAAGCTGAACGTTTGCTGAAGGCATTCACACACTCTAGTTGACAGATGAAAGTCGCGTAGCGTACCTTGAGGGTATGTTGATTAGAAAAATTACTGTCTTGGGTTTTTGTACCGGACTAAACCTCACGCTAGGCACACTCTTCTTTGCCCAGTTGGGAGTCGCACTACCCGGATTTGCCCAACATCTCTTTTATAAAGCTGGTGTAGAAAGCCAAATACAACAGAGTACGCAGCTTGTCATCACGCAAGAAACCCCGCATCTTGACGCGCAACAGTTACTCGCAACAATTAATACCCAACGTGAATACAGCAATGGGGCAGCACTCAAAGAGAATCAAAAACTAACTACTGTCGCCCAAACACTCTACCAAGAGTACAAACAACACGCCTTTACCACCGATAGTGTACAAAAAAACCAGCTTGAATCAGCTTTGAAAGATGTTGGATATACGTATGTCTGGGTGGGTAATACTATTATGGTAGGACCAACCACCAATCAGGGTATTGTTGAGGCACAATTTAGTGAAGACGATCAGGCAAATACCTTGACTAACCCAGACTTTCAAGAAATTGGCGTTGCTGCTGGGATCGAAACATTAGATGGCGCTCAAATGGGCGTGGTCGTTTATGTCTTGGCTCAGCCACAAACAACCAAACAACTACCAAAAGAAAATGAGGTAGTACCAGCTACATCAAGTAGTGCTGTATTGGGTGTGCAAACTGCTGCCGATATTCCCGATGACGAAGTCATTACAGCGCTCAATGCATATAGGCAAGCCCACGATGTTCCCCCACTGACTACAAACCAAAATCTCTGCACCTATGCAGAAAAAAGAGCACAAGACCTTATAGCTGCGGGCGGTCTTGATAGCCATGCTGGATTTAAAGCGGACTTTGCAAACAACACCCTTCCAGAATCACTTGCTGGGTACCCTGGCTCTCGGTTTGGAGAAAACTTAGCCCATCAATACTGTAAAAACATGACCACCAATGAGTCATTCGTGGCAGAGACAGGTACAGCGCTGATCGAGTGGTGCTTTGACTCATCGACTGCTGGTCACAAAGAAGCACAGCTGAGCACTGACTTTACGAATGTCTGCGTGCGTCATGCTGATAACATGTACGTGGTGCTGTTTGGTGATTAACTTCACACAAAGGGCGCGAGCTCGCGCATCAACTCGGGATCATTCTTGGCTACCGTCAAGTTTGCCTTGATCCATCCAGCCACATAACCACCATCCAAGTACTCACCGCTGGGAGTATGGATCACCACATCACCCTGGCCGACAAGTGTTGTGACGGTGTCGGTGATGTAGAGCTCGCCCGATGCTTGGTTGAGTTCTTGAGACTCAAGGATGTCAAAAACTGCCGGAGTAAATACATACTTGCTGATATTTACCAGGTTTGACGGCGCTGTTCCTAGGGCTGGTTTCTCTACCATTTCAAGCAGGTATCTCTCCCCGTTTTTTTCATTCAATCTAACAACACCATACTTGTGCAGTAGTTCTGCTGGTTTTTCAATACAGGTTGCCAACGCCACAGACTGAGTTGTGGTAAATCGCTCTATCATCCGCTCTGCCTCAGAGCTCCCGTCTGCGTTATAGATAAAATCATCACCCATGAACACCAAAAATGCGTCTTCGTTTTCCAGGTGCTCTCGGGCGAGTTTTACAGGAATGGCCGTCCCGTACTGCTCTGCATCTGGCTGTACGACAAAGGTACATTGTACCTGGGAGTGGAGGTGCTCGACTGCCGCGTACATCTCGGGCTTTCCCATGCGCTCTAAATACTCCTGCAATCTTGTATTCTTCGAGTAAAAATGCCTAATTTGCTTGTTATGCTCCGAGACAACAAAGATAATTTCCTCTATGCCTGCCTTGATACAGTCTTCCACTACGTAATCCACCAGAGGCCTGTTGAGAATAGGTAGCATCTCTTTTTGCACTGTTTTGGTCACCGGCAAAAACCGCGTCCCAAAGCCCGCCGAGGTAATCACTGCCTTTTTGATCTGCATAGGGCGTAGTATACTGTCTGCCTATGTCATTGCCAACCAGAATCCGCCCAGGAGCCAAAGCAATTATCGTCAAAAACGAGAGTGTTTTTATTATTGAAGAACACGTCGATGATGAACTGGGCAAGCGCATAGTGTTTGATGTGCCAGGGGGCGGTATTGAAGAAGGCGAGCTGCTCACAGAGGCGCTTGTGAGAGAAGTGCAAGAAGAAATCGGCATTACACCGAATATTATCAGGCCAATTGGCTGTTGGGACTACATGCGCGTTCACTCCGACAGACAGACTCACATTGTGTGTGCTGGCTATCTTTGCAGCATTAGCCAAGAACAAGAAAATAGCATTGATCTTACCCAAAACCCAGCCGCTGAGAATATTGTCGGGTGGCGCTGGGTGCCTATTACAGAGATCGCCCAGGTGCTCGATCCAGTTGACCAAGCTGACCTGATTACCTCGATTACGAATGCGCAAGAGCAACAGAGCACTAGACAACAAGACACAACATGCAGTATAATGCGCTACTGCACACCAACGTGTCTGAGTAGTAATAGGTTGCAATAGAAAGAAGTTATGAACCTTATTATCACCCTTATTGTAGGCGGAGTTGCTGGATGGCTAGCCTCCCTTATCATGAAAAACGATGCCAACCAAGGCACTCTCTTTGATATCGTGCTTGGTATTGTTGGTGGATTTGTGGGTAACTTCCTGCTTGGAATGCTCGGTTTGTCTCAGGATGATGGTATCATCAGTGCTTTGGTCGTCTCTGTTATTGGTGCCTGTGTCTTGATCGCTGCTGGCAGAATGCTTCGTCGATAAATAAAGACACAGGTCATTCTTATTGTGTGTTTATTTCTGTAGATTGATTGTTTTTGTATATTTTTGGCATATTTTGATATAATTCTTATGAATGTATAACTTACCTGATCGTCGCACACATGAAAATGAGCAGCATCTATCTTGGTGGAAAAGGCCTGTTAGAACTGTTTTTGTTGGCTTAGGAACCTTATCTCTTGATGCTGCTGATGCTGGGATCGGCTTAGTTCCTGGAGCTGATATTGCTACCACGCTCCCACAACTCATACCGCTCATTACCTCTAGAAAAGACATCTCCCCACTTGGTAAAATCCTACTTATAGCTAATCTCCTTCCCGAGCTTGCTGGGTTTTTTATTGGGCCAGGAGATATCGTAGACGTCTATCCCTCTTGGACTATAGCTGCCATCATTATTGCTCTGTGCAAGCAAGTAGGTAACGACCCTCATGACTAAAGAAGTACGTCGCTGGTGCTGGAGTTGTGGGTCTCAAGATATAGGTAGTTGTAACAATTAAGAAAACTGTATTTTGATACCAAAATCAAGCGGACCAAAAGAACCTATTCCAAACTGTGGCAAGCAGCCTTCCCCATTGGTTAGGAAGGAAAAAATTATGCCAAGAAACCGTGGTGAGTGCGGAAAAATGTGGCGATGTAACTATGATGAATGGCTCTATGGCACGTGCCCTCACTGCGGACGATCAGGAATGTAGCACCACGCAAGTTGCAGATATCTCTCCGCCAGCCGGCGGGTCGACGTGACAGCGGCGAGCTACTAGTTTGCCGGCAAGCTCTCACACGCCTCGCCATCTTTGTCGCCATCAAGAGCATTCAGATCGTTATTGACACCACCACACTGCTCGTAAAAAGCCTGGGCATCACCTTGGTACTCAAAGTTAGCACAGTCGTAATCAACCGTACCGTCGCAGTCATCACCAATTGCCCAAAATCCATCAGACTTGGTGATACGCGATTCTTCCAAAGACCCTGTTTCAACCAGCTTGCCCAGGTCAATGTCAGTCCCACTCCTCTCCATACCCAGTGCCACCATGAGGAGGATAAAAATACCAGCCAGGGCAATCTTAAACTTTCCCCAAAAGAAAAACAGTGCTGCTACGATCACCATCAGCGCGATAATCACAACCAGGCGAAACCTACTATCACGACGCAGTTTGCCTGCTTTCAAACCAACCCCACCTTTTTTTTCAGATGCATCTGCCTGTCGTTTTGCCATTTTTTCCCTTTTTTACGTTTCTGTAATGCCAAAGTATATCGTATCCAAAAAATATTGTCACCACACTAACTCAAAAACCACCAAGGTCACAATGCATAACACCACCGCACCGATCGGCAGGCCAATAAACAGCAACAACAAAGATTTTTTATCTGTCTTCCACTCTCTGGCACTAGAAAATAGGTCAAAAAGCCAGCTCATGAAAAATAGTTGGGAAACTAACAGTTGAAGTAATCTCATACTTTCAATAATTCCAGATCAACAATCAGGCTTTCATGCTGTTGCTTGACAACTCTGAGCGCATCTTCAACACCTGTATTATAAAGATCAGAACCAAGTAAATCGAGCATGAAGTCAAGCACTCCTTCTGCTGCAATCATGCCTATCTTTTCATCGCGCTCGTCCAAAAAGTACGACACAATGTCGCGTATTTTTGCTTGTCTTTTCTTATCTGAAAGTGTAGTCATTACTTCATCTTCTTTCTTTTGAAAAACTGAAAAAGCGCGTCTAATACTGAAACTAAAAAGTACAGTGCAATAAAGTTAAAGAGTAGGACAGCTAAACCCAAACCAGACGGCAGCTGTTCAAAAACATCCATGTAACTAAAAAAATCAAAGTCAAATATATCAAAAAGCTGATTCGTCACCATCGCGAGAAAAATACCTGGTATGAGAGATGCTGCCATACAACCCACTCCATCCCAACCAGAAGAAAATACACTACAGAGATACTGCAAAAAAAATTGAGTAATCAGTAAAAGCAACACAATGCTAATTTTTTTCTTCCTTGTCATACTCTACATTCTATCAGGTGCTGCTATACCAAGTACGAGTAAGCCATTCTTCAAAACAACACCCGTAGCCATAGTGAGTGCGAGACGAAGTTGTTTTTGCTCTGATGTAACATTCTCACCCAACACTGAGTGAGCCGCATAAAAACTGTTGAACGCTTGGGCAACAGCAAACAGGTACTGTGCTACCAGGTGAGGCTGGTACGTCTCTGCTGCCTGCAGAAGCACTTCGGGCAGCTGGTAGAGGAGCTGGGCCAACGAGCGCTCTGCTGGAAGGAGTGACGCAGCACCAGAAATCTGCGGGATGCTACCACCAGACTTGCGTATGATGGACTGGGTACGCGCATGAGCATACTGCACGTACGGCCCAGAGTTGCCCTCAAAACTGACCGACTCGGCAAAGTCAAAAGCTATGTCACCTCCTACATTTTGCTTGAGAAAGGCGAACTTAATGGCAGCCTGTCCTATCTGCTCGGCTAAATCTGAAGTATGTTGAACGTCAGCGCTTGGGCTGGTAAGCAGGTCATGCGCACTCTCCACTGCCTCGTCTAGCAACCACTCGCCCCGAAAGATCTTACCTGTCCTGGACGACATTTTTCCCTCTGGCAGACGCACCATGCCGTGCGCGATGTGCGTCGTGTACTGGGCAAGTGCAGGCGCAACCTGGCCAAGAGATTTGAGAATAACCGCAAAGTACTCATTGATCTCATTGCCCGTCACGATGATAGAGAAATCAGGAGCAATATCACGCTCTTTGAGGAGTGCTAGTCCAAAGTCTTTTGTCTCGTAGGTGGGCAACCCCAGCGCATTGATAAACACTCTGTTGTGTAACCCATACTTTTCCCCAGGGAAAATGATCGCCCCGTTTTCACCTGTTTCAAAAATGCCTTTTTTCAAACCAGCAAGCACCATCTGGTAGCCCTCTTCACCCGTTCTGCTTTCTGGGTAGTAGTTGTCAAAACGGGTGCCCAGGCGCGCATATATCTCTTCAAAGTAATCAAGACTCCACTTTCGAGTCATGGCGTAGATCTGCTTGATGCTCTCAAAGTCACACTCACTGCTGGTAATAAACTGATCAAAATCAACTTGTGGCGGCTCGTCAAACTGCGGCAAGACAATTTCTTGAGCCGCTTTAAAAAGCAAGAAGTTGAGCTGCTTAATAGACTCTGCTGCTGCCTCGTCTTCTTTATAGGCGGTTGCCCCGCGCGCGTATGATTTTCCAAGATACGCGATGCGCTCTTTGAGTGGCATTGCCGCTAAATTTTCTAGATCTATTTCATCATCAGCGAAGTTTTGAAGTAATCCCCACAAAGACTTCGCAGCATGCATGCCTACATCGCCAAAAAAATCTGCCCGCACTACTGTCGCACCAGAATTTTCAAACAGTCGAGCGATGCTCTCGCCCACGATGTTTGAGTACAGATGGCCTATGTGAAATTCTTTAAACGGGTTGGGGTCGGTGTACTCTACCACCACTGTTTTCCCCTTCAAACTCTGGTTTGTTCCAAACGTAGTGCCTTTTTCTAAAATAGTAGAGAGCTGACTCACAAAAAAAGCATCACGAAACGAAATATTGATAAAGCCTGGTCCAGCTACCGATATTTCTTTGATACAGCCTGAGAGACCAGTAAAACTATCATCACCAGCAAGAAGCTTGCTGGCATGCTCCACAATACCTTGGGCTAGCTCCCTGGGGTTGGTGTACTCCACCTTATTTTTGATCTGAGAAAACAACTGCATTGCTACATTGGTGCTGTAATCACCGTGAGTTGTGTCTGCGGGGTGTTCCAACTGAATAGCGGAATGATCAGTAATCCCGAGATTTTCGAGAGCTTGGGAAAAAAGTTGTTGTAAGTGGCTGGTCATACATCCTTTACATACACTCTGTACTGCAAAGGGGCTCACTCATGTTTGTATGAGGAACGGTACCACCCTTTTTTCTAGCGCATTACTAACGCTAGACTTATGAAGCTGTTTTAAGCTTTCAACGAGTTTCGCTCGTGACTCGGGTTGTATTTGGCAACCGCCACTCTCTATAGCGAGAAAAAGCATCGCGAGTGCTTTCAAAGTGACTGGGAGTAGTATAGCAGAAAATTTTCTGAGTCTTGTGTCATTTCTAGGCCATCACCCTCCAGCATCGTACTCTATCTACGATACCTGAGGTGTTTTTGTCAAACTATGATGCAACGCTATTTCGCTCCACTCAATTTCAATTTGGCCTAGTGCTGGAATAGTACTTTCAAGCCATCGCTGAGTGTGATTGGAAGAGAAACCATAAGTATTTAGCATCTCTGCATACAGAGCAAGCATGTCTTCTCCATGATTAACTGCTATTTCGGTTTTTAATTCTTCTTCTACGGCTTTGGCAATAACAGCATTGACTCCTTCACAAAACTTCTTTTCGTATGCAGCACTCACAGCAACGCCACGCGATCGTAAGTCAGAAACCGATAGATATTGTTTTGGCATTATGTATCCTTTATTACACTCATTAATTCTAACTCAAAATATATCTCATCAAATATTTTATTCTCTCGAATATTGGGATGCGAACCTTATTGTCATATATTCTCTTTACACTCGCCCCCTCGCCAATGGTGAGGGAAGTGAGAGCGTCATTATCACGGACATTTTCCACGTGTGCCCCCTCGCCAATGGTGAGGGAAGTGAGGTGTTTGTTGTGGGAGATATTCCTCACGCGTGCTCCCTTGGCGACGGTGAGGGAAGTGAGAGCGTCATTATCACGGACATTTTCCACGTGTGCCCCCTCGCCAATGGTGAGGGAAAGATTGCTTATTTCACCCTTCTGATCGTAAGTGTATGTATATATGTGTGTTTTTTTACCATCTGCATAAATTGTTAACTCTTTTTCACCTCTCACATTAGTATTGAGTTTATATGTTTCATTATCTGTATTGCCAATAGCAGTAATGACTTCAACATTATTATTGCTACGACTAGCGTACCGGTTGAATGAGAGCATCAAGAAAACGATTTTGATATCCATTGCCAGAGATACCATGAATATGAAGTACTGCTGTGACCCCTGATTCATTACTCAACCATCCTTGGAGCTCTACCTCATCACTGGCATTAAAACGAATAAAATCAACCTTCATAGCGAAATTGTAGCTACGCTTGGTATACTACACCTGCCGCACAGCTCACAGATAGCAGCCCCTCACTTTCGCGCCAGGCCAGACCTTGACAGTAAAGTGAGGGGAGGAAAGTCCGGACAGCAGAGTGTAGGGTGTCCATCGAAAGGTGGAGCGTCCGATGTCATAATCGGACGACAGTTAGAGCAACAGTGACGATTTCCCTCACATTCGTGTGAGGGAGGTGAAACGCCTTTGATCCTCGAGAAATCGAGAGGAGGCCTCTCACCACTCGTGGTGAGAGGGGTAATCCTCCCCGCTGCAACCGACGACCTTCACCGCATTGCACACACTCGCGAGTTGGCACTCGTGCCAGCCGGTGATAAAGACGCGGGCATTAGATAGATTGCTATCAAAACAGAATCTGGCTTATTGGGGGCTGTGCGGTACTCAACCTAAAAGGTCTCGGTTGTCCAAGTACTGCACGATAGCAGTCGCAATAGCACCTGAAGAAAGCTCTGGCTGTTCAACAATAATTGAGCTAACAATTAGGGCCCTTCTTGAGCTTCATCATGGTGTAAGCCATCTGGCTCGTCGTGGTCTGGCTCCTCATGCTCATCATGAATGCGCTCTTCAACATGGTCATAGCCGTGGTCGTGACTATGGGGAACCAACCCAAGTGTGCCAAGCATAATAACAGCCCCAGCCAAAACAGGAATAACCCCCCGCAGTGACTGCTGCCAGTTCTCACCTTCTTTCTTTTCAAATGCGTGAGGTAAAAAGTCAATTGCACCCAGGTAGAAAAAAATACCAGCGGTTATGGCCAGTAGATACCCTTGAACAACCTCTCCAATAGAAAATTGATACACCAGAACTCCACCCAAAAGAGTGCTGAGTGCTGAAACAATATTGATCAATACAATACTGCCGCGCTTCCAGCCAGCCTTGAGCAAAATACTAAAGTCTCCGATCTCGTGTGGCACCTCGTGTAAAAACGTTGAAACAGCAGTCGCAAACGCCAATCCTGGATTCACAAGATACGCTGTTGCAATAGCCACTCCGTCAATCAAATTATGAATCGTATCGCCAATCAACACCATAGGAACTGAAGATTGCAAAGTACTACCCTGCGAGTGCTCACTGTGATCATGGTGATGTAGTTGTGTGAGTAGTTGCTCAAAGACAAACGTGCACACAAACGCTACCGCAAACACCGCAAAACTGCTGGCTCCCAAGAGGTGATTTGCCTCGGGGAGCAAACCAACCAGGGCGGTAATGATCATCGTACCAGCTGCAAACGGCACGCCCCACCGCTCCAGCACTGTCGAGAGCTTTCGCACGTATAAAAACAACAATCCTCCACCCAGTGCGATCACACTGGCGAGGAGTAAGTATAAAAAAAGTTGGTTGGGAATGATACTCATATCAAAGTAGTATAGCTGCTTTGGGTCAATAATGCAACCCAGTTGCATTATAATGCTCGTAGAGTATACTAAATCGCAGAATCATGCAACAACGCACCCTCAAAGAGACACTCGTAAAACTGCTACAAACACACCACTTACTCTCGGTGTCTGACATTCTGACGCTGCTAGAAAAAAATAAGACATCGTATAACAAAACCAGTGTGTATCGGGCATTAGAGCAATTACTTGATGAAGACGTAATCTGCCGTCATCATTTCTCCCCCACAGAGGCCACCTACGAGCTACGAGAGCATCACCACGCCCACCTGGTGTGTACCCAGTGTGGGAGTATCGAAGAAGGAGAGTGTGCTTATCAAGAGCCGCACGCTGTTGGCTCGTTTCGTGTCAACCATCATCACACGACACTCTTTGGGATTTGCGGAGGGTGTGGGTAAATGAAACAATCTAGCGCACGCTGGGGTCAAATCCGCCAGCTCTACCAGCAGCGCCTCCAGCTGGTCCACCCGTCATAGAGGCGGGCATTTGGGTCAGCTCTTGTCCATTTACAATCAGTGTACCACCTGTTAGCTGGCCAGTAGTTTCATAATCAAGAGAAGACATGCCTGGAGCAGTCACGTCTACAGTACCGCCCGAGATGGTGATAGAACCATTGCTATCAAAGCCGTCGGTGTCACCAGTGCCTACAGTGACGTTAACACTACCGCCAGTAACAGTGATAAACACCTCACCGCCCAAACCCTGACTCACGGCATTGATGCCGTCATCAATTGCAGCGATGGTAATCTCTCCGTCATTGATGGTGATATTTGTCGCCTCCATGCCTTCAACACTATTGGTAACAGTAATTACACCTCCATCAACGGTAAGGCTGGTAATAGCCTTAATCGCATCGTCACCAGAATCAACAGCAATAGACCCGTCAAATATATGGACATAACCTTTCTCAATCAAACCCATGATTTAGAGAAATGGCGGAGGGTGTGGGATTTCCCGCTGTCATTCTGCTCTTCGAGCACAACTCAGACGGGATCTTACTTCTCATCCTATCTTTACCGCTTCGTTTTAACTCAGCGGGACATCGTGAATGATCTTAGAACTATTATACAAAATACTCCAGGCTACATCCATATACCTGATTTGCAGCCACAGTTGGCATTTGTGACAGAAACTGTATAGCTTGGAAACCAAATTTTGTTTATACTGGTAATAATGTACTCTGCCATGCTCTCCACCAGTGACAAAACCATAAGAAAAGCACTAAACACAAGGGTCTAGACAACTTTAACACTCAATAAGTGTTAAAATACGTTGCTAGATCTATGAAAAACAAGTATCTCTATAGAGCACACATTTCAGAGACTAAGTTTCGAGAAATTTTACGGTACTTTTGTGCAGATCAACCAGCCTCAAAGACAGCACAAATGAGTGGCGTTAGTCGCAACTCCATTAATGCTCTTTACTACAAGTTGCGACTCAGAATGGTACAACTGAGCGTGCTCAATACTCCAGAACTAGGAGAGCTTGAAGTTGATGAGAGCTACTTTGGGGCAAAACGAGTGAGAGGAAAAAGAGGAAGAGGAGCTGCTGGCAAGACACCAGTCTTTGGCATCTTAAAACGAGAAGGAAAAGTATACGTCAACATAGTAAAGAACTGCACCAAAGCACAGCTACTCCCCATCATTCAAGGAAAGGTGCTAGAAGGATCAACGATCTACTCTGATGGATGGAAGGCCTATGATGGTCTCATCCTTAATGGCTATGATCACTATCGTGTGTATCACTCACACGATGAGTTTGTGAGAGGAAAAGCACATGTGAATGGTATTGAGTCATTCTGGAGCTTTACAAAAAGAAGACTTGCAAAGTTTAATGGACTCACAGATACTATGTTTCATCTACACTTAAAGGAAGGTGAGTTTCGATGGAACTACAGAACATCTATGTACCAAATACTACTCAAAGAGTGTAGAGAAAATCCGCTCTAAAGTTCTCTAGACCCAAAATAAAGCATGTATGTCACGAATATGAAAGCAAAAACTATCTTGGTTGTAGATATCTTCTTTTGTATTACTCTGAAACTGTTATATACTAATAACATATGAACAAAGCCCTTATTACCGGACTATTACTTTTTTCGTTAGTTGTCATTGTGGGGTCAGTTCTCTACCAGCAACACGACATACGCTCAGAAGGCTGGAGGAGAGAGGGCGGTGATGCCTCACTCATGAAAGGCTCTGTTTTTCCAGGAAAAAAAGTAAAATCGTATACTGTTATTGCAAATGGTGGAGGTAGAGTTGACTGGTCAAAAGCCAACAACCGCATTTACTTTGACAAAAAAAATGCTGAAGGATACTACGATATTTACTGGATGAATCCTGATGGGTCAAATGAAACATGCATTAGTTGTTCGTTTAGAACAGAAAATGATTACCATATTGGCAACCCTGCTGTAGACCCCACGGGCAGCTACATTTTGTACCAAGAAGAAGATAGGAATCTAAATCCGATTGGCACCAACTTGCCTAGCACTGCTGGTCAGTACGCTACTTCTCCTGGAGTAGGTCTCAATAACAACATCTGGATCATGACCATTGATGGGCAGCAAAGATGGCAGGTGACAGAAGTAGGGAATTACGAAGGTGTGCTACACCCCAAGTTTAATCAAGATGGCACAGGCATACTATGGTCACACATGACAGGAAACAACATGAACACAGGTATGCGCAGAACCGGTGAGTGGGAAATGAGAACAGCATCACTACATAGGGCAACAGATCGCCAAACAGGCCCCGTGAACTTAAATACTATTCAAGTTTTAAAACCTGACAATCACCAACTGTATGAAACACACGGCTATATCAATAATGACTCAATACTATTCTCTTACGTCCCACGAGATGGCTACTACGAAAACATGGAGATAGGAGTATACGACCCCCAAACACAACAAGTTACACAGCTTACAGAAAACTTAGAATGGGATGAGCATGCACACTTGAGCCCAGCGGGTAACACTATGGTTTGGGTATCAAGTGATGGTACTAGCTCACTCCCTACTAGCTTGAATCTGACCAACCTGAGCAGAGTCGAACTTGAGATGTGGAGAATGAATGCTGACGGAACAGGTAAAGAAAGACTCACCTACTTTAATCAGAGAAGAACGCCAGAATTTATGAGACAAAAGATAGTAGTGGGAGACAATAGCTGGAGTCCTGAGGGAGATAGAGTTGCAGCATATGTGTTCACTGGAAAAAAACACAGCAACGACCCATACGCCGAGGCAGTTGTCATTCTAGATTTCTAACGCAAGTAAGTGACGTATGAGCACCTACTACTGTCAGAGTTTCCATACTCACTAAACTCTTTGTGAAACATTTTTATCTACTCAGCCTCTTTATTGTCCTTAGGCAAAATATATTTAAACTCTAGATATGGAGAGCGACTTTCTTGGTGAGTGCCTGCAATAATGGCGATAAGCTGTAAGGAATTACTTTTCAAATGACGTCTTAAAAAGACTTCAAAGCATGCAGCAGAGTTTTCAGGAAAGCTAGCCCCGTCTTCAGAAACGAAACGCACCACTTTGGTAAAATCAGCAGATGAAAAGTGGACATAAAAAAGGAACACACTTGTCTCTAGAGGAGCGGGTGGAAATATACAAATTAAAGGAACAAGGCTTCTCAATTCGTAGGATTGGAAGAAAAATAGGTCGCAACCATAGTGTGGTCAGTCGAGAACTGTCTCGAAACTCCAAGCCATTCAGCAATGAGGGATACAAACCAGTTAAAGCACACACACTATCCAAACAGAGGACAAAGATGCAGCGCCAACAGGCGCCACTCAAAAATCCAGCAGTATTTTTGTATGTAAGAGAGAAACTAAGGATAAAGTGGACGCCAGAACAAATAGCGGGAAGATTACCCATTGATCATCCAGGTGAAAGTATCAGCTATGAAACCATCTACCAATACATCTATGGTTTGGGAAGAAGAGATACGCTGTGGCACTACTTGGTTCGAGGTCACAAGAAACGAAAACCAAAGAAAACAGGTGCTGAGACTAAAAAAGCATCTAAAATAAAAGGAGTGGAGTCAA
This sequence comes from Pseudomonadales bacterium, assembly GCA_020632235.1. Lineage (GTDB taxonomy): Bacteria > Patescibacteriota > Microgenomatia > UBA1400 > PJMF01 > JACKFY01. The sequence goes on along the minus strand of JACKFY010000001.1, from coordinate 97,144 downwards.
TAGAACATCGCCCCACAAAGGCAAACAACCGCAAGCAAGCCGGGCACCGGGAAACAGATCTGATGGAATCTCCAAGAGGCATAGGTGCGAGCGTTTCAGCTCATATCGAGAGAAAAACAAGATTTATCAAACTTGAAAAGCTTGAGAATAAGAAAGCTGCAACCAAGCAAAAAAGTATGCAAAAAACATTAAAAAAGATACAATCTGTGAGTAAGTCAAGAGATCCCATAATTAAGTCAATGACCTATGATAATGGCTCTGAGAATACGCAGCATCAAGAACTAGCTAAAAACATGCACAAAGGGTTATGTGTGTTATCCCTACCATTCTTGGGAAAAAAGGATCTGTTGAAAACATGATTGGAAGAGTGAGGAGATTTATTCCTAAAGGGACAGACCTCACCACCGTTAGTGAAGTGTATCTCCAGCAAGTTGAGAATTGGATTAACAACGCTCCGCTTAAATGTCTGAACCATCTAACACCAAATGAGGCAATGGCGAGAGAAGTTAACAAGTACAAGTTTAATCACTACAGAAAGGTCTTAGACCAAAGTGGTGCATTTCCAAATTGAATTCGGGATAACCTTACTTCCATGATTGAGTAGACCTATAGTTTACACTTATACCCCCTTCGAGAATACCCCGGGCTTTAGCCCGGGAATGAATCGTGCCTTGTACCTGTGAGCCAGGTAGGCGCTAGCCAGCATGGCGAATCAGGTTAGTATGAGATACTGGAGCTATGGCACGAAGATACTGGACAGGCTCTCACACCAAGCACCGTCTTAGATTCCACCTAGTATGGATACCAAAGAGGCGCAAGAAAGTCTTGCTAGGCAACATAGCCAATAGACTGCAGGAGTTGTTCTATGAAGCTTGTGGTATTAATAAGTGGTGGATAGAAGAGCTAACCATCCAAGAAGATCACATCCACCTTCTGATACAAATCAAGCCAAGAGAGTCAGTAGCTCAGGTTGTACAAATACTCAAGGGTGGAACCAGTAGAAAGATCAAACAAGAGTACCCAGACTCTCAAGCATTTGAGTGGTCTAACAATCTATGGTGTGATGGCTATTTTGCCGAAAGTGTAGGACAAGTAAACGAGCAAGTAATAAAAGACTACATCAAGAATCAATAGCTCCAGTATCTCTAGCCTGCAAGGCTACCGCCGATACCCCGGACTTTAGTCCGCGGGAGTGGCGTCATTAGAATTATATGTCAATATCAACACACTTGAAATTTTTGATTATGCTATACTTACATCATGTCAATATATTTACTCCTCACAATACTATTTTACACAGTTTTAAGTATCACTATGTCGGCTATTTTTATACTAATGATCAGAAAAGCTCTTCAAAAGAAATAAATGAAAGAAAGCACTAGTACTTGTCAAGCGCCCCTTTTCGTAGACACGGATTGTAAATACTTGGCATGGAATCTGGAGGGTGGCATTTTCAAGGCAGAGTGAATTCTTTCATGGTTGTAGCTCTAAAGGGTGTGGTGTATTGCTTCCAGAAAGTGCCCTTCATCGTCGAAGCGGTCAAACTCAAGGCCTAAGTCAGTTTTAAAGTTGTTGTAAAAGGATTCTTGGTAACCATTTTCCCAGGGAGAAGCCTTGGTACTCATGGAAATTGTAACCCCAAAATTCTTCACTAAGTCAGTGTAATCTTGGGAACAATATTCTGCTCCTTGGTCAGAGTGGATGTATATTGGTTTCTGGAAGTCTCGGTTAACTAAGCCATCTAAAAAGGCTTGCATAACCAATGTTTTGTCATGTCTATCGGATATTTGCCAAGCCACTATCTCTCTGGTAAAAATATCCATGAAAGTAGCTAGGTAGATAAACTTGCCCTTAAATGGCAAGTATGTAAAATCTCCAGCCCAAGTGTGGTTGGGTACTAGTGGACACTGGTTTTTAATCTCGTTTGCAAAAGCTACTGGCTTTCTTTGTTCATCTCTTCTTTTTCGCCATCTGGCTTTTCTTTTGTATGGCCTCAAGCCATATTTCTTCATACATCTGCGAATTCGCTTCTTACCAACTCCTAGTTCAATTGCTAACCTGCGGTAGCCATAACTGGCTTTGCTCTGGTGAGAACTCTACACCTCCTCAATTTGTTGCTTTAACTGCTTGTCTTTTTCTACCTGAATAAAATCTGTTTTGTACAACCACTACCTAGAAATACCAAGAGCATCCGCCAAGAGAGTTTTATCCAGATGTGGCAGTGCTTCCAAAAGTAATGTACTAGTTTCTGTTCTTTTTTTTAACTTCTCTAGTTCGAGTGTGAGAACTCCAAGTATTTGCTTAAGTTGTTGGTTTTCCTTCATTACCCGTTTGTATTCCCGCCAAGACACCTGCTCTTTTACTTGACCTCGCAGCCAGTTATAGATGGTTTTAGTGCTAATTCCATACGCCTTGGCTAAATCCGCCACTTTTTGCCCTGCCTTTACCTTGGCTATGATTTCGGCCTTAATATCTTTAGAAATTCCTGCCACTTTGCCCCCTTTCTGACAGCTATTTTAATTACAATTAGTGTCAACTATAAGGGGAGCGGGTCAAAACTACTCTTGAATAGTTACAGTACCAGCAATTTGATTTTGTAATTGATTGACATCATACATACTTTGAGTCGTTATGTGTAAAATTTTGATATTCGCTTGAGAAAAAGCATTATCAACAAAAGTATCTCGTTGAGATCGTGAACTGACTTTATGACTTTCACCATCTAGCTCGATTACTAAGACTGGAGCGAAATCAGTACGATTGCATAACACAAAATCGACATGCTTTTTCGAAATTTTGTTAAAAGATGCCCAAAATTTTTTATCACTTTTAAGTAAGTCAACTTCAATTAAGTCTGCCACTCTTACCTTGGGGCAAATGTATAAATCGGGAGAAATCGATTGAATCAGAATATCAAAGAACGCCTTTTCTCCTTTACTCAATAAGAAAGGCCCTTTTGATTTATACTTAAAACCTGATTTCTTAGCAAAAAGTTTATAAAGATAAATAGCTAAACTAGCTAATAAAAGGATTCCAATCCAAAGGAATAATGTTGTATAGCTTTGATTCATGTTGTCAGTATATGAGAAATAATAGTCATTAACTAGAGTGATATAACTACAAAAATCAGCACTTACTCGGCTGTAAAACTGAAATATGTTGAAAATGAGGAAATTTAGCAAGCCCCATCAATCCATTTGAGGGTATTAGACGGGTCTATCAGAACTTTTCGATTGTTGCGGAGGCGATGGGATTCTCACCGCGCGACACTTACCTCTGGTAGTTATAGGTCTTAAGGCCATTTTAACTCAATTTTCTACCTTGCGAAGAGTCGTTTTGCACTCAAGACTTATTGCCAATCAAGCTTTATAATAAAATTAAATAATGAATGATAATAATAATATAAAATCAGTTCAACTTTATCACCATTTCTTAGAAAATATTCAATTATTTATTGAAGAGACGGTATCTACCCCTATAGATGCCAACACTCTTAATAAAATAACTGAAAGTGAGAGAATCTTTCTTCTTGGGAAAGGAAGCTCTGCCCCAGCTATTTTATTTTTGACCCAAGAGCTTAAACATATCTTTCCCCTCAAAAGAATTGACTATATATCTGATTTTTCCTTAATAGAAAATAATCTAACTCATCGAGATTTGATTATTTTGAATAGTTATAGTGCAAGTACCTCGGATGCTACAGATATTTTGAACTCCGATAAATACTTAAATCTCATATTAATATCAGCGAATATTGAAAAAAAAATAATACCCAATAAACAAATAAGTTTTTTAGAGCTTTATCCTAAAGATGAAAAACTTTTCTCTAGACCAGCAAGTATGATTACTGCTTATGTGATTGCTTGCCAAATAATTTCAAAACTAAAAAAATCTAACATTTTACCAGTAAATAAAATCATTTTTCTATTAAAGCAACAATTCAAAATCGCAAAAATAATTAACCCAATCCATGAAACTGAGCATATTTCTGTCCTTAGTAATGGAGAAGATTTGCCTTTTGCCTTTGCATTATCTTTGGCTCTTAATGAGGGTATATGTAAAAAAGCTGATTACTTTTCTATTGATGAGTTTATTCATGGATGGTGGGTGTCAATGTTTGCAAAACCAAATAAATATACTTTTATTTTTTTAAATAGTAAAAGTAAGAAGTTAGCAAAAATTGAAAATTTTCTAAGAAGCTCTAAGATAAATCTTTTCTTTTTCGATAATTTGGGGCAAGACAAGTATGAGACAGGTTTGCTTTATCTATTTCAAACAGCTTATCTTGTAGATGGATACAATCAAAAATTTAACTATGATATGAATAATCCAATAGGAAAACAAGCAATAAAGGCTGTTTACTAAAACTAATGAAAATCAATAAACCTACAATTTTAAATGATAGATTTGTTTCAGATATTTTGAATTTGAAACAAAATAAACCGCTTTTAATTAGTATTGCTGGTGGAAGTGCTACAGGTAAAACAAGTGTAGTTTCAAAACGTCTTTTTAATTTGTTTACTAAGATTCCTGGTGTAGACCCTTTAATAATTAATCAAGACAATTTTCAAATTGGTAGACCATTTGTAAATTCTCACAAAAGTAAATATAAGTGGGATGATCCCAGAAATTTTGACTTACCTACATGCACTACTACTTTAAAAGAACTAATCGAAACAAATGAAACCACAATTCCTATTTTTTCAGTACATGAAACTCAAAGAGTTGGATCACAACCTTTAAAAATAAATCCCAACTCGATTATCATTTTTGAAGGTCTTTACACATTTCTAGAGGATGAGCTATCTGATATGGCAGATTATAAGATTTTTGTTCAATCTCATTTTTATGCAAGATTATTAAGAAGAATTTTTAGATTTGTTTATGAGTTAAAAATACCACATTTTGATGTTGCTTTGAGACAAATGATTTTAAAAGTACAATTAGCAAATAAAGAACAAGTATCCCAGCAAAGAAGAAGATCAAATTTAGTGATTCATACTCCCTATTCCTTCACAGAGACTTTTAAAAGATTTGACTTAAAAAATAAGCAACTATTTGAGCAGCCAATGGAACAAAAAGTTATATCATTTCAATTTGAGCCAGAATTAGAAGTACAAATAACTTCAGGAAAAGAAAATAGCTACTTCAATTTAATTTATAAAAATGAAAATTATTATCGAACACTAATAGATGATGAGGTAATTAAGGCTTTAAGTGAGACAGATCCTTATTCCTTCGACTGATTGGATGTCTAATAATTGTTTCATCACGTAAAATTGAGTAGGGATCTTTCCCGATGTATTCTTGATAGGTTCTTACTAGCATGGTTCTTGCCCTCGTTTTAACAAGGTTTAATCTGTGGTCTGCCCTTTGATCGTGATACTCCTCTGGGAAAAATACTCTCATAAATGGCGATACCCTGATAAAATCAGATGACAACTCTTGTTCAAAAAATGATGAATCTGCACCAGCTTCATCCATAATTTGCCCAATTCTTCTATTATTAGCGATGCTCATAGCACTAAAGGAGACATTTCCTCCCGCTAATGTGAATAACCAGCCTATTTTCTGAATAGAGGCAGCACTAAATACACCATCGTCTAAAATTAATACTCTTTTACCATTAAATGATAAATTAGGTTTATCGATTATATCCTCTATAACACTAGAATCTTGATGAGCTTTGCTATTAGAATATCTAGAATAATGGACTGACACATACGTTGGACTAATATATTCATTTCCATAAGTGGTTCGTAAATAATGATCTAGTACGAAAGGTAGTTCAACTCCTCCATAGTGAAGACCAGCAATGATAAGGTTATTTAGATCGATTTTTTCTTCAAAAAGTCTTTGAGCTAAGGCTTGTGCATAAATGGCGTTTTGCAATGGATGATCAGTTTCGGAAATACCTCTTACCGATTTGGAGATGACTTTACCACTGATTGTGGTTGTTTCGAATAGAGTATCCAAGTACTCATTTATACGCCCAATATTAATACTAGTTTCAGTTAGCCTTGTTTTAGGTTTTTGCAAAGAAAGCAAGGAGTGAAGTGTGGCCGTGGTTATAAAAACTAAATTTCTCAATTCTTCGAGAGAAGATCGTTCTCCAAAATGATCATGCTGTTCAGATAGGAAGCCGTGTGGAAATATGCATTCTATATAATTGCATTCAACGTTGGTAATCAACCCATAGAATAAGGGAGAAAGCACATGCTTCTACCTATACCCAACACAAAATGCTCATTTGACACCACTTCGTCGTCGAATGGTTGAGCGGAGTCTTAAGAAGGAATTGCTCGCACTTCAAGATAAAAGTTCATATGCAACACTTTGCTAAGTGATCAGGACCATCAGTAAGCAAGAAACTGGTTGTGTTTGAATCAAAGAAAAACTCCAAAAAGCATCTCTCTGGGATAAAAACATTGAAGTCACCGCAAAGATACGGCCGGAAAGTAGGATGCGACAGGTGTTGTACACCGAGAACACCTGGAACTAGTATTGACACTACAAAATTCCTTGGTTAAAGGGTACAAGCAGATGGTAAGAGTATCTATGTACCCATAGACACTGTCCAAAGATGGCATATGCTGCACGTTATGCCAGACAAGACAGAGAATTGCACTGCATTTCTGATGAGTTTCTACCAGTCATTAATGCTATACAATGGTCTTGAGAGTTAATACAAAGAGCTTGATCGAGTCATGGTTTGAGATCTCTTTGATTAGAGCACATCAAACTATCTACACTCGAGTCAAAGACCACACCCGGGAAAGCTATATGATCGAACTATCAAATGTGGCACAAACTATAGTTTCGCTCTCAAGGAGAAAGCTACCTCTGATTGGTTATTAGTTAGTACAACGCCAAAATACTCGTCTAACCAGAGCCGTTTTTTCATGGTTGACCTACTCCAAAATTGTAGCTAGTTCCAGACAACGTGTGGAAACTAATGCATTATACTATATGCAAGTGATCAAAATATGATAATAAAATTTTAAATTCTATTATTGATAAATTACCCCTACTTATAGTTTGGTTTGCTTCAGGTAAGAAATCAGTAAGCTGCTTAATAAGCAAATTAACTCTTTAATAGGCTTTTGAGGATGGTCATAATCTTTAAGTGTTGTATAAAAGCTTCTCCTCTTGAATAAAACTGTGATCCATACTTCAAAATATGTTTAAATTTGTTAGGAAAAGACGAAGACTGAGCGAATATGAAATTTTCCCAATTTGAAGGAATTGAGGCAATCTCTCTATTTGAAAAAGTTATGGCACCATTGAATGAAAATATATTTTCGAAACCAGAATTTTCTAGTAAAGCTCTAGCTTCATCAGATAGTACTTCATTTTTTAACAGTGACCTTTCCGAAAAACGAATTAATTCTTCCTGATATTTTGTTCTTGCTGATTCAGCCAAGGCATCATATTGTCTCTGATGTTTTGATCTAAGAGTTGAATCGTAAAAATTACTTCCATCTATAACACATCCAGGATCAAATTGTATATTTGACAATAGATATTTTGTTGCGGATACCCCTGTTAATATTCCGCCTGATTCATCTACCACAGGATGGCATCCATCTTCATTATCGTGATTTCTAAGTCCAACAGAAAAACCAGATGAACATTCCAACATATCCGCATCATTCCCATTTATTTGACCTTGATCGCCAACTCTTGCTATTTTTAGGTGGTTTATATCTAATTGGTTAGCAATTTGCGCAATTGCATTTTGTTTTCCAGCATTGTGAGAAATAATATCTATGGTTGCCCCACTATCAGTTATTTTCAAAGCAGAAACATCAATTCCATTGGAAGCAAGAAAATTAAGGATGAGCTCTTTTGTCCCAGCTTTTACAAAGCTATTAAATACAAGTGTTATGCAGTGAGGTCTCACTTTAGATACGAAATTTGCATTATCTAAAATTACCGAATCACAAATAGGTGAACCAGAAGAAATCAATAGATTGAAAATTCTTTCCCTTTCTTCAAGTTGATTGTCAACTAAAGTGTTCCATTCGTCATCGTCAAAAAATCTAATGGTGGCACCGTTGTAGTTAGCAATAAAAAGATACCTCAATAAATTTTTTGGCAATTTGCTTTCAATAAGTCTTTCTGTACTCCCAAAGCCTCTGCCAGTAACAATGATAACTGGAATAAAACTACGTAATAAATATAAAATAATGTTGAAAATTTCAGGATCGATTTCTTCTTGTCCCTCCATCACCGTGCCATCTAGATCTAAAGCAAGTCCATGAAATATTTCAGATGTTGCCAAACAGAATCTAGTTCTTAGATTCTGTTCAAACATAAATTCTGGGTTACAATCTGGTCTAGAGTGAAGTAATTCTTTCATTCTAGGTAGTTATTATATCAAAATGAATCAAAATAATAAGGAGCACTCTCGAGGAACATATTCAGATGGTTGGCCCATACATCCAGTTGTGACGTCTTATTTATTTGATGAGCATTCTAAGAAAACTCTTTTATTAAAACATAGAAAGCTTGGAGTTTGGTTGCCACCAGGAGGTCATGTTAATGAACTTGAAGATCCATTTGAAGCAGCTTTAAGAGAATTAAAAGAGGAAACTGGTTTTTCCAATGAAGAAGTAGAGGTATTAAAAATTGAACCTGTGAATTTGTTTTTTAGTTACATGGCTGATTATCAAAACTTCCATCATGAGGTAGAGCCTAAAGAACCACCATTTTTAGTGAGTTTAGAAATTATGGATGAAGATTCCTTGAGCAAACATTATCACTTAAATTATGTTTATTTTTTCAGCTTATTGTCCTTAGGTAGAAGTCCAAGTATCGATTTAACGGAATCAGATTCTTGGATGTGGTTAAATTTGTCTATAGACCAAATTAATTTACTTTTGACTTTTATACCTGTATCAACAATATTAAGCTGGATGGTCAATCATCATATCTCATCATAAAAAAACTACACGGCTGTAAAACCAACATTTGTTGCTTTTGGCGTTTTTTTAACAAGCCCCGTCAACCTATTCAGGGGTATTAGGTGGGTCTGTCAGAACTTTTCTATTGCTGCGGAGGGTGTGGGATTCGAACCCACGGAACCTAAAAAGGCTTCGGTTTTCGAAACCGATGCAATTGACCACTATGCGAACCCTCCTTTTGTGCACCCACCAGGAATCGAACCTGGATCGGTGGTTCCGCAAACCACTGTTCTATCCGTTAAACTATGGGTGCTTACATCCACAGTGTATTGTAACAGATACTACAGCGCGTCAGACGCTAGCCATCAATATCAAGAGGAATCTTCTCACTCAGCCACCCAGCAACTTTCTCATACGTAGTAAGAGGTGGTTTTTCAAACAGCAATACTTGAGAAAGTATCTCTATGAGAAGTGTTTGGTCAGCATCTTTTAGCAACAGAGTTAATCTGTCGGGAAACCTACTCACCTCTATCTTGAGCATTGTTTGACCGTGCTGCTCGTCAAACCAAAATCGCCCCATTTCTTCCCAGTAATACAGCTGATTTTCGTAGCGAATGCCGTAGGTAGTAATCTGTGTGTGTACATCTTCTGGCTGTACATGCGTCATCACGTAGTAGAGAAACACTAGCGCCCCAATCACTGCCACCGGCATGAATTGCCGAATAAAGAAAAATATAAGAGCAATCAAGAGTGCTATAGTTACAACAGTGGTGTAGTGTCGCTTACTACGTTTTTTGAATGGCCTGCTAGGAGCAACCCACTCATACACCAGTTCTTCTGGCATTGGCCGGGCAAAGCCAGGGAAAAAATCTTGATTTTGCTGTGAAGCTAGGTACGCTAGTTCTTCTTCTGTCAAACCAGAGTAATCATAGGCATCTTGAGTTGCTTGTTGCTCTGTAAACTGGGCGTCTGCAAACACAGTGTCTTGCTCTGGAGTTTGTTGTGTTTGGCTGGCATAGGCTTGCTGAGACTCTGATGTTTCCTGCGGCAGTGGAGTCGTATTAACACCTGCCTGTTGGTAATTTGTGGCCCGCTGGTTTGACTCACCATCTTGTTGGAATGGTGAAGTATTCGTGCCTGCTGGAGCATCAAGCGTCCCCACAACTGGAGAGACGCCAGAAAATACTTGCTTTGTTTGGTGGGGAGCAGTCTGGTCTTGCACGTACTATTCAGTGTACACTATTTGAAAGAAAGCTTGAAGCAGGCGCTATGCCAGGTGATCAATAGAGTTTTCTTGCTCTACCACCCAAATTTTTTCTAGAGAAAACTGGACGATAGAAACTGCGGTATTGTGTTGCTTTTCCACTTGCTCTACCCCTTGAAACCCAAATCCTTTCACATGTGAAAGCAACATTCTATTGACTCCGCTATGGGCTACAAACACAACTGTGTTGCCGCTGTGTGTACGAGTAGTTCGCTCAAGAAGTAGGGTGATTCTGGCGTACAGCTGTTCTCTTGTCTCTACCTCAGGTGGATAGGCAGCAGTGTTTGTATATTCTGTTGCGCTGTTTAGACCCAATGATTGTTTCGTTTTTCCCTGCCAAGAACCTAGGTAAGTTTCTCTTAAATCTTTAGTTGGAATAAAGGGTGCTTGTGGATGAAATGCATGAATTGCTTTTGCTGTATCTGCCGCACGTGCCAAGTCACTGGTGTAGATATGATCAATAGACTCTTGTTGTAGGCGTAAGGCTACTTTTTGGGCTTGTTCTCTTCCCAAAGGGGAAAGTGTGCCTGGCAAGTGACCTTGGATAATCCCCTCTTTGTTTTCTTCAGTTTCACCATGACGAACAACAATAAGTTTCACAAAGATAATTGTACACCACACCTCTGAGAGAGTAAGAAACAAATGGTACCTGAAAAAACAGCATGGTATACTAGCATCCAGTCAAGGAAGGATGGCAGAGCGGTCTATTGCAACGGTCTTGAAAACCGTGACCCATGTGGTCTCGTGGGTTCGAATCCCACTCCTTCCGCCGAGTTAAAACGAAGCTGTAAAGATAGGATGAGAAGTAAGATCCCATCTGAGTATAGCTGGATTTTAACTCAGAAGTCTGAAGATTTCTTTTCTGAAAACCACTTTTACATTTTTGTTAATTTAGACGAGCCAGGAATAAGACCTAAATTTTTTGTTGTTCCAAGTGAAGTCGTTGCCAAATACATATCTACTAGCCATAAAAATTGGTTGAATAAGCCAGGAAAAAATGGTCAGCAACACAAAGATAACCCAGTGAGGCGATTTGAAGATCCTGAAGGACGATATTTAAATGATGAATTACTTGCCTAGTTTAGATTGTCACCCGTTCATAAATCTTGCTCAAATCATTCCACTCAATTAATGAATACTCATCTGTTGTATACAACTCGCTTCCTGTGTAAATCACAAATCCTGGCAAGACTTCTTTCGGTGACTTTTCATTCAGTAGTTTAGTCCAATAACGTATTCCTTTCAGGAAGTTTGTAGAAAAAGTACTGCCAGATTTTATTTCAACTGGTATTTGAGTGGCGCCTTGAGAAATAATAAGATCTATTTCATTACCATGAGTATCTCTAAAATAAAACAGTTTTGCTGTTGGTCTAGTATTTTGTAAGTGTTTTTTTATTTCTAATTGTGAAATATAGCAATAAGAATGCTATATTTCACAGAAAATAATTGACACTTGGTCTATCGATAAAACTACAAAAGCTGGTGCTGAAGAAAAACTAGACCAAATAGAGCTACAGAAAAGAACATAGCATCTTGAAGTAAAGCCGGGACCAGCATTTACCTAGATCGCAACTCCCGCAGCGTCTCTGTGCTCACAAATTGTTTCTCAAAGTACGTAGTGATTTGGGTCCATGACTCCGGAAGATGTTCAAGCGTCCATACCTGCACTACTCTGTCGATAGAAAACATAAGAAACAGTGCTGTCAGCACTAGCACGCCTCCAAAGTACTGTCGCATGCGCTCGCTGTGTTGCTTAAAAAACCCCAGGCGACGTGCGAACCAACCGCTGCCGCTCGCAATCAAGTAGAGAGGAATGCTCGTTCCCACAGCATATGCAAACACTATAAACCCCGATTGGTACGTCAAAGAACTTGTTGCAGCCAGAGTAGCAACCGTTGCTACTACCGGGCCAATACACGGCGTCCAGACTATGCCCAGACTGACACCACTCAAAAAACCACCCCAAAATTTCTGGTTTTTTGATGAAATTGGCTGAAAATGCCACCGTTTTTCCAAAAACGACTGCATGCCCATACCTACCTGGGGTAACAACATGCTAAGCCCCAGCAACAACAGTACTCCTATAGCCACGCCGCGCAGTGCATCAGCAGGAACACCCAACAGCTGTACTAAAGTAGCCAGTAGTAAAGAGAAAAAAGTAAAACTGAGCACCAAACCAGTCACCACTCCACGCACTCTGCTCTTTTTATTCTCAACCCCACTCGCTAAAACAATCGGTAGAATAGGCAACACGCAAGGGGAAAATACCGTCAAAATACCAGACACAAATGCTACGGCCAACACCAGCATCAAGTGCTTTCCAGGCTAGAGAGTAGCTCATCCAAATCAAGACCTATCCAACGAGTAATTTCCTCCCCCGAACTATCAAGTGCTATCAATGTGTGCTGCACGGTAACGCCATAAGCGCTCTTCATAGCAGAGTCGTTGTCATAATCTACCTTTAAAATAGTCACGTCACCAGGTATTTCTGCTGCTCTAGCAATTATTTCTTGTTCTAGATCAGAGCATGTATGACACCACTTGGTGGCGGCAAAAAATAATACAGTTACTCCTCTCTCTTGGGCTTGTGCCAGAGATGTTGAGGAGTACGGCACGTATGAACCCAGGTCAAACTCAAGCTGAACAGGCGGAGATGCAGGCTCAAGCTCATCGCCATCTACCACAATTGGCTCTTCGAGCACCACATCGTTGGAAGGGTTACTCATCGTGGCATTGGAGCGCATATACACCCAAAAAACACCACACAGTAACAACGCGCCTGCAAGAATAAGTAATAAGCTGTACTTTTGTTTCATGATGGACACCAGTATAACAAAGATGTGCACTTTGTGCAGATCAATCATGCCTTTATATCCAGAGCTGTCAGTTTTTTCTGTCTATAGCTCCTTTTGCTGTGCCCAGCAAAACAGCCCCATCAGTGACTATCTGTAACACGGGAAAGTAATACCAACCTCTAGGGAAACGAGAAATGTGCTTGGCTACAGACCAGACAGCGTACAAAATACACAACAATACTACTATGCTACCAAGAAACACACTTTCTGTTGCTAAAAAAAGTAGTGTCAGCAAGCAAAACAGAGCAAAACGAAGGATGAGCAACCACACTTTGGGACGAATGATGCCTGCCCCAGCATCACCGCGAGCGTAGTTATGTATCTGCCAAAAGAAGTCTAGGTAACTTGATCGGGGTTTCCAGTTCACAACCGCATCACTAGCAAAACTATATGGAAAATACTCTAGAGCCTTCAAGAAAAACGGATAGTCTTCGTTGAGTGATAATGACTCGTCAAACCCACCCACCCTCTCCCACACATGGCGATGAAGGAGTACGTTCCTCGTCATTGGTTGATGGTTCTTCTGGTTTTTAGGAATAATGTAGGTGCTTATAGCTCGCTCTAAAGAGTTAGTCGCAGCAACCTCTTGTTTACCAGAGACAATATTTTTTTTTGATTTTTTTTGATTTTTTCTACCGTATCATCATCAGAGTAGGCATCAACAATAATAACCTCTTTGGGTAAAAGTGTTTGTGCGCCAAGCGAGTGAATCAAAGCTCCAATTGAGGATGACTCATTTTTTGTCGTGATCACTACACTAACACTCATGGCAATGTCCAGAGTGTTTGATACGTCTTGGCCATACTCTCCCATGTTTGACTACACGCCCACTCTGCTGCCTTACTGCTCACTTTTGCTCTCTGGGTCAAACACCCCGCTATCTCTTCGGCTGATGCGCAGATGCAAATCCAGCTTGCAAACGGAGTGTGGTGTAAATAGTCATATTGAAGCTCGTTAGTATGCTGCGCAATGACCCGACACTCATTTGCCAGACCTTCCAAGATCGAGAGGTAGCGAGAAGCAAACACGACTTCATATCTACCAATTTTTTCTGATACATCTGGTACAAAACCATGAAAAGTAACGGGCAAATCATGTTTTTTCGCGTAGTTTTCTCCTTTTTTTCGCAGTGATCCGTCACCAAATATGTCAAGATGCAGCGTGTGTTGACCAGCAAGGTGCCGAAATGCTTTCAAGTACTGCATAATGCCATTGTCAACCTCTAACCTGCCCACAAATGCTATTAATGTATTTTTCTTATGTGGTAAAGCTTTTATTTTGGGCGCGTTAACTGCGCCATACGTAATGTAGGTAGGCGTTACTCCGTACCACTTGGTGTGAAAGCCGCCCACACAGATGTTTCCCAAGGTTAATTTGTATGCCGCCCAATGCCAAAACTTGGCAAACAGTCGTGGATTTTCATTTCCTTCATAGCCATGAAACGTCATATATAGTTTTTTTTGTCTGTACCAAAGTAGTGGAAGCAAGGGGATAACCCACCAAAATACATCATGAATATGAATGATATCTGCGTGAAACAAAAGCTCTCTGTTGTTCCAAAACCATTTCCAGGTAGGAAACTTTCTATCTTCTGCAGAAAAAGGCAGTCGATGCGCCAAAATGCCGTCCAAGACCTCACTTTCTGCGAGATCTTGGTTGTGACTTTGGGTTATTACCTGAATATCATGATTTTTTTTACGCAGTTGCTGGCTTACTTTAGCAACATGCGTCTCTACCCCACCAATGTGAGGAGTGTAGTAGCGACAGAGGTGGAGTATCTTCATTTTTTTTGAGCGAGGAGGATGATTCCACATGAGCCAAAAATCTTCTTTGATAAGAAATCAAAAAAGTGAAAAATTGGAACAAGCGGACCCTTAATAAATCTTACAATAAATTCAAGATCTGTAGAAAATAAAATCATCCTAAGTATTCCATCAGTTTCACCATAGTCAACTACTCTAAACCCTCCATTATTTAATTTTTTTGTTAGAGAATTTATATTGTATCTTCTGATATGACCAACTCTCTTGTCAAAATTGGTAAAAAAACCTTTTTTATAGAAAAAAGATTCGTCTGAAGGAGTCGAAATAACCAAATAACCTGACTCATTTAACCTATTGGAAAGAGACGAAATAAAATCTTTATCATCGTCAATATGTTCTATCACTTCTGTACATAAGACTAGATCAAAATTAGTTTTAACTTCATTTAGTGATTTATTTTTAAAATCTATATTTTGGATATTATTATTTTTCTTTGCAGTATTAGCTATATCAATTGCTTTGTCTGAGACATCAATTCCTAGTAGATAACTAAATATGTTAGAAAGATATAAAACCAAAGACCCAACACCACAGCCAACATCTAAGATTTTTTTTGAACCTCTCAGGTATTGTAATGTTTCTGTAAGAATCCTATTACATAATAATATGTGAAGTTATTCTTATTTATCACACCAGTATAGTCACTATTTTTCTCGTGGTAACTATTGTAGAAAGATCGAATGTTTTTCATAAAAAAAATTACTTATTTAGTCATCATCTTCAGTTTAATTATACTCTCTCAAAACCCAACAGAAGCCTCGTCTGTTCTTTTTTCTGATAATTTTAATGATAACAACTTCAATGATTGGGTGGTAGAGAGAAATAGCCAGTGGGGAAATTCTACACAAAAGTGTCAAAATAACGGCCACGATGCTGAGTGGGAAATACAAGATCAAAAACTAGGGATATCTATCAATAATAGCCCTCCTTGTGTAACAGAAATTATTCCAACTACGTTCAAACTTCCAAACACAAATTATTTTGAGTATTCTTTTGATTGGTTTTTTTCAGGATCTACTAGTATGGATAGAAACGTCATTTTTAACTGGGTCGATACTAATAATTGGTATGATTTGAAAATATTTGAAGATAGTATCGTTATTCAAAAAGTAGTTGATGGAGAAAGTGTTTACCTACCAAGTTCTAGTGGAAATTATGCTTTTTCTCCAAATAATACGTATAATTTTACTATTAAAGTGTCTGATGGTTTAATAAATGTTAAAGTAAACGGAGATGAAGTTATTCTTTTAGAAGATAGTAGTCCATTTTCAAATGGTGAAACTACTATAGGATTACAGGCTAGTGTTGGTTCTTCAAACAGTTCGGAGAGTTATTTCGACAACATCATCGTCAAGTCAGTCGATGCCGATCTACCCGTCCCGTTGTTCAAGCAAACCGACCCCACTTGGGGCAATGAAGAGTACGGCTTACGAACCACCTCATCACCAGACTTTGCAAGCATTGCCGAGCTGGGTTGCGCGATGACCTCGGCTGCTATGATTATGAACTATCACGGCATTACCCAAATGCCAGACGGGAGCCCTGTCAACCCATCAACCCTCAACACGTGGCTAAAAGGAAACAACGGCTACGCGGGCAAGTACATTATTTTCCCCGTCATTGGTAGGTTGACCCAGCAAATCTCTAGCGTGTACGGCACGCCAAAACTAGAGTACAACAGAGTGGGTGGCAGCAGTTGGGACCCAGCGCGAGACCAAATTACAGCACACAACCCAGCGGTCATGCAGGTGCAGGGGCACTTTCTCGTTGCAAAAGGCAATAGAGATAGTGGTGATCTAGGCATTAACGATCCATTTTACTCGTTTGAAACACTCATGCCTCACACTGCCCTTCCCGTTATCTCTACGCGCACCTTTACCCCCAGCTATACCGACCTTTCGGCAATCTCGGTGCATGCGTATGCACCCGCTACCATACAGCTCTTTAAAGATGGTGAGCTAGATGATCAGGCACAAAACTACAGCGAAGCTCTACTCAACCAAACAACAGGAGAAGAAGAAACCAGTATGAGCGTGATAGAGCACATGAAGCCACCCAGTGGGGAGTATGCTGTTGCAGCAACAACCAGTGAAGGTCTCACGCCAGTCGAGCTCTACATCACTACTATGACAGTCGATGGACAGACCGTTCAAGAAGTTATTGAAGGATATACCAATCCAGAAGGAGAGCTGCTACTCTCATTTTCATTTGACAGCTCTCAACCCAGCGAAATCAAACGAGCATCAAGTTGGAGCTCGCTTACAAACGATCTATCTGTGTTATACGATCAAGACAAAATACAGAAAAAATCTATCGTGCGCGGATTATCACACTACATTACTGCAGTCAGCACCATGTCTTTGAGCAAACAACTGCAGCACGCCCCAATCATCCGCTACATTATCAATCATTTCTCAGATCAAATTGACCCCACGGCGTTGCTGTACCTCAACCAAGAGCTTGACGCTATCGCCAACAACCTAGAGTAGCACAAAGCAGTACTGCTATAATCCTGGGGTGAAAAACTTTTGGAGTACGCTGCCACGACCCATTGTAGGGCTCTCACCTATGGACGGTGTGACCGATCATCCCTACCGATACATCCAAAAAAAATACGGAAACCCTGACGTTGTGTACACCGAGTTTACGAGCGTTGAAGGCGTATGTCATGGCGCTGACAGACTACTGCAAGACTTCTTGTTTGACGAGACGCAGCGCCCCATCGTTGCCCAAATCTACGGTACCACTCCACAGTTTTTCAGAGAAACTGCCACCCTACTGTGCCAACTGGGTTTTGATGGTATTGACATCAACATGGGCTGTCCTGCAAAAAATGTGGCACACTCGGGTGCGGGCGCAGCGCTCATCACGACGCCAGATTTGGCAAAAACAATTGTCACACAAACAAAAGCTGGTGTCACAGACTGGGCAGAGGGAAAATCTGCCATAAACTGCAGTCACATTTCAGAAACTATCGCAAAAGAGGTACAAAAAAGACACACAGCACTACCTGCAGAGTATCAATCAAGAAACCAAGTAATACCAGTCAGTGTTAAAACCCGCATTGGCTACGACAAACCAATGGCTGCTGAATGGGTACAGCACCTGCTGGAGGTAGAGCCAGCAGTCATAGCTCTGCATGGCCGGACTCTCAAGCAACAGTACTCTGGTCTGGCAGACTGGGACGAGATTGCCAGGGCAGCAGAGGTAATCAAGCACACAAACACGCTCGTGTTTGGCAATGGCGATACTAAAAATAGAAACCATGCAGTGGAGCTTTCTCAAAAATACAATATTGATGGCGTCCTCATCGGCCGATCTTCATTTGGTAACCCCTACGTCTTTCTCCCAGAAGGTGAAAGGCCGAAAAAAAATATCTTTCAAGTAGCCCTTGAGCACACCCAATTATACCAAGACACCTACGCGCACCACGAACGCTATTCGTTTTTACCTATGCGAAAGCACTTGGGTTGGTATGTTCGCTCCATTCCCAACGCAAAGGAGGTGCGCCGACAGCTCTTTCAAACCAACACAACAGACGATGTCAAGCATGTCTTTTTGGCGTATAATCTGCTTTAAAGCAGATTTTTGCGGTTAATTAGCTTTACCCGTCAAGATTTTATGAGAAGGTAACGATATGCAATCGGTCAATTAGCTCAGTTGGTTAGAGCGCACGATTCACATTCGTGAGGTCGCTGGTTCAAGTCCAGCATTGACCACAATGCGTTTGGTTATCACTTCGAGCATGTTCGAGAAACCTAGCCTTCACGTCACTTCGATCCGCCGGCTGGCGGAAAGAAGTCTGTGTTGGGCATTTTTCCAACCCCGACATATCAGAAGTCGAAATAACAAAGATTGATGAAAGCTATCTGTCAGATTTCATCTTTACAATTGGCCTGGTGAAAAAGTACCTCAAAGACATCGCTGGGGTAACACTTGATCTACTCTTCCCCCCATTTTGCTGTGGTTGCAAAACAACCGGCACCCTCCTATGCGAACGCTGCTTTCAGCACATAGAGTTTCTCACTTCTGATGTTGAACTGCCCCAAACAAGCCACCTCTCACTCATTCGCGCAGTCGCAGAGTATGAGTACCCTGTGCGACAGTTGCTTTTTTCCCTCAAGTATAGTCATGTCAGAGCAGTTGGCACTGTTATTGGCAGGCTGATGTACCACTGCAGTGTCATTCCAGAGTGTGACGTTATTACCAGCGTGCCCATGCACCCAAAAAAACAAGATGCGCGAGGCTACAACCAGGCAGAGATCATAGCCGCCAGCATAGCAACCAAAGCGCATATTCCCTATAAAACACTACTCACCAAAATCAAAGCCACCACTGCCCAGGCAAGCATACATCATAGAGGTGAGCGGGCTGACAATGCGCTTGGCGTCTATGCTGTCATTGAAGAAAAGAAAGCAGACATAGCTGGCAAACGAGTGCTCGTCATCGATGACGTCTGTACTACAGGCGCAACACTGGATGAATGTGCGCGGGTGCTGAAAGAGGCAGGCGCGGGTAGCGTGTCAGGCTTCGTCTGCGCCCACGAGGGGTAACGCAAAATGGTGGAGATGGCGGGTATCGAGCCCGCGTCCGTGTGAACACACCAACATCATCTACAGACATAGGCTATTTTTGTAGTAGAGCACTGGCGGTAGATAGACAAACCTACCAGCACACTCCCTTTCAAAAGTCTTGAGCGCCCAGCGAAAGGAGACAAAACGCCGTCACACCGACTGAGGTTTTCACCCACACACTCCCATCAGTGAGAGGAGATGCGTGAATGCCAGTTTACGCTACGAGCGTAGCGTATTGTGGAGCTACACGAGAGCTAAAAGCTGCTGAAGCTGTTTCACCAACCTCAAGAAGCATAGATTTAGCTCTGCTTGCAACTGTATCTGCTGTTTTATTTGCAGTTATAAGTTTTGACTCTGTTTAACGTCTTCTCTAGTCAAAGACGATCTGCAGATGTTAATGAGCACGCCACGTCAAAGCTATACATCCCCAAAGTGACTCAATAATTGTAGGTTGTCATTCTGGACTTGATTCAGAATCTATACAGACAACCGTACAATTCACACTCATACTAGTATACCAAGTTCTTGCTGTTTTCTCAAGGTACGGCTATACTTTCGACTATGAACAGAGATAAAATCTACCAAACACTCACTCAAATTGTCACTCCAGAACTCCTTGCAAAAGCCAAGAAAAAAGACGTTGTTGCGAATGGTATACAGTTTTCGGGTGGTGACAATGTGACTAAGATCGCCACAGGAGTTAGCCTCAACGCCCAATTTCTAGAAAAGGCTATAGAGTGGGGCGCCCAAATGTGTATCTTTCACCACGCCTTTGACCCTCGCACTGAAGGCTCTCTCTACTCGCAATCCAGCCAAAAGCGGCTCCGTCTTATCATCGAGAATAACCTGAGCATCATTGGCCTGCACTACGTGCTTGACGCCCACCCCACGCTAAGCAATAACGCCCAGATTGCTCAAAAAATTGGTGCCACCATCACCAACACACTCTATGAAGAATGGGGGTTTGTAGCACAACTCCCCCAGGAAATGACGCTGGCCGAGCTTGAAACAGCCTGCCGCAAGTTGTTTCAACACACTATCTTCACTTTCCCAGCCAACAGCGACCCTATTCAAACCATCGGTATTGTTTCAGGAGCAGGCAAACCTGTTGAGTCCCATATGTGGGAGATGAAACAAAAAGGTGTCGAGGCCTACATTTCTGGTGAAGGCAGTGAGTCTGTGCCCCACAAGATGATGGAGAACGGCATCAGCTACCTTTTGGGTGGTCACTATGCTACCGAGGTCTTTGGTGTCCAGGCGCTGGGTGCTGCACTACAAAAAACACTAGGAAACGAGGTAGGGGTGCAGTTTATTGATGTGAATAATCCGCTCTAGAGATAGAGTTTGATACTCCAATGCATTCTTCTGATTGTTTTTGATATAGTTTGGCGGTATATTCTGGGGCATGAGTGATCATGGAAAAGAAAGTGGTGGAAAAATAAAAACGGAGGGTCCAGGAGTTGCAATAGAGTTTGTAGCTATGTCACAGGCTCTTGGGGCATTGGTTGAGCACACCCAAGCACAAATAGGAGATGGGGCCATAAAATCATTTTTAGAAGCAGTAGCTTTTTTTCCAGAATTACACCCTATTTTAACCAGCATATTTACCATTCTCTTTGTAATTGACTATACTAGAGATGAAATCAGAAATGGTGAACACAGTGCTCAAAACTATTTTCTGTACACCACAATGATTGGATACGCCATCAACTTACTCAATCCACTTATTCAAAGAGTTGGGCAAATATTATATGAGTACGTGCATATTAGTCAAATTCTTGATGTAATGAATGTATCCCAAGGGTTTGATAACATCTTTACTACTTGGGTCACAGCTGCATTTACGGTGGGAATTTTTTTCAGGCGCCTACTTCTTATTAGAAAGTAGCCTCTATCCCCTCCAACACTTCCGTCGGATCTCTTTGTAGCTCTATAAAGCATCTGTCTAGTACATGAGTATCTGCTATTGTGTCGTAACTAGAATCGAATAGCCCTAACAACCAACGCTGTATCGCTCTTGGAGAAAACCGAGATGTGCCCCACACAATCCTTGCAGTTTCATAGCTCACATATGCTGATTCTCCTACCAACAACTGCTTGCCTCCAATGAGTATAACCAATACATCATGCGCAAGATCTAGAAAATCGTATCCTTCCCCCAGATAGAGGGTCCTATTATCTATCCTGACTGGATTGTCTTTCGTAATAAATACTCTTTCTGTTGAGGAACCAAGTAGCTCAAAACCAATGGATACATTTTGTGTGGTGTATCCCTTACTCCTGGCCAACGCAAGCAGAGCCTCACTATCTTTTGCGCGAACAGCTTTGAAAAACTGCTCTGCATAAGGGGCAAATAGCTCTACTCTTCGCCTGATCTGTTCTAGTTCACGCCTGCGACGCTCCTTCTTGGTAGGTTTTTCTTTCGCTTGAGCAGGGAGTTGCTCAAACATCTTAATTTTTTCAGCCAACAAAGAAGCGCCTCAACCATGATCTTTTATCTTTTGATGGGGGGGGCAGTAACTCTTCTATTTTGTCTCTAAGACCCAAATCGTTAGTTATACCAGCAAGTTTTCTGTCAGTTGGTTGTTTCTCATAGTCTTCTAGATAAGTTATTACCGATTGTATCGACGTATCTCTTCTTCCAAGCTTCATGTCTGGGCGAGATGACGCCGCAAGTTGCAGAAGATTAATTATATCTCTAACTGATGTTGATTCTGCAATACTCTCCTTCAAACTTCCTCGCACAACATTTTCTGACTCAGACCGATCGCTTTTATAATAAGGATCTTCCTTTGCTCTCACGTCCTGT
Source organism: Pseudomonadales bacterium (assembly GCA_020632235.1). Classification (GTDB taxonomy): domain Bacteria; phylum Patescibacteriota; class Microgenomatia; order UBA1400; family PJMF01; genus JACKFY01. The sequence continues at coordinate 74,913 of JACKFY010000001.1, read as the reverse complement.
ATACTTTGATGTCTTCTACCAAAAAATGTATCAATTCCGACCATACTCTACTCCTCTCCCTGCCTCGCCACATACTCGGCAATAGCAGTAGCATGTACTTCTCGTGGCTTACTCCCCTCCTGTGGCCCCACGAAGCCAGCTGCATGCATTTGGTCTAAAATGCGCGCGGCCCTATTATACCCTACGCTAAACTGTCTTTGAATCATCGAAGATGAGCCCTTGCCCGCCCGAGCAATAAAGACGGCTACTTCATCAAATAGTTCGTCTTTGTCATCCAGCCCGCCAGCACTGCTGCCTTTCCCTCCACTACTCTGGAATTTTTGGGTAATGTCTTCTTCATACTGGGCAGGATGACCTTGGTCTTTGATAAACTGGATAAGGCTCTGAATTTCTTTATCTGACACAAACGTACCTTGCACACGGCTGGGTTTTGCTTGGTCTGGGGGCACATACAGCATGTCACCTTTACCCAGCAGCTTTTCTGCCCCTGGTCCGTCAATGATCACCCGAGAGTCAGTCATGGATGACACATTAAATGCGATACGAGTGGGAATGTTTGCTTTGATAAGTCCTGTCAAGACATCCACCGAAGGCCGCTGGGTAGCCAGCACTAGGTGAATGCCTACCGCCCGCGCCATCTGGGCAATGCGGGTCACGCTCTCTTCTACCTCTGAGGGGGCAAACAGCATCACGTCAGCTAGCTCATCGATAATAATCACAATTTTTGACATCGCCGCATGGCCTGCTAGCTCATTGTACGAGTCAATATTGCGCACGCCCACCTCTGCTAGGTGCTTGTAGCGTCTGTCCATCTCGTGCGTCGCCCACTTGAGGGCAGAGACCACCTTTTTGGCGTCAACAATCACGGGCACCAGTAGGTGGGGAATGTCATTGTAGCCAGTTAACTCTACTCGCTTTGGGTCCACCAAGATAAACTTTACTTCTGTCGGGGTCGCCCGGTAGAGGATAGAACACATAATTGTATTAACAGCCACCGATTTACCCGAGCCAGTCGAGCCTGCTATCAACACATGCGGCATCTTGGCAATATCTACCACCTTTGGTTTGCCCGCTACATCAATCCCTAACGCCACTGCAAGTTTTGAGTCGTGCTGCTTCATCACGTCAGATGAAAGCATATGCCTGAGAGTCACGTACTGGGCGGAGTAATTTGGCACCTCAATACCTACCAGCGAGCGCCCCGCAATCGGGGCCTCGATGCGCACCTGCCCGCCAGGCGCGGCCAGCGCAAGCGCCATGTCGGTGCTCAGCGACGTGATCTTGGAGAGCTTGGTGCCCTGGCTGATGCTAAGGGCGTACTGGGTGACCGAAGGACCGTAGTTGACCTCTTCTATCTTGGCGCGAATATTAAATGACTGTAGTACTGACTCGATAGTATCGGCGTTTTTATTGACATCACCTCTGTCTGCCTCGCCTCCAGAGCTGGCATCAAGCAGCGAGAGTGGTGGATAATCCCAGATGATCTCGCCGCCAGTAGCGTGCTCACCTTCGGCTACTGCCTCATCAGCATCAGATTGGATTTCTGGATGGAGCGACAACTTGGGAATCTCGGTGGACTGTACCAGCGGGCCCTCAGGCAGCTCTTCTTCCGGTACTTCGTCATCATCTGTTTCGTCAGGCATCTGTTTCTTTTTAAACGGTACATCAATACTTGGTAGCGAAAAACGCTTTTTTTCTTCATCATCATCGTCAAACAGCGAAGAGGTCATGGTTTTCTTTTTTGGCAGAGGCACAGCAGGTAGTACGTGACGTTTCTCATGTAGTTGTTCGAGCACGTCTCTGAGAGATGTTTGAAACACAATCAGCAAACCAATGCACAGTAGGGCCGCAAAGAAAACATAACTGCCAGGGGTTGAAAAAAGCTCCGCTACATTTTGATGGGTATCAGCGCCCACCTCACCCGTTTTGAAAAACCCCAGCGTGCCCATCAACAGCAGTAATGTGCCCAGCAACACATGGGGCTGGGTCCACTGCCACTTGGTGCGAAACAGCACTAGACCAGAGGCAATAAAAATAAACGGCAAAAATACCGTCGAGACCCCCAGCGCCTGAATCAGGGTAGCATTGACGCGCGCCAGCACGCTGCCTTGACCGGTAAACGAGATAATAACGAGCAGACCAAGCATAATCAAGAGTACTGCCACGATAGAGTAGATCGTATCTGACTCAAGTGAGAGAGAAAATGGTGATTTCTTTTTTTTTCTACCCATAGCATCTATCTCAACTAATAATTATAGGATATATCATCTTTGAGGGCGCTGTCAAGCAGTATCTGCAATCACCATCACCACTAGTGGCTCTCGGCGAATGATCTTAAACAGCTTTCTGGATAGTGTGTGCTCGATAGACCTTCGCAGCTTTTCATCTGAAGTTTTTTTCTTGAATGTTGTGAGTAATTCTGCGGTGGTACTGGTGATAAACTCGATCACGTCATCTGCCTCTTTCATGAACACAAATCCCTTGGAAATGACCCTGATATCCTTTGGCCTAAACTGCCCCTTTACCCGAGGAACAACCACTACAATGATACCAGCTTCAGAAAGCGCTTTGCGATCTGAGAGCACCACCGGCCCCACGTCTCCTATGCCGAGTCCATCCACGATGCGTGGCTTGAGGTGTACACTCTCGACCACCTTGGGTCCACTAGCAGAAAGTTCGAGCACCTCACCAGAGTTGGGCAGGAGCACTGCGTCTTTGGTGTACCCAAGAGGCTCTGCCACAAACTCCAAAAACTTGACGCGGTGCCTATCAGCCCCGCCAATTGGCATCACGTAGGTGGGCTTGACCAACCCGAGTAACTCCTGTTGCTCTGGGGTACTTGCATGACCAGATTGGTGCAGTGTTTTGAGTATGTCCGGATACACCACGTGTACGCCATTTTTACACAGCTCATCTATAGCAGCGTAGTACGGCAGTTCATTGCCAGGAATAGCACTAGCTGAAAACACGACTGTGTCGTGCTCGGCAATCTGAATAACCGGATGCTCACCAAAAACTGCTCGCACCAGTGACGAGCCCTCTTGCCCCTGGCTGCCTGCAATGACTACGCACAGCTTGTCATCGGCGGTATTTTGAATATCACGTTTGTCTATCTGCATGCCTTTAGGAATGTGCGCCTCGCCTAGTGAGAGAGCTATCTCCATGTTTTGTTCTACAGAGCGCCCCACAAAAGTGATCTTGCGTCCGCACTTGTCGGCTGCATCAATGGTCTGCTGAATGCGATGAATGTGCGAGCTCATCAAGGTAATAATGTACTTACCCTTTGTTTCGCGCATCGTGGTCTCGATAGACGGACCTACAGTTGATTCTGATTTCGTCCAGTCTGCACTCTCTACCCGCAAGCAATCGATGGTCATAAGGTCTATGCCTTCGCTGGCAAGTTGACCAATGCGATCGAGCTGACTCACCTTGCCGTCCACAGGGTGCGGGTCAAGCTTAAAGTCACTGCCATGATAGATGGTACCTGCAGGTGTACGGATGATGAGGTGTCGTGTCTCTGGCACCGAGTGGGTCACTTGCACAAACTCAACCGAGAACGTTGGGCTGATCTGCAAATGTGTTTCATCGTGAACAGGCGTCACGCTCCCGCGTGCTCCTTTATCCTCGAGTCGTTTTTGGGCAAAGGCGGCGGTAAACGGCACAGCAAAGATGGGAAACTCTGGTAGTTCTGGCAAAATATACCCCAGTGCCCCGATGTGGTCTTCATGGCCATGCGAGAGCACCATACCAGCGATGGTGTTTCCTTGTTCTAGGAGCTGATGAAGATAGCTAATATCGGGAATAAGCAGGTCTGCGCCTGGCATGTGGTGGTCAGGAAATCCAATACCACAATCAACAATCAAGATCTGTTGGTCTACCTGATACAAAAACATATTTTGGGTTACATTTCCCATCCCACCCAGGGGCATAACGCGAATGCTTGACATGTCAAAACTTTCTCTTTGTGTTCATACTTTTTTTCTTTTCCGTAGAGTATACGCTATTTTTTATCACCAAACAGCTGCAGGCGAAACTCCCACTCTAGATGCTTGCATTTGCTCACTACTCGTTCAAAAAATGACTGTGTTTTGACCGATCTATACGAAAAAAATGAAATAGTCACCAGCGTGGCAAACACCAACATACTCCACCAAAATAACAAATGCTCATTATCAAAACTGGGGCTAAATACTAGATAGAACACCATCTGGGCCATAAATAACACGCCGTAAAGCACCTTGAGCACTCTACCAAAGTTTTTAGCCTGTTTTGGGTCAGACAGCAGAGCTGAAACAAAAATCAACACCCCTGTGACAATGCCCACTGGCAAGATTGCAAGCGGTGGAGTGTGCACCAGCTCGGAGGGGAACGGCAAAAATACATTGACAGCCCCGATAATAAAAATACACGAGAGCACACCGCCAAACATCGCCAAATGCGTCAACCACAAATGAAAGTACTCCGAGTGGTGGAAGATGTTGTACAGCGGGTCGTCTTTCATCCGCACGTTAAACGTCTTGGTCAGCGAGTGCATGACCACAAATGCGTAAATAAAAAGCAGAAAGGTGCTAAATACTGTGTCCAGAATAAATACATCGTTACTACTCAGCGCAATGCCGAGATTTTGAGTTGAAACAAGGGTATAAAAAAATGTTTTGGCCCACACAAATAATAACGGGGCAAGCACAAATGCATACAAAAACTGGATAGAGTCAAGCTTAAACAGCTGCTTTTTTCCGATGAATCGGTATAACAGTAGGCCACTCAGACTACTCAAAATAGGAATGGCAAATAAAAAAATAGTCAACTTCATACATTCTGTGCGCCCATCAATCTATCACATCGTATCATCTACTCCCTCTTCTGGGCAGGCGCAGTCTGTATCCACGAAAGTACAGCTGGTATTTTTGCTATATCTGCTTTGAATGCCTCCATCACTCGTGTGCCACGCAGTGCGGCTGCGGGGTGGTACTGCGGCAACACATACAACGTTTGGTCATTCCAAGTGACTCGGTGTGTGTTGCCATGCACAGCTGATATTTTCACCTTTGGTAAGAACTTTGCCATGCTAAAACGACCGAGTGTTACTACAAGCTGAGGCGAGAGAATCTCTATTTCTTGGTCTAAGTATGGTTTGTAAGCAGCGATCTCGGCAGGGGTAGGGTCTCGGTTTTCTGGCGGACGAGCCTTGACAATGTTTGAGATGTATACAGATGCAACGCTTGTGCCTGCTTCCTCTAGCACTGTGCGAAGCAGCTGGCCAGAACGACCAACAAACGGACGACGTTGTTGGTGTTCGTGGTACCCAGGTGCTTCGCCTATGAGTAATACGCGGGCTTCTGTATTGCCCTCTCCTGGAATGATGTCAGTTGGCTGTTTTGTAAGGGGTAGAGTGCCTGCCAGAGACTCCATTTCTGCATACAGCCGGTCGAGTTGTTGGCACTTGGTCATACAGGCATGGTAGCACAACTTTTCTACTATCTCCTCTTTTCAAGAGGAGCACCCCTCATTCGAAGAATGAGTGGGCGAGGTGTTTGTGTTCCCTCTTTTTTTACAAAACACCCCTTCCGTCAGCTGACGGAAGCCCCTCTTTGCAAGAGGGGATAAAAACCAGCATCCAGAACCTAGAGCCCAATAACCTACCCACCTAGTACTGCGGCAGGAAAATATTCTTGTTCTGCGCGGTGATGTGAATATTCTCGTAGCCCTTTTCTACCATGATGCGTGCCGCTTTGCGCACTGCCCCCTGGAGTGTCCTTTGCAGAGTACGAATGCCCGCGTCATAGCCAAGTGGGCGTGTAATAGCTGGCCAAATCTCATCATCTATCACAAGCTGCTCTGGCCTTATGCCGGCGTCTGCGAGTAGCCCGGGCAAGACATAGCGCTGGGCAATAACTATTTTTTCATCATCTGTATAGGATGGCATAGCAATTTTTTCTAGCCTATCCATCACGGCAGTCGCGATGTCACCTGTGTTATTTGCAGTGGCAATAAAAATAGCACGGGACAGGTCAGTAGGATAGTCAACATAGGCATCACGAAACGCGTGGTTTTGCGCAGGGTCCAAAAGCTCTACCAACACACCCATAATGTCGCGGTTGGCCTCCTGTGCCACGCGGTCTATCTCGTCTAGCAAGATCACAGGGTTTCTCACCCCTGCCTCACACAACCCCTTCACCACTCTACCAGGTTCAGATTCTAGATGTAGACGAGAGCTACCCCGCAGCTCGAGTGAGGACGCCATACCACCAAAGGGAATGCGCACCAGTTGCCGGCCCAGCGCCTCGGCCAGAGAGATGGCAAAAGTCGTTTTACCTGTACCCACCAATCCAACCAAAAGAAGCACTGGTGCGCGAAACTCGCTGTTACCCAACTGCTCTTTACGCAGTTTTAAGATAGAGACATACTCCAAAAACCTATTTTTGACCTCGTGCATGCCGTAGTGGTGAGTTTCAAACACTTGCTTGGTCTTTTCTAAGTCAAGCTGGTCATCGCTTTCTGCTTCCCAGGGAATGCGCACAATCCACTCAATGTAGCGAGACACCTTATCGTACTTTTCATCATAGCTACCCAGAGCCACCGAGCGCTCAAGCGCTACAATATCCTTTTCTGCCTTGAGGCGAAGTTCGTCAGGAAGAAAAGCACCTGCAACTTTACTCTTTAAATCTTGGATTTCTTGGTTTAAAAGCGCGGTGTAGTCTGTTGTCATGCTGCTTTAGCGCGCATCATCTTCGAGTACCTCTGGAAGCGCGTACAGCACATAGCCACCTGCTATCATGCAGGCCAAACCAAAACCAGCAACCAACAGTGTCATAACACCTGTGCCAGATTGTGGTAGTTGTTCAGGGTAGGTCACCCCACCTTTTGTAGTGGTGGCTGTCATAGTTGCTGTTGGTGTAGCACTTGCCGAACCAGTAATGCCGGCTGGCGTGGGGCTGACCGAAGGACTCGGTGAGAGAGAAGCGCTCGGCGAAGGACTAACCGAAGGCAGTGGTGAAATGCTCTGGGCTGAAGCAAACGGCACAACCCCAAGCGAGACAACGCTCAGACAAACTGCCAAGTGAAGAGTAAAAAATGTAACTCGTTTCATAAATAACCTTTGTTAGGATACTGTGTTACACAGACCGTGTCAACAAGCCGTGTTTGGCACCTACATACCCAATCACCGACTCGGCATTGTCCAGGCCTGCATCAACGGCATCTCGCACATCTTCGCCGTATAGCCTAGCCGCCACGTACCCACTGATAAATGCGTCGCCCGCACCGGTATCGTCAATTGACTGAGTGTCGTTGGTGCTAAACGAGTACTGGTGTGTCTCGACAAAAAACATGCCGCCATGCTTGCCATTGGTCACAATTACTTCTGGCACAAACTCCAAAATTGCTGTCTGCACATTCTTAATCTGCTCCCACTCCTGTGCATTTACACAGAGAATCTGACACCCCGTATCTTCAATAGACAGTTGCCCACCTGCCAACAGCGCCAGCTCTGCCTTGCCAGGGTTCCACGAAAATGCAGTTGTTTGTTTGGTGACTGAGAAAATCTCGTATAACGTGTCTGCGTTACCAGAAATACTCGATAAGTGCACCCACATACTTTTGTTAAGCGCATCAGTAGGGATATCGTGCGGATCAAGCCTGGACGCTGCCCCTCGGTGCACCAAAACCGTTCTCCCCCCATCTGCACCAACCAAGATAACCGAGCCACCAGTTTGCTCTTTTCGCTCGCCTACCAAAAAACGAGTCGCCACCACTTCATCATGAAAATCTTTCACGATGATGTCGGCTAAGGAGTCTCTACCTGTCTCGGTCACCACCCCAGTGTGAAACCCACTGCGGGCAAATGCTACTGCGGTGTTACTCCCACCCCCACCCGTACACATCTGGAACGAATCAACCTCCATCTTGTCACCATACAGTTGGCACAAAAACTCTTGAGTGCCGTCAGGAACAACCGTAAAATGAGACGACTGGACAAACACATCAATCAATGATGACCCAATGGTGATTACGTCATACATACGCGCCTTTCAAAGCAGCTGTTAGACTTTGAGAAAATGGTTTTTTCAAGACTTGAGAAACTGCTGCACCTTGCTTGGCTGTAGTTTGGCAACGCTGGGCTATCTCTTGTTCAAATAACCACAGAGCCTCGTGCAGTTCTTCTAGATTGTCTGCAATTCTATAGACTGTATTTTCCTTCTCACCAATAAAAAAATGAGTATTCATCACGCTCATCACTTCGTGCCAAAATGAGCCGTATAAAATAAGCGGCTTGTGGTTGCCGTAGTACAGATGGGCTAAAAGCCAAGCTGTCGCCCACTCACTCAATGTCCCTGTGCCGCCTTGCATGCAGATAACTGCATCAGAAACATCCATTAAACCAAACATACGCTCTATGTAGTTGGCTGTTTTAATTTCTGTATCAACGTTATTTTCAAAGTAGCGCCCTTCAAACTCTGGCATGTCTTTAGGATAAAAGGTAACAGCAATGGTGTTACCATCGGCAGACTCCGCACCTTTGGTAGCTGCGTCCATCGTGCCTGGCCCTCCACCATCTACCACTGTCTTCCCTTGGTAGGCTAAGAACCGAGCGATACTGAATGCCTCACGATACAGCGGGTGGCGCTCGTCAACATCTGCGCTACCAAAAATAGCCACGCTGTTGATAGCACACAGCTGTTTTTGCCTGGGAGTAGAGATAGTCGTTTTCATGGGGCAGTACCTTCACTATACAGTAGGACAAAGCCAGACTACAAGATGCAGGAAGCATTAGTCCGCTTGACGAGCAAGCTCTCTCATTGTTTTGACAGGGTCATCTGAGCGCCAAATCCCACTCCCCACCCCCACCCCTGCCACCCTCGCAGCTTTCAGTGGGGAAATAAGATCAAGGCTCACTCCGCCATCAAGAAAAATGGGAAGCGTGAGCTCGCGTAACTGGAGCTCTTGGTTGAGTAAAACAAGCTTGTCAAACACTCCATCTTGGAACACAGCACCCTGAAACCCCATCTCTACACTCATCAACTGCACACAATCAAGCTCCGCCCAAACTTCACGGTCTATCGAGTCAATCGGTGTATGGTAGTCGAGCGAGAGCCCCGCCTGCCAGCCATGCTTTTTTACTTCCTGGACAAAAATAGACTGGTCGCTCATGTGCTCTACCTGGCCTATCACGTTGCGGACAGGCAAGTAATGCTTGTGTTCTGTCAGCTCGTGCACGTAGTCAAGCGGCTCGTCGGTCATCAGGTGAAAATCAAGCTGCAAACCAAACGTATCTCCGTCCACTACATCACTGGGTGTAACCGTCAAGTTGTCCACCAACTGGCCATCAATGATATCAATCTGGACTACTTCTATTGCTTCAGACTCTGCGACGCAAGAGAGTTGTTCGCTCAGTATGCCAACTGAATCAGTCAGAATAGTAGGAAGTATCTGCATGCCTCAAGCCCTCTCTTGCTCGTACTTGGTAATCATATCAATCCGGCGCTGGTACTTTTCTTTCCCAGAAAACGGTGTTTGCAAAAACACCTCGATGCAGATCTTTGAGTACTCTAGTGACATGTAGTCAGCCGAGAGTGCGAGCACATTCAGGTCGTCATGAAACCGCGCGTGTTCTACTTCCTCTGGGTTAACCGCCGTCGAGGCCCGAATGCCAGGTACTTTATTAGCGGCAATGTTCACCCCCACCCCAGAACCACACACTACAATGCCAAACGAGTCGGGGTTATCTGCGACTGCGTGGGCCACAGCAAACGAAAACACCGGAAAGTCATCTTCCGGGTCATGCTGGGTATTGCCTTTGTCTACTACATGGTAGCCTTCAGCCGAGAGCCACTCGGAAATAAGCTCTTTGAGGGCAAAGCCGCGATGGTCTGCCCCTAGGTAGATGGTTTGTTTACTCATAGTACCGGTAACTATATCAAACTTGACAAAGAAGAAGAAGAAGAAGAAGAAGATAATGAAACTACTATAAACGCATAGAAAGGTATATAATGTCAGATGTTTATCAGATTGAGCTAGGTGCTAATGCCGGAAGATATATAGCCTCACAAATTGACTTTTCGCTCAGTTATGGACAATCTCCTGATACCGCAATCTATCAGTATGGAAGTGAGCACTTACCGGTGGCTCAAAAAATTAGAGAACTTTTTGAAGGAAAAAGCGGTGGTGATGTTGAAGTATTATTTACTACAAATTCAGAAAATGGAGGTCGTATTACTTTGAATGGAAAGATGCTGCGTCTATTAGTAATGTACATTAATAGCCATGGATTTGATGAAGAGACGCAAACATATACTAAAGGAGAAACAACAAGTGCATTGAGTGGCGTCGTGGTCTTCTCTCAAAAAAATGCAAAGGTCTTGCCCAGTTAACTCTGTAAACGGAGCAACTTTTTCAAGTCATCAGCGAGCGTAGCTCGATGATTAAATCTCCATTCAGATTCTAGCATATGCACTGCAAATTGGTCTCTTAAAAAGGGAAGTGCTAAACACCCCTCCCCTCACCATTCTATGGTGAGGGATGCCCCTCTTGAAAAGAGGGGATAGAAGCTAGCATCCAGTAACTAGAAAGCTTTTAAAGCTCCAGCTCCGCCCGCGCCTCCTCGCTCATCATATCCGGCACCCATGGCGGGTCAAATGTCAGCTCTACTGTGGCAAACTCATCTGGTGGCAAATCGCATAAGCCGTGAAGAGCGTCCTTCACCATACTGTCAAACACGCCCGCCAACGGGCAACCTGGCGTCGTGAGTGTCATCAGGATATGCACGCGCGGCTCACCACCATTCTCTGTTTGCACTTGTGATACCGAAACATCATAAATTAACCCTAAACTAACAATATCTATGCCTAGTTCTGGATCAATAACTGTTGCTAGTCTGTCATAGACGGCTTGTATGGTGGGTGATGAAGTATGAGTCATGAGCAACTACAAAAACCCCCCTCACCTTGTGGTCTGACCGACTGGATCAGAAAGCAATGGTGAGGGGGGAATGCTTTAATTACGCTGCGTTCTTGAGAACAGGCATTGCGGTGCGTTTGGTTTCCATCACCATTTTGCCAGCAGGGACCTCAGCCAGAGCACTGTCTGGACGAATATCGCGAGCAAAAAAGTAGATGGTCTGCACTCTACCGTTCTTAAGTGTTACTTTTTTGTGGTGCAGGTAGTAGTCCTGACCTTTTGAGTTGGTGTATTTGTAAGCAACTGCTGCCATACAAGCTCCTTTTTTTTACGTTTATACTGGTGCCGTTGTGGTGGCTCCTTCCTTTAAGGATACCATACTCGGCGTCTACTTCAAGTAGATACTTTACTCTGCTGATGGGGTCGCCTCTGGCGATGCCATCTCAGCTGGTTTCTCTATTGTTCCCTCAAGTAGTACGGTTTCAAGCGCGTCATCGTCTGTCATCTCTTTGGAGACAACAATCTCAAACGGAAGAGAGCTGGTTGGTGCTGCAGCACTGCCCGACCACCCTCCTTTGCCCATTTCAAGGGTGAATGCTTTCTTGAGCCCTTCTCCCTCTACTTCACGCAGCCACACTTGATACATACCCTCGGTCATTTCCGGGGCCTGCGCAAAGACATTGAAGAGCACTTTATCACCCTCAACGTTGTAGCGGATCACCCCACCACTCATCACTGCTGCCTCATCCATGTTGCCTTCTTGGGAAGATTCTTCGTCTGTTTGGCCTTCAGCCATCTGTGGAGTAGTGAGTGGTGCTGTCTCAACATCATCAGCGCCCTGCGCTACCGAGTCAAGCTCGTCTTGACTCAAGTTTTCTATCTGCACACCTTCAGCAAAGTTGATGGGCTCGGCAACTGTTTCTGTACGCATGTTGTACCAGCGCAACAGTAAAAACCCGATTATAACCAACGCTATCGCTGGAAGTACCCAAGATGAAGAAGATTGTTTCATAGTGCCCTTTCGTATTTGTACTACATTGGTTGCTGGCTTGCTGCAACTGCCTCTTCTACAGCTGCTTGCAAACCAAGGGCAGTGGTCTGTGTGTTGTTTACGTACAGTGTTGGGGTAGAGTTTACGCCCAGGCTGTATCCATCCGCGAGGTCGGCCTCTACCTGCACGCTATAGCTCTTGTCATCTATTTTCGATAGAAACTCGGTTTTGTCAATCTCTAGAGTGTCTGCGTACTGGCTAAACAACTCTTTTACTGCGTCTTCTGACTCGGCTGCTTCCCAAGTAGTTTGATTTTCAAATAACAGATCGTGAAACTCCCAAAACATGCCGTACTCACTCGCTACCTCACTGGCCCGAGCAGCCAAAGGCGCGTACTGATGCATGGTGAGAGGAAAATGACGATACACAACACGGATTTCTTCTGGATACTGGGCAAGAACTTGCGCAATAGCAGGTTGTGCTGCCTTGCACGCTGGACACTGGAAATCACTAAACTCAACAATGGTAACTACCGGATTTTCTGCCCCCTTCTGATGAGTAGTACTCCCCAACACGAGTGCAGGGTCAGCCTCTTGCGCCATACCGGGAGCCTGCGATCGAGAAAACACGTATCCCAAACCAACAATCAAGATGAGTGAGCCAATAATAGTTGCTAGTAACAGTGGGACGTTTTTCATAGGTGTGCGTTAAAGTGTATCACATCTGTGCGCATGCCAAGTATGTCATCTTGGCCACACTTGTTCTCCTGTTGTTGTATCGGTTACTACTATAGCTGCTGTCGGGCAACTTTGGGCCGCCAAGAGCTTTGTGTCATCATCGTCCCCATCTTGAGAAATGACAACGGCTATCTCTTCTTCATCCAGCTCAAACACATTAGGCGCAATCGCCACACAGCTGGCAGCTGAGATACATTTGTCACGAATAACCTCTACTTTGTATCGTCCTACCTGTTGAGTCTGCGTCACAACGTCGTCTTGTATATCGGTTTCCAGTATCGGGGAGTTATCGCTCTGTTTCATAGTAGAAAAACTGTATCATGACTGGGCACAGCTTGTCTAGAAGTAGATACAAAGACATCAAATACCCACACATTTAGTTAAACTGCTCGGTGTGAATGTGGGTTTTTACTACCCCCTTCTGGGACAAAAGTTCGGTCATATCGGCAATCATTGTCTTATTTCCACACAAGAAAAAATCGGCTTCGGTTGAAATGTGGTGGACGCTCAAACAGTCCGTGACTCTCCCACTACAAAGCGGCCAGCCTTCACCTGGACGAGAAAGCACGGGATGAAACGTAAAGTTTTCAAATGCCTCCGCCAAGAGTGAAAACTCATCCTGCCAACACATCTCTTCACCGTATCGCAAGCCCCAGTACAACGTGATGGGGCGTGTGTCATGTTGCACCTGCAGTAACTCTTGGAGCATCGAAAAGTACGGGGCAACACCAGAGCCCGTGGCCACAAATATATACTCTGTTGCTACTGGTGCTTTTTCTAGTGTAAACATGCCCATCGGCGCGAGAATCTCTACCTGACTACCAAACGGCAACGTATTGAGATACTGACTGCCCAAGCCATCGGGCAAAATCTCAACGAGTAACTCAAAACCATGTTTGATATCTGGTGAGCTGCAGATAGAGTAGGAGCGACGATCGCCACTCTCTGAAACTTTGAATGAAACATACTGGCCAGCCAAAAAATCTAAACGATACGGCTCGACTAACTCAAACTTAAATTGAGTAAATTTTGTGCTCTGAATAGTTTTGTCTTCCAGTTTGGCAATAAAGCGTTGCGGCGGCATATCCAGGTGATAGTACCTAATTTTTGACTACTCGAAAAGAGGAAGATTGCGCTCTTTCCACAGTCCCAGAGCTAACACAACCAGGTGTTGGAACTCTGTCTGCCTATCTGTTGCCCCTCCGCTCAAGACACCCACCAACCCTTCTTTGTGCTTGTTGTTGGTGGTGCCCAGCACCTCGTCGGTCACGGGACCCATCTCACCCCCTGCGATGATCTTGGCTGCAAATGGTTCTGGCACTGGAAACTGAGAGCCTTTCACAGAAATTGCAGAACCCTGTCCATCTACCACATGTACCCAAACAAATGACCACAGCACTCCAGCGCTATCAAGCGCAACGCCCCCTTCCAGACCAATGCCGAGCTTGACTTCGTCTTTCAGACCTTCTGAGCCACTACTCACCTGAGACAAAGCACTTCGCGCGCGGTTTTCTGCCCCTTGCTTGGTTTCATCACTACTGCGGGGTTGCTCTGAAACACCACTCCCGACCGAGCGTGATTGAATCGAAACGGACTTCCCGAACACATGCGCTGCTGCGTTCTTAACTGCAGCCACCTTGACAGGATTGGTAGAGCCAATGCAGATAGTCATATTTTCAAAGCTTCTCGCAGTGTTACTAAGCCCAGCATCAAGCATTTTTTTCGGGTAATGGCAATCTGGGTAATGCCGGTCAACTCTGAAAGCGTTTCATCAGTCAGTGCTTGAACCTGGGAGGTGGTCGCGCCCTTGATGTGCTCTGAGAGCAAGCTCATGGTAGCCTGGCTAATGGCACAGCCTGCACCCCTCCAAGCTATGTTTTCAATGACGCCTGCATCAGTAATCAGCAGCTGAACGGAAAGCTGGTCCCCACAAGAGGCGTTAGCACCAGAAGATGAGTGGGTAAAATGAGGTAATTCGCCGTGATTTTGCGGGTGTTTGAGCTCTGATAGTAGTATTTCTTGGTAGAGGTCGCTCATACATTACGCTCCAAATACTTGGGTTATCTTCTCCAAACCGGCCACAAACTGATCAACATCTTCTTTTGTGTTGTAGACAGCAAAGCTGACACGCACACTCGCCTGCCACCCAAACTGGGTATGGAGCGGCATGCAGCAGTGATGTCCAGAGCGCACCGCTACCCCCTGAGAGTCGAGGATTTGTGCTACATCATGAGCATGCACCCCATCATAGAGAAATGATACCAAGCTCGCGCTGTGGGGGTCGCTAATAACCTGTACTCGAGGTATTTGAGTAAGACGATCAACCGTGTAGCTGACGAGCTCTGAGAGGTGGTCTGCAACCTGGTCCAAGCCGAGGTGGCCAAGATACTGGCACGCACTTGCCAGCCCCACAGCCGAGGCAACATCTGGTGTGCCGGCGGTGAAACGCTCTGCTGCATCTGGTGAAAACTCTGTTTTTTCCGGTGAGACAGACGCAATCATCCCCCCACCAAACAGCCACGGTCGCATTTGATCGGAGTCAGAGAGCTCTTGCTTTACTAGTAATCCACCACTGCCCATCGGGCCGTACATCTTGTGGCCACTAAAGGCGAGAAAATCAACGGGCAAGTGAGAGAAATCAAGCCGCATGTGCGGGGCAGACTGGGCGGCATCAAGTAACACCTTTGGTCTATCTGCTGGCGCATATATTGCCGAGATAATGTGGTCTAGTCTAGTCAGATCAAGCATACTACCAAGGACATTGGAGGTATGAGTCAGGGAGATACACTTGACACGCTCTGTGTAGGTTTGGAGCACGCCTTCAAGTTGGGCAAGATCTACTTGGAATGTATCTGCATCGACGTCAAGATGCACGAGCTCTGCCCCAGCTGCTTGCACAGCCTGCTGCAGAGTAACAAGTGTGGCGTGATGATCAAGCACTGAGCACACCACCACATCTCCTTTTTCCAAAGTATGATCAAGAAATCCGTAGCGCACGCCGTTGACTGCCTCTGTCGTGTTGCGGGTTATAACGAGCTCATCTGGACGAGCAGCAAAAAATGCTGCTATAACCGACCGGCTATCCTCCCAGGCTGTTGTGGCTCTATCTGCCAAGGCATGGATGCCCCTATGAACGTTAGCATTGCTGGTGGTGTAGTACTGGGTGATAGCATCGAGCACCACCTGTGGTTTTTGTGTGGTGGCTGCGTTATCAAGGTAGGCTACAGGCCTACCGTGTATCTCTTGGGAAAGAATGGGAAAGTCAAAACGTACTGCGGGAGGTAACATAACGAAGCCAATTGTAACATCAAGAAGGGAGTTACTCACCAAGCTCAAGAAAACCGTCCACCACCAGTCGCTCTGCTTGGTGCTTGCTCAAGCCCCGACTCATGAGGTAAAACACATGTTCTTCAGGGATACTCGTAACACTCGCTGCGTGCGAACACTTGACATCATCCGTCAAGATCTCAAGCTCTGGAATAGCCTCTGCCCTGGCGCTATCAGAGAGAAGCAGTATGCGCTCGGTCAAAAATGAGTTGCTCTGTCCACACTCTGGATCAATAATGATCTTGCCAAAAAAACGAATAGAAGATGTATCTTCTGCCACTCCTTTTAAGACAGTATTTGCCTTAGTGCGAGGTGCTTTGTGATGGATAGTCAGGTCAACAGAGAGTGACTCTGATTTTTTTGTATGAAATGCGCCTAAAATAGTTACTTCTGAGTTTGGATGAACCAGAGACACGTGGTACTCACCAGGCTTTTCAAGTAGAATCGTTTTTTTCCCGTCGACTAGTATCTTTTCTCCTCCCCTCTTTGCAAGAGGGGCATCCGTCAGCTGACGGATGGGGTGTTTTGCTATTTGATCTTGGCACCATTTGGTAAGTTGCAGTAGTACTCCTTGCGTATTGGTAGCAACTTCTTTTTCTGTTGTTCTAAAAAGAGTAATACCCAGGCTCGCCAGTCGTTGTTCTCTTTTAAGATCATAGTCCTGTGTGGTTGTGATACTTCCATCAATTTCTATACCTAGTTTGTATGCAGTATTAAAAAATCAATTATGTAAATATCAACTGGTTTTGTCTATTGAAATCAAGACCTGCAATTTTCTCTGTTTTATGTGGTTCCAAAGAATGATTTCAGAAGGAGTGCTGTTGTTGCACAACCTCCTTGCTTTTTCTTTAGATCTTTTCTATATGGTATTGTTTTCATACATACATTTTTTTCTAAAAACACCTCTGGCTTTCAGCCTGCTCCTCTTTGAAAGAGGAGAGAAACGCCTGCCCGTTCACCCTTCAGGTGAAGGGTGCCCCTCTTTGAGAAGAGGGATTAAGCTCCCTTTTCTTCAAGTATCTAGCCTATACTCCTTCCATCTCGTGATCAATCAGTCTATTCATCTCGATAGCATACTCAAACGGCAGCTTGCGCACCAAGTCTTCTAAAAGCCATTGACGATCATCTTGCGGGCGGTTTCTCGGTGACCTCACGACTCATCAGATAAAAACAGCTGGTCATCACCTATTTGACACTGTTGCCTCGTGCTGAATGGCCACCTGTGAGTTAAAAATTTTATCTACTGGATAGGTGTCAGAGCGCGAGGTACTATCAAGCAACAGCGCATCGCAGATGACCGTGTTTTGGGCATTTTGGGCGTTGGTCCCACATTTACAAGACCTCGATAGCTGGTTCTTCCCCATCTTTTGAAATTGATTTTGAGATAATACTCGAAGAGGTGTGGGGTGCGAGGTGAATAGCCTTCGACCCTGTGTCCTGGTGCTGGCCTGCTCCTGCCAGCGCCATCGAGAGCGTCTCGCCTCTGGCGCCTCTACCTTTCAAGATAAAACTAGGGTACTTCATCGTTACCTTGGAGCCCATGTTAAAGTCTGTCCAGATCATCTGCGCTCTTCATCAACACTGGCCGCTTAGTGACCAAGTTGTACACACATTCTTGTACCAATTTTGGACCGTTGTGTACTGACATTGTGCCCCTTTTTTGACAAAAATTTCAACCACGGCAGAATGTAGCGAGCCAGAACTAAAATTTGGCGCGGTACATCCCTCAATATAATGCACGTGCTCCTTCATCTACAATAATCAGAGTACGCTCAAACTGCCCTGCGTTTCAGCATTGATACGAAAGTAAGCCTGGAGCGGCTGGGTTACTTGCGTATTGGGAGGTACATACACAAACGACCGCCAGACCAGACGGCAGTATTGAGGGCAGCAAACATGTTGTCACCAGCAGGAATGAGCGTGCCAAAGTACTCTTGACCAGCTCGGGTATTGTCGCAAGCCTTCGTCCATCGAGAGAAAGACGACCCCTTGGTCTGCTAGGTTTTTTGCAAGGAGCCATACACTACCTCACTATCATACTGGGCTTTCACTCCAGCCAGGACACTCCGCTCGGCCTCAGGAATGCCTAGTTTTTCAAAGGTTTCCTTGACCTCGGTTGGTACGTCGTCCCAAGAGTTAGCTTGTTCATCAGTGGGTTTAAGATAGTAATGAATGCGATCAAAGTCGATATCAGAAAGATCGGCTCCCCAACCAGGAAGCTGCATGCCAGTAAAGCGATCGTAGGCCGCCAGACGCTTTTCTTCCATCCATGCCGGTTCTTGCTTTATATGCGAAATTTCAGACACCACGCGGGCGGAGTGGCCTGGCTTTTGAGATGTGGGCGTACCCACTCGTGCTATACGAATAACCATGTTCGTACTCCCTGGTTCCAGCAAGATCATCATTAGAGGTGTGTTTGGCTGCAAATCGTGACATCTGGATGTGTAGTATACCCAACTATGCGCAAAATCCCAACTTGACATATTGCTGTCTTGCTGTCAAAATGACGTACTATGCCACAAAACCTAGTGCGTACAACGGTGAGACTCGACCCCGTACTGAAAAAAGCAGGCTGATATTTTATCGGCAACAGAGGGTAAAACACTACAAGATATTTTCAATGAGGCGCTGAAAAGCACCTTTCACAAACCCTGCTAATAAACAAAAAAATATTGTATTCCATCCTGTTTACACAGGCACTTCCGTTGATAATCTTACTCGTGATGATATCTATGACTAGAATTTTGCTTGATTCAAACGTCCTTATTTATAAGCTTAACTGTTGGCGCACCAAAGCAAAAAAAGCACAGGAGTTCATTCAAAAGCAAAGTGATTACATTTTGTGTTACTCACCAAAATATCACTGAGACCCTCAAAGTGCTCACCAGCACCAACCTGCAGATATGCATAACCACAGCCTTGAAAGCATACTTGTTAACAGAGCACCTATCCTTCATTACACCACAACCCCAAACTGCAGAGCTTTTTATCCAACTAGTCAAAAACTATAACAGATACGGAAAAAGGTGTTTGACACCTATCTGGCGGCCACTGCCCTTTCCCACAACATCACCACTATCGCCACAGACAACGTGCGAGACTTCCAGATGTTTGAAGAGCTCACCATCATCAATCCATTTGAGTAAGCTCATCTCGCACCACTTTTTTAGCCAGTTCCTCGCTCACCTCCAAAGTCATACTTGTCTAAATCTTGCGGACTAACGCAGGCATACTCGGTGTGCTCGTGACTGATCGCTATGCTTGTTGTTTGTGGTGTCAAGCTCCAGCCGCCAGCCAAGGACAATGGAGTACTGCTGTTGTTCTACTTCAAAAACGTAAACAAAAGTGAAATCTTGTCCAAGGTGAATAACTCTATCAAACACAAGACCTGTTTCTTCTTGTATCTCTCGGACGATGTCGCCAGATGCATGTTTCTCAAGTTAGCAGTTGCATCTTCTGGCCACTCGCTATTGCCGCCTGGCAAATCCAAACAACCTGGCCTG
This sequence comes from Pseudomonadales bacterium, assembly GCA_020632235.1. Taxonomy (GTDB): domain Bacteria; phylum Patescibacteriota; class Microgenomatia; order UBA1400; family PJMF01; genus JACKFY01. Next base: position 55,459 of record JACKFY010000001.1, on the reverse strand, counting down.
CTTTTTTCATTATTCGAGCGACGCAGGAGTAGCACCTTTCTGTGTGAAACAAAGCTGCCTTTGCAGGAGCTTACAATTCTTTGTGAGACTGACATGCTGTCCTCACCCTTCATACTCCTCCCTCTAGCCGCTCGACAATCTCGCGCCCACCGGTTTCCACCAACGCACCATTTTCAAAACATGCACCACATCTGGCTGACGTAGTCGAGAATGCGCTGGTAATGCGTGATGATAATGATGCCTGTGTTGTGCTTTTTTGAACGGTCGAGATACCACCAGCCACTGCCTTGATAGCATCGATATCAAGCCCCGAGTCTGTCTCGTCCAAAATAGCGTAGCGCGGCTCCAACAATGCCATCTGCAGCACCTAGCCGCTTTTTCACCACCACTAAAGCCTTCGTTCAAGCCCCGAGTCAACAAATCGGTGCTCACCGATAGCTCTTCTGCGAGACTGTAGAGATGATCACGAAACTGAATCACTTTGTCAAACAGCTTTTCTGGATTGTCAGCAAAACGGGCATTGTAGGCCTGTCTGAGAAAACTCTGTACTTTGACTCCTGGCACCTCGACAGGATACTGAAAAGCCAAAAAAGCCCGTTTTGTGAGCGCTCATCTGGCGAGAGGTCTGCCAGCTCTGTGCCATCAAGCAGTATCGAGCTTTTCTTGCCCAAAACATAGTCAGGATGGCCTGCTGCAGCCAACGCGAGCGTTGATTTGCCTGCGCCATTTGGCCCCATCAGTGCGTGCACCGTGCCGGGCTGCACCGAGAACGAGACGTCAGATAATATCTTTTTTTCCAAGCGAAACAGAGACGTGTTTAAAATCAAGTGACATAGCCACTAGAGTATACCACTGCCGAGACTCCTCTTGAGACGAGGATTCTCAGTAGCTCTTTGCCTTTCACAATCTCGCTACCAAGATCATCCCTGCGAACCAACGGGTACTTCTTCCAGTGATACGAAACGCGCCTCCACCACTTCATCGAGATTTGGCTGTACCCTATCTGTGCCACACACCCCAAGAAACACAAACGAAAGGTGCTGCTCGCAGCCTCTACTCCAGACAGCATCGCCTGCGCTACCTTTACGCCGAGCATTATAGTTCTGCTGTGATATCCAGTGGAGGTTGCAGTTAAACGGTACAGGCAGGTTGTGTGACTCTACTGGTTGCTTTAAACGACCCAAGGGGCAAGACAATCTCTGCTAGTACGCCTGTTTCTTCTTGGCACTCACGCACAGCTGCCTGGTGGGTAGCTCGTCTTTCTCAATATGCCCACCTGGCGGCAGCCATGAAACCTGATTTCTTTATGATGCACCAACAAAATACTGTCTTGATGCACACGTGTATTGCTGCGGTAGAACAGAGTTTTGGTTTCATACTACCGCATTGTATACTACACCAATCTCATACTAAAAAGTGCTCATCTACTTGACTTTTTGATGTTTTTTGATATAGTAAAAGGTAGAATATAGGGTGTGGGAATGATAGTATTGAGAATCTAGAATGCTTAACAAAGAAAGATGACTATATGCCAGGAAGCGCAGAAACTAAAAACCCAACTGAGTCAACTACAGCTACTTCATCCATGTGGCAAAGGGTGAAAAATCGTACCACTGATGCTCTTCAAAAATTGAAAGACCGCATATCTGGCGAAGTAGATGTACCTAAAGGAACGTACTTTATAAATGCGTCTCATGACGACTGCCTTCGTTATAGCACTGAGTATGCTCCAAACATAATTAACCAAGTAAAACAAGCTCTTGCAGATGCCCTACCCCAACAGAGCCGCCTTTCCCCTCATCGAGCACTAACTATTCCGGCTGGCGCACGCATACGAGCAAAACAAGATGTGCAAGGTCATTATCTCGTTAAACTTAGTGATTTGTGTGACTGTAATGATGACTTACGCCAAAAGATTGCCACTATTGCAAGAAAAGAAGGTGGCTGGATATATACAGAGATCTTTGTTCTCCTAGAACCAGATAAAACTGTCTACGCTCAAGACTCATAGCTAGTTGTAAACCAAAGGAAAAAATGGCAAAAGAATACGAACTTCATGTATTAGCTGGGAATTACAATGAAACTGAAGCAACCATAAAACAGCTCGCGGGCATACTGGGGGGGGGTAGATGAGCTCATCGCTGATGAAGGCTATGATGAAGGCTATTGGTGCATTTACCTCACAGTTGTCGATCAAGAGATCCAAAAAATCATCGATGCAATCAAGGAGCAACAAGAGCAAGTACATGACTGTTATGAGGGAAGTCTAAATGATGATGAAGCTCTTGCACAATTAGATACTATTACTTCTATATCCATTGGTGCTTTCCTTCATGAACTAGGAATTTTGACACAAGAAAAACTGCCGAAAACAGGAGACTTAGTTATCTTGTAAATAAATCCCATAACTATTGACAAAAGGCTTTTTCTTTGCTATACTAGGGGCTACATACACACAGCATAACTAAACATGGGCGAGCGTATGAACGCCCTACACTCTTGCTGTGTCCCCCATTATCAACATATTCTTTGCCTATGCCAAGAAACCTTCTTTTTGCCCTTGCGGCACTCTTTTTTGCAAGTACTAGCTATGCATGGTCTGGCTCTGTTGGCCAACAAAGCAAGCAGGTAACCCTGCCTGTCCAGGCTATTCGCCAGCAGCTGTTTGCTGTGACAAGTGTCAATACCCTGCAGATAGCCCACAAAAGTACAGTGGAGTACTTCTACCCGCAGTACGCCGAGGTGGTGGTACAAAAACCAGTGGTACCCGCTGCAGTGGGTAGCGTGACAGCACTCACCACGCCCTTGGAGACGCCATTTCCGCAGAGTGTGACTCCTCAGTCGAAGGGTTTAGATGTCTCCAACCCCGACACGTCGGGGGTCGACATGGCGGATCGAAATAACGAAGGAGAGGTCAGTCCATCCCCTACACCTACCCCCCAGCCAGTCGCAACACCTACACCTACGCCAACACCAAAGCCTGTAGTGGCGCAGCTGCCACCGCATGAGCTTGACGCCCTGTTTCAAAAATACGGAGCTGAGCATGGTGTCAGTTGGGAAGACCTCAAGAACATCGCTCGGTGTGAATCGGGCTTTCGCGCTGGGGTAACATCGGCCAACGGCAAGTATGGCGGCATGTATCAATACCTGGCTAGTACTTGGAGTGCAACACGAAATCAAATGGGGCTCGACCCCAACCCAGAGCTACGCTTTAATGCCGAAGAAGCAATTCGCACCACTGCCTGGAAGATCGCCCATGGTGGGCGTGGCGCCTGGCCTGTGTGTGGAAGTTAGTAAAAACCCCTCACCTTGTGGTCCCGGCCGACTGGACCAGAAAACAAGGTGAGGGGTTGTTTAGTCTCTCTTAGCGAGTGACCGTAATAGTCGCACCCAGCTCTGCGCCTGGAGCACTCACCGTAATGCGGTTATCGGTCGCACTTCGGCTCATCTCATAGCCAGTATCCCAAGTGCCAGAGCAGTCTACCTCTTCTACTGGATCACCATTATTGGTCTGTGGATCGACAGGAAGCGCAGCTAAATACTCGGTGACGAGTGCTTCGCAAAACGCCTGAGAATCTCCAGCAAGTGCGGCCGAGCTGATATCAGCAGAACCAGATGCTGGCACACCAGTTGGTGGGGTACCACGGTTGTCTGCCATATATTGGTTTACTGCATTCAACATTGCGTTCACATCGCTACTTCTCTTGGTATTGTTTGCCTGGGCAAACTGTCTAGCGGGGTTGATAGCTACCAACACGATAGCCAGCAAGACTGCCAAGATACCAATTACTACCAAAAGCTCGATGAGGGTGAAACCTCTTTGAGCGGTTTTAAGACGAGCAGGAATGTGCATAGGTCGTTTTCTTTATTATCCTAAATACTACTACCATCCATACTACGCAAAGAAGAAACGAGCTGTCAAGCAGGAGTTTTTTGGTCTTGAGTAAGGTACGCAAACTATGGCGCAGGAGACTCGTCTGCCGGCGTGACTTCTTCGCCTTCAGGGCTTGTTTCTTGTGCGTCAGAGGTAGTAAGCTGCAAAATAATGCTGCCTTCTGGCACACTACGGGACAATTCGAGCTCTGGAGTTTCAGAAAGATCTTTCGTAATCAAAGCAATGAGTTCGTCCACCTCCTCTTCTGGAATGCTGGTCGAGACAATCAGGGTGGCTTGATCAACCGGGGTAGTGACTGCTACCCGTTGAATACGGTAGCCTGCTTGTTCAAGCGCGGTGACTAATTGAGTGTGGGTAGCTTGACTAGCATCTATATTTTGCACCTGAATGGTGCCAAGCGTAGCACTGGGTGTGGCCTGAACTATCGGAGAGGCTTGCGTTAGGTCACTTGGAGGCGTTGGAGGAGCGGGAGTGCTTGTTTGAGCAACCGGCGTGGGTGAAGGATCAACCCCAATACCTGCTTTTTCATTTTCATTTTTTTGCCAGATAATAAGAGCAAACAAAATAGCAACGAGTGCCAAAAAAAACACAATCATCCCCCAAATCTTGGGCGACATCTTGAATGAATAAAACGAATCTTCATCAATATCACGAGCGCTTATTTCTGGCACAAGGTTAAACGTAGTTAGCTCATCCTTCATGCTGTTGACGTGCTCTACCACTGTGTTATGGTCGTGGCCTGAAAAATCAAGTCCTGTCAAAGACTCTGGCAGCACACCTACTAATCGGTAGCCATGATTTCTCAGTAATTCAAGAATGGGCTGAAGGAAGTGCACGGGCACAACAAATACCGTGCTTTCTGTGTGCCTGGGTATAACAATGGTGTGCAGATCTTCAAACGGCACATAGCTACAAAAATCAAGCACCTCTTTTGCATTTGGCTCTACTACCTGGGAAAAAGCCTGGGAAAACAAGACATCTTCTGAGAGGACAATCACTACTGGAGCCGGGGTCAGCTTGTGTTGTTTGGTGGCAGCTGCCCACACTTTTTCAAGTGTTGCTTTTGACTGTATCTGCAAATCTTTTGAAATATCTTCTGGTATGGCAATGACAATGGGTTCTGACTGCCCAGCTTTAAACAACTGCCACTTGTTTCGCTCTATATACAAAACAGTGAATGGATTTTTTTTTCTGATTTTTATCATTGTTCTTGCCAAGAGATAACCTGTACTGCACCCGAGCTGGTGTCGGCCTCTACCACAATGCGCGACTGCAGTGTGTCCACCACTCCCACCGAAGTAATAGTAGCTACTCCCCCATCTTCTATCACGGTAATTGTGGCAGTTCCACTGTCTATCGTCAATATTTCACCCGTGTACTCTGGGTTTCTTAGTAGTGTAACAAGCGCATTCTCAATGCCACTCTCCGCCACCATCTGGGCCTCGCGCTGTCTGGAAATTCGGTAAGAATTTTCTGTTGTGATCAGCATCATGCTCAAAGTGGTAACAATAACAATCATGCAAACACTAGTGATCACTAACAGCATAACCAGAGCACTACCACGTTGCGTGTTCATCGCTCTCCTACTGTAAAATGTACGTGTTTTGTCCGCTGTCCAGCATTTTCTTGAATAGCGCTGCGAAGTGAGAGATCTATCGTTAAGGTATTATTTCCCCCCGGATAACCTAAACGGACAATTTGAAATGAATCGGTAACGACATCTGAAGAGTGAAGTGGGTATGCCTGGCCAAGTCTCTGAAAGACGAGTACTCCATCAATACTAGAGACACTAGAAGGCACGCCGTCTGTCACTAACACCATGTTGGTGTCAGGAACACCTAGGGCAGATGGTGTGGTGATGCTAGTAGACTCCTCAATATCATAGGCTAGACGCAAGGCGATAAACTGCGATTCTTGCTCGAGACTGTTAAATGACTCTGCTGCTAGTTTGTGCTCAAGGGCTGTCACAAGGAGTGCTGAGGTCACCACCAAAAACAACATGCTCAGCCCCATGTAGATGAGGAGCTCTACAAGTGTAAACCCTTTGTTGATGCGTAGTGTTGGTTTGTACTTCATGGTGCGTAGGTCATAGTAACGTCAAAGATCTTTGGTGTTGCTGAGTAGTTACTGCTAGTCAAGTATGCTTTATAGCGAGCGCAGCGAGCAGGATTTTCATACCCCACCCCATCAGTATCGGTAGGTAGAGATCCACCTGTAGCAGAAAAATAGGTGGTGCTCGTTTTATCTGGACCAACAAACTCATAGACTGCATTTTGACAGCTGCCTGCGACTGGATCTGCCAATGCTACTTGAAACTGCAGGGTTGTATTGACCGGTAATTCTGGAGACGCCTGGAGCGCATAAAACGCCGACTCTACCCCCGCATCAAAAATGCCAGAAGTATAGGTGCCAGATTCCAGGTAGTTGCCGTCTGGACCACCTTGGATAATCTGCAAGTCTTGCGCTTGGTCGTTGGTAATAATGTATGAATAAGCATCGCCATCCGCCTCTTTAACCGAAGAGATGCCGCGAATGCCGGCATCTACATGCAGACCGCCACAGTACTGCGGATGCGCCTCGTTTGTAAGGTCAAGCACTTGGTATTCCTCAGAGTTTGGACCGCCTGGAGCATCTACTCCTACCAAGATCGCCCTGTTTTCTAGTGTCCCCACCACCACCGACTGCTCTGGATCCATCCCGCCAGATTCGTATCCACCGCCATCATTACACACCGGGTAACTCATCGTGCCGCCCACTACTGATGGAGCAGACTTGTTGGCTGTGTTGACCGTCACAAACTCTTTAAAAATAGAGTCGTTGGTGGATGAAATAAATGCTCTGGTTCCTGCTGGGTTAACATAGACTGCCTTGCCTGATTCAAGTGAGCTACAGCCGTTTGGCTCAATATTAATGTCACCCACCACTCGCCACTGGCTTGAGTTATTGGGGTTTGTCACATTGAGAATCTTGAGCTCTTCTGGCGTGCTGCCCTGCACGGCAATGAAGAGGAACGTCTCCCCTCCCACCACCCTGCCGTAAATCTGCCCAGCGGTATCACCACTATTGGCAAAGTTTATTCTGCTGCCAATTTGCGGCCGAGAGCCAGACTTGCTGGAAAGATCAAATACATAGATATAGTTATTAGCTGCAACATACCCCCTGTTTCCCATCGTAAATAACGCTTGGGCGTCATTTGTATCGTTTACGTTCCAAAGCCAAAACCGATACCCTGTGTTAAAGTAGCCAGCCTCCTGATACACCTGCTGACCTGGGTCGCTGTACTGATTGTGGTTAATGATAACCACTTCTTTGTCATCATTGGTGGTCGCGATGTAGCCCCAGTTTCCCTCGCCAAAGACATCATTTGTCTGGTATCCGCGTAGTTTTCCGTGCAGAGATGAGCTGGGAGGGTCACCGCCCGTCACCAACATATGCGCGTATGAGTCGGTGGTACTATTGGTGTTGTTGCCCGCGCCCACATAGACGTGACCCTCGGTTGCCCAGATTGTTTTGGCTGGGTTATTTATAGGTATGTCAAACGTTGTCTGCGACAAACTGGGCGCACACCACTGCCCCTTGGTATTCGGCTCCAGCGTCACCGCTCCACCTGCCTCACTAGTCACCACCGTTTGATCATACTCACCCTGATTAAACTCAGCGACCTGCGAGTCTACTTGGACTGTGTTACCTAAAAAACGAGTCACGTAGAGTGTGGCGGATACCTGACTCTCTCTTGGTTGGATCCACGAAACACGAGATACTACTTTTTTGGTAGACGGATCAAGCTCGCCACCTGCGTCAACAATGTTACCAGCAGCATCGCGGCGCACATCACTAATGGTAATCGTTCGCGTAAAGTTGCCAACTAACTCACTACCTGGCTGCAGCGACCAAACACTACCTGATACAACAGGATGAAACTCGCCATTTTGAGCAAATGTGCTCCACCCGCCCTCCCGCATGACCCTAGTTGCCTCAACACTCTCGCGCAGAAGTAGCGTTGCCTCAAATCTATTTTCAGACTGGGGCTGACCATCTCGGCTGGTGATCAAGCCAAAAATAATAGCCGGCACAATGAGTAGGAAAAGCGCCATAGCCACCAACACCTCTATCACTGACGAGCCTGCTTGGGAAGATGTGCTACTCAACATTTTCTATAACCCCTAATTGGTTTACTTCTATCATTGTTTCTCTCTGCGCTGATTCTTCAAAAAGAGTAATCGTGCCACTCCCTCCTAACGATGCGCCGCTTCTAGTAGAAAAAACCACTTCATCTTGAGGAAAACTAGTGGTCACAATAAGTCCTTCAGGAAGAGTCGTGGTCGCTTCATCTTGGCCAGAACTACGACTGTCACCACGAAATAATGTGTAGGAGTCTGTGGTGAATGCTATGCCAAACGAGCTAGCCGAGCCTGCGCCACCCGTCTCACCAATCATCGCCTTATTCTGCTGGGATAAAAGATCAGCGCGCACAGTGCTCACAACCCCATCAAGAGTAGCACGCGGAATCATGTTGGAAAATACCAACACACTCATAGCAAACAACCCTAAAAAAATAGCCATCACCACCAACACCTCAATCAAGGTAAAGCCATTTTTACGAAAAGCAGCAGGCAGCATAGCCACTCATTATGACGCAGATGTATGCACGATGCCAACACCATCTTTTCCACCAAACTTTTTCTTGAGACCCAAATACTTTTTAGCCGTGTAGAGAGGGAGTGAAAATGAGAACACCGTTCCCTTTCCTACCCCTGGAGAGGTAGCATCTACCTCGCCCCCATGCAACTCAATAACCGACTTGCAGATGTAGAGACCCAAGCCCGTGCCCTGCGACACATTTTGGTTTACCTGATATGACCCTTCCATCAGACCAAATTTTTGAAACAAGTTACCCAGATCTTCTTGAGACACGCCAGCCCCGGTGTCGGTCACCCTGGTCCAGATCATGTCGTCAGCCACTTCGTATGAAACCGTGATACTACCCCCCTTGGGGGTAAACTTGAGTGAGTTGCCGATGTAGTTGATCAAAACCTCTTTGACTTTATCTGTGTCGGCGATAACTTCTAGCTTTTTCTGCTCTTCCAGCTTGGTTTGGCTGATGGAAAGCCCCAGCTCCTCAGCGCGGGCGCGCACCTCGTCAAACACCTCGTCAGTGAGACGATAAAGATTGATTTTTTCCAGCTCCAGCGAGATCCTGCCCGACTCAATGCGCGAGATGTTCAGTAGATTGTTGACAAGCTTGATGAGTCGCTCGGTGGCCATGTACGAGCGCTCTAGATAGTACTTTTGTTTTTTGGTCACTTTGCCACCTTTGCCTGAAAGTGTCATGTAAATGTAGGACTTGATAGCGGTCATGGGCGTGCGCAGCTCGTGGGAAGCGATAGAGAGAAATTCATCTTTGAGGCGGTCGAGGTTGCGAAGATTTTGATTCATTGATTTTAGCTTGGTGGTTGCTTTCTTTACTTCTTCTTTGAGGGTGGTATTGAATTTACTGATTTCCTCGTATGACTGAGAGTTCTGAAGTGCAACAGATAGTTGGGGTACTACAATACTTAGCAGTTGAATATCTTGGCTAGTATAGGGATCACCATTGTTCTTTGGAGGAAAAAAACCCCCTCCTATTATCCCGCTAGTCGCCTCAAATAGAAATACTAATTCTGTACTTAATGCACGAAAAGTTTCCTTCAATTTTCCTTCAGGAGTATCACTTAGAAGTAAATAACTTAGCTTCCTTCTTCTAATTTTTTTCACTAGGTATAAAAATTGAACAAGCTGATCATGGTTAGATAATAACGTACTATTCTCATATATCTTTGCCTGCTTGTTTTTACCTATAAGTACTCGTATTCCTTCAACTTGCAAGATTCCTTCTAGCTGTCGTATAACATCATTTATCAATTTTTTTAGTTCAAGTGTGCCATTAATTTCTTCAGCTAATAACTTTGCAGTTTGATCAATATCATAAAAATTTTTATAAAATATTTTTTCTGTCCGTCTTTGTAAGAAACGCTTAATGCTATCAAATGAGTACATAATAGGCACCAATAATAATGCAAATATTAAGGTTTTAATCCAACTAGGTAAATAATCTAAAAATTGGTTAATAATAAAAAAGAAAATAAAACTATATAACAATGCAAATAAAGAAAGCAGAACGGTAAAGGATATTGATCGTACAATCGCTGCTCGAACATCAAATAATTTATGTCGAGCAATTGCATATGTCATTGAAGCAACCATGATCAAAGTTGATGGAGGACCTAAAGAAGTTAATTTAATTGACTTAAATAAGACAACAGCTACAAAATTTGTCAGTGTCAGTAGAGTAAAAGATGTAATAATTCCAGAAGATACAATCTTAATTTGTTCTTTTAAAACACCTTTTGCTTGTCGATACTTATTATATAAGTTTTTGAAAGCTAGAAACATAAAAATAAAAATGTTTAAGGCATATAGCACTATTGCAGGCCCTGGTGAAAGACTAAAAGTGCCATCAGGGTTGTTGCTAAGTTCAGAAAATGCTAATGACGTAAAAGCTATAATAATGAGACCAGCTATCCATAAAAAGAAAACCAAGTTTTTTTTTTCAATTCTAGTGTAATACTACTATCTGGAAAAGATCGAGATATCCCATATAATATTACTGATACAGGAGCGGTAAGGGCCATAATACTTCGCACCCAAAACAATCGCTCTGGTTCATCATGAGGTAGTAAAGAAATGTACTGTGCTGTACTCCAAAGAGCAACAAATATCGAGAGAGCTGCAATAAGTCTATTAGTATGTGATCGAGGATTCTTTTTAAGAACTATCAGAGAAATAAGCAAATTAGCAGCTACAGTAAGTAAAATAAAAATAAAGAGCATTGCTTCATTCTAGAATACTTACATAAAACAAGCAATGAAATCTATTCGCTTAAACAAAGTTTGATAAAGTTTAATAACACAGACCTATCATATTGAGTATCTTTTTCTAAATTTGTCAAATCTGTAAGCGTAAGCGGTCGACCCTTTACATCTATACCTTCGATAATTTGCCGTAATAACTTAGAAAAAATACTTGCAGATACACCAGGATCAGCTGGTTCTTGAGGTAAAAATGATTGCAAACCAAAAACATTATGTATAAAACTCACTAAAGTTGGAGCAGGCACTCTGTCCTCTAATATTTTTACAGTAGTTAAAGCTTTGTATGCAGCCAATTGAACTTCGCTTAAACTTTCCGCACTCACAACCCATGATTTCCATTCTTCATATGTGTCACGCTGTCCAAAGGGATTATCTTCACCAACTACTTCGTATAAACCAAAAGGTGTAGGATGTGTGTCAGCAAGTGAAATAATAGGGATTAGTATACCTGCTTGGAATAAAGCTATTCGCAACTCGGCTTTATATGAGTCAGCAACATCTATGAGTAATGTATCTTCTTCAACATATTCTGAAATAGGAATATGTTTTGAGTTATCTGTGACTAAATTATCAGGCATTACCAAACGACGCTCAGTTCTATAGTTCCCAAATGGATTAATAGCATACATGTCCGCAAGCAAGGCATCTACTTTATATTCACCGATTTGATATAAGTGTGCTGCTAAACCAGCTAGTCGCTCTTGATTTGAACCAGATATTGTATCTGCATCAGCAATCACTACATCCATTGCGCCGTCTTTAACAGCTCTTAAAATGGTTGCGCCTGCCACACTCGCTCCGATAAAACGGTACCTTATTTGCTGTCTTTTACGTTTCGTGTTAGGACTTTCTAGTGTACTACCTCTACTCATTCTTAGTAATAAGAATAATTCTTTAGATACGGAACGATAGAATAAATTAGTATTAGGATGATAAATCATTACGCCCTCATCATTTTTAATTGCTTCTTCGCGCTCCAAAATCATCCTTCGATAGAGTAAATAATTATCAAATACTTCAGAATACAGCTCAATTATTAATTGAATTCTTGCTAGTTCTTCCTGACTGAGCATACCAGTCTCAAGTAAATCGTTAGCTCTATGTAATACTAAACTAATTACATCAGCTGTCTGTGCTTCTGCAGGTAAAATATGTAATGTGTGTTTATATAAATCGAGGAGTTGGAGAAGTTCCTTCTTTTGAATTTCATACGGCCTCTCATCTGGCAACTGAGGAGCGTCCTCGGGTAAAAAACTCTGGCTAAAGTCTTTATATGAGTAAATATACGGAGCTATCTCTTTTTTTTTATGACCAACTCCTTCCACATTACCGGCGAAGTCGGTATCTTCTCGATTAATCATGCTGCATTGTTCCTAACACTTCTACGCATTATTTTTTTCACTTTGTTCTTTACCACCACTTATAAAGTGATCAGCATGTGCCACTAAAATTGAAACATCACCACTATGATTTCGATAATGATGCTCATGCGCTCCTTCCATATGTACTGAAACAAGATGTTGAGGATCAATAACTAATTGAGCGCCTAAATATTTTGTAGCTGTCATAATGATGCTCTATCATGAGTATCACAGGTGAGAAATACTATAGGACTTCTTCCATCTTCTACACACTCTTCATTATACTTTTCGACTAATTTTCCTGCTAAATATAGAAGTAATGGTGCTATCATGCGATCTCTTCTAATTTGAGAATCGACAGCAAATCTTCCTACATTCAAACCCTTACTTGTAGTAAATTGACCAAATTCATCTACCACCAACCGATCTAAAGTTGAGTCTAAAGGTGGTTGAAAACTGCTGAAGTTAGATAGGTTAGTTTCTGTATTTCCAAATGCAGTAAATACTGAAAAGTCACCTTTCCTCTTATCAACCTGATCATACCAATAGGAATATCCTGCTCATCAGTGACTGTAACTACCAAGGTATCTTGATCAAAACCTGTGATCATACCTGCAGTTACTTCTTTTAATGACTCTAATGTCAGAGGAAACTGGTCACTACCACTTCCAAGCTCTCCCATCGTTTCTTCACCAATATATATATTAATCTGCAAGAGTAATATTTCGTAACATGTGCTCCGCACTTAAAACTCCTCAACATACTTCCATTAAATGTGTAATCTTTATAAGTCTCTTCTAGCAAAGGTGGAATTGGGATATCAAAACAATAGTTATAATATGCTGTATGTTCTTGTCCAGTTGTTTTGCTAATGTCTTATGTGTTTCCATTATTTTTTCAATATCTCTTGCATTAAGTGGCTCAGAAATATCAACTCCGTATAAGATTGAGCACAAACGATAAATTTCTCTGTAAACGGCTAGTTTATCTTTTCTATCTATAACTCTCAGAGGATCTACAACAGGAGCTCTTAGTTGCGAAAATGCATCTATAAAAGGAAATGCAGTTGGTTCACTCAATAAAGGACTAACACCGGGATGGTGTGCGTCTCTCTGTTTCTCTATTCTTATCATAATTATCTTATTTAACTTAATTATGGGATAATTATATTTATACTTTGTAAAATCTTTAATAAGTAATAAATATGTAGGGTCTAGACAACTTTAAAGTGGCTGTTCTCTCTAAATTCCTGTAGTAAGTAATGATACATATTTTCTCCACGCATATTCCATCGAAACTCACTTTCTTTTAAGTGTAGATGAAATGTATCACTTTTCAAGCCATTAAACTTTGCAAGTCTTCTTTGTAAAGCTCCAGAAGCTCTCTATACCATTGACATGTGCTTTGCCACGTACAAACTCATCATGCGAGTGAAATACACGATAGTGATCATAGCCATTGAGGATAAGTCCGTCATACGCCTGCCACCCATCTGAGTAGATAGTGGATCCTTCAAGTATTTTTCCCTGGATAATAGGCATTAATTGCTCTCTAGTGCAGTTTTTTAACAATGTTAACGTATACTTTTCCATCACGCTTGAGTACACCAAACACTGGTGTTTTTCCTGCTGCACCCCCTTCCTCTTTTTGCCTCTTACTTTTTTTTGCTCCAAAATAGCTCTCATCAACTTCAAACTCTCCAGCTCAGAGAGTTTGCTACAGACAAACTCACAATGCGAACTCTGATTTTATGATACAAGCTGTTAATTGAGTTGCGACTCACACCTGAAAGAACTGCAGCTTGCGCTGCAGTTTGATCAGCGCAGAAATACCTCAAAATCTCTGAATTTAGCCTCTGAAACTCTTGAACGACGTATGTACTTGTTTTTTCATTGGTCTTAACAACTATTTTATCACTTAAGTGATGCTTAAGTTGTCTAGACCCATATGTATTCACAAATACTACAAAATATAACTTAAATCCACTATACTGATCTATCCATCTATTCGTCAAATATGACAAAAGAATCTGCAGAACAAGGTAAACCTCTGACCACACTCTTTAAGGCTTACGGTCTAGAAAATAACCAGGAAATTCCTGACCTCTCCGCAGATGTGATTGCTCTAGAAGCTTTTTCTGAAAATTGTAGAAAAATGTCTGTTTCAAATATGGAAGTACACCATAATGCCGCAGTCGGTATAACCATCGGTTCTGTTTTTTACGGGTGCACAGTAAAGGGCCTGAAGCAATAGTGCAGCGCGCTAGGGAAATGCTTGGGTTAGAAACGGTCAAATCTATAGCTGAAACGAGTGGGTTTGAAGAAACCTACCTAGTGACTCAAAATCTTGGTGCCGAAGTACTGGCACGCATTCAAGATGTTGTAGTCGCTGAACTAGCCAAGAAAACGTTTGAAGAACATGCAGTTACGCCAGCAAATATTGACGTAATTCTGGTAGCTACCACCGCGCCGTTGACACCCGATGTGCGTGAACGAGTGAGACGAAATCTGAGGTGCGAGGACACCATTCCAGTCATTGTCTACTCAAAAGCGTGTGATTCATCTGGTTCACTCCTCTATGATCTGCACTCGGGGGCATTTTTTGAAAATGGAAAACTTAGCAAAAAAGACACAATCGAATACGCATTGGTGGCTATGGAAGGAGGCTACCCTACTGGTTTGCCGAAAGATGCGGAATCACCGCAGGTCTTTTCTACCGGGGCTTCTATTCTCCTTGGTACTTACTCTACTGCAGATGATAATACTTACCATCCAGGTTTACACCTTCTAGAGGGAAGAAGCAAGGCTGTAGAAAAAGGTGTAAATTGCCTTCGATTTCAGCATTCATGGGATGAATGGGAAGAGGCACACACACCAGATAGTGTAGCCCCGCACAACTCACCTCCAGATGAAAAAGATATCAGTGTAGTAATGAGTGCACTTGGTGCGTTAAGATACTTTCCTCCCAACATCGTAACGTTAGCGTATGCAGTGCTACTAGAGCATGCTCAAGAAAATAACAAGAGTGTAGGAACACTCTGCCAAGAAATAACAGCAGTCATCATGCATCATCCCAGTAGAGGAATATTTGATATTGTAGCGGGTAATCTTTCTGAAACGTATCAGTACAGTCCAAAGAAACCCTTTTTATACCTGGAAGGAAAACAACGCCTCAGTATTCCGGCTGAAGCAATTGAGTGGTCTATTACCGAAGGAAACGTCCCTGCCGCTACTATACACATGTCTATGGGTAGACGGCTTGAAAACATGCAACCGGGAGAGCTGATTCTCATGCTTTCGTATGGTGCGGGTGGTAGTTTTACCTGTGCACTTTACCAATTGGGAGGTCAAAAATAACTGATTGAAAAAAAAGAGTATCAGACGTACACTGACCTATATGGCGAGCTCACTTTTACTCATTGATGACGACCTCTTTATCCGAGAACTCTACGAAGAGGTTTTAAAGTCGGCGGGTTTTACCGTCGAGACACACAGCGACGGTAAAGCTGGGCTGGCTGCTATTGAGGAAGGCTCGCACGATGCCATCCTCCTTGACGTCATGATGCCACAAATTGATGGCATCGGTATTCTCACTATGTTGTTTGAAAAAAAACTGATTGAAAAAAAAGGGCCAATCATTTTGCTGACCAACCTAGTAAACGATCCTGTGTTGCAACAGGCAAAGCGACTAGGTGCTAAAGCAGTCTATGCAAAAACTGACATCACGCCAGACCAGCTAGTAGAGATCGTGAACAACTTGTTGAAAAACACCCCTGACGCCTCTTAAGTAAGAGGGGATTCCCAAACACAGATTTCTCTCCACCTTAGTCGAGATGACTGGTTGACTAACGTACGCCAACATTGGCAATGAGACCATAGATAGGCGCAATGATCGCCAGCATCATCCCTCCCACCGCCACCCCCACCCCCACCAACATAATAGGCTCAAGCAATGCAGTTGCCGAGGCCAAGTCTTTTGAGACTTTATAGTCAAGTGATTCTGAAATGGTTCTGAGCGATACATCGAGCGTACCGCTTTTCTCACCCACTTCTATCAGCTTGACCAGTGACCCTGGCATAATGTGATTGTCTGTCTTGAGCCCTTCGCTCAAACTCTTGCCTGAAACCACCATTTCTTGTGCAGTTTGAAGCATCTTCTGCACATCGTCACGCACCACCACTTCACTGGCGAGCTCAAGCGCAAACACAATGGGCAAACCAGAGGTAAGAAGCAAGTACAAACTGCGCGTAAAACGCGTCAAGTCAATATTTTTAACCAGTCCCCGCACAATAGGTAGGGCAAACAGCACTCGGGTGAGTACGTGGCGCTGATACTTAAAAATCAACGCAAGTACCACAAAAAACACCACCACACTCCCCGTCACGATAAACGGGTGTCCCACCAACGCGTTTGAGCTCTGCATCATGATGCGCGTCGGCAGTGGTAACTCCATGTTCATACGTGAAAATACCTGGCTAATCTTTGGCACAACGACCACCAGAATCATCAAGAGCACCCCTACAAACACCACCATCACAAACACAGGGTACATCATGGCAGACTTGATTTTATCGTTAAACTCCATTTGCTTTCTGATGCTGTCCTGCACATCAGCTAGGGTTTGCTCTAGGTTACCTGCCTCTTCGGCTGCACGCACCAAGTTGATCGTGACCTTGTCAAATACTTTAGGAAACTTACCCAGCGTCTCGTGCATAAACTGCCCTGCCGCCAAATCATCGCGCATCGCCTCAAGAATAATCTTGGTGTTACCCTTTGCCTCGTCCAGTAGCGAGTTGACTGTTTCTAAAATAGGAATACCAGCCGAGAGCATCGTCGCAATACCACTTATCAAGTTTATCTTGTCTTCCCCACCCAGTCGCACTGACGAGTACTTTTTTGCCATACCTACTCTGCCTCTATCTTGGTTACACGCAAGACTTCTTCTATGGTGGTCAAACCTTTGGTGATTTTATCTAGGCCATCGTCCAGCATGCTGGTCATACCTTCTTCTATGGCTACTTTCATTATTTCATCTGAAACAGCTTGCGCGATAACCAGGTCTTTAACGCGCTTGGTAACTTCCAGTACTTCAAAGAGGCCGATACGACCTTCGTAGCCAGAAAAGTGACACCGCTCACACCCCTTTCCCTCATATACCCGTACTTCTTTTTTATCACCAACGGGCACATAATGTTTTTGGATCATGTCGGTAGAAAGGTTTTTAAGCAACTCTTTTTCGGTAACTGTTGAAGAAGTGCGGCATGCATTGCAAATTTTGCGCACCAAACGCTGAGCTACAATCACGTTGACTGTTGAAGCAACCAAAAATGGCTCTACATCCATGTCTATCAGGCGGTGAAATGCCGAAGCCGCATCATTGGTGTGGAGAGTCGAGACCACCAAGTGACCAGTCAATGCCGCGTTGACCGCAATGCCGGCGGTCTCGTTGTCACGAATTTCACCCACAAAAATATAGTCAGGGTCTTGACGAAGGATGGATCGCAAGCCGTTGGCAAACGTCAAGTTGGCCTTGGTGTTCACCTGCACTTGGTTGGCACCCTCCATGTAGTACTCGATGGGGTCTTCCACCGTGGTGATATTTTTTTCCTTTGTGGTGATCTCTTTGAGGATAGAGTAAATACTGGTCGTCTTGCCCGAACCCGTCGGGCCAGTGGAGAGCACCATGCCGTTGGGCTTGGCGTATGCTGCCTGTAAAACCTTTAGATCGCGCTCGCTCAAGCCGAGTTCAAGCACCGAGTACGAGCGGGCCTTGGAAGAAAGAAGGCGAAAGACGACTTTCTCACCATCAGCTACCGGCAAGATGGAAACACGAAGGTCGAGGTCTTCACCGTTGACCGAGGTGCGAATCTTGCCGTCCTGCGCACTCATGTGCTCATCGGTGCGAAGCCCTGCCAACACCTTGATTCTGGTGATAATGCGATCGTGCAGCTGCGCGGGCACACGCAGCGCGTCATACAACAAGCCATCAATGCGAAACCGCACCACCGTCATCTCTTCTTTTGGCTCTATGTGTACATCAGACGCCTTCTGCTCGTACGAAGACTGAATAAGTAAATCAACAATTTTCTCTATTGGCGGGTCCATCTTGTTACTCACAAATACTGCTCCCAGCCCCTCCTTGACAAGCTCGGCAAACTTTTTCTGAATATCTTGTCTGTACAGCACGATGGTGTTTTCAATATCTTGCTCTGTCGCGTAGTAGCCCTTAACTTTCTCTTTTGTTTTCTTGGCGAGTAGTTTAAGCAGCTGCACATCTTTGGTGTCGGCAATAGCGACCTTTAAGCCCTCTTTGTCTCGGTCAAACACAATCGTCTTGTGTTTTTTGGCACTATCAACGGGTATAAGGTTGAGTACATCAGGGTCGATCTCTTGTTGGGTCAACACCACAAACGGCACCTTCATTAGCTTTGCCTCCATCTTGCCTAGCTCTTCATCGGTAATCACACTACCCTGAATCAGAGCTTTTCGAAAAGAAATAGAGTGCTGCTGAGAAAGTGAGCGCACTTGTTTTAAACTAGCATCACTCAAATGACCGGAATCTTGCAACACTTTTTGCAGTTGTGTATCAGTTAAACTCATAGGGCAGTTTTGTATAAAAACCTCTCCATTATAGCCATACTATTGATGAAATAAAAAGCAGAGGAAAACTGGCTGTTGTAGCAGGTAAAGACAGTATGCTATGATGAAGTCAGTACTACTTATCATGTATCTGCCCTATGCCAAAGAAAGCTGCAACCAAAAAAAAGACAGTAAAAAAAACAACTCGCAAAACAACAAAGTCAGCGAGTGCTAAAAAAACAGCCTCCGCAAGTAAAAAACGCAGTACTGCTAAAAAAAGCAACAGCTCGCTCAACAAAAAATACCTAGATAAAGAACAGCAGCAGTTCGACCGCGATAACCCAAACGCCAGCATGCTCATCATGTTATTCTTGGTGCTCTTTATGGTCTTGGTCTTGTGGTGGATGTACAAGATGATGTAGGTTTGAGGGTCAAAACAAGCTACGCTGCGTCCCCACTTTCTTGACGGGAGTAAAACTAAAGTCAACCGGGCAGGTAATCAGCCGGTTCCACTTGTTTTTAAACAGCACATGACCCTTCCCCACCCCATGGTCATAGATGTCACGTGTTACTGCCACATCTTGCAAGCAGTACTTGGCTAGCGCGTCCCAGTTTTTTGTTTGGTAGTACTTGATAGCATCAAGACCATCACCTGTTTTGCCAACACCAAGGGTTTCCTTTGCTACTGCATCTAGCCCTATTCTATGACCAGCGCTGTCTTTAATTCGCGCCATCAGGTCCAGACTGGGCATCTCACGAAGGTTAAGATCGCTGTTGTAGGCAAGTAACGTAGGTAAATCAAAATGATCGCTGTTAAACCCCACCACTACGTCAGCACTCTCTAGCAGAGAGAGGAAATCGGGGATATCTTTTTCAAAAAAACCAAACACCTCGCCATCGGTGTTATGATGCTCCCTGACACACACGCCAATGTAGGAAATACCTAGTTTTTCGGGGAAGACTCCACCCACTTCATCAAAGGTGCGCTTTGTCTCAACATCAAAAATAACTTGTTTCATAAAAACTTAGAAAAATAGCTATCCTTCAAGAGGCAGCAGCAAGTCTATCGGCTACAACATCCCAGTTGACCACACTCCACCAGTTTTCTATGTACTCAGGCCGTTTGTTTTGATACTGCAGGTAGTAGGCATGCTCCCACACATCAAGTCCAAGAAGGGGGATGCC
Source organism: Pseudomonadales bacterium (assembly GCA_020632235.1). Taxonomy (GTDB): domain Bacteria; phylum Patescibacteriota; class Microgenomatia; order UBA1400; family PJMF01; genus JACKFY01. Next base: position 35,528 of record JACKFY010000001.1, on the reverse strand, counting down.
GCGAATATCTGCCACGTCCATGAGTGGGTTGTCTTGGTTTGGCGTGGCCACTACTTGTAGCTGTCCATCACTCATCACCAACCACGCCCATCCAGAGCCAAACTGAGTAGCGGCAGCGTTTGAAAACTCTTGCTTGAATCCGTCAACCGAGCCAAACGTGGCGCTGAGAGCTTCCAGGAGCTCTCCTGTGGGCTGTGTCGCCTCTCCTGGCTTCATCGACCCCCAAAACAGTGTGTGATTGTAGTACCCGCCTGCGTTGTTACGTACAGCTACTGAGTGCTGAGAAACAACACAGAGAACTTCTTCTATGGATGCATCTGCGAGCTCTGACCCCTCGATAGCACCGTTCAGCTTATCAGTATATCCCTGGTGATGCTTGGTGTAGTGGATCTCCATGGTGCGGGCATCGATGCTTGGCTCAAGTGCTGAAAAATCATAGGGAAGTGTGGGAAGTGTAAACATGAGCTACCTTTCTTGGTTAGTTTAGTGTAGAGCTCAACCTACCATGTGAAGAGTAATAGCGTCAACGGGCTGGTGATGTCTGGAGAAACCCCTCCTGAACAAGACGAGTAAGCTCTAACACTCTGTCGCGAATGTGTTCGCTTGTTTTATTATTCAAAACTGCATGTGGGTCAAGAGTTTCATTTGAAGGTGCCTCAAGAGTAAGAAGTCCTGCATCAAAACTGTGTGGACCAATCACAATGCCAGTAGCACCATTTTCCATCACCATCCGCACGTACTCTTTTTGCTGTTGATACTCCGACTGAGGAAGACGCGCTAACCAAAGGTTGTCAAGCTGGGCGGTTACCGTCGCAGCAGTAAGGGCTGAGTCAAGGCTATTCACCATCACTCCGTGACATGACTGACGAATATGCTTGAGTGCTTCCACCAATGGTGACTCTGCATCTTCCAGCTGGGGAGTGGATAGATCGATAAGAAAATGAATGCCGATGTACTGAGCGTACTCATACAGTTCTAGTATCATCTGCTGTTTGTCGTATGCGTCATGTGCCGATGGATCATACTCCAAGCGAAGTTTCGAAACACCGTAGTTATGGCGAATGTGCTCTTGCGTCCACTGGGTACTGAGAAGTGGTACTGTCGTTTTTGTGGGCGAAGGTGGTACTTGATCCAGACCAAACACAACCCCACAAGGATCGGGTTTGCTATAGAGAAGGTCAAACCCAAACTGAGGACTCAAAATAACCCCAGAAACCTCTGGAGCAACAATAGCAAGTAGCTCTTGATATGTCTTGGTCAACTGCCCAGCAGCTTCTGACTGTGTGAGGTCAAGGGAGCACACGTTTGCCCAGCTAGAAAATGATTCAAAGTCAAACAGCACCACGGCACCAGAGTCATAGGCACAGGCAGGGACAAGTTGCATAGACGCTTAGTATAGAGAACTCTCCTCTAGCACTCAACTAGCGCCTCTGATGGCGCTCGCCTCCTCTGCCGCGACCACGATCGCGATCTCCTCCACCATTTCTGCCGCCGCCTCGACCACCTCGAAAGGCTGGTCGACCACCGCGGTTGGTGCGGGCTTGAGATCGTGCCTGCTCGTGCTCTTCAGCCGAAAGCATGCTCAAGCCTATTTTTCCGTCTTCTTTTATTTCAGAGACACGCACATGCACTTCGTCACCAAGCTTGACTTTGTCATGAGCACTCTTTAAAAACTCTGTTGACATAGCCGAGACATGCACCAAGCCTTCTTTGCCTGGTAGAAACTCGACGAACGCGCCGTAGTCTTCCACACGGGTGACCGCGCCATCAAACTCTTCACCCTCCTCTACTACGCGCATCATGTTTGAGATGTATTCAACAGCCGCGTCTATCTTTGCTTGGTCAGGAGACGAAACATTGACGATGCCTAGTTTTTGCTCTTCATCCTCATCAACATTTATATCAGCACCTGTTTGCTCGATGATGCTCTTGATCATCTTACCACCAGGACCAATCAGCTCGCCAATCCGATCTGCGGGGATGGTGAGTTGCTCTATTTTTGGCGCGTACTCGGAAAGCTCTGCTCGGGGACTGTCAAGACACTCCAGCATCTTGCTCATGATGTGCATGCGGCCTTCTTTTGCCTGGATTAAAGCTCTTTCTAGCACATCTCGAGGAATTCCTTTCAGCTTTATATCCATCTGAATGGCAGTGATACCTTCGCTGGTACCAGCTACCTTAAAGTCCATATCACCGATGTGGTCTTCCAGGCCTTGAATATCAGAAAGTATCACGTACTCTGTGCCATCACTCATCAACCCCATCGCGATGCCAGCCACCGGGCGTTTGATAGGCACACCGGCCGCCATCAAGGCAAGCGTCGAGCCACAGACAGATGCCTGAGATGTCGAGCCGTTTGAGCTCATGATCTCGGTCACCACGTGAATCGCGTACGGAAAGTCTTCTTGAGAGGGAATCATAGGAAGGAGCGCGCGCTCGGCCAGTGCTCCGTGTCCAATCTCACGTCGTTTTGGATACCCAAACCGACCAGCCTCGCCAGAGGCGTACGGAGGCATGTTGTAGTGATGCATGTAGTGCTTTACCTCTTCACCCTCGATACTCTCAAGGTGTTGGCCCAGTGAAGGCTCACCCAGCGTCACAATCGTGAGTGCTTGCGTTGCCCCGCGCTTAAACATAGCCGAGCCGTGCGTGCGAGGGAAAACATCAACTTCGCACCAAATCTGTCGCACTTCGTCAGTTGCCCTACCGTCAGGTCGTTCTTTGTCGGTAATAATCATCTGGCGACCAATTTTCTTGGTCAGCGCATAGACAATACTTGAAACAACCTTATCGCTCACTTGAGCTTCAGGCTCTTTACCTTCATTCAAGTCTGCAACAATGGTCTCTATCAGCTCGGCCTCACCCGTAGGCTCTAGCTTACCTCGCTTGAGAATAACTTCTTTCAGCTCACTCGCGTACTCTTTGCCAATTTGAGCGGTCAGCGCTTCTTCACTGGCTTGTTTTTCCTCGTCAACTGTAGGGGTTAAGTCAAGTTTTTCTTTACCCACTTCCGTCACAATTTCTTTGATATGATCACACATTGTACCCAGTTGAGACTGTGCCTGCACCAGGCCTTCAAGCATCACGTCTTCGGGTATTTCGTTTGCCCCTGCCTCGACCATCACGATGGCCTCACCACTACCAGAGACAATCAAATCAAGATCACTTGTCTCTTGCTCGGTCTTGGTGGGGTTACACACAAACTGTTGGGTGTCTTTGCTGTAGCCAATACGCAAGCCCGCCATCGGCCCGTCAAACGGAATATCAGAGATACTTACTCCAATCGCTGCTGAAAGCAGCGCGAGCATATCTGGATCATTCTCATCATCGTACGAAAAGACCGTTGAGATGATCTGCACCTCTCTCGTCATGTAGTCGGGGAAAAGCGGGCGCAGCGAGCGATCAATGACGCGAGCCGAGAGAATAGAGTCATCACTGGGCCGCCCATCACGCTTGACCCAACGTGAACCCTTGATGGTACCAGCAGCATACAGCTTTTCGGCAAAATCTACCGAGAGAGGAAAGTAGCCCAGGTTGACATCTCTGCCCAGCGCAACGGTGGTGTGGACAATTGTCTCACCACACTTGGCCATGACAGCCGCCGAGACCTGCTCTGAGTACCGGCCTATCTCTATCTCGACTGTTTTGTCGCCCACAGGGATGGTAGTTGTATACGTATTGGGGTAGGTTGGATATGCCATACGGCTCCTTTTCTTTTTTTTTAGAACGGAGCCCACACTCTAAATCTTATACCTTACTTCGTCTGCAAAGAAACAAAATAATCTATAAAACTTAGAAGAAGCACCGTTCTTTTAAGTACTAATAGATGTAGTATACACTAACGCAATTCTTTTCGAAAGGGAACCCCCCGATGAAACATCGGGGGACGGGGAACTCTAGCGTTAGCAAGAGAGATGGGTTTCTACTTACTCAACCCCAGTTTATCAAGTAGCGTGCGGTAGCGCTCTTCACTGCGGTCAAGCAGGAAGTTGAGGAGTCTGCGACGCTTTGCCACCTGTTTGAGCAGGCCTCGGCGTGAGTGGTCGTCTTTTTTGTGCTTGTTCAAGTGGTCGGTCAGCTCTTGGATGCTAGCGGTAAGTAGTGCAATCTGCACCTCTGGTGAGCCAGTATCCCCTTCAAACAGCTGATACTCTGCGATTATTTGTGTTTTTTGTGGCTTTGATAGCGCCATAGGTATCCTTTTCTCCCTTCGCCGCCGAGTTTTTCAACCCATGCGGGAAAGTAACCTGTTTTTATACTAGCTAGTAGTATATCATGATAGTTTTTGATATAATAGAATGTGTTATGAGTGAACTAGCACAAGTAATTGCAGACGCCTTGGGTAACCAACCTGGTCTAGATCAACTCACTAATGCTTGGGGTGCTCTGCCAAAAGCTAAACAAGAAATTGTAGCTACTGCCCTTCAAGCGGCTTTTGTTGCGCAGGAGGCGCCTACTACCGCCACTGCCAATGTCAATAGTTTAGTTGAAGGACTGCGCATAATACAAGCAGAACAAACTCCCTACATCCCAGAAAATAAACTGCATTGGATGCAAGCCTTTATTAGTGAGGATAGGCGTCAAATTACTATTTGCTTTGCGGCAGATGTAGAAACACCGTCTACTAACACAGAAACAGAAAGCGTGACTCTTACTTGGAAAGATGTAAAACAAGGTAATTCGAAAGAACTGCACACTCTGCACCACCCGACAGCACATACTGCATTTATTTTTGAGCATACTATTATGTTTGAAGAACCATTAGCTGACAACGTCAACGATGTAGAAGTGTCAGTCAATGCGAGGGGAACAACGGGAATGATCGCAAATGGCATTGCTATGCAGACTTTGACTCTCGACCCTATTTCCCAAATATCAGAGGTGAGGGCTAAGTATCCTCAATTTGCAGAAATCAGTGCGGGGGTTGTGGCGACAGCAAGCAGGCTCTGAAACACCCATCTATCACACTATCGCTAGAGTTGCCCGCCTGCAACGACTATGTCGCAAACATTGCGGGCAGGAGTGCTCGGATGAGATTTCTCTCCGCCAGCTGGCGGATCAAAATGACAAAGGAAAACCCTTTTCCCCCGACTTTAGTCGGGGGAATGGTAAACATCAGCCTCACTCTTCCACCGTGTACGCCACGATGGTGTCGCCCACCTGGAAATCAAGTTTTTTGTTTTTAAAAGTAAGCCCGCCCTCGTTTTTAGCGTTGATCTCTGGTATTTCTTGCTTGCCGTGCATCATTGTCTTGACCACTGGGTTGGCGATAATGTCATCATCACGCTTCAAGTGAAACCTGTCGTTTTTCTTGAGCACGCCCGTTTTTACCCGCACGCCAGCAATGCGCTCACCTTTCATCTCAAACACCTGCAAGACTTCTGCCTCGCCGATTACCACTTCATCAATAGTAGGCTCTAGCAACTTCATCATCTGTTTTTGCAGGTCTTCAATCAATTTATAGATGATGTCATAGGCTCTGATCTTTACCCCTGCGTCTTTGGCCAGACGCTTGATCTTGCTGGAAACAGGCACATGAAACGCGAGCACCACCGAGTTGCTCGCTGCCGCCAGCTCTATATCTTTTTCAGTTACCTCGCCCACACCAGAGGCAATCAAGGTGGTACTTTCATCATCCAGGGTTGCCATAATAGCCTCGAGCGTGCCATGCACATCAGCACGAAGAATCAGGTTCATCTTGGGTGTTTCATCGAGCACTGCGCTAAAATCCCATCCAGCAGTTATATCTTGCTCCACTTCTGCCTTCACCTCTTCTTCTTCCTGCACATACTCTTTGTCTGTGTCACGAACGATACTACCCACTTCTGGCACATCAGCAAACCCAATAATCTCTGTGGGGAATCCAGGTAGCACCTGCTCAGTACGCGCACCTGTATCAGAGACTAATGCTTTGACTCTACCAGAGGTAATATCGGTCTGGATGTTCTGTCGTACAGAAAGTGTGCCCTGTTGCACAATCACACTGGCAACTGCACCTTTGTGTTTGTCCTTGGACGACTCTATCACTACTGCTTCTAGCGGCGCGTCCGGGTCTGCAGTAAGTTCGAGCAGATCTGCCATGGTAACCAAGGTATCAAGCAGTGTTTCTATCCCTGTTTTCTTAAGCGCCGAGATCTCAACTGCCTCGATGTCTCCGCCATACTCGGTCACGACTATGTCGTGCTCGGCTAGACCTGATTTAGCAACGTTGGGGTCGGCATGCTCTACGTCAACTTTGTTAATGGCCACCACAACGGGCACTCCTGCCTGCTTGATGTGTCGTATGGACTCTACTGTTTGTGGTTTTACCCCATCATTTGCTGCAACTACGAGCACTACCAAGTCGGTGATATGAGCACCGCGCTCGCGCATTTTATTAAATGCAGCATGACCAGGAGTATCTATAAACGTCAGACTGGCACCTTTGTGCTCTACACTGTAGGCACCAATGTGTTGGGTAATGCCGCCCGCCTCACCTTTTACCACCTGCGCACTGCGAATAGCATCAAGTAGTGTTGTCTTGCCATGGTCAACATGTCCCATCACGGTAATGACTGGTGGTCTAGTTTGTTGCACGTCTGCTTTCGTTAACTCCTCACGCTTCTCAGCAACACATTCTTTTGATGCTCTGCTTCTTCTTTTTCAAAAATCGCTACTTTTTCAGACAAAAACTCTTTTGTTGGCGCTGGAATATCTTCGTGATCTTCCCACTTGTGACGGAACCTGGCAATATCCATCATGGTGGTTAGCTTGTTCTGGATCAAAATCTCGCGTGTTTCAGGGTCAATCACGCCTGCGCCGTACGTATCAATCTCGTACTCTTCATCACCCGTTACTTTGGTTTCTATCTCGCCTTCAGCCGACTTAACCGTGATGCGCCAGCCGGTTAGTTTTGAGGCTAAACGCACATTTTGACCGCCTCGACCAATTACCAGTGACAGCTGGTCGTCTGGCGCGGTCACCGTGGCCAGTCGCTCTGTTTCATCCAAAGAGATCACCAAGCCCTCAGCTGGTGCAAGTGCGCCTTGTAAAAGTAGTTTTTCATCCTCAACAAATGGAATAATATCGAGCTTTTCGTTGTTTAGCTCACGAATCACCTCTTGGACACGCACGCCGCGCTGACCAACACACGAGCCAACAGGGTCAACTCCTTCTTGGGTAGAGCGCACTGCTAGCTTGGTGCGCACACCAGCTTCGCGAGCAATGCGAGCAATATCGACTGCACCAGAGGCAACCTCGGGCACTTCTCGCTCGAATAGCTTTACCACCAACTGCGTATCAGCCCGAGAACACACAATCATTCTGCCTTTAGGCGTCTCTTCGATAGACTTGATGAGCACCGTGATCCTGTTGTTCATGCGGTAAAACTCACCACGCATCTGCTCTTCTGGTGGCATGATCCCTTGCCCGCGACCCAGGTCTAACACCACTGAGGGCCCGCGCATGCGCAAAATCTGCGCCGTTATAATGTCGCCTATCTTTTCTTGGAAATCAGCAATCACTTGATCACGCTCTGACTCACGGATTTTCTGCAAAATCACTTGCTTTGCTGTTTGAGCAGCAATGCGACCAAACCCTGCTGGCGTTACCTCCTCTGCTTTTGATTCGTCCCAAGCTGTGATCTCACCGGTTTCTTCATCTATCTGGGTGGCAGGGGCACGAAAAATATGCGCCTCGCCCGTTTCTCGGTCAAGTTTGGTAAAATAGTACCTATCTTCTTGCAGTTCACCCATTTGCTTGCGGTACGCAGAGACGAGTGATACCTCTATTGCCTCATAGATAGCATCAGGCTCTATATTTCTCTCGTTGGCAATTTGCGAAATAGCTGCTGCAAACTCTGTTCTAATAAGTTGTTGTTTTTTTTTCATGTTAGTCTTTCTGCACTCTTCATTTACCCCAAGCATCTAACCAAAAAAGGGCGCTCTCCCGCCCCTCTGTCACTAGACATAATTGTAACAGAATATACCTACAATGCAAAACTTTGTTATACTCAAGCGGTATGAACATCGATCAAGGTGACAAAAAAGCTGCACTTTCACTCACCGCTGTGTCAGCTTTTATAGCTGGGTTGTGCTGTTTTTCACCTGTTGTCATTGTGTTATTGGGGCTTGGCTCTGTCAGCTTTGCCAGTAGTCTGGCAGATACACTCTACGGAGAATACAAATGGTGGTTTCGACTCGTTGGAGTTGCTTTACTCACCGCAAGCTATGTTTGGTGGTACAGATCGAGCACAAAGGGGTGTGGTTTGGACAAAAAACACCGGCAAAGAAAAAAGCTATTCAATTTATTTTTAATCAGCCTCTTTCTGTTTGTCTTGCTCTACATCGTGTGGCTGTATGGAGTGGTAGAACTGATAGGTATTGGGCTAGGTCTCTGGTAGTCAGGATTACAACCCACTGTTTTGTAGCTGTTCAAGTATTTTTTTCTGATTTTTTTCTACTTTTTCAGGCACCGCAACCACCAAACGCACGTAGAGATCACCTTTGCCAGAACGCTGTAGTATTTTTACCCCTTCACCACGCAGGCGCACCAGCGTATGAGACGCTGTACCAGCGCGCACTTTTAGCTTTAACGTTTTATCTATTGTCTTGACCTCTGTCACACCACCCAACACTAACATTGAGTACGGCACCGAGTGGTCGAGATAGAGGTCGTATCCATCTCGACGGTACCGTTGGTCCGGCTTGACATCTATCGTAATATCAAAATCATCAAAGCGAATGCGCGTACCATCATTAGCGCCCGCAGGAATAGTAATACTTCGCTTTTTACCCTCTACTTCTATTTCTTTCTCTACGCCCTGCACTGCCTCCATAAACGAGAGAGTGAGTGCGTACCGAGGCTTTCTGGCAGAGCGAGAAAATCCACCACCAAAAAATGACTCAAAGATCTCAAATGGATCGTTAAAGTCCATGTTGCCAAAAGGGTTTTGCCCACCGCTTGTCGAGTAGCTCCAGGTGAACGGACCTTGCTGAAACCCTCCAGAGAATGGGTTGCCACCCATACCACTGGCCGCATCAAATGCCGCGTGACCAAACTGGTCGTAGGCCTGTTTCTTTTTTTCGTCTGAGAGCACTTGGTATGCCTCGTTTATCTCTTTAAACTTTGTCTCGGCATCTTTTTTATTGTCTTTGTGTTTGTCTGGGTGCCACTTGAGCGCCAGCTTGCGATAGGCAGACTTAATTTCTTTGTCGGTGGCAGACTTCTGAACACCTAACACCTCATAGTAGTCTCGTTTTGTTGGCATAACTGCGTGCTATTGTAACAACAAACCCCCTCTCAAGCATACTGCGGAGCATATTCTTGGAGGGGGCTATGGTCTTATTCGCTTACTACTTCGCCTTCTTCAGCGCTCTCTTTGTCAGATTTCTTGCCTTTTTTGGCATCTTTCTTGTCTGCAGCTGATGAGTCTTGCTCTGAAGATGACTGGGCAGCCTCGGCCTGTGCTTTCTGCATCACCTCAGCTATTTTTTGGGCAGAGGTAAGCGTTTCTTCACTGGCTTTATCTAGATCTTCCTTAGTCGCACCTTCTGCTCCAGATAACTCTGTGAGTTTTTTGACGTTTTCCTCAATAGCTGCTCTGTCTTTTTCCTCAAGCTTGTCGCCGTACTCTTTCAGCTGCTTTTCTATCTCAAAGGCAACACTGCTGGCTTTGTTTCGCGCCTCAACGAGCTCTCTCTTGAGCCTATCATCATCAGCATGTTTCTCGGCGTCCTGCTTCATTTTTTCCACTTCGTCTTCTGAAAGATTGGTAGAGTTTTGAATAGTGATTTTTTGCTCTTTGCCTGACGTTTTGTCTTTGGCAGCCACGTTCAAAATGCCATTTGAGTCAATATCAAACGTCACCTCTACTTGCGGCGCACCCCGAGGTGCTGGCGGAATGCCATCGAGAATAAAGCGACCCAGCGACTTATTGTCTGCTGCCATCTCGCGCTCACCTTGCAGTACATTGATCTCCACCTGCGTTTGATTGTCTGCAGCAGTCGAGAACGTCTGCGACTTTGAGGTAGGAATGGTAGTATTACGCTCGATAAGTGGTGTGCGCACTCCACCCAGCGTTTCAAGCCCTAAGGTGAGCGGTGTGACATCAAGCAGCACCACATCAGACACATCGCCACCTATCACACCTGCCTGGATTGCTGCACCAATAGCCACCACTTCGTCTGGGTTGACCCCTTTGTGTGGCTCTTTGCCAAAGAACTTCTGCACCTCTTCTTGGATCTTGGGCATGCGCGTCATACCACCCACCAACACAATATCGTTGATATCAGAAGCTTTTAACTTGGCGTCTTTGAGTGCTTGCTCGACGGGTTTGAAAGACTGTTTGACAAGACTGTCTGTCAGCTCTTCAAGTTTTGCACGCGTCAACGTCATCGTCAGATGCAGTGGTTGCCCGTCATCACCCTGGGTAATAAACGGCTGGTTGATCTCGCTACTCTGAGCACTAGAAAGCTCAATTTTTGCCTTTTCAGCACTTTCTTTAATGCGCTGAAGTGCCTGTGCGTCTTTGGAAAGATCTTTGCCTGTATCTTTTTTAAACTCATCTATAATCCACTCAATGATAGCGCTATCAAAGTCATCACCCCCAAGGAAGGTATCGCCATTGGTAGACTTTACCTCAAACACACCGTCTCCTATATCAAGAATGGAGATATCAAACGTGCCTCCACCAAGGTCGTAGACTGCAATTGTTTTGTTACCTGCTTTATCAAGACCATAAGCAAGTGCGGCTGCCGTTGGCTCATTAACAATACGCTCGACGGTCAGGCCGGCAATTTCTCCCGCTTGCTTGGTAGCCTGGCGCTGAGAGTCATCAAAGTAAGCTGGTACGGTGATAACCGCACGGGTGACCGTGGAGCCAAGATAGCTCTCGGCGTCTGCTTTGGCTTTGCCCAAAATCTTGGCCGAGACTTCTTGTGGTGTGTACTTTGTGCCATCTACTTCAACCACTGCCATGCCGTCTTTGCCGTCCACCACATCGTAGGCAACATGCTTAATAGCATTTTTAACTTCTTTTGAAGACATCTTTTGCCCCATAAAACGCTTGACGGAGTTAACCGTGTTTTTCGGCTTCAAGACCATTTGACGCTTGGCAGTGTCACCCACCAGCACCTCGTCGCCCTTAAACGCAACAATAGAGGGAAAGGTGTTCTTACCTTCTGCTGTTGGGATTACCTTGGGTGAGCCACCCTCCATCACTGCAACCGCCGAGTTGGTGGTGCCAAGATCAATACCGATAATTTTGCCTGTATCTGCCATATCTGCTTTCTTTTTACAAAAATAATAGTGTTTTATACAAAACAAACAGAAGTGAGTTTTCTAACTAATTTAGCACTAAACATTCCTGTCTGCTAAATTCAATATAACACAGTAGCAGAGTTTGTCAACGACTGCTAGTATCAAACGTTTTACGTTTTATAAGCATACTTGCGGATACATGAAATTCATATCCAGTAGTAAAGAAAAAAAATCTTTACCATCTTCTGATTTCAGCGTCTGTGGAGTATCACCTGCGTACTTCGCTATTCTTATTTTACCTCTTTGGCTAACGCCTTTCACATATAAAATAGTTGGTGCTCTTACCGTGACATCATATTTTCCGGTTGTAGAGTTGCGAAAGTAAACGATTGCACCTTGAGCTACAAAATGCGTTGCCTCTGTAGGAGGCAGTAAAAAATCCTTTTGTATCGGAGATATGCCTTCTCGAGTTTGAGTCATCTTCGTATCATACCAGATCAAATTAATTGTTAATCTAAGTTATCTATGTATGTTTGGCGCCTACCTTTTACTGAAAAACTGAGACCAGTGTAAAAAAAAGGGCTGCTACTGAATATCTTTGGTACAAACGAGCGTTGATACTCAGCAAAATCTGGCAAAGTAGGTAAATCTGCGACATCGTACCACCCTAGCTCACCTTCTCGATGAGATGTTTTCAATGTACCGCTATGCTCTCTTACTACCATTAGATGAGTGATGCCTATTTCTCCCTTTTCATTCATCCACGTAAAGTTGCCTTTAAGCTCAGGACAAGGAATGGTAAGCCCGCTTTCTTCTTGAAACTCTCTAATCGCGGAAGTAAACAAATCTTCTGTACTTTCAACTTTACCACCCAATCCTATTATTTTTCCCGGGAGTAACAACTTGTCATTCTTTCTTTTGATTAGTAAGGCTTTATCGTCGTGTAAAAGATAAATAAGAGTAAATGGCTGAATATACTTAAATTGCTGAAAATGTTGCATGGAGTTTACTTTACAAAAAATGAAAAAATGTTTTCAAATCATTACTTTCAACTCAACACTACTTTCGCAAACTGGATCACTTCACCATTTAACGTATAACCACGAGAAACTACTTTGGAGACGACGTCACCATCGCCCTCTTTTTCTACTACTTCCATAGTTGCCACATCAAATGGTTGATTAAGCACTTTCATCTCCTCTAATCCCTGTTGCTCAAGTGTCTGCCACAACTGATCTATAACCATGCGCAATCCTTGATCATCAATTTGTTCTGCAGCTAATGACAAATGCTCAAGTGGTTGCAACAAAGACTCAACAAAATCTTTATTAGACATGCGAATTAACCTCAGACGCTCGTCAGCTGTGCGACGTACTAAGTTTTGATAGTCAGAAACTGCTCGCTTCTCGCGCTCGCTGGCAGCAGAAAGTGCTGCCTCAAGCTCTGCTACTTTCTCTTCAAGACGTGGTTGAGGAGTCGCTTTTGTTGTGTTTTTCCCTGCAGCATTTGTCATATCTAGGTTCATCTAAAAAAGTTACTCTTCTACTACTGTCTCTATGAGCCCTCGCATGTACTTCATCATGGGGATGATGTACTCATAGTCAAATCTGTGAGAGCCAAGTACTGCTACATAACAGGGTTGATCCTTGATGGTGAGCTTTGTAAAAATAAGACCGATGTCTTCTAGGTATTCATTGCCCAACTCATGCCCATACACTACCTGGACAGGATTGTGTGACTTCACCCGCTCAAACAACTCGTCAAGCTCTTGGGCTTGCTCTACCAGCGTCAAGACATTTCGCATTACCTGAATATCATAGAACTCTGGCATTTCTAGTAGGTTGGCATACCCCGAGTGATACAACTTATTACCACCACTCACTGCCATGCCCAGCGCGTGTGACTTCTGGGCCAAGTCTTTGGTGATCGCTGCTATCAATTGATCTGTCTCCTGTCGCCACTTCCAGATTTTTTCTTTGGCAGACACTTCGTCAGCTACTGTCAATTCTTTTTCCTTCATCAGCTCGTTGACATACAGCTTCATGGCCAACGGTGTGGGTAGTCGTCCAGCACTGGTATGGCCTTTATTAAGATAGCCTTGCTTGGTTAGCTGGACCATCTCGTTGCGAATCGTGGCAGGTGACACACCAATGCTGTATTTTTTGTCTATGGTGTCAGAGCCAACCGGTTCTGCTGTCTGGATGAACTCTTCGATAATAGCTCGAAGTATCTGGACTTGGCGTGGTGTGAGATCGATCATAGCTGTATTAGCAATACTACGTCTGGTTTGCTAGTTTGTCAAGAAAAGCGACTGCGCAAGCAACTCCCAACCCATCATTTCGATCCGCCGGCTGGCGGAGAGAAATCTGCATTCGCATCTTTTTTTCAAACTCTGCAGCGCTATATACTTGGCCGTGTTGCTGTATATCCCCAGCAGAAAAGCTAGTTTCTTGAAAACGTACAATAGCTGCTATCAAGCCAGTTTCTGTCAGCTCATCAAACAAAACCCCTGTTATCCCGTCAATTACTGTTTCTTTCGGCCCACCAGAGTTATGCGCGATCACGCTCACCCCGTGCATCATAGCCTCGACTGGCACCATACCAAAGTCTTCGTCTTCTACCGGGTACAGCAGGGCTGTTGCCCCAGCATAAAGCCTGGCCAGCTGCTTATCGTCAACAAACCCTAGTAATTCTATAGTAGGGCCTGCCAGCGCTTGCAGTTCTGGCATCATCGGGCCCGTTCCTACTACTTTGAGTGGTAATTTTAATGTGTTTGCCACAGCTACAGCTAACTCTGGATGTTTCGCTAATGCCAATCTGTTTACATATAAATAGTATGGTGTATCATTTTTTTTTGATTTTTTATGGTTTTTTTTGTTTGGTGTTTTCACTGGTGGATAGATCACGACAGAGTTGCGACGATAAAACTTTTTTATACGCCTTTTTGTTTCATCAGAGTTGGCAATAAACACATCGACTTGCTGGGCAATTTCAAAGTCTTTTATACGCAAGTAGTGGTTGATCAGCTCACCAAAAAAACGCACGACGGGGTTTTTTTTCCAGTTGCCTGCAGTGGTGTAGCCGTACAACGATCTTGATGGCGTGTGGCAGTAGCACAGGTGCACGCCATGTGGCACGCGCACTGCTTTGGAAAAATAGGCATTGGTAGATGAGATCACTACGTCGTACTCAGACAGATCAAACGAAGAAAAATACGATGGCGAAAACAGCCGCAAGGGTGAGAATAACTTTTTGTACCCAGGAATGCGCGTAATCCAGCTTTGGCGAATGTCCCAGTCTGCAAATTTCTGCCAAGACGCACCAAGTGCGTCTTCATCAACAAAGGCTGTGTAGACTGGTGCGTCTGGAAATAATCTGTGCAGAGCCTCAAGTACGCGCTCTGCCCCACCGTACTCACGCAGATAGTCATGCGCTAGGGCTACCTTGAGGCTAGAGAGATCTCTTGAGGGGTTTTTTTTCTCTTTTTTCATCTAGGCGTGCCTAATTATACCAAGAAATAGTCTTGTATAGGCTCATAGTTTTGCGCTTGACAGAAACGAGGAGGAGAATAGAAATGTATCAAAGAGTATAAATTTCACTTAATCTGATATGAGTAAATCATTAAAAGAACTCACCCAATTAGAATCAGCCGCACAACTGAAAAAAATTAGACAAGACATAGAGGAAATCTTGCTCCCTATGTTACTTGCGTGGTCTGAATATACTGTTCGTTTACAACAAGTCTTAAAAGATCAAGGGAAAGCACCAGATGCTTTTGATATAAAACTGGCTACGCTTCGCAAAATCACTGATGTTCAGAAACACTTACTTGCTCATCCTGACCAACTCAATCTATAGAAGTTTCACTCCAGCTTCAAAGTGCGCTTCTTGGGATTGATTCATTTGCACGAGTGCTAGAGGAGCTTCATGAAGAAGCATTTCCAAAAGAAACTGAGCAAAAAAAGTTACCACAATGACTCATTGACTGGGGGCTCTTCAAAGTGAACCATATAGCCTACGATTTATTGCTGCCGATAAGCTATCTGCACAGAGAGTCATTTCTCTACCAAAGTCTTGATTAAGACTGACAATTATCCCGCTATTTTCTCGAAAAGAACCCTCACTAAACCCACAAGAAAGACTTATGCACGAAGCCGAGCGATTTACTTTCGTAGTAAATTGTAAAATTTCCCTCATTTTTACACCAGTCCTCATATGGTCATCAATAAAGCAGTAATGATTATCTTGAGACATACATTTTGATAGATCCATATTTTCACCATCGTTAAGAGCAATGATGTTTTCAGGCCACAACCAGGGTTCGTGAGGATATAGATTATGTAGTTTTCTCAGAAAAAAAAGAGAAATTGCTCTACTTTTTCCTCCCACAACGATCCTTAAATCTAGACAATTCTCTTGTGCTTTTTGATATTCTGCTTCCAAAACTGTGTAGAGATCTGATAAAAATACAGACTCATAGTCTCGCAACACATGCTCATTTTGAAAAAAAGGTAGGATAAATCGGTATGCTTTTTTTTCATCAAAACAACGCCTCCTGCACACTCATCTCAAACTCATCTTTGGGGAGTAATCCAAGTAGAGACTTAAAGTTAAAGCTCTCAAACAGCGCTGTCACCTCTGCTTTGTCATAGGCGGCAACCGCAC
This sequence comes from Pseudomonadales bacterium, assembly GCA_020632235.1. Lineage (GTDB taxonomy): Bacteria > Patescibacteriota > Microgenomatia > UBA1400 > PJMF01 > JACKFY01. The sequence goes on along the minus strand of JACKFY010000001.1, from coordinate 19,625 downwards.
AGTCATCTAGATTAAAATCAATCTGAACCGTAGTCAAGATACGTGCCAACTCTTGGCTTTGGTAGGCTATCTCACGGCCTTCAGTTAACTTGGTTTGTACAGAGCCTTTGATAACGGCGCTTTGTTCGCCAGAATTTTCTAGTCTATCAATTTCTTTGTAGACTCCGTCTAACGAACCATAGGTTTGAATAAGAGTTGTGCCTGTTTTTTTACCAATCCCTTTTATGCCAGGAATGTTGTCTGAGGCGTCGCCCATCAAGGCCTTGAGGTCTACTACCTGTTCTGGCGTGATGCCGAGTACCTCTTTGACGAGCTGGGCATCAAACTCTCTATCCCCCTGGGTTTTTGATCTACTAGGAATGTAGACGGTGACGCCAGACCGCACTAGCTGCAGTAGGTCTTTGTCACCAGTCAAGATAGTAATGTGCAGACTATCATCTCTTTGACTGTCGCTGCTGGGTACCAGCTGCTCTACGATGGTGCCGATGATGTCGTCTGCCTCATAGCCTTCCAGAGAAAATGCAGGAATATTGAGTGCCGTGACAACATCTTTGACCAATTGAATTTGTACTTTCAAGTCATCTGGCATGGGTGGGCGGTGGGCCTTGTACTGCTCAAAGCTCTCGGCTCGCTTGGTTTTGCCCTTATGGTCAAACGCAACAGCCACATGGGTGGGCTGGAGGTCTTTCAGGCTCGTGAGCAACAAGCGAGAGAAGCCATAGACAGCATTGACCAATCTGCCTGTTGGGTCGGTCAGACCCGGAAATGCGTGGTACGCGCGGTAAATCAGCGCGTGACCATCTATCAAGAGTAGCTTGGTGTCACTCATGCGCGTGCTTTGGGGGTTCCCATTAGCTTTTCAAACTCCTCTGCGTCTAGAGACTCTACTTCAAGCAGTTTCTCGGAGACCTCTCGCAACTTCTTTTCGTTTTTTTTGAGCAAACTAAGTGCCCTTTCTTGTGCTGTATCAATAATTTTTTTAATCTCAGCGTCTACTTTTTCTTGCAGTGCATCAGAAATAGTCTGTGGCTCGCTATATGCTTTGCTGTAGTCTGACATCTCATATTCTGGCTCAAAGTTCATCGGGCCTAAGTCGCTCATACCGTACTCCACCACCATCGCCCGCGCCATGCTAGTGGCGCGCTGAATGTCATTGCTGGCTCCTGCCGTTAACTCGTCAAAAACTAGTATTTCTGCTGCACGCCCACCGAAGTAGACTGCGATTTGGTCTATCAGCTCTGTCTTGGTAGTCTGGATTTTATCTTTTTCTGGCGGGGTCAGGGTAAAGCCCAGCGCCCTGCCACGCGAGACAATAGAGATGCGATGTACAGGGTCAGCTGCCGGCGAAAGATGCGCCACTATCGCATGACCTGCCTCATGGTAGGCCGTCATCTTTCGCTCATGCTCATCAAACAGGCGCTTTTTACTACGCCCCATCTTGACCTTGAGTGAGGCCTCTTCAATGTCTTCCATAGTGATGGAGTCGCGAGTGTCTCGCGCCACTGCAATGGCTGCCTCGTTGAGCATATTTTCTATATCAGCACCAGAGAAACCAACCAAGCGTTTGGCCACTCTGTCCCAATCAACATTCGTGTTGATTGGCTTGGCCTTTGCATGGATCGAGAGAATGTACTTGCGCTCTTCTAGATCGGGCAAACCTACCATCACTCGCCTATCAAACCTACCAGGCCGTACAAGAGCGGGATCAAGCATGTCGCCTCTATTGGTTGCTGCCATCACGATCACGTTGTCATTTTGGCTAAACCCGTCCATCTCGACCAAGATTTGATTCAGAGTCTGTTCGCGCTCATCATGACCGCCACCTGCGCCACTTCTACCCCGCATCCTGCCAATCGCATCAATTTCATCAATGAAAATAATGGCAGGGGCAATCTTTTTTGCTGTTTCAAATAAGTCTCTTACCCGAGACGCACCCACGCCCACTAGCATCTCCATAAACTCACTGCCGGCAATAGAGAGAAACTGCACATTGGCCTCACCAGCTACCGCGCGGGCCAAAAGCGTCTTGCCCGTTCCTGCTGGGCCAACCAGCAAGACGCCCTTGGGGGTTCTCGCCCCAACTTTTGTGTATTTTTTGGGATTTTTCAAGAAATCTACAATTTCTTCCAGCTCTTTTTTTGCCTCATCCATACCGCCAACATCTTTAAACGAAACATTTTGTTTACCCTTGACAAACAAGCGCGCCTTACTGCGCCCAATATTCATAATGCCCTGCTGACCAGGTCCAAACCGCATAAACAAGAAAATGAGCGCGCCAATCATGAGTAGGAGCGGCAGTATTTCAATAGCCAACTGGGTGAAAATATCACCCATCGAGATATCCTTAACCGTCACCTGAGTACTGCCAATATCAACCCCCGCTGCGTCAAAAACGTTGACCAGCTCTTGGCCGTCTTCTTTGCGGGCTATCTTCTGCGTGTCGTCACTGTAGGTGACCTTCACATCGTTGCCTGCCACCTCGATCTCTTTCACACTCTCAGAGCGGACATCTTGCACCATCTGGCTGAGTGCAATTTTCTCTAGATTTCCGTCAGGATTCAGGAGAGACATCAGGAACGGCAGAAACAAAAGTACTATTAGTACATACGTCACGTACTTACTGCCAAAGAGGTATGATGACTGCTTTTTGGGCTTTCCTGTTGGGCGCTTGGCGGGTGAAGGGTTGACTTTCTGCTGACCCTTGGGTTGTGATTCTGAAGGCATAAAGAGGATTGTATCACGCTACCGCTCGAGTTGCCCCAGGTGTTTTGCTGAGCATACCTTTGTCATATCGATCAGTCGATCGACGGAGAGATATCTGAACTTACCGCACAACCGCACCCGCAGTACTTGGTTTCTCTGGCAAGAGCAGTACCGCTTCGCTCTCTCCTGCTGCAAGCAGCATACCTTGACTCTCGATGCCACGGATAACTCTTGGCTCTAGATTTGCTAGGTACACCACTCGCTTGCCTATCAATTCTTCTGGGCCATACCACTGCTTGATGCCTGCTGCTACTACCCGTTTGCCCAGCTCTCCTACATCCAAAGTGATCTTGAGCAGCTTGTCTGCGCCCGCAACCGCTTCGACTGTTAAGATAGTGGCAACCCGCATATCAAGTGTTTGAAAAGTTTCATAGGTAATGGGTGGTTTCATGTGCTCCTTTTGTTTACAAGTAATTACTCTACCGCTCTTTCTGGCAACAACGTGTGATCAAACAATTGTAACCCTGGCACGTCTTGAAAATGCTTTGTGTTGAGTGTTGCCAACGGGATCTTGAGCTCTAAGGCCAAGCTGGCGATGACTGCATTTGGTACGTCTAGGCCACAGCGGGAACGTAATAAGCCAGCGTCCACTGCTCGAGCGTGCGAGAGTGGTAATAGCCGCGCGCTTTGAAGTAACTGTGAAATATCTTTTTGAATAGCTGGGTTTTGCGCACTCTTACCCGCATATAACTCTAGTGTGGTGATTGAGGATATGATGAAGCTAGCGCCATTCTGAAGAAGTTTTGCGTAGATGGAATTGTTGCTATAGGTACGCAAAAAATCAATGTATATAGAGGTGTCAACAACTACACTACTACCAGTCATACTTTTTTCTTGTATCAATTTTTTTAAGCCTTGCCAGATGTCTATCGTCTTCTTCAGTCCAAAGAGGTTTTTTACTTGCTATTATTTTTTTTACAATTTCAAGATGCTCTTCACGCGAATATCTAGGCGGCGTCACGCCATGAGTGGCTGTGGGAAGGTCATCTGTTTTCAGCTTTGAAACGACAAACGACGCCCTACCCAGTGGTTGAAAGGTGACGAGGTTGCCTTCGGCAAAATCCATTTCTTCTCGCAAAGCCTGAGGAATAGTAATCTGCCCACGCGCCTGCACTTTACTTGTCTGTATATTCATATTTTCATACTAATATGAAAATCATATTTAGTCAAGTATCAACCAAACCCCATGGCTTGTTTGGTCTCATCTATCGTCTGCTGAGTAATCTGGCGTGCCTTCCCTGCCCCCTGAGCAATGACCTGCTCTACGTACTCGCTGCTTTTTTCTAACTCACGATACTTTTGCTGAATGGGCTCCAGCTCTGTGTAGATAGCCTGGGCCAACTCTTTTTTTAGATCACCATAGCGAATACCACTCGAGGTATAGAGTACTTCGTATTCTTGGCGTCTCTGGCTGCCTTGAAAAAGCTCGACAAGCTGCAGGAGGTTTTTCACAGACACCGGCATGTCTTCACTCACTCCCGTTCCACTATCGGTAGGTGCGCGCGCCAGGCTTTTTTGAATAGTAGGGAGATCGTCCAAGACACTAATGTAACTGCCCACTACCGACTTACTCATCTTGCCCTCACCAGAAAGAGACGGTACGTACTCGCCACTGGTGGCAAAGCGTTCTGGCTCAGGGAAGTTGAGCCCATACACCGCGTTCATCTTACGCGCTATCTCGCGGGCTACCTCGATGTGCGGCTCTTGATCGAGCCCTACGGGCACCAGACCCGCCTTGTAGACCAAGATATCTGCCGCCATCAGCAGTGGATAGTTTAAGAGCGCCATCGTCACGTTGTCTGGATGCTGGCGTATTTTGTCTTTGTAGGTGGGTAAATGTTGCATGCGCGCCACGCTGGTCACACTGGAAAAGTAAAATGAGAGCTGCGCGTGGTACTCTGCCAAATCTGACTGCACAAACAGTGTGCTTTTTTCGGGGTTCAAACCAGCTGCTAAATAGCTCATAACCACCGAGCGCGTATCTGCACGTAACACCCTTGGGTCATAGGGTGTGGTAATAGCATGTAAGTCTGCCACCATGTACAGCGTCTCGCGATCTGGATCGTCTTGTAGCTGTATCATGCCCTTGACCGCACCAAAGTAGTTACCTAGATGGAGCATGCCTGTGGGGCGAATGCCAGAAAGAACACGGGTTTTCATAGGGGTTTAGTATACCTTGGGGAAAATGCGAGGTGAAGTGGGGTTCTGGTTATGGACACAAAATATTTCTCGATTGTTGGGTAAAATCTTGTAGTGAGGATGGTCTTGAAAATAGGGCTTCTAAATTATAGGTTTCATCGCTTGTTATACCCACTCCTTGCAATGCTGCTGCTAAGTCTCTTATATCTTTTTGGTCATTGTTTTGAAACCAATTATAAATACTGTCCGTCACTTCTTCATAGGTTGGCACAATAACATGCATTACAAAATCAGCTGTCAGTTTTTTTCCTAGAATAAACTCTAGTTTTTGTGCGTGCTGACGAATAGCTTGTTCATTCCAAGGGCGCACAGGAGGTTGATTTTCCTGCTGCAAGCTAACTAAATTTGACAGGGCTACTACTTTGTGATTAGACAAGCCTTGCAACCATTGTGTCACACTCTCTACTTTATCTGATCCATTTACCTCATCAATAATCATAAAAGCGGGTTTATCTGAGGGAGTTGCGGCACTTTTATACTGTTCAGTGCGCGTATTCCATAGTCCATCTTTTGCTTGAGAAGGCATCACGGCGACATTACTTTGTTTACTCATGCACTGCAATAAAGAAACTCCAAGGGTGCTCTTTCCCAGATTAGATGGGCCTACAATAAACGTCAACCGGGAAAGACTTGCATAGTCTGCTCGCTCTAACTGAAGTTTCAAGTTATTAAACGCAACACAATCAATATAAAAACCATGAGTATTAAGTCTGCCCGTCACTTGTTCTGGATTTAATCTTTGCCAAGCTAATTCTTTATACCGCCTGCCAACCATAGTAAAAAATCTCTACAACTCCTCTATCTGCACACTCGGGCTCATCTCTGGTGTGTCTACCAGCTGCAAGTACTTCTCGGTAGTGGTGATGCGCTTGTGCCCCACCAGCTGGGAAATGTACACCAGTGGTGTGCCAGCCTTGAGCTGCTCGACAACAAAGGTGTGCCGCAAGTCATTGACCTTGGCGTCTCTGATGCCTGCTAGGCGGAAGTACCTATCAATAGCTGTACGAATGTTGCGCACCAAAAATGGCCGGCATGTCTTGGTTAAAAACAGTGTTTTTTCTCGCGCGCGCGGGCGCACCTGCAGATAATCCATAATGGCATTTTTAGCAGCTGCGTTCATAGGAATGCGGCGCGCCTCTCGGGAGTTTTGTGCCTGAATAGTGATAACGTCTCGATCATAATCAACGTCACTTAGCTGCAAGTTGGCCAGCTCACTAATGCGCATGCCTGTTTGGAGTAAGAGCTCGATCACCGCAAACATGCGAGCATCACCCCTAGCAGTATCACGCAGGGCGCGGTACTCTGTCTTGGTCAAAACCCGAGGGGGGCTTTGCTCTATCTTGGGGTGTGAAACACCGGTAGCGGGGTTACCCTGGACGTAGTTTTCGCCGATAAGAAAGCGAAAAAATGACTTGATAGAGTTAATTTTTCGAGACACCGACTTGCTGGTGTAGCGAAGACGTTTTAAGTTTTCCTTGAAATCATCGATGTTTTCGGTGGTCACACCATCAACAGTAGTGATCCCCTTTTCTTTTGCTAGATACTCACCCAGTTGCTCTATATCCTTGGAGTAGGCGATGACGGTGGCGTTGGCTTTTCCGGCTTTCTCAAGACTTTCTGTGTACTTAATCTGCGCGTCTGTAAACGTAAGCGACATACTCTTTTTCTTCTTTCTTTCGTGTTCTATACTTGTCTATTGTTACTCAACTTTAACATCTTATAATATCACAAATAGGACTTTTTTCCAATGAGAGATTTCTTTCGCCATCCTGCCGTTGTTATCATTATCACCCTGTTGGTTCTTATCTTTATATTTTCTTCCAAAAACCCTCTGTTTACCTATCGGACTACATCAAAATCTATACGTGTATTAGAACAGGAAAACGAGAAAATTGCAAAGGAGATTTTAGAAGCCCAAGTAGCGCAGCCGGCACCTCAAGAAAATGAGTTTGCAAAAGAGGCGGCAATGAGGAACGAACTACTGCTTCAAAAACCAGGAGAGGTAGTGGTGCAGCTTGATGTTTCACCCCGACCCCAGCCTTCAGTTGTGCCCTCTCCTACGCCGAAACCTATTGAAGAGTGGAAAAAGGTGTTTGGATTTTAGACACTGTCATCAGAGCATGCTTCATTTATGAATCAGTTATTCAAAGCAAGCCTACCCCGATTTCAGTCGGGGTACCAGGGGTGGGAGTTGAACCCACGACCTTCGGTTTATGAATCCGATGCTCTAACCACCTGAGCTACCCTGGCATTTACGCTGCATAATTATACCAAAATAAAAAGAGAAAGTATCTGCGCAAACAAGCACGACCTCCCCGATGTACATCGGGGTGCTCTAACCAACTACCTGTCCGCCAAACTACGTAGTTGTTGGCGGAAGCTACCCTGGCTTATAAGCCAGTATTGTACCTTGATTGTCTGTGCTTTAAAAGTCTGGTATACTTGCATTCCTAACGCGCGGGATAGTGTACGGTGCACGTGAGGCTCATAATCTCACAGGCTAGGTTCGACTCCTAGTCCCGCAACACAGTAAGGAGAAAGGAGGAGAAGCCTGTGCCGATCGATAGCATCGGTAACTCCTAGTCCCGCAACAATAGCTCTTCCCTTTTTTCAGGCAAACTCTCAAAGTCTAGTGTAAAATTGGTACATAATGACAACATTAATGAGCAACCTCCATCAAAAAAGCATTGCAAGTACGTGCCAAAAACATGACATAGACTACTTGGGGGTTTTTGGTTCTACAGCAAGAGGAGAAGATACTCCACACAGCGATGTTGATCTTTTAATTAGTTTTAACCAGCCAAAAACTCTCTTTGATCTAGCTAGAATTAAGATCTTTTTTCAAGATTTGCTTGGTAAGAAAGTTGACTTAGTGTTAAAAAATAACATCAAGCCGATTATCAAACCTTACATAGAAAAAGATCTAATCACCCTTTATGAATAAAACTGACCAGGTCTACCTTAAAGTTTGTATTCCTATCGGTGGATAAGAAAATTAAAAAAAAAAACGCTATCAAGACTCATTGTCAAACTAGCAACTCAGACAGTTGTCCTAAAAAGCCTCTCTAAAAATCAAAAAGTTGTAGAAGAAATACATAAAATTTTTGGAATAAAAGAAAATAAACTAAGAACTATTTTAAGAAAACTTTTCATAGGAATGATGTCGTGACATCAATTAAAAACTAAATGAGTAAAACCATGAAGCCACATGTTGTAATGCTGGGTAAAGAAAATAGGTTTGACGAAAAGCCAGGTATTCACCTACAGCAGACTCACTCTGCCAACGTAGTGGTGCTCGCCACCCCTCACCCCCAAACAGTATTGCAAGCAGATGGGGTAATCACCAACTGTACAAACAGCACGCTGTGGGTCAAGACAGCCGACTGTATGCCTATTCTTCTCTCTCACCCCAGTGGGGTGGTTGCCACCTTACATGCAGGCAGAAAAGGAACACAGCAGCAAATCTTGCGCAAAACACTCATCATGCTACAAACCAAGTTTGCCATTGAAGACCAACTGTCAGCTTGGTTTGGCCCGCACATTTGTGAGAAGTGTTATCAAGTAGAGAGAGCAACAGATACGCACTACAGCTTGCTAAAAGAAAACACAAAACAGCTCTACAGTGTGTTTGAGCCAAAGCAAGTAGACCTCACCGTTCATCCAGACTGCACACTGTGCCAGAATAACAAATGGTACTCGTACCGGGCAGGCGAGCGAGGGGTGAGTAACTACTTTGGGATTACAAACAACAACTAATGTTTATTCGAGAAAGCACCAAGTCTTCACGTATCGTACTATCAAAAAAGACCCCATTTAGGGGTCTTTTTTATTTTTAGAAAAGCTAGACGCTACATCATGCCACCCATGTCTGGGGTTGGCATAGCTGGCTTCTCTGGCTCTGGTGCATCCGTCACGAGTGCCTCGGTTGAAAGAATCATGGACGCCACAGAGGCCGAGTTTTTCAGCGCCGAGGTCGCAACCTTTGCTGGCTCGATCACACCAGCCTTGAGCATATCACCAAACTCATTGGTCAGCGCATTAAAGCCAAACGTAGGGCTGTTTTCCTGCATGACCGTTCTCACGACCCAGCCGGCATCTTCGCCAGAGTTCTGAGCAAGCATGCGCAGTGGCTCACTGAGCACCGACTCAACCAGCTCGACTCCAACCAGTTCATCGTCTTTTGCGTCTTTTTTAAGCTGTGCGAGTACTTTTCCTGCTTGGATATAGGTCACGCCACCGCCAGGAATAATGCCCTCTTCAATGGCAGCTCTGGTCGCTTCTTTTGCGTCTTTGACCCGCTCTTGTAGGTTTTTCATCTCAACTTCAGTTGCAGCACCTACTTGGATGACTGCCACACCGCCAGTAAGTTTGGCGCGGCGCTCACCTAATTTTTCTTTATCAAAGTCAGAACTCGAAGCACTGTGCTCTGCGTCTATTTGAGACACACGAGCGTCAATCTCTGATTGCGAGCCGCCACCGCCCACGATGCGAGTCGCGTCTTTTGACGACCTGACTGAGTCAGCTGTACCAAGATCGGCAATATCAACATCTTTGAGCTGTCTGCCTGTGTCAGCAGAGATAAAGTTAGCTCCAGTAAGCACTGCAATATCTTGTAGCATCGCCTTTCTCCTATCACCAAACCCCGGAGCTTTGACCGCAAGTACGCTGAACACACCGCGAAGTTTGTTGAGCACCAACGTAGTAAGCGCCTCGCCATCAATGTCATCGGCGATGATGACGAAGTTTTTGCTCACCTGCATTAGTTTTTCAAGCATCGGCACAAGCTCTTGGATGTTGGATATCTTGTAGTCGGTCACCAAGATATGAGGCTTTTCTACAACTGCCTCCATGTGCTCTGAGTCGGTCACAAAGTAAGGTGAAGCGTAGCCTTTGTCAAACTCCATGCCTTCTTTATGCTCGATGGTGATATCCATCGTTTTTCCCTCTTCCACCTCGATCACACCGTCTTTGCCCACCAACTTGAGAGCTTCGGCAATTTTAGCGCCAATTACTTCGTTCTGAGCAGAGATGGTCCCCACCTTTTCCCAATCTGCTTCTTTCACAGGTTTTGCCAAACGACGAATTTCGTCTACTACACTATCAACTGCTCTGTCGATGCCTTTTTTCATCATCATGGGGTTGGTACCAGCGGTCACATACTTCATACCTTTGACCGTCATCTGTTGGGCTAGGAGAGTAGCGGTTGTCGTACCATCACCAGCTGCATCATTTGTTTTTTGAGCGGCCTCTTTTACCAGCTGCGCACCCATATTTTCAAACTTATCTTCAAGAGTAATCTCTTTTGCAACACTCACACCATCATGAAGCACTGTTGGAGCACCCCAAGATTTATCAAGTGCCACATTCCTCCCACGAGGACCAAGAGTGGTCGTTACTGTTGCGGCCAGTTTGTTTACACCAGTCAGTAGTTTTTGACGAGCGTCATCGCCGTGAATAATGTGCTTTGCTGCCATATTGTTCCTTTTTTTATAGTAGTTAGTATTTTTTAGTATTTAGAATGTAGAATATAGTGGTTTATAGAGTGTTCATTAGCCGATAGTAGCCAAGATATCTTCAAACTTAAGTAGCTGATACTCTGTGTCGCCTACCTTGATCTCATTCCCACCCCATTTTTTGTAGAGCACTTGGTCGCCCTTTTTGACAGGACAGGCAATTTTTACACCATCTACTTGCACTTCAGCACCACAAGCCAACACGGTGCCGTGCTGCGGTTTTTCTTCCGAACTACTAGGCAAGATGATGCCCGTCGCAGTCTGCGCCTCAGCCTCTGCTGGTTCTACCAACACGTACCCGGCGAGTGGCTTGATGTCTTGTACCGAGAGTAGAGATGAGTTCATACTACCTTTCTTTACTGTATTTTGTGCGAATTGTCGCAGTTTTGACTAGTACTGTATTAGCAGTCGTATTGTGAGATTGCCAATAAGCAGTATAGTAACGAGAGTGCTAACATCTGTCAACACGCACTTTGCGCATGCACTACTCTGAAGGAGTAATGTTGGCTGGCTGAGCTGAAGGTTTGCTTTGTGTTTCTGCTACCACCACCTCTTCTCTACCGCCTTGTTTTTTAACCGTGAGGCGAGACAGTAAAAAACCTTCACACCTCAAGCCTCTATCACTAAAATAGTTATTGAGCTCTTCTTGGATAGTTTGCTCAAAGTGCGCTCTGTGCTGCTTGATGTCTTCTAGTTTGTAATCAGAGAATATCGAGGCAATACGACTGCGTGAGTAGGGGCGTACCACCTTTGAAACTAAATTTTCACCAATGTTTTCCCAGAGCTCTGGCGCATCGTCTCGCTCAATGCGAAACAGGATTGACCCCTCTACCTCGATATCTTTGCCGTCATGGGTGGTTGCTAAAATGGGCTCATCGCCCAGCGCCTCCTTATTTTTTGAAAGATCAAACCCAGAGTGAATAGAGTACTCCAAAACCTGAGCGTTAAACAGCTTTGCCACCTGCCAAAAGGGTAGTTTAAAGTGGAGGCCTGGCCCCCACACTCGGGGGAGTACACCTCGGCCTCGGTCATACACACATGCTACATGACCAGGAGGTACAGAAATAAAAAAGCCACCCACGACCTCATCGACCAAAAATGAAACAACTAATCTATCAAACTCCATAGGGATGTATTGTATACCAACAGGTTGCGGAGCGCTAGCAAGGCAAGTTACTACCCTACACTCACTACTATCGTTTCCCCTTCATCATCTGTTTTGTGTTCTTCTTTGTCTTTGTACTCTACAAACTTGAGGCGAATAGCCTTTATCAAAGTTAACACGATGCTAAACAAAAGTGAGGTAATAATAAACAGCTTCTTACCCGCAGGTAGACGCAAGAAAATGAGGAATGAAACCAAAGGTAGCACTAGCTGCAGCCGCACCACTTCATTTCTGGAAACGAGGAATGGCGAGGTGAAAATCGAGAGTGTCTCGAGCACAAAAATCAGGAAACTCTGCAAGATGTTGAGTCGCCAGCTACTATGGGTCAGGTCAAAAATACCAAGGAAATTAAGGTTGAGTGGCTGGGGAATATCGGGCATAAAACCATACACCAGGTGCCAGTCTTGGCCACTCAGGCCTGTGGCAAAAATCTTCCACAACATGAGTGAGACAACCAACTGAATAGAAAAGCTAATGAGCTCTGCAGAAATAATTTTTCGCCTACTGCGCATCAGTTTTTTTCGCTCTTCGCGTTGCTTGATGGGGTCACCTCGGTAGGTTTCTTCAATGTTTTTCACATGGCTTGCGATCTCTCGGCGTTCTTCTTCACTACTGTCTCCTCGCAAAGATAACGGTAGTAAGATAATACGCACCACCAGTGTCAGCAAGATCACCGCTACACCCATGTCATCGATGCCAACCTTGTCAAGCAACCAATAAAAAAACAACAGGGCATTAAACAACGGCTGGTAGACAAGAGTAATAAAAAAAGACATCATGGCAGTGCCTGGTTTCAGCTACTTCTCTGCTTTTTACGGCTCACCATCATGGTGTTGAGCCTTGAAAGTGCATCGTTCATCGTCATCAATAAGTCTTCGGAGAGAGATAGCACTTCTTCATCATAAACATCTTCTTGGAGTAGTACTTCGCCCGAGTCATACAGCATGTTTTCCAGTACCTCATCAACAAAGTGAGCGTTTTCTTTCATCCATGCTTCTCGCTCTAGATCATCGAGCAGCATCACTTTTTCAAGCTCTTTGCCCAACTGGGCAATCTCCCGCACCCTAAGGTAGAGGGAGAACTTAGCTGGACTATCTGTTGTGGTGCTTGCCTGAACACTACGTGTTGTTATCATAGGTTAGGAAGTAGTATAGCAAATGAGGTAAAAACCTGGTAGACAGCGCACCTGTATAATGTATCAGCGATGAAAATACTCAAGTTACACGAGCACACACACAACGAAGTCATACAAAAAGCTGTCAAGGTACTACAGCGTGGCGAACTCGTCGTCTATCCTACAGAGACGGTATACGGCGTAGGTGTGGATGCCACCAACCAAAAGGCAGTAGATGCTCTTTTGCAGTACAAATCAAGAAGGGAAGGAAAACCCCTCTCAATTGCCGTAGCAAACGCATCTATGGCAGCGCAGTACGCCCAGATAAACCAGCAGGCGAGTGCTCTGTATAAGCAGTTTTTGCCTGGCCCAATGACTGTTATCTCAAAAGACTTGGGCAAACTGGCAGACGGAGTGGCATCAGAGTTTAATAGTATTGGCATACGCATTCCTGACTACCCCCTGGTGAGAGAGATAGTGCGTGATCTTGGAACACCCATCACCGCCACTTCCGCCAATGCCTCGGGTAAACGCAGGCCATACACAATACAACACATTCTTGACAACCTTTCAGAAAAACAAAAAAGTCATATTTCGCTCATCATCGACGCAGGTGAGCTGCCAAGAAGAGAGCCTTCCCAGGTTATAGACACCACTCTTTCTATCCCTGTGTCTGTTCGTGCAGGGTCTGGATTGCTAAAAAGCAGCAACACTATGCAGCTGGTGAGTCAAAGCGAACAAGAAACAATGGCCATAGCCGGAAAAATCATGCTGCAACACTGGAACAGTGTGAGCACAACTGGCGTCTTGATAGGCCTAGAGGGTGAGCTTGGTGCAGGTAAAACTATCTTTACCAAAGGTGTGGCAGAGTTTTTAAAAATAAACGAAACCATCACCTCTCCCACCTACTCATACATCGAGGAGTACCCGTTTCAAAGACACACAACACACGGCATGCTGTATCATATCGACGCCTGGAAATTACAAAGCAGAGACGAAGTAAGGAGGTTGCGGCTGGCGGAGTTACTGCGGCCAAAAACTGTTGTCGTTATTGAGTGGTTTTCTCAGGTAGTAGACGCTATGCCGGCGCCCACTTGTATAATTGAGGTGCGGGAAAAAGACGCGAGCACTCGCGTGTTGAAAGTGACAGAGTGATTAAGCACAATCATGCTCTGAAAAAGTAGAATAAAAAGTTTTATTTTTCGGGTAAAAAAGCGTATACTATAATCAATCATATGTATAACTGGACAAAAACAGACCCCAGCAAGTTGCCCAGCAAACAAGCACAAGAAGTTTGGAAGTTGGAGCAACTGATTAACTATGGTTTAAATGGTGAGAAAATTTCGAGAAAATTGCTCCAAAAACATTTTGACACCATACACATTGATAAAAACGCAAAAAAACTATTTGCTCTACTTTTATGGAACCACAAGGCCTCACCACGCAACAACAATTGATTCTTAACTGTATTTCCGATTCTTCTATCGCACATATATTCACATTTAGTGGTGGCACTGCTCTGTCTAGTATGTTTCTACACCATAGATTTTCCGAAGATCTGGATTTTTTTTCTCTGGAAGAGTTCGATCCGAGGATGCTGCATGACTTTATCTCATCCTTAAAAGATACGCTCCAATATTCTCACTTTGACTACAGAAGCTCATTCAACAGGCATCTTTTTTTTCTCCATTTCAAAAACAGAGAGATACTAAAATTAGAGTTTGATTACTATCCTTTCCCTCCTATACAAAAAGGCCCGAAATATAAAAATATACAAGTAGACAGTTTAATAGATATTGCCGCAAATAAACTGCACATTATGAGTGTTAAGCCGAGATCAAGAGACTACATAGATTTATTTTTCATTTATAACGTGCACCACTATAATCTGAAAGAACTTTACTATCTGACTAAACAGAAGTTTGATACACACATAGACCCAGTACAACTTGGAGTAAACCTCCTTTTATTTGACCCAAGCGATATGAGCATGGTGCATGCACCACCACCAGAAAAAGACATTCGATCATTTTTTAAAACAAAAGTGAAGGAAATTGAATCATTAATTCTAACAGAATGAATAACTCCCTCATCCTCGCCATAGATACTTCGTGTGATGATACCTCAGCTGCAGTCACCTGCGGACTCGAGATTTGGTCGAACGTGATTGCCTCACAAACCGAACTACACCGGCCATATGGTGGCGTTTTTCCCACTGTAGCCAAACAGGCCCATCGAGAGAACATTGCTGCCGTGGTCAAGCTCGCCCTCAAACGCGCTGGCATAGCAGAAACAGATATTGAGCACATAGCCGTAACAATTGGACCAGGCTTAGCACCAGCGCTTGAAGTCGGCATTGCCTTTGCCAAACAGCTTGGTGTTAGGCTAAGAATTCCAATCGTCCCAGTCAACCATATTGAGGGCCACTGCCTCTCAGTTTTGGCACAGTCGCAGGCAAAAAATACATCTGCTAAAACTGAAGCAGATGCTCGAAAGAGCGCGGCCAGCGAGCGATCTAACAAAGTTCTAGATGCAATTCAGCTACCAGTACTGAGCGTAGTTGTGTCTGGCGGTCACACTCAATTTTTCTTGATTCATGCAGACAAAAAAGACTTAAAGGCGAAAGCAAATCGATCGACGCTACACAAAGAGACAAACACAGGCGCAAGAGTCGCGAGATATCCCAGATTGGCGATGGCGCAGGATGACCAAGATGATGCAACGAACTGGCTAACGAGCGGCCGATTTTCCATCACGCTACTTGGGCAATCAGTGGATGACGCTGCGGGCGAAGCACTCGACAAAATCGGCCGCATGATGAATTTGGGCTACCCAGCCGGACCAGTGATTGAACAGCTGGCCAAACAAGGCAACCGTAGCCGTTACGAATTTCCCCTCCCGATGACTACCACGCGCGATTACAACCTCAGTTTCTCTGGTATGAAAACTTTTGCTCGAAGATTTATTGAAAAACAGTGGGGTGAGACGTTACCAAGCGCTCAAGAGACGTTTGATTTTTGTGCCAGCCTGCAATACGCGGTCTTTAGACATATTTGTTATAAATTGAATAAAATTTTGCTTGATTTTCCAGAAATTACCGAAGTTTGGCTCGGTGGTGGCGTGGCGGCGAATGCCACGCTCCGCTCGATGCTCCGCCAAACACTCAGATCAAAAGCCCATCAGCCACGCCACCTCAAACTCAAGACGCCGTATACCAAGCGACTCTGCATGGACAACGCAGCCATGGTTGGGTTGTCTTGCGTACCCCAAAATGTTGTAAAGTAATAGTAATGCATCCCGATCGCCCAAGTATTCCTGAATTAGATAAGAGCAAACCATACATCATTGCTCAGTTAAACTATGTTCGATCCTTTGCGACTGAAGCCGCTCAAAAAAACATGTGGTATGAGTTTCCTCAACCACCTCGGAGAAATGGATACGCGCGATTATATGCCGGAGTCCCTCCAACCGAATTAAACAACTTTTTTGCCAACCCGCCAACAAAGAGAGAAATCAAAAAAGCTCACGAAGCGATTGTTTCACCAAAGGTTCTTACTGACAAAAAAGTACGTACAATTGCTCAGAAAGCACTCTATAAACCAAACCAGTGGCTTACGAATAATCCTGTTACAGCGCAGACAAAATATGCATATGGAGGATTTGTTCTCGTTGTCGATTTACCAGACAGAGATTTGAGTCAATATGCAGAGATGAACTCAGGCTTTACTGATGAGCTCGTATTTGTAATTCCCAGAGAGGTCGTTCGAGCAGCTACTATTCAAATCTACAAATTTGGTCCAGAGAGTTACAAATATTTTCATTCGATCGCTTGATGTGTAGATGACACAAGTAAAGTTTGAGTCATATGTTGTCATACTAAAACAAATTAACTATACTTTTTACTATGAATGAGCCGCGAGACATTGTCATGGCAGCACAAGATAAAGCTATAGGAGCCGCTACTGAATCAGAGCATGCTTCAGAACACATGATGAGAGCTGTCAATGAAGTAATTTCAAAAAAAGTGGCGGAATATTTATCAGAGCAAGATCTTCCAACTAAAGACGTTATTCTACTCCTTCACCAGATGGCCTCGCAAGGGATTTACCTCTGGGATGATGAAAGTCAGGGATATATTGCCCAGGGTGGATTAAGAACCGAGCTCGTATCCATAGATACTATAGTACCGCCGAAGCCAGAAGATGTTGCGAAGTTATTTGACTTACTCTGTGAAAAAGTAGATGCATTGCTACCTACGTCTACCTCGATTAATATCCAGGTGTTAGCTCTTTGGACGCACGCAGTACTTATGGTAATTCATCCGTTTAATGATGCAAATGGTCGCACGGGCAGAGCGCTGGTCGACTACATGATTCAAAAAACAATGAAACCGAGAAATAACGATGAACCATCTGGATATCTAGACTATTCACATGAGGGTCAGAGGGAAGTGGCATATTCAGAAATCACAAAACTTCAATACGACCTTCGAATCGTACCTTGTATCGCAGAACAGAGTGAATCTGGCATAGTTCAAGTCAACACAACTTCAATGGATATGTATTATGCCTCCCTCGCAGATGGACGACCTGACAAGTATTTTGCAGCAATCAAGACGTTAGTTGTGAATCATATCAATTCGATCAAATCTATTGAAGATATCCAACAATTTCACGGTCTGCGGGATTACCAAAGACTTTTAGAAGCTGCTAAAAAAGCTAGAAAATACTCAACAGTTAATTTGGCAGCAACTGAAGCCCAAGAAGCAGTTCAGCAACACTTGACTCGCACAGAAAGTATACAATTCTAATTGACCTCGCCCATCGTAACATCTGCCTGAGGCATTGCCGGTGCACCGTCTGAAGGAACATCCGTGGCCGATGGTGCTGGCATCGCTGGCATCTCCATAGGAGGCGTTGCCATAGCTGGCGGCGCCGATGGGGTCGATGCGGCTTGAGGAGTATTATCCCCCACTGATTCAGCTGACTTAATCACATCTTGTGCTAATTTAACATTGGTGACCGTTGCTCCGGCCACATCCTCTACCATTCGATCATTAGCATCCATCATGCCATCTTCAGCTTGCTCGAGAGCGTCTGCTATCTTACCATGTGCATATTCTGCAAACGCCGCCGCTTCTTCAACTTGTGCCAATGCAGCATCAACACGCTTCATTTCGGCTTCGCCCAATTCTTCGGGAAGATCAGCCAAATCTTCCATCAGCGCATTAACCACTTCCTCGTCAAGACCTTGGTTGCGCATTTCCTGAAACAGCTGTGTTTTATTCATATGTAATTCCTTCCACCAATGATTTATACGATATTTAGTTATTGTCCACGCCTGCGGAAGAAATTCCTAAGCGCGCCTGCTTTTTCTTTTGTCTCTCTGGCTTTGTCCTGCCGAGCTCTCGCTTCTCCAGATGAACCAGCCAATTTATTCATGAGCGGCTCAACATCGCCGTCCTCAAGATTTTCTTTCGCTTCCATCTTTGCAATCATGCCATTCAATTCCTCAACCAGCGCTTTCAATGCACCAACTCCCATACCTACCCCATTGAATACGACTTCGGCTGCTTTGGCTTTGGCACCCGCGCGCATAATTTCTTGAGTGCGATCAACTGCATCCATTACTCGAGCAACACCATTTGTGGCTTGATTGTATTTTTCAATAAGTCCGGCTTGTGCGGCCTTAACTTCTGACCGAGCCCCTGCTTGAATCGAGTCAACTTTATCAGCAACTCTAGAATCAGCGACTGCTCCGCCAATTTCTGCAGCTCCAGCTTTGGCTTTAGTGACAGCAACATCTTTCGCTTGCCCAACCGCATCCCATGCTCTTGCGCTTGTCTCTTTAACCTTATTCCAGCGATCGCGCCACTTTCCACCCCGCTCAGCTCTACGAGCGGCACGCTCTTGACTTCGTTGCTGAGCAGCTTCTTTTTCTTGACCTGCGGCAGCAGCCTTTTCAGCAGCTCTTGGTGATGTAAATTCAGCCATATTCTCTCCTTATACCGTATTACTCTGACTTCTACGCTCCGTGATACGACCTAACAACGAACGAATGCCTCCAAAAGCTCCTCCAGCAGATTGAGCGGTTGTCTCAATGATTTTTGGCTGCGTATTGCTGTTGGGCGAAACTGAAACTGAAGCAAGCATTTCGTCAAGATATGATGTATTTGAAACATTTGATTGGGGTGGTCGACCGAGAGCTTCAAGTTCACGAAGTGTTTCATCCAAGTTAATCGGCGCTACTGACTGAGTTGGCACCACATCGGATTTTTGAACTGTTGTGCCCTCGTGCATTCTTCGAGCAACTTCAGTTTCAATATACTGTTCGACTTGAGTCTGGAATTCATTAAATAGTTGTTGGATATCCATAGCCACCTCGTCAGTTGATAATTACAGATTCATGATACGGTCAGCGCAACACAGCTGTCAAGCTTAAATCGGACACGCCCCGCTCTCGCACTTGAGATGCTCCCAGTCGATGTCTTCGAACAAGTCTTCGTCCCGCTCAATCTCGTCAAGTACCTTCATGAATTCACTGATCGTAACTGGTTGTTCTGGCTGATACTCATAGGCTGTGGCGTCCTGCTGAGGCATAACGCTGCAGCATTTTATTTGCGATTGGTATTTTTTGACCATTTCAGCAAAATCCGCAAACTTAACCTTGGTTGGATCATATTTGAGCGTATAGCTCACCTGGTTACCAGTATCTTCCAGTGGGTTGCCCGCCTCGTCAACGCCAACAATCCAGTACTTCTCAAGCAACATCAGCCACTTGTATTGTTCCTCTGGAGTTGCCTCGGCGGCAGTAACCAGCTCACCATTCATGCCAATGCGACAAATCAGTGGCTGCGTGGGAAAGCCAACGG